>NZ_QRVG01000013.1:0-44612 GCF_003459245.1 Collinsella sp. AF23-2
TATCTTTTTAGTGCCCTCGGATTGGGTCATAGTGTCTGTCCGTCCTCTACCTGCGGAGTTGTCCTGCTCCGGGGCACTCATTGGGGACAGACTTAAATGAGTGCTCGCAGAATGAGAGTGGATAGTCTGCCGTTTATAAGTAGTTGTTGGGGACGTTCTTGTTGTTTGACTAGTCGTTTAAGAACGTCCATTACTACCTTTCAAACCTGGCAGTTGGGGACGTTCCTTATGTGCTGGCACTTGGGGAAACTCCTTGCGCCAGCGGACGCGGTTTGCTTGCTGGTATTGCCAGATTGTTGGGCGTTCTCCAAGCCCTGTGGGCAAAAAATGCCAAATATGAGTACTGTTGCTGCTGTAGTGCCATATTGTTCCCACAAAATAATGGACATAAAGTAAATATGTTCATTAACGCTAGTACATATAAGCCTGATACAGAGCTGATTGAGCAATGTGGAGGTGCATACAAGCTACAAGAGCGGTGTTTTGGGTCGTTTTGGCTGTTACTAAAAAGGTAACAGTACTCATATTTGCCATTTTTTGCCCACAGGGGCTGGAAAGGACCGTCAATTCGGCTCCAGGGGATGCGGTCCAAGGGCCGCAGAACGAAAAATGGGGGCGCTGGTTGTCCTGCGCCCCCATTCTTTGGGCATTGCGGTTGTTTGCCGCCGGTTTTTACGCCGCCTCGTCGAACTGCGAGTTATACAGATCGGCGTAGAAGCCGCCCTGGGCGAGCAGCTCGTCGTGCGTGCCCTTCTCGACGATGTCGCCGTCGCGAATTACCAAGATCACGTCGGCGTTGCGGATCGTGGACAGGCGGTGCGCGATGACAAAGCTCGTGCGGCCCTGCATCAGCGCATCCATGGCGCGCTGAATGAGTTCCTCGGTACGGGTATCGACGTTGGAAGTCGCCTCGTCCAAAATCAGCGCCGGACGGTCGGCCAAAATGGCACGGGCGATGGTCACGAGCTGGCGCTGACCCTGCGACAGGTTGGTGCCCTCCTCGTTGATCATAAAGTCGTAACCGCCGGCGAGCGTATGGATAAAGTGGTCGCAGCGTGCGGCGCGTGCGGCGGCCTCGACTTCGGCATCGCTCGCATCGGGGCGTCCGTAGCGGATGTTTTCGCGGATGGTGCCGTTAAACAGCCAGGTATCCTGCAGCACCATGGCAAACTCGCCGCGCAGCGCCGCGCGGTCCCAGTCGCGCACGTCGACGCCCTCGACGCGCAGCGAACCGCCGTCCACGTCGTAAAAGCGCTGCAGCAGCTTGATGAGCGTGGTCTTGCCGGCACCGGTGGGACCGACGATGGCGATGGTCTGGCCGGGCTGCGCCTCGCAGCTAAAGTCGTGGATGATGGTCTTGTCGGGCGCGTAGCCAAACTTGACGTGGTCGAACTCCACGTGACCGGGGCGCTTCTCGGGAATCTGCGCGTCGGCCTTCTGCTCTTCCTCGGGCGCGGCCAGGAACTCAAACACGCGCTCGGTGGCAGCTGCCATCGACTGCATCGTGTTGCTCACGTTGCCCAGCTGCTGCACGGGCTGCGTAAAGTTGCGAACGTACTGGATAAAGCTCTGGATGTCGCCGGGCGTGGCATTGCCGGTCAGCGCGAGCTGCGCACCCACCACGACGACGCCCACGTAGCCCATGTTACCCACCAAGCTCATAAGCGGCATCATCAGGCCCGACAGGAACTGCGAGCGCCAGCCGCTAATAAAGAGGCGGTCGTTTTGGCGGTCGAACTCCTCGATCGAAGCCTCGGCGCGGTCGAACACCTGAATGACGTTCTGGCCGGCAAAATCCTCCTCGATAATGCCGTTGACGGTGCCCAGGACCTGCTGCTGCTCGCGGAAGTACGGCTGCGAGAAGTGAATCATCACCATCAAGATAATCGCGGCGGCCGGCAGCGTGAGCACGGTGACGCCGGTGAGCGGCAGGCTGATCGAAAGCATCATGACGAGCACGCCGATAATCTGCGTGACGGACGTAATAAGCTGCGTCACGCTCTGGTTGAGCGACTGGCCGAGCGTATCGACGTCGTTGGTGATGCGGCTGAGCACATCGCCCTTGCTGTGACCGTTGAAGTAGCTCATCGGCACGACGGCGATCTTGGCGGCGATCTCCTTGCGCATGCGATAACAAATCTTTTGCGTGACGCCGGTCATGAGCCAACCCTGGATGAGGCTGCAAACAGAGCTCGCCAGATACAGGCAGAGCAAAAAGCCGAGCGTCTTGGCAATCCAGGCAAAGTCGACATCGCCGGTGCCGTTGACCTTGGCAACTAAGCCCTCGAACAGTTTGGTGGTAACCTGACCGAGCACCTTGGGCCCCACAATGTTAAAGATGACCGAGCACACGGCAAAGGCGACGGCGGTAAACACGGCAATCTTGTGCTGACCAATATAGCCGAGCAGCTGCCTCATGGTGCCCTTAAAGTCCTTGGCCTTTTCGCCGCGACGCATGCCGCCCATGCGGCCCATGGGACCACGCTGGCGGGTGGGCTTGGGAATCTGAGTCTTGGTCTCGTCTGCCATTAGCGCTCGCCTCCTTCCATGACGGCTGCAATTTCTTCTTGGGTAAGCCCCAGCTCCTCGGCGGAAAGCTGCGACTGTGCGATCTCCAGGTACGCCGGGCAGCTGCGCAGCAGCTCCTCGTGCGTGCCGGTGCCCACTACGTGGCCGTCGTCGAGCACGATGATCTGGTCGGCGTGCATGATGGTCGCGATGCGCTGGGCCACGACCACGAGCGCGGCGTCGGTAACGTTTTTGGCCAGCTCCTCGCGTAGGCGCGCGTCGGTCTTGTAGTCGAGGGCACTAAACGAGTCATCGAACACCACGACCTCGGGCTTTTTAGCCAACGCGCGGGCGATGGCCAGACGCTGGCGCTGACCACCCGAAACATTGGAGCCGCCCTGGCTGATGGGGGAGTCGTAGCCGCCCTCGCGCTCGGCGATAAAGTCCTCGGCCTGGGCGATGCGTGCCGCCCGGTGCATGTCCTCGTCGCTCACCATGTCGCCGGCAAACTTGAGGTTACTCTCGACGGTGCCCGAGAACAGGCGCCCCTGCTGCGGGATGTAACCAATACGGCGGCGCAGCTCGGAAAGGGTCATGTCGCGCACGTCGATGCCGTCGAGCGAAATGCTGCCGCCCGTGACGTCGTACAGGCGCGGAATCAGCTGCACAAGTGTGGACTTGCCCGAGCCCGTGGAACCAATGATGCCGAGCATCTGACCGGCGTGCGTGGTGAAGTTTACGCCGCTGATGACGTCGGCGCGGGCATCGGGATACTGGAAGCTCACGTCGCGGAAGGTGAGCTCACCGCGCGGCGCGCTGGCCGCGGGCAGTTTGGGCGAGACAGGGTCGTTGATGCTGGTGGGGCAAGTGATGACCTCTTCCACGCGCTCGGCTGCGACCTCGGCGCGGGGCAGGATAACCGAAACCATGGTGAGGATCATAAACGCCATGACGATCTGCATGGTGTAGGAGATAAACGCCATCATGTTGCCGACCTGCATCACGCCGTCGGACACGCCCTGCGCGCCAAACCAGACGATAAGTACGGTGATGCAGTTCATGACGAGCATCATGAGCGGCATCATAAAGCTCATGGCTCGGTTGGTGTAGAGCTGCGTGGTCATCAGGTCGAGCGAAGCCTTGTCAAAACGTTCGAGCTCATGCTCCTCGCGGTTGAACGAGCGGATGGGCATCAGGCCATCGAGCAGCTCGCGGGCGGTAAGGTTCACGCGGTCCACAAAGCTCTGCATCTTTTTGAACTTGGGCATGGTGAGGCCCATGAGCACGCCGACGACAGCCGAAACCGCGATGATGGCCACAGCGATGGTCCACTCCAGGCCGGTATGGTTGGCCAGGACGCGCATGACGGCGACGATGCCCATGACGGGAGCCATCAGGCACATGCGGATAAACAGGGTTGCGGCCATCTGAATCTGCTGAATGTCGTTGGTGCAGCGGGTGATGAGCGAGGCCTGGCTAAACTTGCCCACCTCGGCCGGCGAGAAGTGCATAACCTTGTTGAAGGTCTCGCGGCGCAGGTCGCGGGCGATGGAGCAGGCGGTGCGCGAAGCCACGGCGCCGGTCAGGATGGTGGCGACCAGCGACACCAGACACAGACCAAACATCGTGGTCGCCATGCGGCCCAGGTAGGCGTTCTGCACGTCAGCGGGGTCGATGCCCTGTGCCTTGTACTCGTCCTGCACGTAGCTCACGGCGCGCTGGGTGACGATGGAGCCCGACATGGAGCCCATTTTGTCAGCCATATCGTTGGCGCCCTCGACGAGCTTGCCCTGATCGATAAGACCGCCTTCAACGCCTAGGCGCAGGCTCTTCATGGTGATCTTACCGCCGTCGGCGTCGATCTGCTTTTGCATGCTCTGCGCGGCTGCGGCCTTCTGCTGCATCTCGGCGAGCTGCTCGGGCGTCATCGCTGCCATCTGCTCGGGGGTGAGCATGGCCTGAGCGGCGCCGCCATCGCTTGCCTCGGTGGATGCGCCGGTCATGTCGCCCATGGAGTCGGCGTCAATGCCCTGGTTGAAGGCGAGCACGACGGTCTCAGGCAGGCTCATGATGTCGGCAATCTTGTCGCCATCGCCGCGCTCCTCCTCGGTGCCCTTGTACGTTCGAATGCCGTTATTGTCCGCCTTACTAAACACGGCCTCCACAGCTTTGGCGTCCTTGGCGCTCATAAAGAGTTCGAGGTCGTCGAGCGATTCGGCGCGAATGGTGTCGGGCACGGGCGAGGCGATGCCGCCTTGCTGCACGCCCACGTCGACGATGTCGCTCATATAGGTAGGCAGCGCCAGATCGGCGTTGCAGCTGATTACGATAAGTACGATAGCTGCGAGCAGTGCCAGGACATGCTTTTTAAAGAGCTTGAGAATCCTCACTCGGCATCTCTCCTTTCTTGATTGTGGTCGATAATTTCGTTGGCACGCCTTAGAAGACGCACCATCTCTTGGGTATCTGTTTCGCCGAGCTGTTCGAGGAAAGCCGCGGTGCGGTCCTCGAATTCCCGGCGTTTGATTTCGAGATCCTGGAATCCCTTGTCGGTCACTATGACGTGTACGCGACGACGGTCGGTCTTTGAGTGCTCACGCTCAACCCAGCCCTTGGCTTCGAGAGCGCGTAGGATATTGGCAATGCGGGCGTTCGAGACCCAGGCGCGATCAGCGAGTTCGCTCGGCGTGAGCGAACCGCCAGCGAGCATAAGGGCGCGCATGACAGCCATCTCGCCGCTGAGAGCTTTGTCCACAAAGCGCGAAACGCGCTGGTGAATGCCGCCAAACTCGGTAAGGAGCTGACTCCCAAGCTCATGGAAATCGGTATCTTCCACCGAAAACCCCTAACACTAGAAACTATTTTCGGTGAAAGATGATACCCCTGCACGCGCGCCCTATACGGTAGATTTTGAGACATGCCTAGAAAACTACCTTTAGGCGACCTCCGTACACCGTCGGTGCCAGTAAAGTTTGGGGCAGATCGTTAGGCATGTCCTAAAGCCTACTCAGAGGCGCTTTACCCTGCTAAAGCTGGCATAACAGCTAGAGTGAACGTCGTACAAAGGCAAGGAAAAATACCAAACAAATCGGTGAACGGTAGTTGTTCGCGCTCGCATTTCCTGCGGATTTGTTAAAAACGCCCTAATGGTATAAAAAAAGAAACATATAACAGCCCTGATGAAGGGGGTAGCTATGTTATCCTTCTCAAACGGGTGAAATCTTGGGTTTTGGGTTGCAGTTCCAAGGTGGACAAACGTTTTTCCCTGTACCAACGTGTGGTGAAGAACGGAAGAAGCCGGTAGTGCAAGCCGATAATTCAAGAATTCAATAAGCAGCGGTGTGAGAGAGCGCCGCATTACACGTAACTAGGAGCGTGGTTACACAATGCAGGAGGCATGGGAAGGCTTCAAGGAAGGCATCTGGACGGGAGAGGTTGACGTCCGAGACTTCATCCAGAAGAACTACACCCCCTACGAGGGCGACGAGTCGTTCCTCGCCGGCCCGACCGAGCGTACCAAGGAGCTGTGGGGCGAGGTTCTCGACCTGCTGCTTAAGGAGCGCGAGCAGGGCGGTGTCCTCGATATGGACACCAAGACCGTCACGGGTATCGTGAGCCACCCCGCTGGCTACATCGATAACGCCCACCGCGAGAAGGAGACCATCGTCGGCCTCCAGACCGACAAGCCGCTCAAGCGCGCTCTGCACGTCAACGGTGGTATCCGCATCGCTTGCCAGGCCGCCAGCCAGCACGGCTACAAGGTCGACGAGAACGTTGTCGAGCGCTACACCTTCGAGCGCAAGACCCACAACGCCGGCGTCTTCGATGTCTACACCCCCGAGATGCGCGCCTGCCGTTCGGCCCACATCATCACCGGTCTGCCCGATGGCTATGGCCGCGGCCGCATCATCGGCGACTATCGTCGTGTCGCCCTGTATGGTGTCGACTACCTGATCAAGGACAAGGAGGCCCAGAAGGCTTCCACCCCGACGGTCATGACCGCCGACAACATCCGCGATCGCGAGGAGCTGCAGGAGCAGATCCGCGCCCTCGGCGAGCTCAAGATGATGGCCGAGACCTATGGTTTCGACATTTCCAACCCTGCTACCAACACGCAGGAGGCCATCCAGTGGATGTACTTCGCCTACCTCGCTGCCGTTAAGGAGCAGAACGGCGCCGCTATGTCCATCGGCCGTACCTCTACGTTCATCGACATCTACGCTGAGCGCGACCTTGCCAACGGTACCTTCACCGAGGAGCAGATCCAGGAGTTCGTGGATCACTTCATCATGAAGCTCCGCATGGTCAAGTTTGCCCGTACCCCCGAGTACCAGGCCCTGTTCACCGGCGACCCGCAGTGGGTCACCGAGTCCATCGGCGGCATGGGTGTTGACGGCCGTACGCTCGTTACCAAGATGAGCTACCGCTACCTGCACACGCTCGAGAACATGGGCACCAGCCCCGAGCCCAACATGACCGTTCTGTGGTCGACCCGTCTGCCCGAGAACTTCAAGAAGTTCTGCGCCAAGACTTCTGTCGCCAGCTCCTCGATCCAGTACGAGAACGACGACCTCATGCGCGTTTACCACGGCGACGACTACGGCATCGCCTGCTGCGTGTCCTCCATGCGCATCGGCAAGGAGATGCAGTTCTTCGGCGCCCGCGCCAACCTGGCCAAGTGCCTGCTGTACGCACTCAACGGCGGTGTTGACGAGGTCTCCAAGAAGCAGGTCGGCCCCAAGTATCGCGCCGTCGAGGGCGATACGCTCGATTACGACGACGTTGTGGCCAAGTACAACGACATGATGAAGTGGCTCGCTGGCGTGTACGTCAACTCGCTGAACATCATTCACTACATGCACGACAAGTATTGCTACGAGCGCATCCAGATGGCTCTGCACGACAAGCACGTGCACCGCTGGTTCGCTACGGGCATCGCTGGCCTTTCCGTCGTGGCTGACTCCCTGTCCGCCATCAAGTACGCCAAGGTCCACCCCGTCCGTGACGAGAACGGCATCATCGTCGACTTCGAGACCGAGGGCGAGTTCCCCAAGTACGGTAACGACGACGACCGCGTCGACCAGATCGCTCACGACGTTGTGCACCAGTTCATGGAGTACATCCGCATGAACGACACCTACCGCAATTCCGTGCCCACGACCTCGGTTCTGACCATTACCTCCAACGTCGTGTACGGTAAGAAGACCGGCTCCACGCCCGACGGCCGCAAGGCTGGCCAGCCGTTCGCCCCGGGTGCTAACCCCATGCACAAGCGCGATAGCCACGGCGCCATCGCTTCGCTGTCTTCGGTTTCCAAGCTCCCGTTCCGCGATGCTCAGGACGGCATCTCCAACACCTTCTCCATCATCCCGGGTGCGCTCGGCAAGGAGGACCAGGTGTTCTTTGGCGATATCGACCTTGATCAGCTGGGCGAGTAACTATTGTTAGTGCTATACTAACAATAACGATTACTGATTAGCGCGCCGGTTTCGGCCGGCGCCTATCGATCGAAGGAGACACATTATGAAGGTTTCTGAAGTTTCCGAGACTCAGGCCGATAACCTGGTCCACATGCTCGACGCTTACGCCGAGAAGGGTGGCCACCACCTGAACATCAACGTCTTCAACCGTGAGACGCTGCTTGACGCTCAGGCTCACCCCGAGAAGTACCCGCAGCTGACCATCCGCGTTTCCGGCTATGCCGTGAACTTCCACACGCTCACCAAGGAGCAGCAGGACGAGGTCATTTCGCGTACCTTCCACGACAAGTTCTAAAGGGGTTTAACTCCCGCAGGATCGCCGGGCCGCTTTGGGTTACTTTCCAAAACGTCCTCGGACATGCAAAGGGCTCCGCTGCGCGCTTCGCGCGGCGGAGCCCTTTGCGTCCTGCGGAAATGTTTTGGAAAGTAACCCAAAGCGGCCCGGCGGGGGTCCTGTGTAGTCACCCTTTAGGCGGAACTCTCCTAATTATTTGGATGAGTCGTTTACTTACTTGTGCTGTTACCGTCTTCCCGCTGTTGTTGGGGTATGCTTTGTTCGTATGTAAACGTTTGACATGTTGATGGGGGAGGGTGCTATGGCTCGCGAGGGCGCTCGTTCTAAGGATTCTGCTAAGCCTGGCATCAAGGAAGTTGCAGCGGTGGCGGGGGTTTCGCCTACTACGGTATCTCGCGTGCTTAATAATCGCGGCTATATTAGCCAAGAGACCCGCGATAAGGTCCATGCCGCGATGGAGCGCATCAACTATACGCCCAACGATATCGCCCGTGCCATGCTCAACGGTCGCCTGAATCTTATCGGTATGATCGTTCCCTTTGTGAGCAGCCCGTTCCATGCTCAGGTTGTGCAGGCGGTCGAGCGCACGTTAGCGGAAAACGGCTTTAAGATGTTGCTGTGCAACAGCGCCAATCGACCCGATCTTGAGCGTTCCTATATTGACATGCTCCGCCGCAATATGGTCGACGGCGTCATCGTCAACTCCCTCAATATCGGTGCCGAGGCATATGCCGAGATGGGCTTGAGCCTGGTTGGCATCGACTGCGATCTTGGCGAGGGCTCTGTCCAGATTGCAAGTGACAGCTACGGCATTGGCGAGCTCGCCACGCGCCGTCTGATTGATGACGGCTGCAGGCGTATCCTGTGCCTGCGCAGCAATAGCCGCATGCGTATGCCTGCCAATAAGCGTACCGATGCCTACTACGATGTTGTGGAGCAGGCCGGTTTGCCCGCGCTTGTCCGCGAGGTCGAGTTCATTAAGTCCGACGACGAAAAGAGTGCGGTCGTTGCGAAGATCCTCGATGAGAACCCCGATATTGACGGCATCTTTGCGGGAGACGACACGATGGCGGCCATCTGCCTCAACGTTATGAAGCAGCGCGGCTTGAGCGCTCCGGATGATATTAAGGTCGTGGGCGCGGATGGCGCCCGCCGCACTATGACGTTTATGCCTGACTTAACAACCGTACGTCAAGATATCGATCGCATCGGAGAGCTCGCGGCGCAATCCATCATCGCTCTTATTAACGGCGATAATCCCGAATCGAATATCGAGCTCCCCGTTGAACTCATTGAGGGCAAAACCGCGTAGTTCATCCCGTGCCAAAAGAATTCCTCAAACGCCTCTGATGACCGTTCACCGGCATATGTCAACCGTTTGCCGACGACTGGAACTGCGAAAAGACGTATTGGTGTGAAAACGTTTGACATATGAAAACGATTGACATATCTTGCCATTGTACCGAGTTAGTATGTCGTGGAAAGGAAGTCTCGGATGCACAAGGTGTATTACCATCCTGAGGGAATTTGGGTAGGCGACATCATGCCGTACGGCGAGGACGGCACGTTCTATCTCTATCATCAGCGTGACACGCGTAACCCCGAACCTTTCGGAGAGCCGTTTGGCTGGGCACTCGCTACGACCAAGGATTTCGTCAACTACAAGGACTTTGGCGAGAGCCTTGAGCGTGGCGGCGACGAGGAAGTCGACCAGTACATTTATGCCGGCACGGTGTTTAAGGTGGGCGACAAGTACCATGCGCTCTACACTGGTTGCAATCGCGATAAGGTCCGCGCACGTTTGATGAAGCAGGTTCTTCTTCACGCAACGAGCGACGACGCCGTCAAGTGGGAGAAGAACATCGCCGAGACGCTGCTTCCGCCCCAGGAGGGTTACGATGACCGCAACTGGCGCGATCCCTTTGTGCTTTGGGATGAGGAGAACGAAGAGTACATGCTCATCCTCGGCACGCGTGTGGGCGAGGACAAGCGTCTGATGACCGGCCGCCTGGTCAAGTTCACCTCCAAGGATCTGACCAACTGGGAGTTCCAGGGCGACTGGTGGAACCCGGGCCTGTACACCATGTTTGAGATGCCTGATCTCTTTAAGATGGGCGACTGGTGGTACCTCGTCTTTTCCGAGTACAGCGACGGCAACAAGACCCGTTACCGCATGTCCAAGTCCATCAACGGTCCTTGGATTACCCCCGCTGACGACTCCTTCGACGGCCGCGCGTACTACGCTGCTCGCACCGCATTCGATGGCGAGCGTCGCGTTCTCTTTGGTTGGGTTCCTACGCGTGACGAGGGCGGCGACCCCAGCTCTTACCTATGGGGTGGCACCTTTATGCCCCTCGAGATCGTTCAGCGTGCCGACGGAACGCTCGGCACCAAGCTCCCCGACAGCATGCTTGGCGCCTTTGGCGAGGCTAAGGCAGTCGAGACCTTTGAGCTTTCCTGCGAGTCGGGCAAGGTCGAGCAGGTGCTCGCCGCGGATGCCGGCTCCACCTACTTGCTCGATGCCGACATTGAGCTCGGCGGTAACGCTGCCGGCTTCTCGGTCAAGTTCGCCGAGGACGCCGAGACTGGTCTTGCCTATGAGTTCCGCGCCAACCTGCGCGAGGGCAAGCTCGAGTTCACGCCGGCTCCCCAGTACCCGTGGTTCCAGGTCAACAACATGGGCCTCGAGCGTCCGTTGTTCTTTAAGGGCGAGGGCACTCACCATGTGCGTCTGGTCGTCGACGACGACATCGCGACCATCTTTGTCGATGATGTTGCGCTCAACGCTCGCTTCTGCAACAAGCAGGGCCAGGGTGTGGCGCTTACCGTCACCGACGGTGCGCTCAAGTGCGCAAACGCAACGATCGCGTCTCTGTAGCGGCAACGAACCGTTTTATGATTTAGAAAAGGAATGGAGAAGAACATGGACTACAAGGCAGTGTCCCAGCAAGTCGTCGACAACGTCGGCGGACTGGAGAACATCGAGGGCGCCACGCATTGCGTGACCCGTCTGCGTCTGGTGCTCAAGGATACGAGCAAATACAACAAGGCCGAGCTCGAGAACATCGATGGCGTCAAGGGCGTGCTGTACAACAGCGGCCAGCTCATGATCATCTTCGGTACCGGTACCGTCAACAAGGTTTACGATGAGTTTATGGCTCTGACGGGCGTTAAGGAGATCAGTGCTTCCGAGGTCAAGGGCGCCGAGGCGGACAAGAAGGGCAAGTTCTTCTCGGTCCTCAAGGTATTCTCGGACATCTTTATCCCCATCATTCCCGCCTTCGTCGGCGCTGCAATCATCATCGGCCTTAAGTCGCTGATCGTTGCCAACGGCCTCTTTGGCATGGAAGGCAGCCTCGCCGATCACAGCGAGTTCCTCAAGAACCTCGCAAGCTTCTTTGCCATTATCGCCACCACGTTCGACTACCTGCCTGTCCTGGTTATGTACAGCGCGGTCAAGCGTTTTGGCGGTAACCCGATCCTGGGCATCCTCGTCGGTATCGTCATGGTTCACCCGAGCCTTATGAACCGCAACACGTTCGTTATGGACCCGACGGGTGCTGAGTACTGGAACTTCGGTCCGCTATCCATTCCCATGGTTGCTTTCCAGGGCGGTGTGTTCCCCGCAATCCTGACTGCCTGGTTTATGGCCAAGGTCGAGAAGATTGCCCAGAAGTACATCCCCGAGGTCGTTTCGTTCGTCTTTGTCCCGACCGTTACCCTGATTCTTGCTAACGTTGCCCTGTTCACCGTGTTCGGCCCGCTCGGCAACCTGATCGGTGACGTCCTCGCCGGCGTAATCGATATCCTGTACAACAGGATGGGCGTCTTTGGTGCCTTTGTCTTCGCCGCGTTCCTGCAGCCGCTCGTCGTTACCGGTACGCATCAGTTCATCCAGGGTATCGAGGCCAACCTCGTTGCCACGACCGGCTTCAACTACATCCAGGCCATCTGGTCGGTTTCCATCATCGCCCAGGGCGGCGGCGCCATCGGCATGTACCTCATTCACAAGAAGCATTCCAAAGAGCGCAACATTTGCATGTCGTCCTTTATCCCGACGCTGGTCGGTATCTCCGAGCCCGCAATCTTTGCTGCAAACATGCGCTACTCGATTATTCCGTTCATCTGCGCATGCATCGGTGCAGGCTGCGGCGGTGCCTTCGTGAAGCTCTTTGAGGTGCGCGCCATCGGTCAGGGTCTGACCGGCGTGCTTGGCCTGCTCATCGTCACGCCCGAGACGCTCGTGTGGTATGTGGCTGGCAATCTCATCGCCTTTATCGTGCCGATCGTCTTGATCTTTGCCTACAACAAGGCAAAGGGCGTGCCGACCACTGATGAAGAGGGCGCTGGTGCTGGCTTTGATGTCAGCTTCTAGTTGAGCCGTTCAGCGTAATCTGAGGATAAGTCCATTTGGGGAAGGGCGTTCGACTCGTGTGAGTCGAGCGTCCTTCCCCATAGACGAGAAAGTCAACGGCGATGTTTAATCAAAAAAATAAGGTGACACGCGCGGACTATGAGCAGTGGCGTGCCGGACAGGATGAGACGGCGGGTCGCATCGCGTCCGACCCCGATAGGCTCCTGTTCCATGTGGAGCCTGAGCTTGGCTGGCTCAACGACCCCAACGGTTTGGTGCAGATCGGTGATACGTATCACATCTATCACCAATACGATCCATTCGATGCTGCGCATGGCGGTCCAGTGCTTTGGAATCATCTGACAACAAAGGATTTTGTGACGTACGAGAATCGCGGCCCTGTGCTGTTCCCCGATTCCGATTTGGATTCGAGCGGAGCGTATTCTGGTTCTGCCTTTGTACACGACGGCAAGATTCACTACTTCTATACCGGCAACGTCAAGCATTTTGACCGCGATGATTACGACTACGTGTTGACGGGCCGTGAGCAAAACCAGATTCATGTGGTTGCCGAGAACCCCGACGAATTGGGCGAGAAGCGCATAGCTGTTGGGCCGGTCGATTACCCCGACGATATCGGTACGCACGTGCGTGATCCCAAAATCCTTGAACACGATGGTATCTACTACATGGTTCTGGGCGCTCGTACGAAAGACGACCGCGGCTGCGTGCTTGTCTATACCTCGAGCAATCTAGAGGACTGGAGCTATGCGACGCGCATTGAGTTGGGCGAGAAGTTTGGCTTTATGTGGGAGTGCCCCGATCTGTTTGAGCTCGATGGTGAGCTTATTCTCGTTTGCTGTCCGCAGGGTGTGTCCGCCGATGGATGGCGTTACCGCAATCCGCACCAGTGCGTGTGGTTTCCCATCGAGGCCGATTGGGAGGCGCCGAGTTTTAAGATCGCCGGGCAGGGCATGCCCCCGATGGTCGATGCCGGCTTTGATTTCTACGCACCGCAGTCTTTTGAGGATGCTGCGGGTCGGCGTTTGATGATCGGGTGGTCGGGTTGCCCCGATGCGACGGCAAAAAGCCCGACGGTGGCACGCGGGTGGCAGTGCGCGTTGACGGTGCCGAGAAAACTGAGCATGCGCGATGGTAAGCTCTGTCAGCAGCCGGTGCACGAGATTGAGAGGATGCGCGGCGACTGCGTTTGCGCGACAGGCGGTGAAACCGTTGAGGAGCCGGGCCGCCTGTTTGATCTTGTGGTTTCCTGTGAGGGCGCCCAGGTGATCGAGCTCGAAATCCGCAAGGGTGTCTTTGTGCGCTATGCAGACGGGATGCTTACCCTCGACATGGGTGACGAAGGCTATGGGCGCGACCAGAGGTCGATCGAGCTCAGCGAGCTTCGCGACCTGCGCGTGCTTTCGGACACTACGATGGTCGAGATTTTTGCAAATGGCGGCGAGGCGGCACTTACGAGCCGTACCTATTCGCCGGCGGTTCCGGCGATGGAGCTGCACGCCGAGGGTGCGGCATCGATGAATTTCTACCGCCTCGTGCATTAACCGTGCGTGGAGCACGATTGGATTTGCTGGACGGAATGTGTCGCAGTTGTCGCGGCCAACTACCGCTTACCGCATATAGCGACCGTTTGCGGAATAAGTAACCCTCCTTAATAAACCGTGTGGAATCCTAGATAAGCACGGAGTTTTCCAGGGAGACGCTGTCCTTTGTTGTGTGCAAGGGGCGGCGTCTCTTTGGCGCTTGGACGCCGTTGTGCAACAGTGCGGCGGCGCGTGCCATGTATTGAAAAGCCAATGTCGAGATGGGTCGTGATAATAATGGGCAAGTACGTAATCGTGGTTGAGTCTGGGTCGGATGTGACGCCGGAGCTCTGCGAGCGCTACGGCATCGTGCGCGTGCCCATGCATGTCACGATTGGTGACGAGACCGTCGAGGACGGCTCGATCGATCCGCTCGAGATTTATTCGCGCTGCAACGAGTTTGGCGTGATGCCCAAGACCAGCGGCTGCGCGCCTGCGGATTTTGCTCACGTGTACGACCGCATTCACGCTGAGCAGCCCGATGCGACTATTCTGCATCTCGCGTATTCCGAGGCCACGACCTGCTCGCATCAATCATCGAAGATCGCCGCCAAGGGTCGCGACTACGTGTTCTCTATGGACACGCGCTTTGTCTCGGTAGGCCAGTCGCTCGTTGTCGTCGAGACCGCCAAATACATCGAGGCTCACCCCGATGCCACCGTCGACGAGATCTTTGCATTTACGAATTCCGTCATGGACCGCGTGCTGCTGGGCTTTGTTCCTACCGATCTTGCCTTTCTTAAGGCGGGCGGTCGCTTGTCCAACGTCGCATTCCTTGGCGCCCATCTGCTCAAGATTAAGCCCTGCATTGAGGTGACGGGCGGCAAGTTCGTGGCGACCAAGAAGTTCCGCGGCTCTATGCTCAAGTGCGCCCGCGCCTTTATTGACCACATGGTTGCGAAGGGCGAGATTGACTACTCGCACATTGGCCTGGCGTATTCGGTGGGCCTTTCCCAGGAGCTGCGCGATGACATGGAGGTCTATGCGCATGATCTGGGCTTTAAGGACGTTACCTGGACTCAGGTCGGCGGCGTCATCTCGAGCCATTGCGGCCCGACCGCCTTAGGTGCGGTGCTCACGCTTAAGGCGTAAAGGCCGCAGGCGAGCGTTCTTCAGCCTGACATCTCGACGTAGCCCCCAGCCATGGTGATGGGGGATAGATTAAAACGTGCCGTTCTAGTCCGAGACGTTTAAACGCAAACGCATGGGCTAGAATGACTCTGGCATTTTAATTGGTTGCATCCAAGGAGAGGCAAGGTAGCGCGAATGGCAGAAATGACGCTTGAGGGTGTGGACGCTCGTCCCGAGGACTCTGCGTTTGCCCTTGGCCGCGTGCATTCGATCGAGACGATGGGAACGGTCGACGGACCCGGCATCCGCTTTGTGGTGTTTGTTCAGGGCTGTCCCATGCGCTGCGCGTATTGCCACAATCCCGATACCTGGTCGGTCAACGGCGGCACCATGGTGACCGTCGAACACCTGATGGATGAGTTCCAGAGTAACCACGAGTTCTATCGCAGCGGTGGCATTACGGTGTCCGGCGGCGAGCCGCTCCTGCAGCCCGAGTTTTTGGCCGATCTGTTTCGTGCTATGCATAACAACCCCGATGGCCGTGTACATACCTGCCTAGATAGCTGTGGCTATGCATTTGACCCCAACCACCCCGAGAAGTTCGATGCCGTGCTCAACGAGACCGACATGGTACTGCTCGATATTAAGCATGCCGACCCGGTCGAGCATAAAAAGCTGACCGGTTGCGATCCCGCACGCATCTTGGCGTTCGGCGATGAACTTGCACGTCGCAAGATCAAGGTCGTTATCCGCCACGTGGTGGTGCCGGGCATTACCGACACGGTGGAGGAGTGCGAGAAGCTCGGTCGCCTCATCGCTCCATGGCACAACGTGGTGGGCCTGGAAATGCTGCCGTATCACACGATGGGTGTCGTCAAGTACGAGCAACTGGGCATTCCCTATAAGCTTGAGGGCGTACCTCAGATGGATACCGCGCGCATGCCCGAGCTGCGCAATGCCGTTATGGCCGGTATGAAAAAGCGCCGTGCGGAGCTCAGGTCGGCCATCGGCTAACAAGCCATTTTTGCCCCTTTATGATACCCGAGCTGTACTGGCCTAACGGCTTGGTGCTGACACGGTTGAGCCAAAATGCTGGTACCATACCGTGGATAAGCAATTTGCACGGATTTGGGGGATGGCATGGCAACCATCGCGATCATAGGCGCACTCGAAAAAGAGGTTGCGCAGATTAAGGAAGAGCTGAGTGGCACGCATGAGTCGCAGGAGGCGGGCTTGACCGTTGTGAACGGTGGGCTTTCGGGTCTGACAGTAGTCGCCACGACGGCAGGCATGGGGACCGTGAACGCCGCTGCCGCAACGCAGCATCTCATCAGCAAATACGCCCCGCAGGCCGTTGTGTTTTCGGGCATTGCGGGCGGCCTAAACCCTAAACTCCATATTAACGACGTGGTTATAGGCAAGTGCCTGCGCTATCTGGATACCGATACGGCACTCATCGCCGAGTCCGCGCCGGGGCTCGAGGAGTTTGTCTCGACACCGGCGTTGGCTGATGTTGCCGCCGCCGTGCTTGCCGAGCATGGATTTGTGGATGCCTCGGCGGATGAGACTTCTGCGGAGAAGGACCCCAAGCAGTTCCTGTGTGGCACTATCGCCACGGGTGATCGCTTTGTTACGGGTGACGCCATGCGTAACGCTGCGATTGAGGCCACGCATGCCGATTGCGTCGAGATGGAGGGCGCGGCAATTGCGCACATCGCGGCCAAGAATGGTGTCGATTGCCTGGTACTGCGCGCTATCAGCGATAATTGTGACGAGGCATATGACGCGTTTTGCGAGCGCGAGTTCGATCTGGACGAGTACGCTCGCACCGCGAGCGGCATCACGCTTGACATCGTTCGTCGTATCGCCGCCGCGCAATAGCACGCCCGTTTTGTAAGAACCTACGACCAAGGAGTGTCCATGGCCGATTCAATTAACTACCAGCTTGCCAAGTTCGTCGCCAGCTACGGCAAGGTTTCGCAGATTCCCGAGTCAACCTGTCCCGAGGTGAGCTTCGTCGGCCGCTCCAACGTGGGCAAGTCCTCCATCATGAACAAACTCTTTGGCCGCAAGAACCTGGTCAAGGTTTCGAGCACGCCGGGCAAGACGAGCAACATCAACTTTTTTGAGGCCGACGACGTGCATTTTGTGGACCTGCCGGGCTACGGTTTCGCCCGTCGTTCCAAGGCCGAGCGCGACCGCTGGGCTGAGCTTATCGGCGACTTCTTCGACTCAGAGCGCAGCTTTAACCTGGTTGTGTCGCTGGTGGACATTCGCCACGACCCCAGTAAACTCGACCATGACATGATCGACTACCTGCAGGGCAACGAGTTCAACTTTATCGTCTGCCTCACCAAAGCCGACAAGCTCAGCCGCACCCAACAGGCCCGCCAGGCAGCAGCCATCAAAAAGCAGCTCAACGTCCCGGCTGAGAACGTAATCATCACAAGCTCCCAGACCGGCGTGGGCATCGACGAACTCAAGCGCCGCATCGCCGAGGCCTGCCTTTAGTCAGGCCGCGGCCCCTCAAAAGCTCTTATCAATATCACCTCAGTGATAGTTATTGGTAAACTATCACTGAAGTGATATTTTTGGAGGTCGATATGGAGCTTTGGCATGGGTCGGACGTTGTTGTTGATCATCCATCGTTGGATAAATGCAGACAATTCAATGACTATGGGCGCGGGTTTTATTGCACACCGCATGAGGAAATGGCAATGGAGTGGGCATGTCGAACCGAGTCTGATGGCATTGCCAATCGATATGAGCTTGATTTAGATGGCCTTTCGGTCTTGGATTTAGAGTCTGGGGAGTTTTCAATCCTCAATTGGCTTGCGATTTTGGCCGACAACCGGGAGTTTAATGTCTCGACGCCGCTGGCACGCGAAGGACTTCGGTATTTGCTGGACAACTGCCTGATTGATATTTCTCCTTATGACGTCATTCGAGGCTATCGCGCTGACGATTCCTACTTTTCGTTTGCAAGACAGTTCGTTAACGGCATGATTTCGCTCAGGCAACTGCAGCGCATTATGTTTTTGGGGGATTTGGGCATTCAATATGCGCTTATGAGTGAGCGCGCGTTCTCGGCGATCAGGTTCCGCGATTGGAAGCAGGCCTCAGGAGCCGAGTTTTATCCCAAACGATTTGAGCGAGAACAGAACGCTCGACGAAAGTACCTGGATACGGTAAACGGATTTGACTCTGATGGTGTCGACATTAGGGATTTGATGGCAGGGAGGGTTGATTTAAATGATCCAAGAGTTAACGGATTGTGGGCCGAGTAGGACATACCCCGTCTATTACCTTGAGGACGCAATGAACAACCTCGGGGATTGCTTCGACTATGCCGTTAACGATTACGGAGCAGAAGGATCGGAAGTTGCTGAACTCTTTTGCCTGAGCGGGGTTGCTCGAGAGTTTGAGCGCGGCAATGCATGGGTAGTGTCGGGAAAATCGGGTGTTGAGCTGTTCGCGCTTATCGCCGAAAGGTCGGGCTATCAAAACGGGCCTATACCGGACTGCACCTATCGATTTGAGAAGACGCCGGAATATTGGGCGGGCTGGATGCTGGCATACCTGCAGTGGCGCCTAGGAGAGTCTTTCGAAGATCTGCTGCATGTCGTTCCGTTTGACGCGCTGCGCAACCTGTACTACCCCTGGCATGAAGCCTCAGAGGAACGTGTGGCGAGTCTTGTTTGCGATATGGCGAAGAAAACACCTCGTCAAACCAAGCTAGCACTAGCAAGAAAGAGGCTTAAGAAAACCCAACAAGACTTGGCATACGAATCGGGCGTATCACTCCGCTCAATCCAAATGTACGAACAGCGCCAACGAAACATCAACGAAGCCTCGGTAACAACCGTAAGAGCTATAGCAAAAGCCCTCCACTGCAATATCGAAGACCTCCTAGAACCAGTCTTCGAATACAAAGAAACCAGCGCAGCGTAAACCAAGCACGCAGCCGATGCCCGCCTCTAGGAAGTGCTCCAGCCTAGCAAGAGCCCCTATCAATAAAAAGCCAAACTATCGGCCCAGCGCCCCTTCAAAGCGTGGGTCCCTGTAGACATCCTCAGCAAGGTAGGCGCAGGGACGGTCGGGATGTTCCCTCAAAATCATTCCGCAGCGCGAAGGCCCCTTGTCCGTCGCTCCGTAGGAGCAGGACAAGGGGCCTTCATGCGCGAGGACGATTTTGAGGGAACATCCCGACCGTCCCGGACAGGTATATGAGGAGGATGTCTACAGGTACTCGATTTGAGCGCCCTCGGTGTCGCACGTGAGGATATGCGTATCACACTTAGGGAACTGCTCGCGCAGCTTGACCTGCAGGAACTTTGCCACGATGGTGTCGTCAGTCACGGCCATGAGGGTCGAGCCCGAACCGCTGATCCAGATGGTCTTGGCGCCGCCGTTAAGGCAGGTGTCGCGCACGGCGTTGTAGTCGGGAATCAGACGGCGACGATAGGGTTCCTGGATGCGGTCGTCATTGGCGGCGGCAATCAGGTCGAGGTCACCAGTCTCCAAGCCGCGCGTCATACCGGCGATGCGGCCCATCTGCCACACGGCGGTGGAGAGCGGAATCTCCTGCGGCACGACCTTGCGCGCCTCGCTCGTGTGTACCTCGTAGGGCGGAATCACGGTAATAAAACGCAGGCGATCGCTCACCTCGTAGCGCAGGCACTGGGGGAGCGAATCGGTCGGCGTAAAGGAGCAGACGGCGCCGCCCAGGATGGCGGGGGCGACGTTATCGGGATGGCCCTCGACTTCGGTGGCAATGCGAACCAGCTCGGCGCGGTCGACGGTGTGGCCTGTCAGTGCGGCGGCGGCCATAATGCCGGCGACGACGCAGGTGGAGCTGGAGCCCAGGCCGCGGGCGACGGGAACGTCAGTCTGAATGTCGATGGCAACGGGAAAAGCCGTCTCGCCCCATGCGGCCAGTGCATCGACAAAGCTGACGTAGACCAGGTTGTCCTCGTTTTGGAACTCTTCGGGGCAGCCCGTGATGGTGAGCTTATCGGCGCGCTCGAAGGTGAAGTGCGAGTAGAGGCTGACGGCCATGCCGAGGGTATCGTAGCCAATGCCTAAGTTTGCGCTGGTGGCGGGGACGGTGATTTTGATCATGGGAATCTCCTGGGCGGTCTGCCTGTTTAGTTCGCTGCTCGGGCAGTCCTGGCTCGCTCGGAAAGCACATTAAGTGCTTTCCGGCTCGTGCGGAACTCGCGACGAACTAAACAGGCAGACCCGCATGTCAGTTCGTCATCATCCCGGTGGGTATCTGATAAAAGAAGGTGCGCCGGCTTTCGCCGGCGCCTTATAAGGGGTTTAGTTGGTTGCTATCTTTTTTGCAGCCTGCTCTACGTAGCTGGCCATCTCATCGACGTCGCAGACGTCTTCGAAGCGGACGGGCTTGGACTCGAGTTCGGCGAGCTGGGCTGGGGCGACCGTGTTGGTTGCCTGCTCGAGCACGCGCATGGCCTCAAAGTCGTCCTCGGGAACGTCGAGGCCCAGGGCATCGCAGCAGGCGCGCGGGAACTTGTAGGGGCTGGCGGTCGAAAGCAGCACGCGGGCCTTGGCGCCCTCGGTGGGGGCGACCTGCTCAAAGACGTGATAGCCGCAAGCGGTGTGCGGGTCGATCACGTAGCCGTTGGCATCCCAGCAGCTCTTGATGGCGGCGCGAACCTCGTCCTCGCTGGCCCAACCGCAGCCAAATACGCTCTGGATCTTGGCCAGCAGCTCGGCAGGCACCTCGTAGCGACCGGTCTGGGCAAGCTGCTCCATAAGGCCGGCAACGAGCTCGCAGTCGCCGTCGGACAGGAAGTAGAGCATGCGCTCCAGATTAGAGCTAATAAGGATGTCCATCGACGGCGAAATGGTCGTGAAGAACGGACGGTTGCGGTCGTAGACGCCGGTGGTCAGGAAGTCAGCGAGCACGTTGTTCTTGTCGCTGGCCACGACGAGTTTGGCGACGGGCAGACCCATGCGCTTGGCGTAGTAGCCGGCCAGGATATCGCCAAAGTTGCCGGTCGGTACGCAGAACTCCACGGCATCGCCGGCCTCGATGGCGCCGGCGCGCAGCAGCTGCGCATAGGCGGCAAAGTAGTAGACGACCTGCGGCACCAGGCGGCCGACGTTGATGGAGTTGGCGCTCGAAAGCACGGTGCCGGCGGCCTCCAGGCGCTCGGCCAGCTCCTTATCGGCAAAGATGCGCTTGACGGCACTCTGGGCGTCGTCGAAGTTGCCGCGGATGCCGCAGACGGCGACGTTGCCGCCCTCCTGCGTGGACATCTGCAGATTCTGCACGCGGCTGACCTTGCCCTCGGGATAAAAGACGGTGATGCCCGTGCCCGGGGCGTCGGCAAAGCCGGCGAGTGCTGCCTTGCCTGTGTCGCCCGACGTGGCGGTGACGATCATGATGCGCTCGGCGCCGCCGTCCTTGGCGGAAGTGCGGGCCATCAAGCGGGGGAGCATCTGCAGGGCGACGTCCTTGAAGGCGCTCGTGGGACCGCCAAAGAGCTCCATCACATAGGTCTGAGGGGCGTCAGCGCCCGGCGCAGCGTCGAGTTTGACGAGCGGCGTAACCTCTTCACTCGCGAACGTGCCGCGGTATGCCTCGTCGACACACGCCGAAATTTCTTCGGCCGTGTAATCATTCAGTAACATTCCCAACACATCTTGAGCGATTTCAAAGTACGATTTATCTGCAAGCGAGCTGATATCGACCTGCTGGGTGCCGAGCTCGTCCGAGACAAACAAACCCCCGTCGGGAGCGATGCCGGTACGGATTGCCACCTTACTTGAGCACGATAAAGTGCGTCCTCGTGTACTATGATAAGTTCCCATATAACACTGCTCCTCGGATGCCTTGGTCCCAATCGGTGAAACCATGGTATCAGAGCGCGCAAAATAGGTTCGCAGAGGCTTTTTAGAAAGGTAACCTCCAGCCCATGATTAAGATTGCCAAGTTTGGCGGCTCGTCGGTCGCCGACGCCGAACACTTCAAAAAGATCAAGGCCATCGTCGACGCCGACCCTGCCCGCCGTTTTGTGGTGGTTTCCGCCTGCGGCCGCCGCTTTAAGGGCGACACCAAGGTGACCGACCTGCTCTATCTGGTCAATGCGCACGTTAAGTACCACGTGTCGTGTGAGGAGCTGCTCGAGGACATCGGCCAGCGCTATTTTGATATCGCTGATGAGTTGGAGCTCACCTATCCCATCCGTGAGGAGTTCGCGGCCTTTGCCGAGCGCGCCCGCTCGGGCGGCTACTCCACCGAGGAGCTTGTGAGCCGTGGCGAGTACTTTACCGCTCGCCTGATGGCTGAGTACCTGGGCCTACCGTTCCTGGACGCCGCGACGGTTGTGGCGTTCCATCACGACGGTACGCTCAGCATGAATCGCACCTCCGAGCTGGTGCAGGAGTATGGCCAGCAGGGCGGCTTCGTTATGCCTGGCTTCTACGGCGCGACGCGCGAGGGCCAGATCAAGCTGCTCGATCGAGGCGGTGGCGATATCTCGGGCTCGATCTTGGCCAAGTGCCTGGGCGCCGACCTGTACGAGAACTGGACCGACGTCTCGGGCTTCTATTCTGCCGATCCGCGTATTGTTCCCGAGGCTCAGCCCATTGCGCGCGTTACCTACGAGGAGCTGCGCGAGCTTTCGTACATGGGCGCAAGCGTCCTGCACGAGGAGGCCGTGTTCCCCGTGCGCGAGGCGGGTATTCCGCTGGTCATCAAGAACACCAATGCGCCGCAGGACCCCGGTACCATCATTAGCGAGACGGCTGATGAGGGCGAGGCGGAGCCCATCATTACCGGCGTGACCGGCAAGCGCGGCTTTGTCGCCATCAACGTTGCCCGCGACCGCACCAAGCCCCGCGTTGGCTTTATGCGCCGTGCGCTTTCGGTGTTCGAACGCTATGACGTTTCCGTCGAGCACATGCCCACCGGTGTCGACCGTTTTGGCGCCGTGGTGCAGGAGCAGGACGTGCACGATTCGCTGTACTCGCTCGTTGGTGACATTCAGCAGGAGGTCGAGCCGCTCGAGATCGAGGTTGTCGAGGGTCTGGCGCTCATCGCGACCGTCGGCCGTAACCTGCGCGGTCGTGCAGGCATCTCGGGCCACCTGTTTGGCATGCTTGGCCAGGCCGGCGTGAGCGTGCGCATGATTTCGCAGAGCTGCGACGAGATCAATATCATTATCGGTGTCGAGGAGAAGGACTTCGACCTTGCGATTCGGACCATTTACCGTGCCTTCTCCGATGAGAACGGCATTGTGAAGGTCTCCGATCTGGAGGCTCCCGCGCCGGCCGATCCCACCCTGGCCGCGCTCAAAAAGTAGCGACTGCTCGGTAGATTTTTGGGTCATGTCTCAAAAATCTACGGCGGGGCGTTTCGTTTCGGTTTCGTTTCGACGGGGCGGGTTTCATGCCCGCCCTGTTCTTGTATAAACTGGCAACAATAATCGGCCTGCTCGGCGTGCGGGCAAAAGCCACAACCTTTAAAGGGGGAAGCATGAAACAGTACACGGTTGCTATTTTGGGCGCGACGGGAGCCGTGGGCACCCAGATGCTCGAGTGCCTCAACGAGCAGGAGTTCCCGGTCGGCAAGCTCAAGCTGTTGGCAAGCGCACGCTCCGCGGGCAAGACCGTCGAGTTCCGCGGCGAGCAAATCGTGATCGAAGAGGCTTGCCCCGAGGCCTTTGAGGGCTGTGACATTGTGCTTGGCGCTGCCGGCGACGATATCGCCAAGGAATTGCTGCCCGAGGCCGTAAAGCGCGGCGCCGTCGTGGTCGACAACAGCCATGCCTTCCGCATGGATCCCGAGGTGCCGCTGGTCGTGCCCGAGATCAATGCCGACGACATCAAGTGGCATCACGGCCTTATCGCCAACCCCAACTGCGCGACCATCATCGGCCTGGTTCCCACGTGGCCGCTGCATCAGCTCGCCGGCGTGAAGCGCATGATCGTCTCGACGTACCAGGCGGCTTCGGGCGCTGGCGCTCCCGGTATGGCCGAGCTCGAAGCGCAGCTTGCTGCCCTGGGCCGTGGCGAGGAGATTCCCGAGCCGCGCGCATTTGCCGCCCAGCTGGCGAGCAACCTGATTCCGCAGATTGGCGGCGTCAAGGAGGAGGGCTTTACCTCTGAGGAGATGAAGCTACAAAACGAGGGCCGTAAGATCATGCACCTGCCCGAGCTGCGCGTGAACTGCACCTGCGTGCGCGTGCCTGTGCTGCGCTCGCACTCCGAGAGCATTACGCTCGAGTTCGAGCGTGACATTACGGTTGACGAGGCCCGTGTTGCGCTGGCTGCCGCTCCGGGCGTGAAGCTGGTTGACGACATGAGCGCCGAGGATGCGCACGATCGCTTCCCCATGCCGATGGATACGTCCGACCAGGACCTGATCTGGGTCGGTCGCGTGCGTCGCGACATCTCGAACCCCGAGGCCACGCGCGGTATTACCTTCTGGTGCTGCGGCGACCAAATCCGTAAGGGCGCGGCAACCAACGCCGTCCAAATCGCTAAGCTGCTCTGCGAGTAGTGCGACCTGTCCGGCGGGGGCCGGGCTTAGTTTTCAGAACGTCCTCGACCATGTGTGGCGCCTTGTCCTGCTCCTTCGGAGCCGCGGACAAGGCGCCACACTGGTCTGCGGAGTGTTCTGAAAACTAAGCCCGGCCCCCGCCTGCGGTGACTCGGCTGCGAGCGGCCAGCGATGGGGCCGTTGTTGGTTGGGGCCGCTGGGCTGATGTGGGGGCGCGTGGCTGTTGCGAGCTCTGGTCCCGGCGGCGGCCTCGGCGCTTTGCGCCTGCCGCCTTGGGGGACTGTGGGGCGCGGCCGGCAGCTGCGGCGCGTTGCGCCTGCTGCCTGCGGGGACTTTGGGGTCGTGCGGCAGCTGCGGCGCTGCGCGCCTGCTGCCTTGGGTGACTCTGGGGTCGATTGGGGTTGTCTGCACAATTCGCGGTATTATGTTGCGGAGTTTTGAAAGGAGCCGCTGGTGGTCACGACGACGTTTCCTTCGCCTTTGGGCGAAATCTTGCTTGCCGCTGATGGCCGCGGTTTGACAGGGCTTTGGTTTGAGGGGCAGGAGCATTTTGGCTCCACGCTTCTCAAAGAAGATGTCGAGCATATCGAAGGTGCCGATGCGGTTTCAGGTATTGGTGGCATGTCGTCGGTGAGTCCGACAAATGGCGCGGCCTCTTCGGTGCTTGAGCGTTCCTGGGCTTGGCTGAATGCTTATTTTGCAGGGCAGGAACCTCGGTTTACGCCGCCGTTGCATATGATTGGTACGGCGTTTCAGCGTGAAGTCTGGTACGAACTGCTTTCTATTCCGCGTGGCGAGGTCGCCACGTATGGTGAGATCGCCCAGCGTGTTGCCGCCCGCCATCGGGTGCCGGGGAACGAGGATCCCGTTGTGTCTCCCCGTGCCGTGGGGGCCGCGGTCGCTCGCAACCCTGTTTCGATTATTGTGCCATGCCATCGCGTGGTGGCGGCCGACGGCTCGCTTAACGGATATGCCGGCGGGCTTGATCGCAAGGAGTGGCTGCTTCGGCTTGAGGGCGCGTACGAGGAGTAACACTCGAGCGCTTTGCATAGCCAAGATGCCGTGAAAGAACGGGACATGCTTTCCGAATGGAGGCTCAGACGGAAACTACGTCCCGGAATTCCGTTTTAAAGCGGGATGCGCTTTCCGAATGGCGTTCCAAGCGGAAACCGTGTCCCGGAATACAGCCTCAGAGTGGGACACCGTTTCCGGCTGAGACCACCTGCCTGGACATCGATCTACGCCCGCTCCTGCAGGGCGTAGATGGACTTATCCATGTTGAACAGGTAAGCCACAACGCAGACAATAATGAACATCGGCAAGTTACCAAAGCCGAAGACTTCGCAGCCAATAAGGATGGGTGCGAGCAGCGTATTGGTGGCGCTGCCAAAGACGGCTGCGTAGCCCAGTGCGGCGCAGAGCTCGACGGGCATGCCGAGTTGAGCCTCGTTATGGCGACATCTGGGTAACAGAAAGGCCCGCGTTCCTCAGAGGCAAGATAGGCAATTCTGCTTCTGAGGTAGATCTCAATTCTGCCGACCGCACTGCCGACCGCATCAAACATTAACTGCCGGAGGGCTCGGTCAAATTCATACGTGTAGATGATGGTTTCGAATGTTGTGCCTTCGCGAAAGATGGTAATCCCGGACTTGCATTTGGTTTTGTAGGGAAACCAGTAGGCCGACAGTCTGTAGTGGTTGGCTTCGACCAAAGCTCGCTCGAGTTCGCTTTGATCAGAGCACTTAAGACCCTTGTTTTCTGTCAATAGTGCTATTTGTTCGTTGATGGATATCCGCGACTTCTGGTATTTCATTAAGCCTCTTGATAGAAAAAGAGCTGGAGTTGCGCATCGTTGAGAGGCTTTCCAGCTTTAGCAAAACAAACTTATAAGATGCGACGGGCCGCGTCAAGATAATTACCGGACGGCCCAGGAGGCGGCTGGTTGGCTGGCTTAAAACCTAGCGCGTGAAATGACGCTCCACGCTATTCAGCGCGCTTGATAGGATGACGAACCACAGTCTTAAGTTTCTCCGGTGCACATTTGCGTGGATCGGAGAGATAGATTTCGTGATGTAAACGGGTGTCTGAGAGGTCGGGGACATAGCCCAGCTCGGTCGCGTATTCATGCATAGCGTCTACGGTCGCCGGTTCGTTGTCGTAGGGCCCGGTGTGCATGCATTGAACGCAGAGACCCTCGTCAACTTTAAGCAGCTCGACGGCGGAAAAGTCCAGTTTCTTTTTGGCCGTGGCTTCCGCGACTGCCCAGTCAAAGTCATCTCGGGTGACGAAATCGGGCAGGCGGATACACGAGATAAAGTTGAAATCGTCCTTGCGTACATAATCGATGTCGCCGCTCGGGGAGTCTTGCCACCAGAAACCCTCGAGCGGCGGTACCACAAAGTCGAAATAGCCCTCGATACTCCTTGAGCCTTTCTTCGACATCTTGACGGTATAGGCGATTCCGTAAAGCAGCGGCAGGGCGTTTTGATACTCGCCACCTTCGGTATTTGGGTCGCCCTTGCCGCGAACGGCAACGTAGCTCATGGGCGGGACAGTTACGATACTCGGCTTGCTTGCAGGTTTGTAGAGCTCCTTGCATTCCTTCTTAAAGTCGAACGCCATGTTGGCCGCCTTTCTGCGTATTGGCCTGCTTAGATAACGGAATCATATCATAGAAACGAACAGCTGTTCGAATGATTTGTCTGACAGATAGAGATGCGTACGTTGTGTTTGGCGGTCGGCCTGACCCCGTCGATGATTTCTCTGCCTCCCCGGCGCCTCATCTATAGCTGCCGTTTCCCCATATAAAACCTGCCAAAATAAACCTGTCCCTTTTTGGTCGGTGCGAAATGGGTAATACTAAAGAGTTATCCGACCAGATGGGAACCGATCGATGGCCTATATCGAATTCAAAGACGTCATCAAAGCATACGGCGAGGGCGACGCCCGCATTCATGCGCTCGACGGCGCGAGTTTTACGGTCGAGCGCGGTGAGCTCGCCATCATTCTGGGTGCTTCGGGTGCCGGTAAGACCACGGCGCTCAACATCCTGGGCGGTATGGATACGGTAACCTCCGGCACCGTGACGGTGGACGGGCGCGACGTGAGCTCCGCCAACGAGGCACAGCTCGTGGAATACCGCCGCGCCGACGTGGGTTTTGTCTTTCAGTTCTACAATCTGGTCCCCAACCTGACGGCGCTCGAAAATGTTGAGCTTGCGGCGCAAATCTGCCCCGATTCGCTCGATGCCGAGCAAACGCTTTGCCAGGTTGGCTTGGGTGAGCGCCTCGCCAACTTCCCGGCGCAGCTTTCGGGCGGCGAGCAACAGCGCGTGTCCATCGCCCGCGCGCTGGCCAAGAACCCCAAGCTACTTTTGTGCGACGAGCCCACGGGTGCACTCGACTACAAAACCGGCAAGCAGATCTTGCAACTGTTGCAGGACACCTGTCGCAAACAGGGCATTACGGTCATTATCATCACCCACAACTCCGCGCTGGCGCCCATGGCCGATCGCCTGATCCGCTTTAAGAGCGGCCGCGTGGAGAGCGAGACGGTTCAGCAAAATCCCGTGCCTATCGAGACGATCGAGTGGTAGCGCCCATGGACCAAGACCGCCAAAACAGCCAAACCGGCGATGCTAAGCACACGGAGCGCGACCGGGAGTTTACGACCTACCGTACCGCTCAAAGCTCAAACGATATGGTGCCGACGGTTTTTCGCCGTGGCATCTACCGCACAATCCGAGGCAGCCTTAAGCGCTTCCTGTCCATTGTGGTCATCACCGCGCTCGGCGTGAGTGTGATGTGCGGCCTTAAGGCGGGCTGCGAGGATCTGTGCGATTCGGTCGACGCCTACTTTGACCAGCAGAATGTCTACGATATCAACGTCCAGTCGACCTATGGCCTGACCGACGATGATCTCGCCGCCATCCAAGAGGTCGATGGTGTCGAGACGGCCGAGGGCATCTACACCGAGACCGCCTACACCGCCGTGGGTACAACGCGAGAGCGCGTGGTCGTGCAGAGTCTCTCCAAGGAGAACATCGATCAGCCGGTGCTCGTGAACGGCGATTTGCCCGAGAGCGCCGATGAAGTCGCGGTGACTTCGAAGTTCCTGAAGGCATCGGGCAAGAAAATCGGCGATACGGTGAGTTTTGCCGCCAATGACGCGAGCTCGTCCAATCAAAGCGCCAAGGACCAGTTTGCCGCGGGCGATTACACCATTACGGCTGAGGTCCTCGACCCCACTGATGTAAGTTCTGACTCGACAGTCAACGCCTTTCGCGCTGCTTCGGCGGCGGACTATAAGTTCTATGTGAGCGAGGACGCCGCGACATCTTCTTCCTACTCCGCGGTCCACGTGATCGTCGAGGGAGCCAAGAGCCTCAACTCCTATTCGGATTCCTACGCGGCAAAGATCAATGAGGTCAAGGGCAATATCGAGAAGATCCGCGAGGAGCGTGAGAAAGCGCGCGCTCAGGAACTGACGGTCGACACGCCGGCAAGCTTGGATGCGGCCGAGCGCCAGGCGAATATGCTCTTTGGGATTGAGCAGGACAACATCAATCGCATGGCCGAGGGCAGCGACGAGCGTGCGCAGGCGCAAGCCGACCTGGACCAGCGCCGTGCCGCCGCCGACCAGCAGTTTGCCGATGCCCGCGCCGAGCTCTCTGACCTGGGCGAATGCACCTGGTACATCCAGGACCGCGATAACATCGCAAGCTACTCGAGCGTGGAGAGCGATAGCTCGTCAATTGAGGCCATTGCCACGGTGTTCCCGTTCATCTTCTTTATCGTCGCCGTGCTCATCAGCCTCACCACCGCCACGCGCATGGTCGAGGAGGAGCGCACGCTCATTGGCCTGTACAAGGCGCTCGGCTATTCGCGCGGGCGTATCCTGTCCAAATATGTGGACTACTCGCTGTGGGCGTGTCTGATCGGTGGCGTGCTCGGCAATATCATCGGATTTGTGGGTCTGCCGCTGTTCTTGTTTACGGTGTTCGACGACATGTACTCGCTGCCCCAGATGTTGCTTTCGTACGACATCGTGTCATCACTCGTGTCGGTAGCGCTGTTTGCCGTGGGCGTGGTGGGCGCCACGATTATCGCCTGCCGCCACGAGATGGCTGAGACCCCAGCCTCGCTCATGCGCCCCAAGGCCCCGCGCGCCGGCTCGCGCATTCTGCTCGAGCGCATTGGCTTTATCTGGCACCGCATGGGCTTTTTGAACAAGGTCGCTGCACGCAACCTGTTCCGCTACAAAAAGCGCGCCTTTATGACCATCTTTGGCATTGCGGGCTGCACGGCGCTTGTGATTTGCGGTATGGGCATCCGTGATACGTCGGTCGCGCTGTCGCCCAAGCAGTACGGGCACATCACACGCTACGATTTGCTGGCGGTCGCCAATCCCGATGATTTTTCGCAGACGTGCGCGGCGTTGGATGAGCGCAGTGCAGCCAAGGATTCCGACGTGACCGTGACTTCGACGCTGCCGATTATGACCGACAACGTTACCTTTACATTCGGCGGAAAGAGCGAGACCGTGCAGCTGATCGTGGTGCCCGATGACCGCACGAACGACCTGGATGACTACGTGCGCCTAGAGGACGAGTCCAAAGAACCGCTCGCCCTGCGTGACGGGGATGTGTATTTGAGCAAGAGCTCTCAGCTGGTGCTGGGGATCAAGCCGGGCGATACGGCACACGTCCAGGATTCGTCGCTCAATGTTGCCAAGGTCAAAGTCAGCGACATCTCGCTCAACTATCTGGGGAACACGCTTTACATGACGCAGGGCACCTATGAGCGCGCGTTCGGTCGAAGTGCACGCCTTAACGGCGTCTTTGTGCTGCTTAAGGGTTCGTCGGCCGACCAGATTGCGTTTAGTAAGAATCTTAAGAGTGACGGTTGGCTTACGATTTCGAGTACGGCCGAGCATTGGGAAAACTATGAGGCGAACTTTACGATTATCAATTCGGTCGTGGTGCTCGTGACCTTTATGGCGGCGTGCCTGTCGTTTGTGGTGGTGTTTACGCTGTCCAACACGAATATCTCCGAGCGCGAGCGCGAGCTGGCGACCATTAAGGTGCTGGGCTTCCGCCGTGGCGAGGTGCACCACTACGTCAACAAGGAGACGTTGATCCTCACGGCGATTGGTGCCGCGCTGGGCGTACCGCTGGGTGGTGCGCTGGCCGAGAGCTTTACGTACATCTTGCAGATGCCGTCATTGTACTTTGACGTCGAAGTCGAGCCGCTGAGCTACGTGCTTGCCGTGGTGCTTTCCTTCGGCTTTACGATCATCGTCAACCTCGCTACCAATCGCACCCTCAATAAGATCGACATGGTCGGCGCCCTCAAGAGCGCCGAGTAGCCTGCCAAAAAGGGACAGGTTTATTTTGGCAGGTTTTATCGGGGCAAACGCCGGACAACCATTAGGTGGCCCGGCGTTTGCCCCGTCAAACGGGCTTTCCATTTGCCTTTCATTCTATTTGGTTTTCGCTCGCAGGCGTGGATGAGAGGCTCTCTTTGGCCTTCGAGATTGGGCTTGTATGGGTCGTATGCCACAAAATGGGCCTATCTACTACGTTTGCTACCACACCCTCGACCGTGACAAAGATTATGAAATTAAAACCGCAGGTAGATGGCTTGCCAGTTTTCGGAAAAGGCGGGTATGGTCGGCCCTCTCGAGTTAAACGTAGTAAATAGGCCCTTTTCTTGGCGCGCGGTCAGCTCAATGCTAATCTCCGTGCCGGAACTGACCCAGTTGTTTGTAAGTTGCGGTGATATACGGACTGTTTGGCGCTTTGGAGCTTCAAAACAGTCCCTATCTCACCGCAACTTAGGAGAAGGGCGGGGGTGGTTGGGTGCTGGTGGGTCGGAGCGTGTTAGGCCTGTTTGCGGTGCTTCCATTGTTTGCGGCACCAGCGCATGAGCGCCTTTATGACGGGAATCGTGATGAGGATGATCCATGCAGGATGGGGCTGTCCCAAACAGAGCCACATGTAGAGGAACCAAGCGATGGCGGCTGCCGGGTAGATGGCCTCGATCAGCTTAGACAGGTGGCGCCGATCGATGAAGTCACCAATCGCGTAGTAGACGGGAACCAGAAAGACGAGGAAAAGCCCCATGCCCCATGTGCCGTAGACAATGCCGAGCACCAGATAGGCGAGAGTGACAAGTGCGGGGAAGGGGAATTTGTTCCATGCACGTCCGACCTTGGTGTGGAAATGCTTGCCATGATGGTCGAGCTTGTCGTGTGCTTCCTTCCAGCTGGAAAACGTCTCGCCGTCGATGGTGACGGTGCCGTCGTCATTGGTGCGTACGCTATGTCCATCGTCCTCAAGCGTATCGATATGCACGCCGTCCGGCCCCACATGCACCTCTTCGCCCTTGCGCTCGTTGGTCACATGGATGCCGCTCCAACCAATATGGACTTCCTCGCCTTTATTGGGATCAATGACGTGGATACCGCGCGCGAGGGAAATATCGACAAGTGGTTTGTCGCCGCAATCGGCGTGCTCGGCAGAATCCTCGGCCTCGTCAGCCACATCCGCCGTCCCGGTGTCGGCGCTACCGTCCTCCAGGTCGTCGGCATCGTTGGCCGCCTCCCCATATAACAGCTCGTCCAACGACACGTCATACAGCGCGGCGAGCGCAATGAGGTTATCGGTATCGGGTGAGGACTCGCTGCGCTCCCATTTACTGACAGCCTGACGACTCACACCCAGCTGGGCGGCAAGCGCCTCCTGAGAAAGCCCGGCAGCCTTGCGGCGATCGACGAGGCGCTGTGCCATCGCAAGATCCATGGTGGTTCCTTTCGTTTGATGGTCGAATCGAATGAGCCGAGTATGCCGAGAACAACCGGTAGCGACCACCATTTCTAGTTAGAATCTGCCCCAACCCTACCGCAACTACCGGTAGCAATCCCTAACGACCAGCCATTTCAGGACAAATGTCAGTGCAAGTAGCAGCCAAGAGCCCCCACTCAGTAAGTTGCGGTGGAATAGTTTTTGGATTCAGCCATTTGCGGACTAAGCAGGAACTATTTCACCGCAACTGAATTTCAGACCAGGCACCCGCAGCAAGAAGACGAATAGCCTCGGCGAGTATGTAAACGCAGGGCCCTCCGACCCCGCCCGACGATTTCGATTGGCGACCTTTGACGGAGTCAAGGGAGGAGCCAAATCGAAATACGTCGGGCGGGGTCGGAGGGCCCGATGGGGTGGATTCCAGCCGAGGCTATTCGTCGCCGAAGCTGATGCCCAACGCCTTGGCCTCGCGCACCAGGTCGCTCTGGGGGTCGACATACTTGAGCTTGCCGGCGACCTCCTCGAGCGGTATGTGGCACATCTTGCCGTCACGCAGGGCGATCATGTAGCCAAACTCGCCGCGCAGGCAGCCGAGCGCGGCCTCGACGCCGCACTGGGTCGCAAAGATGCGATCCTGGGCATCGGGCTGGCCGCCGCGCTGCGTGTGGCCGGGGATGGCGACGCGGGTCTCGCGACCGGTCTTGGCCTCAATCTCCTTGGCGATGTCGTAGACGATCGACGGGCTCGTGCGCTCGGCAAGCTTCTTCTTGTATTCCTTCTTGGACAGCGCCGCGTCCTCCTTGGAGATAGCGCCCTCGGCGACGGCCACGATGGTAAAGCGGCTGCCGGTCTCCATGCGATGCTCGATGGTCTTGATGACGTTGTCCATGTCGTAGGGGATCTCGGGAATCAGGATGACGTCCGCGCCGCCCGCGACGCCGGCGTACAGCGGGATCCAGCCAACCTTGTGGCCCATGATCTCGATAACGAACACGCGGCCGTGACTCGAGGCGGTGGTGTGGATGTCGTCGATGCACTTGGTAGCGACGTCGATGGCGCTCGTAAAGCCAAACGTCAGCTCGGTGCCCCAGGTGTCGTTATCGATGGTCTTGGGCAGGGCGATAACGTTGAGGCCCTCTTCGCGCAGGCGGTTAGCGGTCTTGGTGGAGCCGTTGCCGCCCAGCATAAACAGGCAGTCGAGCTGCAGCTTATGATAGGTGTGGACCATAGCGGGCACCTTCTCGACGCCATCGGCCTCGGGAACATCCAGGCGCTTGAACGGCGTACGGCTCGTGCCCAGGATGGTGCCGCCGCGGGTGAGGATGCCGCTAAAATCGGCGGGCGACATGACGCGGAACCTGCTGTAGATAAGGCCCTGGTAGCCGTCCTCAAAACCATAGATCTCGATAGGCTCTTCGCTATTGGTCATGAGCGTTTTGACAATGCCGCGCATGGTGGCGTTGAGCGCCTGGCAGTCGCCGCCACTGGTAAGAAGACCGATCCTGAGCATGATGAATCCTTCCGGGCAAGTTATAACATGCGCATAAGTTTACCCCGCACACTGTTGATACGGGGGTAAAACGTGTTAGCTCAAGCGTATAGAAATGTAAGCAACGTCAGGGAACGTAAGGCCGACGGGCCTGGCTCCTTACAGTGCGAAGGCATCGACGTTGCCCCAGTGGCGGCGCAGCGTGATGGCGGCAGCGGGCTCGGTGTTGTCGAAGACGACCGACCACTGCGTGTTGCTGGTGATGTCTTCCGGATTGGGCTCTTGCGCCGCAGCGCGCAGGGCCTTCCAAGCGACTGCCTCGTCTTGGGCACCGACATGGGCGTCGAGGACATCGGCGATTGCGATGACGCGTTCCTTGCCATGGCCCAGCTCGCCATTCTTTTGGTTGGGCAACACTTCGTTGCCATAGCAGGCGTAGAAGTTCGTAACCTGGCGTACAGGAGTCGCTTTGAAAGCACGGTCCGGATCGCGCGGATCCCACTCTACTACGCGCGCGTCACCGGCGGCGTCGTTGATAAAGAAGTGGTAATCGCGTCCGGCCATGGCGTGCATGTCGTAGGCGGAAAGCAGGTCGACGGCCTCTTGCGTGGTAGCCGCGCGGTCGAGCACCAGACGGATGGCGAGCGAGGTATTGATGACGGGGCGCTTTGTGTCCTGGTCACAGGGCTTGGAATCCAGGGTGAGCACGGCAATGGACACGCCGCATTCGTTAACACCGTCGAGCTGGGCAAACGGGCCCATCAACGCCGCAGCGCGTCCGCCGACGGAGTCAAGCGGAGTGTTATCGCCCAGGTTGTTAAGGGCGGCAAACCCGATGGAGGCATAGCCGCCGCGTGGGTGATTGCGCACCAGCAGCGCCGAGGTGTCGTCCTTAAAGTCGTAATTGCGACCGGTGCGCACGCGGCCTTCGGCATCTACGGCGACAAAAGCGCTGCAGGCAAACTGGGGCGCCTGGACATGTGCCGGCACACCGGGCAACACCTGCGCCACCACAGCATCAATGTAGGCCTGGTCATCGCGCACATCGGTTGCGATGATGCGGTCAAGGTCGTAGTCGTAAGCGATGTCGATTGCGTACAGGTCATAGCCATCCGCATAGTCGGTCAAGCGTTTGAGCGACGCAACGGACTTGATTTGCTTGCGGTAAACGATGCCGGCGGCAGCGGCAAGGCCGACGGCGACTCCCGCGACACCGCAGGCGATAGCAATGTTACGTGGCTTCATGACGGCTCCTCTCGTCCTGTTAGCGCAATTGTCGCAAAAGGAGCGCGGGCATGATGGCTCAACTTGGTGAGCGGCGCGGAATTAAGCACGGAATGAAGAGTGCGGCGCTGGCGTGGCGGGGTATGCTGGAGGGGATCATCAGCCCAGCGAAAGGGGAGAACATGACGGATCAGGAAGCGCCCGAGCGCGTGCACGTGACGGCCGACGATATCGAGGCAGCCAACGACCTTATCGACTTTATCGAGGCATGCCCCAGCATGTTCCATACGGCGGCGACCATTATGGCCGAGCTCGACGAGGCGGGCTTTACCTATCTGCCCGAGAACGCGGCATGGGATATCGAACCGGGCGGTCGTTACTACACGCAGCGCAATACTTCGAGTGTTATCGCCTTTAAGGTGGGCGAGGACTTGGCTGCGACGTGGGGCGAGGACGGCGTTGCCGGCGACTACCATTTTCAGCTGACGGCGTCGCACAGCGACTCGCCGACGTTTAAGGTCAAGGCCGTGCCTGAGCTCGACGGCGCGGGCGAGACGCTGCGCCTGAACACCGAGGCCTACGGCGGCATGATCGACTACACCTGGTTCGATCGCCCGCTGGCGCTTGCGGGTCGCGTACTGGTGCGCGAGGGCGACCGTATTGAGAGCCGCCTGCTTGCCACCGAGCGCGAGGTTGCCATTATTCCGAGCCTTGCCATCCACATGAACCGTGGCGTCAACGAGAGCTTTGCTCCCAACCGAGCCGTTGACCTGTGCCCGCTCATCAGCGCTGGTGGCCTTAAGCAGGGCGACTTTGACGCCCTGATCGCCGAAGAGCTGGATGTTGAGCCTGAGCAGATCCTGGGCCGCGATCTGTTCCTGGTTAACCGCCAGGATGCGCGCATTTGGGGCTGGGCCGACGAGTTTATCTCGACGCCCAAACTTGACGACCTGGCTTGCGCCTACACCTCGCTGCAGGCATTTTTGGGTGCCGAGAACGTGCATGACGTTTCGGTCTTTTGCTGCTTTGATAACGAGGAGGTTGGCTCCGAGACCAAGCAGGGCGCCATGTCGACGTTCTTGGCCGACGCGCTGCGCCGCATCAACGGATCGCTGGGCTTTGACGACGAGTCGTACCACCGTGCGCTTGCCGCTTCGATGCTCGTGAGCTGCGACAACGCGCATGCCGTGCACCCCAACCACGCCGAGAAGTGCGACGCTTGCAACCAGGTTGTGCTCAACGGCGGCATCGTCATCAAGGAGGCCGCCAACCAGCACTACTGCACCGACGCCTTTAGCCGCGCGGTGTTCCAGGCTATCTGCGATGATGCCGACGTGCCCACGCAGGCCTTTGCCAACAAGAGCGATATGGCCGGCGGTTCTACCCTGGGCAACCTGTCGAACATGCAGGCGAGCATGCATGCCGTGGACGTGGGCCTGCCGCAGCTGGCCATGCACTCGAGCTACGAGACCGGCGGCGTGCGCGACGTGATGTACGCCATCCACGCCCTCACCGCCTTCTACGAGCGCAACCTAACCATCAACGGCGCCGAAAGTGTGGAGCTCTAAAACCTGCCAAAAAGGGATGTTAATTTTGGCAGGTTTTATCTGGGTGAAAACAAAGGGTGAAACCGAACTAGATCGGTGATGCGTAGCCGCCGAGGTGCAATGTGCCTCGGCGGCTTTTTGTGTACAGAGTACGGCTATTGCTTATAAATGCTATACATGCTTTACGTATCTACCATAGAGTTTTATGATAGTCTTGAAGTATTAAGGAGGGGCCATGACCACAACAGCCGCTCAGATCAACGTACGTCTCGATGCCGATCTTAAAAGGAGCGGGGACGCCGCTCTCTCCAGGGCCGGTATGACGCCGAGCCAAGCGGTGCGAGCGCTCTGGCAGCTTGCAGCGTCGCTGGCCGATCGCCCCGGTGCGCTCGAGGATATCCTGCTGCCCAGTCGTGCCCGGGCGGAACAGCGCGAGCACGAAAAGGCCGCCAAACGTAAGCTCGAGCTCATAGATCAGGGGTCGAAGCTGTTCGCTACCGCTTGTCGTGAGTCGGGAATCGATATGGTCAAGGCTCAGCCCTCGGGCGATGAAGAACTCAAACGGAACGCCTATGCAGATCGCTACGACGAGGAGATGAGCTGGCTCTGTGAGTGAGAATCCAAAGCGCATCTTGGTTGACACCAACGTGTGGCTCGATTACTTCATTCCCCAGCGACGCGGTCGTTCGGCGGCGATTGAGTTTCTACGTGATGCATGCGCGGCTCAGGTTGATTTGCTGTATGCGGCGACATCGTCCAAAGACATGTTCTATTTGATTTCGAGCGAACATAAGGCGTGGTATCGGCGCGAGCATGGCTCACTATCCCAAGATGCCGCCGTGGCGGCGACATCACTTGCATGGGATTGCCTCGACGTGTTGTCGCAACTTGCCACGCCGGTACCCTGCGACCTGAGTGACATATGGATGGCGAACAAGCAGCGCAATCTCCATAGCGATTACGAAGACGATTTAATCATCGCTGCGACAATGCGCGCAAAGGCAGATCTCCTGGTCACCAACGATGCCAAACTCTGTTCACACGCACCCGTCGCAGCAATGAACGTCGAAAACGCAAGAAACTATCTAACAACGCTCAAATAGCTCTAAACCTCACTGGCCGAATAATAGTCAGCGAATGCCCCCAGGCAGGGCCGCGCCAGCCAGTCCCTACAGGTTGAACAAAAGTCAGCGAGAGCCCGTCTGGGCGAGCAAGGTGCCTTGAAACAAGGCGGCATTGACCTTCTGGTCATGCCGCCGAAGTTGAAAGGCAGATTGCCGTCCAGACGGGCTCGCAGCGTCGGCTCATTACGCCGTTTGTAAAACGGCGTAATTCTTAGTGTTCGATCCAGCAGCGCAGGGTTTCGCCGGCCTGCAGGTGACGCAGGTTCTCCGCGGCGATGTCTATGACGTTGTTGAGCGTGGCTGCCAGGTGGAACCAGCCGGAGACGTGCGGCGTGATGAGCATGTTGGGCGCATCCCACAGGGGGCTTGTCGCAGGCAGCGGCTCAGGGTTGGTGACGTCGACCGCGGCGCCGGCGAGATGTCCTGACTCCAGGGCGGCAACTAAGTCGTCGGCGACCACAAGATCGCCGCGGCCGCCGTTGGCAAAGAAGGCGCCCGGCTTCATCGCGGCGAAGAACTCGGCGTTCGCCAGGCCTTGGGTTTCGGGTGTGCTGGGCATAAAGGATGCGACGATATCAGCCTCGGCAAGGCGCTCGGGCAGGGCGTCCATACCGTCCATGTCCTCAAACACAATGGGATAGACGAGCGGATGACGCTTGATGCCGCGGACGTGCGCGCCCATGCTGCGGCAGAGCGTGGCAAAGTGGCCGCCAATGTCGCCCGCGCCCAGCACCAGCACGTTGGCATTTTTGAGCGAGGTGACCGGCCCCAAATCCTCCCAGCGATGCTCGCGCTGCAAGTCGTGATAGCCGGGCAGGCGCTTCATCATGGAAAGGACCATGGCAAACATGTGCTCGCTCACGGCCTGGCCGTAGGCGCCCACCGAGCAGGAAAGCCTAGCGTCGGCTGGCACGGTGCCGGCGGCCAAGTAATCGTCATAGCCCGCGGTCTGCAGTTGCAGCAGCTGGAGGTGCTCGCATGCGGTAAGCAGGGCAGGGTCGATATTGCCCAGGATCACGTCGGCGTCGGCAACCTGCTCGCGCGTGACGGCGTCGGCGCTCGTGTAGATAAAGTCCTCGCCCGGAGCGCTCGACTCGAGGATTGCGCGGTGACGATCGTTGGCGGGCAGCAAAACCAAGATGTTCAAGAGAATTCCTCTCCGCTTAACCTGCCAAAAAGGGACAGGTTTATTTTGGCAGGTTTTATCAGACAAAACGTTCAAACAAAAACGCCGGATGCAAGACGAGCGTGCCCGTCAGCATCCGGCGCATCCGCGGCTACCAGCTGAGCAGCTCGTAGCCGTCCTCGGTCACCACGAGCTGTACCTCGCACTGGGCCGAATCGCTGCCGTCCTTGGTGCGCACGCACCAACCATCGCCCTTGCTAATCTTGATGTCGGGCGCTCCGGCGTTGACCATGGGCTCGATGGTAAAGACCATGCCCGGGGCCATGATGGTGTCCACATCGGGCGCCTCGGTGGTAAAGCCCACAAACGGGTCCTCGTGGAACTCCTTGCCAATGCCGTGTCCGCCGTACTCGCGCACCACGCTAAAGCCAGCGTCCTCGACCGTCTTTTGCACGGCCTCGGCCATAACGGAGAGCGGCAGCCACGGCTTGACGGCGGCCAGACCCGCCTCCACGCTGGCACGGGTGACGTCGACCAGGCGCTGGCGCTCGGCCGAGACCTCGCCGATACAGAACATGCGGCTCGAGTCGCTAAAGTATCCGTCCAAGATCGTAGAGCAGTCCACGTTGATGATGTCGCCCTCGTGCAGCACGTCCGTATCGCAGGGGATGCCGTGGCAGACCACGTCGTTTATCGAGGTGCACACGCTCTTGGGGTAGCCTTCGTAGTTGAGATCGGCCGGCGTGCCGCCATGCTCGACGGTGTAGTCGTAGATCATCTGGTCGATCTGGTTGGTGGTCATGCCCGCGGCGATGTGCTCGCCCACGTAGTCGAGCACGCCTACGTTGATGGCGGCCGAACGCTTGATGCCCTCGATATCGGCGGGCGTCTTGTAGAGCGTGCGGGGCAGAACCTCCCAGCCCTCTTCCCACAGGCGCTCGAGGCGCTCGTCGAAGGCACTGTGGCATTTCTTATATTTTTTGCCGCTGCCGCACCAGCAAGCGTCGTTGCGGCCGGGCACGAGTCCATTGTCAAACATGGCTAACTTCCTTTCATTCGCAGCTAGTATAGCCCACCCCATCAGCCAAGTACCGGGTAGTCTGTGCGGTTCTGCTAGTAGCTCGCCTGGCAGGGGATGCCGAGCGCGCGCACGCGTGCGGCGATTGTGTCGAGCACCACGGGCGCTGCTTTGGCAAGGCCGGCGACCGGTGTCTCGCGCGCCACCGTGTAGATGGTCGCCTCCTGCGGGCGAATGCGCTCGAGCGCCGCGAGCCAAGGGCCGACGTACGCTTCACCAGTGTTATCGAGGGACTTGCCCTGGTACTCGCCGTTCAAAAAGATCGTCTGGATAATAACGTGGCCGTTAAAGCTCGCGAACGTCTCGATCTGGTGCTCGACGTCGTAGGGGCCAACGGGCTGGTCGAGCAGCTGGATAAAAGCCGGGTCGACCGTATCGAGCTTGAGGATGTTGTCGTCGACCATCATGAGCGCATCGTGCACAGCGGGCTGGTCAGCGCGCGTGCCATTGGAGAGCACGGCGATCTTGGTGTTCGGGGCCAGCTGGTCGCGAAGTGCGATGGCGCCGGCGATAGCCTGCGGAAACTCCGGTGCGGCGGTGGGCTCGCCATTGCCGGCGAAGGTGATTACATCGGGCAGCTCGCCCTCGGCTGCCATCTCGCGCAGCTTGGCCTCGAGTGCGTCGAGCACCCCGGCGGCCGTGTTATACGGCTCATGGCAGGGGCGCTCGGCGTTAAGGCCGTTCTCGCAGTAGATGCAGTCGAACGTGCAGATCTTGCCCGACGCCGGCATCATGTTGACACCGAGCGAAAGGCCCAGGCGGCGACTGCGCACCGGTCCAAAGATGGGGCTGGCATTTAAAAACGTAGACATAGGCATATGCTCCTTGGGACAGTTGTGCCTAAGCATAGCATCGGTGCCAAAGTCTGATTCGGGCTTGTGCTTTTCAGATTTCGTTTTTTCACGCTGCCCTCGATGTCCGCGCTATGAGAGGTTCCCGGTTGGGTACAGTTAATGCGTTAACAAGGTGCAAGGCGATGGGGCACAACATGGATTTTACGGTCGAGAATGCGGGCACCACGATTGCCTGTCGCGAGTTTGCCGAGCCGGGCGTGCCGTCGGATGCGCCTGCCTTGGTGTGCGTGCACGGCGCTTGCGTCGACGGCACATTTTTTGACGGGATCGCCCGCGAGCTCGCCTGCGGCTATCGCGTAATTGCCTACGACCGCCGCGGTTGCGGCGAGAGCGGCGATGCCGCGGACGGGCGCTACGACCTCGCCGCCCAGGCCGCCGACCTGCAGGCCGTTATCGAGCATGTCGGCGCCCCGGCAAATGTCCTCGCGCACAGCGCCGGTACGCTGGTGACCCTGGAGCTTCTCCGTACAAACCCGGCCATTGTCTCGCGCGCGATGCTGCACGAACCCGCCGTGAAAAACGAGGGCGCTGGCCTGGGCACGGCCCCGGTTTTGCTCGAGATGATTGCTGCGGGAAAGGTCTCGAGGGCATTAAGAGCCTTCCTGAGTGCCATCAGTGATTCGGATCCTCAAGCTCCCAAGACAACCGAGGCGGAAGCCAAGCATGCCCTGCGCAACGGCCGCAGCTTTATGGCAAACGAATACGGGATCATTATGACCTGCGTTCCCGATTGGGATCGCGTCCGCGCATCGAAAACAGTGGCCGCCGTGTTTTTGGGCGAGCTCTCGATTGGCACGCCCCGCGAAGCGGGCACGAGAGCGTCGGCTGAGCTTTTGGGCTGTCCGCTCGTAACGGTCCCCGGCGCGCACAACGGGCTGCGCGATCGACCGGTAGCGGCTGCCCAGGCCGTCCGTGGCGTCCTAGGGTTCTAGCAGCCGCAATAATCAAAACGGGCTTTTCCCGTAAACATTTCGACCGTGTTAACAGATGCGCCCAGAACCTTACGGCTGCGGCTTCAGCCCTACCGTCTGCCAACTCATGAAAAAGAAACGGTATTCACGTGCGTACCTGCATCGACAAGGTGCTACCCTTGTAACATTTGGCACCCACTGCTACCAAGCAAAACTACTGAAAGGGCCCCCTATGCTCAATAATCACGAGGCCAATCTAACCGACGAGGAGGCTGCCGCCGAGGTCGCCCGTGTCGCGAAGACCTACCCCGTGGTGCGTTTGCTGTCTGTCGATCAGATTAAGGGCGATCCTAACTGCCTGCTCGCCGGCGAACGGTGTCCCTGTCTGCGCCAGTCAAGTCTTGAAGCCTTGGCGGCGGGTTCCGATGAGGTGTCGGAACGGCTGCTCAACGATGGCGTTGAGTACCGCGCTCGCCTGCGCTCTTTGATGGTTGAGGGCGAGCCTCACGTTCTGCTGATGGTGCGTCCGATTGATGAACAAGAGGCCGCAGAAGAGGACCTTGTCTACACCGACGTGCTGACGAGCGTGCGCAATCGCCGATATTACGAGGAAAAGCTTCGTAGCGCCCGTATGCAGGCCGGCGTGGCCGTGATCGACCTTGATGATTTTAGGGCCTTCAACGATACGTATGGCCGCCATGCCGGCGACCTTGCGCTTGGTGCCGTGGCGACGGCCATACGCAGCGGTGTTCGTTCGACTGACGAGCTTGTGCGTTTTGGCTGCGATAAGTTTGTGGCCGTCATGCCCAATATTCCCTCTGATGACTTTGCCCGTCGCCTGCGTCAAGTATCCGATGCCATTCATTCCACGATTATTCCGGGGCATGAGCGCGTTAGCTTGACGGCATGCGTTGGTGGCGTTCGCATTAATGGCGAAACGGTCGATGAGGGTGTTAGCCAGGCTGTCCAATTATTGAGCCGCGCTAAGGCAAAAGCCGGTACAGTCGTGACCGATGCCGAATCCATCGAGGCCTTCCAAAGCGAAAAGCCTACGGTGCTTATTGTCGATGACTCCGAGATGAACCGAGCCATTCTCAACGAGATGCTCAAGGACGAGTATTGCATCCTCGAGGCCGATAACGGTCGCGCGGTGCTCGACATGGTCGACCGCTATGGCGATGAGTTGTCGCTCGTGATGCTGGACATTGTCATGCCGGGCATAAGCGGCTTTGAGGTGCTGGCCGATCTGTCGCGCCGAACGGGTATCGACAATCTGCCTGTCATCATGATTTCGAGCGAAGATTCCGATGATATGGTTCTGCGCGCGTACGAGCTGGGCGCCTCGGACTATATCAACCGCCCGTTTGACTCCCGTATCGTGCGCCGCCGCGTAAGCAACACCATCCGCCTGTACGCCAAACAGCGCCGCCTGACGAGCCTGCTGTCCCAGCAGTACAACGAGCGCGTCAAGAACAGTCGCATGCTCATCGACATCATGGCCGGCGTCATGGAGCTTCGCAACGGCGAGAGCGGCAGGCACGTTACGAACATCGAGAAGCTGACCGAGCTGCTGCTTGGCTGCCTGGTCCACCGTAGCGACAACATCTCCCTCGACAACGAGGAGCGCTCCACGATTGCCCTGGCTTCGGCGCTGCACGATATCGGCAAGATGTCGATTGACGATGCGATTCTCAACAAGCCCGGGCGCCTCACGTCCGAGGAATTCGAGATTATGAAGACGCATACCACGATCGGTGCCGACATGCTGCTCGAACTGGGCCGCCATCACGCCGGCAATGCGCTTATGGAATATGCGTACCAGATTGCGCGCTGGCACCACGAGCGTTGGGACGGCAAGGGTTATCCCGACGGCCTTAAGGGCGACGATATCCCCATCGCCGCGCAGGTGGTTTCGGTGGCCGACGTGTACGATGCGCTGACGAGCGTGCGCGTGTACAAGGATGCTATCCCGCACGAGGAAGCGATCCAGATGATCTTGGACGGTAAGTGCGGTACCTTTAACCCGCTGCTGCTCGACTGCCTGCTCGAGGTGCAAGACCGTATTGCCGAAACATTGGCGCGCCCTGCTGAGGTCGTTGCGCTTCCTACGATTTAGTTTGACCAAAGGAGTTTTAACCCATGATTTCCATGCGTGAGGCGTATGAGAAGATTGGCGCCAATTATGATGACGCGTGCGCTCGGCTGATGGGCGAGGAGATGCTTGCCCGCTTTGCCCTCAAGTTTTTGGATGACGAGAGCATGGACAAGCTGGAGGCCGCCATGGCGGCAGGAGACGCCAAGGAAGCGTTTATGGCAGCTCACACGCTCAAGGGCGTGAGCCAGAACCTGGGATTCGATAATCTGTACGAGCCGGCGGTCGTGGTGACCGAGGCGCTGCGCGGCGCCGATGCCGTTGACGGCGCTCGCGCGGGAATGCATGCGTTGCAGCAGCAATATGCGGCTACGATGTCGGCCCTGCGCGAGGTGGCCGAGTAAGAGGCTGTGAGCCTTGGGCTGCGTGCCAGCCGCGTACAGGCAAAAGGGCGCCCCGCCGGACCATGTGGCCGGCGGGGCGCCCTTGTCTGTTGTGCGGTTCGCGAACTAGCGGGCC
>NZ_QRVG01000013.1:44622-66770 GCF_003459245.1 Collinsella sp. AF23-2
GCCTGCTTTACCTTGGTCGCTGCCTCGACAAACGACTTCCACAGGTTAAAGTCGGTCTCGAGCGTCTGCCAGGTGTACTCGGGATGCCATTGCACGCCCAAGCAGAATGGCTGGCCTTCGACCTCGATGCACTCGGGAACGCCGTCGGTTGCCTTGGCGACCAAACGCGTGCTCTTACCCAGATGATCGACGCAGCAGTGGTGTGCGGAGTTGGTCTGGATCAGCCTGTGCCCGCCAAGCGCGCGCTCCAGCAGCGAGCCCGGCACGACCTCGACGGGATGCACGGGGTCGTTGAGCACGTGGGTATGGCGCCACTGCGTGCGGCCCTCGCGAGCGCCCAGGCTCGGCACGTCCATGCACAGGGTGCCGCCAGTGGCGACATTGAGCAATTGCGTGCCACGGCAGGTGGTAAAGAGCGGCTTTTTGGCGCGGAGTACCTCGCCGACCAGCTTAAACTCAAAGCTATCGCGGATCTCGCAGCAGAGGGTGGGGTCGTAGGGTCGTTCATCGCCCCAGCGTTTGGGGTTGACATCCGGGCCGCCGGGAATAGCGATACCGTCGGCGATATCGACGTAATGGCGGATGACCTCAATGTCCTCGGTGATGGACATCTGCAGCGGCAGGCCGCCGGCGGCAAGGATGGCATCGACAAAGACACTTGCGATTTCCTCGTTGGGGGAGAGCGTCTCGCTTAAAAACGGCTTCGCCTCTTCCCAGCGCGGCGCGACGAGGATGAGCGGGCGGTCGGCGGGATCGACGTCGACGTGCGGGGTGTATGACGATGAAGTGCGAGTTCCGATCATAGGTGTTGCTTTCGAGTTTGGATGGTCATGGCGAGCGAACATGGCAATTGGGTTAGTGGCCCTTGATGGAGTTGAGGAAGTCCTGGGCGCGTTTGGTCTGGGGATGGTCGAAGAACTCGTCGGGCGTGCCGGTTTCCACGATCTGGCCATCGGCCATAAACACGACACGGTCGGCCACGCGACGGGCAAAGTTCATCTCGTGCGTGATGACGATCATCGTCATGCCCTGCTGGGCCAGACGGACCATGACCTCGAGCACCTCGTTGATCATCTCGGGATCAAGAGCGCTCGTGGGCTCGTCGAAGAGCATGGCCTTGGGTTGCATGGCAAGCGAGCGGGCAATGGCTACACGCTGTTGCTGGCCGCCCGAGAGCTGTGCGGGCACCTTATCGGCCTGCTCGGCGACGCCTACGCGGCCTAGCAGGTCCATGGCGCGCTCGCGGGCCTCATCCTTGGAGACGCCCAGCACGTCGACCGGTCCCAGCATGACGTTCTGTAGCACGGTCATATGTGCAAACAGGTTGAACTGCTGAAACACCATGCCCAGCTCGGCGCGCATGCGGGCAAGATCCTTGCCTTCCTGCGGCAGAGGCTCGCCCTCGATGAGAATCTCGCCCGAGTCGATGGTTTCCAGGCGGTTGATGGTTCGGCACATGGTCGACTTGCCCGAGCCCGAGGGGCCGATCACGACGACGACTTCGCCGCGGTCGACCGAGAGATTGATGTCGTTGAGGACGTGCAGATCGCCATAGTGCTTATCGACGTGCTTGAGCTCAATCAGCGGCTGATTGCCGGTAGAAGAAGTGCTCTGTGCCATGGTGCTCGGCTCCTTATGACTCGAAATGGTAAATCGTTAGCGAATGATGGTCGCGCCGGTCTTGTGCGAGACGTAGACGGCGGCCTTGTTGATCGCGACGTTGATGAGGATGTAGATGACCGCGATAACCAGGTAGACCGACACGAGCGCGTCGTAGTTGGTAATGAGCACGCGGGCGTTTTGCATGAGGTCGGGGTAGCTCACTACATAGGCGACGGTGGTGTCTTTGACGACGACCACAAGCTGCGAGATCAACGACGGAATGATAAACCGAATGGCTTGCGGCAGCACGATTTTAAAGGTGATTTTAGCCTTGGAGAGACCGAGTGCCTGAGCGGCCTCGACCTGGCCGCGCGGTACGGCGTTGACGCCGGCGCGGAAGATCTCGGCCAGTACGCCGGCCGCAGCGAGCGCGACGGGAAGTGTGAGCATCCAAAACGACGGCAGCGCGATCTTGTACTGGGGCAACACCAAAAAGAAGAAGTAGATGAACAGGAGGCTCGGCACGCCACGGAAGAAATCGGTGAGCACGCGGCAGACCAGCTGCAGCGGCTTAATGTCGCTGGTGCGGCCGAGCATGAGGGCCAGACCCAGTACCAGCGCGATAGCGCCGGCGGTGAGCGCGACCTTTACCGTGCCCTCAAAACCGGCAAGTAAGAACTTCCAGGTAGTGAGGTGCGTAAAGAAATACCAATAGTGGACCGAAAGCTGACCGGTCACATAAAAGCGCTGCAGCACGAGGACAACGAGCGCGGCGACGGCAACAAGCGAGATGGCGGTGCCGATGCGAATCTTGGCGCGCATCTTGGGGCCGGGAGCCTCGTAGAGCGCATCGCGCATGGTAAGTGCAGGGGAGGAATGTTTGCTCATCGGAGGATCCTCACCTTCTTATCGATATAGTTGCCAATGTGGCTCACCACAAAGGCCGTGCCCAGGTAGCCGAGTGCCGAGATAAAGAACGCGGCGACGCCGCCGAGCGAGCGCGTGTTGATGTAGCTCACCACGCCGGTGAGCTCCTGCGGTTTAAGCGGTACCTGACTGCCGAGCGCAGTGGTGAGCATGACCGCGATAAAGAGGTTGGTCATGGGCAACACGCTCGAGCGCAGCGCCTGCGGAATCACGATCTTGGCGAGGATGCGGCTGAAGCTCATGCCCAGCGAGCGGGCGGCTTCCACCTGGCCGACACCGACGGTGTTGATGCCGCTCATAAAGTTCTCGGAGCCAAAGGCAGAACCCAAGAGCACTGTGGCGACGATGACGCAGGTGCGGTAGGGCAGGACGACCTTGAGCGGCGGCAGCGCATAGACGACGATGATGAGTAGCGCGATGCCGGGGATGTTACGGAAGACCTGAACATACAGGTCGCCAAAGACGCGCAGCGGCTTGAGCGGCGACACGCGCATCACGGTGACGGCGACGGCCAGCACCATGGCGATGGCAAACGACTCAAGCGTCATGCCCCAGGTTGCTAGCAGCGCGTCGATATAGTTCTGGCCATAGAGCGACCAGAGCTCGGAGAGACTCATGCGGACCTCCCGCCGGTAAGGAAAGGGGCTCCCGTGTGTACGGAAGCCCCGACAACTCAGTGAGGAAACAGTTTACCGCAATAAAGCGCATCATGCGTTTCCGTATGGTTTCGTTGCGGTCGTTACCAGGCTCGCTGCCTAGGCGCCGATCTCGGGCAGCTCGGGAACATTGGTGTCGCCCGTACGGTCACCGATGCAGATCTGCCACAGCTCGGTCCAGGTGCCGTCGTCCTCGATCTTCTTAAGGAAGTCGTTGACAAAGGCGACGCCGTCGGAATCGAGCGGCAGGCCGATACCATAGGGCTCCTTGCTGCCGAAGGGCTTGCCGGCGATCTTGTACTTACCGGGCTCGCGGACCAGGGCGCTCTGCTGCATGTTGTTATCGATGACGTAGGCATCAACACGGCCCTGCTGGAGTGCCTGGCGGGCCTCCTCGTCGGTCTTGAACTCCTGCTGGCTGGCCTTGGGGGCGAACTCCTCCAGGATGGCGGGGCCGTTGGAGCCGGACTGGACGGCGACGTTCTTGTCGGCCAGGTCGTCGACGCTCTTGATGTTGTCGTTATCGGCGAGCACCAGGATGGCCTGCTGCGTGTAGTAATAGGGACCGGCAAAGGAGACGAGCTTCTTGCGCTCGTCAGTGATGGTGTAGGTGGCAAAGACGGCGTCGACCTGGCCGTTCTGCAGGACGGACTCGCGCGTGTCCGAGGTCACCTGCGTGATCTCGACCTTGTTCTCGCCCAGAATGTAGTTGGACAGGAGCTGTGCGATACCGGCATCGAAGCCGCGGGTCTGACCGTCTTTCTCGTTGAGGAGGGAGAAGAGCGTGGAGGTCTGAACGCCACCGATCTTAAAGACGCCGGCGTCCTTGACGGCCGTGGCCCAGGTGCTGGCGGCGATGGCATCGTCATCGGCCTTGGGGCCGTTGTCGACGAGCTTGTCGAATGCCTTGGCGTCGAGCGTGGTGGAAGCCTCGGTATCCTCGGAGCTCTTGGAGGAGGCGGCGGAGCCCTTGTCGGCCTCGGCGCTGGTGTCAGAGCAGCCGGCAAGACCAAGGCCGGCGACGGTTGCGAAGGTGGCGGCGACAAAGCCGCGGCGGTCGAGAACGACCTGCTGGGAGAGGTTCTTGCTCATGGTAGAACACCTTTCTCAATAAAATCCCTAGCGGTTGAGTAGAGTTATACCCTATCCCGCTCAGACGGGTCAACACGAAATAACTCAGAAACATACTTACCTTATGGGTAATTCTTCCTACCAAAAAGGGACAGGTTAATTTTGGCAGGTTTTATCTGGGCAAACGTCAGTTATTACAGCTGAGAAAGCGCTTTGCGGACGGCGTGGTCGCTCGCAGCGGTCGCTATAATGGCGGCAACGCGACGCATATATAAGTAAGGAGATCGCGTATGAACGGTTATTCGTTTTTCGCGCCGACCATGACCTAAAACCGCCACAAAGGGGACAGGCACCTTTGTGGCGGTTCTTGCAGATGTAGCTGCCTGCCTCGCTGTTTTGTCTCGATCTGTAACATCTGCAGCCATTTTTGCCGAGTAACTGTTACAGATTGAGATTTTCTCTTCAGGGGAATTCGAATGTCTCGATCTGTAACAGTTAGACGGCCAAAAGGTCTCTATCTGTTACAGATTGAGACAAAGGTCAGGGGCAAAGACGGTTTGTCTCAATCTGTAACAGGTAGACGAGAATTCGGGCCATAGATGTTACAGATTGAGATAATCGCGTCGCGAAAATAAAAACCTCCGCAGGGGTGCTTCCCTTGCGGAGGTTTTTTACTCATTGAGTAGCCTTATAGCTTCGGCGGCCATGTTCTCGACCGTCATGCCGTTCTGAGCGAGCAGCTCGTTGGGGTTGTAGCGGTCGGGGAAGCCCTTGGCGATGCCGAAGGTGCGCGTGCGCAGCGGTGTGCAGGCCAGGTAGCACGCCACGCGCTCGCCCCAGCCGCCGTCCGAGATGCCGTCCTCGAGGGTGACGACAACGCGATGCTCGGCGGCGAGGCTGTCGAGGAACTCGCGGTCGAGCTCAGTTGCATAGCGCGGGTTGACGAGCGTGGCCTCGATGCCGTACTCGGCAGCCAAGCGGTTTGCCACGCGCTCGCCCAGCTCAAAGAAATCGCCGAGCGCGAGCACGGCCACGTCGCGACCCTGGCGCACCACGTTGTAACGAACGGCGCCGTAATCGGCGTCCTCGGCAGGCGCCAAGTCGGGGCGGCTTACCAAGCCAATGCCCGGCACGCGAATCGCCACGGGATGCTCGCGGTGATCGAGCGACCAGCTCAGCATGGACAGATATTCCTCCATGCAGGCCGGCGCCAAGTAGTGCATGTTGGGAAGACCGCCCAGCATGGAAATATCAAAGAACGAAAGATGCGTCTCGGATGTGGTGCCAAAGATCGACGCGCCAAATACCAGGATGGTCGCCGGGGCGTCGTTGAGGCACAGGTCGTGCCACAGTTCGTCGTAGGCACGCTGCAAGAACGTACCGTACACGCCAAAGACCGGCTTGGCACCCGAGCGGGCGAGCGCGGTGGCAAAGGTGACGGCGTGCTCTTCGGCAATGCCCACGTCGACAAACTGCTTGCCTGCCGCGGCGCGAAGCTCGGGCGTAAAGCCCATGATGTAGGGCGTGGCGGCCGTGATGCCCACAACCTGCGGATCGCGCTCTATGGCAGCGCTCAGGGCCTCGCCCGTAATGTCGGCATAGGTGCGCGGTGCGGGCTCGCTCGGATGACCCGGGCAGAGTTTGCGCCCAGTTGCCATGTCAAACGGACCCACGTGGTGCCAGCGCTCGGGGTCGCTCTGGGCTGGTTCAAAGCCCTTGCCCTTTGCGGTGGAGACGTGCAGCACGATGGGATGATCGATATCGCGCAGTTCCTGCAGCGCGTCGACGAGGGCCAATACATCGTTACCGGTGTCCAGATAGCGGTAGTCGAGCCCCATCGCGCGGAAAACGTTGCGCTCACAGGTGCCGTTGCTGGCGCGTAGCTCGGCCAGATTGCGATACAGGCCGCCATGGTTCTCGGCAATGGACTGGTCGTTATCGTTGACGATGATGATCAGGTTGCTGTCGAGATCGGCGGCATTGTTAAAGCCCTCAAACGCCAGGCCGCCCGAAAGCGAGCCGTCGCCAATGATGGTGATGACGTTGTACGCATCGCCCGCCAGGTCGCGCGCGTGTGCGAGGCCGCAGCCCAAGCTCACCGAGGTCGAGGTGTGGCCCATGGCGAACAGGTCATGTTCGGACTCGTCGGGATTGGCAAAGCCAGAGGCCTCGCCGTAGCGTGCCGGGTCGATATAGGTATACGCGCGCCCAGTCAGCGCCTTGTGGGCGTAGGTCTGGTGCGAAACGTCAAAGACAATTTTGTCGATGGGGGAGTTAAACACGCGATGGAGCGCGACCGTAAGCTCGACGACGCCCAGGTTGGGGGCAACGTGTCCGCCGACAGCAGCGGAGCTTTCGAGGATTGCCTGGCGGATCTCGCCGCAGAGCAGCGGAAGCTCGGCGCGGTCGAGAGCCTTGACGTCCTCGGGCGTTGTCGTTTGCGTAAGCAGCATCGTTGTGGGTTACTCCATGCGAATCGAGCGCCGGCGCTCCCTCGGCCGGCACAATTGCACAAGACAGTCTCGCACATTTTGGCGTTTGATATGTGACGGCGGCGCGGTAATTCGCCAACTGGCGGGGCAAAACGTTTTGCCCGATGCCATACTGATAAGTTCCATGGTGATTTTATTCATTGCGTGCAGGCTGTGGCTTGCCGTCGAGAGCCGCTGGAAGGAGGCCGCATGTCCGAAACCGTTCGTGCCGAGAGCATCGCGCGCGAGGTCGACGATGCCGCCCGTCAGCTGGCCCATGCGGGCCGTTTGGACCTGACGCGCGAGTTTATTCAGCATGGCGATGTGACGGTGTATACGCATGTGACCTCGGTGGCGCGGACAAGCCTGTCCGTTGCCGAACGCTTGGGCCGTGCTGGCATTTCGGTCGACCGCGCCTCGCTGCTGCGCGGCGCCCTGTTACACGATTACTTTCTCTACGATTGGCACGATCCCGATCCGAGCCATCGACTGCATGGATTTCGGCATCCGTATTTTGCCCTGGCACGTGCGGAGGAGGATTTTGAGCTGACGTCGCGCGAGCGGAATATTATCGTGCGGCATATGTTTCCGCTGGTGCCGGTGCCGCCGACGTGTCGTGAGGCATGGATTGTGTGTTTGGCAGACAAATGGTGCGCGCTGCGCGAGACGGTCACCGGTCGTCTGCGGCGCAAGGACGAGCCGGACGATGGCGTGAGCAGCGAATCGAGCGAAAAGAGGAGAGGGTAGACGGTGGGGACCGCGATCGACATGGCATTTGACGGCGCGACGCTTGCCGCCTGTCCGCTTTCGGCACTAGTGCTCTCGTTTGCCTTCTACGGGTTTTGCGGCTGGGCGTGGGAGTCGACGGTCTGCGCCATGCTCAATCACGGACGATTTGCCAACAGTGGCTTTTTGCTGGGGCCGTGTTGCCCTATCTATGGTGTGGGCGGTATAGCCTGCTGGCTTTTGCTGCGCGGGATTCCGGATGCCTCGAGCCAGTTTGTTGCCGCGGCGCTCGTATGCAGCGTGATTGAGTACAGCGTCGGCGCGCTGTTGGAAAAAACAACGGGCGCTCGCTTTTGGGACTATTCGCACCTGCCGTTTAACCTGCACGGACGCATCTGTCTGTACTGGGCATGCGCGTTTGGCTTGGGTGCGTTGTGCATTTGTCGTTTAGTGGAGCCGGCATTGCTGGGGCTGCTTGGCCATCTGCCGGTGCTGATTGTGCGGCTGTCCGCCTTTATCGTCGCGGTCGCGATGATGGTCGACGCGGTGTGCTCGTTGGCGAGCTGGCGCCGCCTGTCCGATCAGCTTGAGCGTGTGCGCGCCGACCTTGCTGACCGCATCAATGAGTCGCTTGCCGATGCCTCCGACTCCATGCTCGAACGTATTCCCGATTCGACGATTGACTCGGTGGCGCAGACGCATATCCGTAGCCGTGCCGTTAACGCGTGGCTGGCCGAGCTGGGCGACGCGGCGCTCGATGCCCTGCGCGAGAAGGCTTCGATGCCGACGTTTATTTCGGATGGTGCTCGCGGCCTGGCGCTCGCTGCCCGTCGCGTGGCCGATGCCGCACCGAGCATGCCGCGTCCGTCGCTCGGTCGTCGCCTTGCCGGCAAGCGCATGAGCCGCCCGGTACCGAGCGTGTCACTCAGCCGCCGCGACCTACGCTTCTTTAACGCCTTCCCGCGTCTGCGCATCAATCGTTACGAGGGCGTCATCCGAGCTACCGACCTCCGCGACCGAGCCCGCGAGCTGTTCCGGCGCTAGCCAGAGCGGAGCCAAGCGCGCCCTTCTCGTTCGCACGTTTCCCGTTCGTTTCGCGTCCGTTGCCGCGCCGTTTCCAAGATTGCGGTGCCGTTTCCATTCGACAACGCAGCGTTTAACAACGCCGTATCTGGTCTACACCAGTTGCCCCTCGGCCGCATGATGGGCGCCGACAACGTTCATGCGACCAAGGGGGAGCGAATGTACGATACGGGATCGACAACGTTTATGCTCATCTGCACCATGCTCGTGTTTTTAATGACACCGGGTCTGGCGTTTTTCTATGGCGGCCTGTCCAGGCGCAAAAATGTCATCAACACCATGCTTATGTGCTTTGGCGCCATTGGCCTGGTTGGTGTGCTGTGGATTGTTGCCGGCTGGTCGCTGGCCTACGGTGGTGACGGTTCTAGCCCGTTTATTGGCGGCTTTGACCAGCTGCTGTGCCTGCCGGTGCTCAACCAGGTGCTGCAGGCGGCCGAGGGCAATGCTGCGGATGGTGCCGTCTACCCTCAGATCATCAACATCGCCTTCCAGATGGCGTTTGCCATGATCACCGCCGCTATCGTTACGGGCAGTCTGGCAGGCCGCGTTAAGTTTGGTGCCATGACGGCCTTCCTGGGCATTTGGCTGCTCGTGGTCTATGCGCCGCTCGCCCACATGGTTTGGGGCGGCGATGGTTCCTTTATCGGCGACATCATCGGCGCGCTCGACTTTGCCGGCGGCGACGTGGTGCACATTTCGTCCGGTCTTACCGGCCTGGTCCTCTGCTTAATGCTCGGCCGTCGTCGCGGCTTTGGCATGGTGAGCTACCGTCCGCATAACGTACCGTTTGTGGCGCTGGGCGCCGGCCTACTTTGGTTTGGCTGGTTTGGCTTTAACGGCGGCAGCGAGTTTAAGGCCGACGCCGTGGCGGCGCTCGCCATCCTCAACACCGTGACGGCCAGCGCGGCAGGTATGGTCTCGTGGCTTGCCGTCGAGCGCGTGCACACTGGTCGTCCCACGCTGGTGGGTGCCAGCACCGGTCTGGTCGCGGGCCTCGTGGTGGTCACGCCGGGCGCGGGCTTTGTCGGGCCGTGGGCGGCGCTGGTCATGGGCCTGATCGTATCGCCCGTCTGCTACCTGGCCATCAGCCATCTTAAGACCAAGTTCGGCTACGACGATGCGCTCGACGCGTTCGGTTGCCACGGCATCGGCGGCATCTTGGGCGGCGTGCTCACGGGTCTGTTTTGTGTGCCGGAGCTCTCGTGGACCGGTAAGGGCGGCCTGTTCTACACGGGCGACGTGTCGCTGCTCATCTCGCAGATCCTGGGCATTGTGGTGACGGTCGCTATTGTGCTGGTGCTCGACTTGGTGATTGTCGCGGTGGTCAAGGCACTGTTCCGCGGCAGCCTGCGCGTGGACGAGGCCGACGAGGCCCTGGGTCTGGATGCGAGTCAGCACGGCGAGAGCGCATATCCATCGTTTGGCGGCTTGGATTAACAAGGGGAGTGATTTGGTATGAAGAAAATTACGGCTATCGTGCGCCAGGAAAAGCTTGAGGTTCTCAAAGATGCGCTGTTTGCTGCTGATGTTCGCGGCATGACTATCAACCAGGTGCAGGGCTGCGGCGCACAGCATGGCTGGAAGGAATACGTGCGCGGCAACGAACTGCTCGTCAATACCATCCCCAAGGTACAGTTCACCCTCATCTGCGCTGATGAGCACGTTGACGGAATTGTCGACATCATCTGCAATGCCGCCCGCACCGGTGCCGTCGGCGACGGCAAGATTTGGGTCGAGCCGGTCGAAGAAGTCATCCGCATTCGCACCGGCGAACACGGCCCGGCCGCGGTGTAGAATCGACCGTCTGCCATCCGCAACGTTAAAATGCTGCAATGAGGCACAAGACTTGCGTTGCGGATGGGCGGATTATGGGTCGCAATAAATATCCCGAGGAGACGGTCGCGAAGATTCTCGACGCGGCACTGGAGCTATTCTGCGCACAGGGTTATGAGGGGACGAGTATTCAAGATATCGTTGACCGTCTCGACGGCATGACCAAGGGCGCTGTCTATCATCACTTCAAGAGCAAAGAAGAGATTTTCAACGCCGCGTTTGATCGGGCGATGACTCCGATTGTTGAGCACCGCCGCTCGATGCTTGGCGTCGGTAATATGACCGGAGCCCAAAAGCTCAAGCGACTGTACGCTCCCGAGTCCGTTGTTCCACAAATTGAGCTATGGGCACGTATGCGTCCTGCAGCAGATCCGGTAAAAAGCTCGCGCCTACTGGCGATGCAGTACCAGGGCTCATTTGACGAGTCGGCCGATGGCTGTCTCTTGCCAGTGATCGAGGAGGGCATCGCCGACGGCTCCATTGCGTGCGAATGCCCGCGCGAAGCGGCGGAGGCCGTATCGTTGTTGGCGAATCTTTGGCTGCTGCCATTGTTCCGTCCGCTCGAGCCCAAGGAGCGAATGCTCGCTCGCGCACAATGTTTGGCGCAGATGGCTGCCGCGGTGGGGCTCGATTTGGGTAATGAAGTGCTTCAGACAACGGCGCAGATTTGGGACGTATGGGACCGCGCCGGGTGGTAATATAGATACCAACGGTATGTAATTGATTTGTGAGGGTAGCCACGGCTGCCCTTTTCAAGTCATTAAATACATACTAGTGGTATGTATAGGGGGTGGGCTTATGGCTGGGCTGAGAGACGTCGGCGTCTCGTTGAAATCAAAAACAGTGCGGTCAATCAGGCTCGCGGAACTTCTGGTTGCGCAGCTGTGCACGTATTCGATGCTGTCGGCGCTGTGCTTTGCGTATCCACTTTACTTGTTCGATTGCAGTGGATCGTCAACGTTATATGGCGCCGTCGTGGCGACGGCGTTCATACCCGGCGTACTCGCAACTCCGGCTGGTGGGATCTTAGCGGATCGGGGAAGACACCGCGAGGTCCTCGTGTCCCTCGGCATTGCTCTGATGACTGCATCACTGCTGTCTGTCCCCATGAAGCGCTCGTTGCCTCTTGCGGTCGTCGTAGTAGCGATACTTTGTGTTCAATATGGTGTTCAATCGCTGCTAAAGCCAATGCTCCAAATTGAGACGGTGCGTATGGCGGGTGAAGAGAAGGTTGAGCGGGCCACTGCATTGGTTTCGCAGATGACCATGGTGAGCAATATCTTGGGTCCTGTGGTCGGGACGGCAGTCTATGGGTGCTTTGGCATCGATGCTCTTTGCACAACCGCGTCGGTGGCGTTTGCGATTTCAGCTCTCTTGTTTGGGGTCGCACTCAAGCAAAACGCCTCATCTGAAACGATGAGAGACGGCGCGACTCGCACGACATGCCGAAACGATTTTCGGGAGTCGATTCGGTATCTGTTGCAAAATGCATCATTGGTCGCTGTGATTTTGCTTGCGGCAGTTTTGAACCTTGCGTTGGTTGGGCTAACGATTGGCGCTCCCATTATTGTTACAAAGCATCTCGGCATGCAATCGTCCTGCGTTGGGATAGTTGAGGTTGCTCTGGGCCTGGGTGGTCTTACCGGCAGTGGCTTGGTCGGCATTTGGCCGCATCGTTTTTCTTTCAATGGCATATGCCGATATGTTGCGATGATCTGTTTTGGAGTCGCGCCGATTATTGTTACGCTGCTGTTCGGCGTAGATGTATGCGTGTTCACCGTGTTTGCGGTTGGTTCGGCATGGGTCATGGTGTGGGCGAGCATTACGTCGGTTGAAATCATCGCGTTTGTTCAGCGGGTAGCGCCGACTGAGCTCTGCGGAAAAGTGCTTTCGGTCGTTTACATGGTCCTTTCCTGCGCAACGCCTATCGGCCAATTGACGTACGGGGTTGCATATGATCGATGGACACCGGCGATTGTATTCGCAGCCATGTTGGCGGTGCTGACGTTGACGACGGCTCTGTTTTATCGGCTGAAAAATCGATTGCGGCGATTGTCTTAACGCGCTGGGGCACCGTGAATTTGTGAAGGCGGTGGTACGCCGCGCCGGGACGGCATTGTTTGGACATGCCTCTCCTTCGTCTACAATATCGGGCAGACGAAGGAGAGGCATGTCCATGATCAAGATGTTCGCGAGTGACTTAGACGGAACGCTGCTGAACGCCCTGCACGAGGCGGATGGGACCATCCGCCGCGCCATTCGCGAGCTGACTGAGGCTGGCCTGCACGTGGTTCCCGCGACTGGACGCTCGACGTTGCCGATCGGCGAGCATGGCTTTACGGGCTTGGCGCTTGACGCCTGCTGCTCCAATGGATCCATCGTGCGCGACAGCCATGGCGAGGTGCTCAAGACTTGGACCATCGACCCGCAGGTCACTGAGGAACTGCTCAAGGCGTTCCCGGACATTTGCTTTGATTGCTCCACGCCCGATGGCATGTTTTCGAGCGGTTCGTTCGAGATGCATCAGGCGGGCTTTAAAAAGGACAGCCCCATCAAGCGTATTGTGATGCGCGGCATGCGTGCGCGCGGCGGGTATCACGAGGAACAGTATTTCGACCAGTCGATCGGCGATATCTTGCGTCACGATGTATGCAAGATCAATTGTCGCGTGACCTCGCCCGAGCTGGAGCGTGACCTTAAGTCGTATCTTGCCGAGCGATCGGACCGCGTGGTCAACGCGCCGTTCGATCCGGTGATGTTCGAGATCACGGACGTGGCGTGTAACAAGGGCGAGAGTGTGGCCTGGCTGGCGGGCTACTACGGCATTGCCGAGGACGAGGTCGCGGTTTATGGCGACGGCGGAAATGACATCGCCATGCTCAAGCGTTTCCGCCACAGCTACGCGACCAAAAACGCTAGCGATACAGCTAAGGCTGCCGCGAGCGCAACTATTGGCAGCTGCATGGTCCACGCCGTCCCCAAACACATGTTCGCCACCATGCGCAAGCAAAACTCCCGCACCGTCATCGAATAATGTGACAAAGGGACAGCCCCTTTGTCACAGGGGCCTGTGTGCTTGGAATACGAACATATATTCGTATATATAACTAGGCTCTGGTAGAATCGGTATCGTTGACGGCAGTTCCATGTGCCGGGCAGCGCCCTCCATTTGATGGGAGGTGATGCCCATGACCGATTTGATTGATTTCGTGAGACTTCTGACCGCCGTGGTCTCGTTCTTCACGGCGCTTGTCGGCCTTTCCGAGGCACTCAAGCAGCGTTCGAAGCGCAACAGAAGGGGTCGCCGCCGCTAAGGCGTTGACCCCCTAATGCAAACAACGGCGCTGCCCAGCCAGCTACAACTTGGGCTGCCGTCGACACTATTCTACCCACGAATGACATTTTGGACAATCGGTAATGCCGCTCCAAAAGCCAGGCGGGTTGTGACAAAGGGACTGCCCCCTCGTCACATTCCAAATATTGCCTTTACGTGTTGGTACACACGGTGTGCAATAATACTCGCACTGTGCAATAGCGCACAGGCTGAGTAACAAGGAGGACGCTTGTCCCAGCTCGAGAAATGCGATCGCCGGTCCCTTCGCTCGCAGCGTGCCCTTCGCCAGGCACTTGCCAGCGAGCTTGCCGAAAGCGGCGACCTTTCGCGCATTAATGTCGCGTCGCTCACCGAGCGCGCTGGCCTTACGCGCCGCACGTTCTATTCGCACTACCGCGATATCCCCGACTTTATCAATCAAATCGAGGACGGCTTGCTGGCCGAGATCCGTGAGCGCATTGAGCTCATCACCGCAGCTCAGCTGCCCGATCTCTATCACAATATCGACGAGCTCGAGCCGGCGCCCGGTTCGGTTGAGCTGCTGCGTTATCTTGCGGCCAACCGCGACTTAATCGGTGCGCTGCTGGGTCCGGGCGGCGACCAGGCCTTCATTAAAAGGATCATCGACACCGCGCGTGAGGCTGTGGTGCCGCGTGCGAAGACGGGCATTTTGGGCCTGGCGCTGGGCACGTTCTTTGACTACTACGTCACCTACGTCGTGAGCGCCGAGGTTGGCATGATTCAGCGCTGGTTTGAGCGTGGGCTCACCGAATCGCCCGAGGCCATGGCGCGCATTATGACGGTGCTCGCTTTTGTGCGCCCTGGCGACCTGTATGGCCAACCCATCGATATCAACGTGCCGGAATACGGCATGAAGTTATTGAATTTGCAGCTCGAGGACGCGGCCGACACCGCCGCAACCGTCGAGTCCAACAACTAAGAGGAGAGACAATGAGCAAACTCGTCGAGGGCGTCAAGGACCGCATGGTCGCCGCCGCACGCGAGGCCGCGCCCGCCGTGGTGGACGCCGCACAGAAGGCTGCGACCGCTGCTGCCGAGAAAGTCGCCGAGGCAGTTGCCGATGCCAAGAACGCGGCAGGGGAGACGTCCGCCGCTAGCGAGCTCGCCGCCGAGCCCGTAACCGCCGCCCACGCCCCCGAAGGCGCGATCTTCAACCCCGAGAACGCCCGCGGCAACCTGCACCTGGGCATCGACGTGGGCTCCACCACCGTCAAGCTCGCCGTGCTCAATGACGACAACCAAATTGTCTACGCCAAGTACCAGCGCCATCACACCGATGTCCGTGCCTGCGCCCGCGACCTGTTCGAGGGTGCTGCGACCGTGCTGCCGACGGCCCAGATGACCTGCGCCATTACCGGCTCGGGCGGCCTGCTGCTGTCCCAGTGGCTCGACCTGGAGTTTGTCCAGGAGGTCATCGCCAGCAAGCGTGCCGTCGAGACCCTCATTCCGGCCACCGATGTCGCCATCGAGCTGGGCGGCGAGGACGCCAAGATCATCTACTTTGACAACGGCATCGAGCAGCGCATGAACGGCACCTGCGCCGGCGGTACGGGCGCGTTCATCGACCAGATGGCAACCCTGCTGCACACCGACGCGAGCGGCCTCAACGAGCTCGCGGCCAACGCGACCACCATCTATCCCATCGCCAGTCGCTGCGGCGTATTTGCCAAGACCGACGTGCAACCGCTGCTCAACGAGGGTGCCCGTCCCGAGGATGTGGCCGCCTCCATCTTCCAGGCCGTCGTGACCCAGACCATCTCGGGTCTGGCGTGCGGTCGCCCCATCCGCGGCAACGTCGCCTTCCTTGGCGGCCCGCTGCAGTACCTCTCCGAGCTGCGCCACCGCTTCTACCTCACGCTCAACCTGGACGAGGAGCACCGCATTGTGCCCCAAAACGCCCACCTGTTTGTGGCAAGCGGCGCCGCCATGGCGCACGAGTCCAACAAGCTCAGCACGTTCCCGCAGCTCATTGAGGCCATCGATGCCCTGGGTGACACACAGGGTGCCGAGGTCGAGCGCCTGGACCCGCTCTTTGCCACCGACGAGGACTTTGCCGAGTTCAAGACCCGCCACGACACCGAGGTCGTCCCCAAGGGCAAGCTCGACGGCTACACCGGCCGCGTGTTCATCGGCATCGACGCCGGCTCCACCACCATGAAGGCCGCGCTCGTGGGCGAGGACGGTCAGCTGCTGCACACTTGGTATGGCAACAACAACGGTGACATCCTGGGCACGGCCAAGGTCATCATGGCCGATTTCTACAACCATATCCCCGCGGGCTGCACCATCGGCCACGTGACCACCACGGGCTATGGCGAGGCGCTGCTCATCGAGGCCCTCAAGGCCGACTCCGGCGAGATCGAGACCGTTGCGCACCTGCGCGGAGCCAAGGCGTTCCTGCCCGGCGTCGAGTTCATTCTGGACATTGGCGGCCAGGACATGAAATGCCTGCGCGTCAAGGACGGCGTCATCGAGCACATCATGCTCAACGAGGCCTGCTCGTCGGGTTGCGGTAGCTTTATCGAGAGCTTCGCCGTCTCTATGAACATGGACGTGCGCGCGTTCGCCAACGCTGCCATCCATGCCAAGGCCCCGGTCGACCTGGGCAGCCGCTGCACGGTCTTTATGAACTCGCGCGTCAAGCAGGCGCAAAAGGAAGGCGCCACGGTGGGCGACATTGCGGCCGGCCTGTCCTATTCCGTTATCAAGAACGCCCTGTTCAAGGTCATTAAGCTGCGCGACCCCAAGGAGATCGGCAGCCAGGTGATCGTCCAGGGCGGCACCTTTATGTCCGATGCCACGCTGCGCGCGTTTGAGCAGCTCACCGGCGTTCATGCCGTGCGTCCCGACATCGCCGGCTGCATGGGCGCCTACGGTGCGGCCCTGCTCGCCCGCGATCGCGCCGGCGCCGACGGCACCTCGACCATCCTTTCGGCCGAGGACATTGCGCACCTCACCGTGACGCAAAAGCATGTCCGCTGCGGCCGTTGCTCCAACAACTGCCAGCTCACCGTTAACGACTTTGGCGGCGGCAGGCGCTTTATCACCGGCAACCGCTGCGAGAAGGGCGCCGGCCACAAAAAGCAAAAGACTGAGGCCCCCAACCTTTTCAAAAAGAAAAACGAGCTGCTCTTTAACCGCGAGGTGCTGAGTCCCGACGAGGCCCCGCGCGGCACCGTGGGTATCCCGCGCGCGCTCAACATGTACGAGAACTACCCCTTCTGGCACGCGTTCTTTACGCGCTTGGGCTTTAGCGTGCAGCTGTCTGACCAGTCGAGCAAAAAGACCTACCAGGCGGGCATCGAGTCCATGCCGTCCGAAAGCGTGTGCTATCCGGCTAAGATGAGCCACGGCCATGTGATGAACCTTATCGACCGCGATGTCGACTTCATTTGGATGCCGTGCGTGCGTTGGGAGCGCAAGGAGGATCCGACCGCCGGTAACTGCTACAACTGCCCCATCGTCATGAGCTACCCCACGGCGCTGGCGCTCAATATTGACGAGATTCGCGAGCAGAACATCGAGTTCCTGTACCCGTTTGTGCCGTATCATGACAAGACCGAGCTCAAGCGCCGCCTGTACCAGGTGCTCGCCGTCGACCGTGTGGCCGATGCGCAAGCCGGTCGCGGCTGCGTGCGTGGACCCAAGATCACGCGCTCCGAGGTCGATGCCGCCGTCAACGCCGCCTTTGAGGCCGATGCGCGTTTCCACGAGGACATCCAGACTATGGGCGAGGAGGCTCTTAAGTGGGTCGAGGACCACGGTGGCCACGGCATTGTGCTCGCCGGCCGCCCCTACCACAACGACCCCGAGATCAACCATGCCCTGCCCGAGCTTATCTCGAGCTTTGGCTTTGCGGTCTTTACCGAGGATTCGCTTGCGCACCTGGTGAAGCCCGAGCGTCCGATTCGCGTCGTCGACCAGTGGATGTACCACAGCCGCCTGTACGCCGTCGCCCGTTTTGTGACGATGCGCAACGACCTGGACCTGATCCAGCTCAACTCCTTCGGCTGCGGCCTCGATGCCCTGACCACCGACCAGGTGCAGGAGATCCTGGAGGCCAGTGGCAAGATCTACACCGTGCTCAAGATCGACGAGGTGTCCAACCTGGGTGCTGCGCGCATCCGAATCCGCTCGCTCATGGCGGCGCTCAAGGACCAGGAGGCCGAGCGCTTGGCCGAGGCCACGGCCGCGGGCGAGGTCTTTGAGCAGGGCGATGCCGCGCCGGTGGCGCCCTCCACGGATGCCCCCGCGTTCGCGAGCCGCAAGTACACGTTCGAGGCACAGCGTGAGAGCGCCACGACCGCATGGCCCAAGGTGCCCTTTACCGAGCAGATGCGCGATGAGGGCTACACCATCCTGTGTCCGCAGATGGCGCCGATCCACTTTGACCTGGTCAAAGAGGTGTTTCGCGGTGCCGGCTACAACTTGGAGCTGCTGCCCTCGACCGACCACGATGCCGTCGAGGCCGGCCTGCGCTACGTGAACAACGACATCTGCTATCCGTCGATCCTGGTGACCGGCCAGATTATGGAGGCCATTGAGAGCGGTCGGTACGACCTGTCCAAGACGGCCGTGGTTATCAGCCAGACCGGCGGCGGCTGCCGTGCCACCAACTACATCGCACTCATCCGCAAGGCGCTGCGCGAGAGCGGTCACCCCGAGATTCCGGTGATCTCGCTTTCGGCTGTGGCGCTCGGCGAAGACAACCCCGGCTTTAAGCTGACGCCGGCGCTGCTTAAGCAGGCGGTCTACGCGGTGCTCTTCGGCGACGTGATGATGCAGATGCTCTACCGCTGCCGCCCGTACGAGGTCACGCCCGGCGCCGCTAACGCGCTCTACGAGCAGTACATGGCGCGCGCCCGCAAGCTGGCGCCCAAGTTCAACCGCCACAACTACACCAAGCTGTGCCGCGAGGCCATCCGCGCGTTTGACACCATGCCGCTTGTGGGCGAGGGTACCAAGCCGCGCGTGGGCGTGGTCGGCGAGATTCTGGTCAAGTTCCACCCCACAGCCAACAACCACGTGGTTGACGTTATCGAGCGCGAGGGCTGCGAGGCAGTGGTGCCGGGCCTGCTCGACTTCTTCCTGTACTCCATGAGCAACGCCGAGCTGCAGAAGGACGAGCTGGGTAGCTCTGCTACAACGCGTGCGGGCATGCAGGCGCTCATCAAGCTCGTGGACTGGATGCGCACGCCGGTGGAGGAAATGCTCGAAAAGTCCCGCCGCTTTGAGGCGCCCGAGCGCATCGGCACCATGGCCGACAAGGCCCGCACGGTGCTTTCGGTGTGCAACAACATGGGCGAGGGTTGGTTGCTCACGGCCGAGATGCTCGACCTGATCGACCATGGCGCGCCCAACATCATCTGCACGCAGCCCTTCGCGTGCCTGCCCAACCACGTGGTGGGTAAGGCCGTGATCAAGGAGCTGCGCCGGCAGCACCCTGAGAGCAACATTGTCGCGGTGGACTACGACCCCGGTGCATCCGAGGTCAACCAGCTCAACCGCATTAAGCTCATGATCAGCGTGGCCAAGGAGAACATGCGCGCCGGCAAGGGCTTTAAGCTCGAGAAGGTGGCGCCGCTCGCGATGGACGAGGTCACCGGCCAGATGCGTGCCCATGATGGCTGCGTGAGCTGCGGACCGGCCAGCGAGGAGGCCGTTGCATCGGTCGCCAAGCGTCTGGGACGCGGCATTAAGAAGTAGTTGGCCTGCTTTGGGCTAGATATGAGGCAAACGGGTGGTAGCCGTACCGGCTGCCACTCGTTTTTATTGCACATATGTTGCGTAAATAGCGTTGCAGGCGCCTTCAGCGGACTCGGATTTCGGAAGTATGCGGCAAAATTTGAATAGGCCGAGCACACTGGATATGCCCAAGCTTTGTACCTGCGGTTTTATTGGTGAAAAACCGGGGTGTGCTCGAGGGCTCCGGAATTTGCCGCATACTTCCGAAAACAACGTCTCGGTGGCACCAAAAATTGCCTCCAGAACCCTGAGATAATGAACATATGTAGCCGTTCGCCGCAAATTATCGTCCGTTCATGGAACCTATCTCCAACGAGTTGTAACCATATGGTTTGATGTTGGAAACATATGATTGCCGGCAGGCCGTAGGTGACGTTTGCCCTGATATCGGAGGTACCAAGTATGTTTCGTGCTCCGTTAAACAAGTATCGGGCTGGCTAACATGAGCCGCCGTTTTGTCTCGATAACCCTTGCAGTGGTCTGCCTGGCTGTGCTCCTGGGCGCTACGGGGATGTTTGCTATAAGTCGAGAAACATCCTATATGCAGGAATGTGCTTCCGAAGGCTTTGCCATTGATGGTTACTATCGGGATGACAAAACGAGTCGGGAAACCCTGGCTTTTCTTGAGGAGGACAACTGTCGATGGCAGCTGGTCGACCAAGACGGAATCTGCACAGACGGGCAGTTTAAGCGTACGGATGACCCCAACATCCTGATATTAAAGAAGGAAAACGGTGAAGAATTCGGTACGGTCCACGTGGCGTACCTGTCACGCCGACGCGATCAGGGCTTGCTCTACCTATTTAGAGATACCAGGGTGACCCGTTTTTATCTGGTGAGTACCGGTCCGGCGTTTACGGTGGAGTCTGGCGATGTCGATGCGGACAGTTGATTCACGGCAATAAAACAGCGAGCGGGGCACGGACATGAATCGCGCCCCGCTTTTTTGCTCGCGGCCTGCGTCGCGTCTGCGCTTCGTTCCGACTCGCGCCTGTGCGCGCATCCATCTCACGTCCCGCATCACTTCACATCGAACTCCACGCGATCGAGCTCGGGCACGTTGAGGTCGATGAGCTTGCGGGCAACGCGGCGGTCGTGTGCCCCAAGCGCCTCGCCTGTCGTCACATGGGCGACAATCTCGCGCTCGACGATGCCTTCCTCGTCCCCTTCGGTGGCCGAGGTCTCGACGGCGACGGTGTAATCCTTAAAGCCCGGCAGCACCGCGGCAAGCTCGCGTGTGGTCTCGGTGACGCCGTAGCCGTCCTGCACGCCGACCTGCGCCGAGCCAATGGACCCCGCGGTCATGACGATGCAGGGGATGGCAAAGATCACCGTACCCACGATGATGCGGCGGCGCACCTTGTGTGACAGCTCATCGACCTCGGCATCTTCTTCGGCGGTCACAATGCCGTCGCCGTTGAGGTCGCGCTTGAGCGGCACGCGCAAAAGAAGTAGTACGGCTTCGGCCGCCAGCGCGATAAAGACGACGTTGATGCCAAACTCGTAAAGCGCCGAGAGAAACAGCGACCCGCTTGCGATGGCGATGCCATAGCCCGCCGCGCACAGGGGCGGCATGAGCGCGGTCGCCACGGCCACGCCGGCGATGAGCGTTGCGGGCTCCTGGTCGCGCGAGTTGCCCAGGCCACCCGCAAAGCCGCCCGCGAGCGCGACGGCAAGGTCCCACACGGTGGGCGTCGAGTTGTCGATAATGGCGGCTGTGGTGGTGCCAAGGGGCGAGAGCTTAAAGTACAACGTGGATGTGACCAGGCAAAAGGCCATTTGCAGCGCAAGGCCGGCGACGGCTTCGACGGTAATCTCGCGGTCGAGCGTGGCGATGCCATATGCCATGGCAAGGACCGATCCCATAAGCGGGCAGATGAGCATGGCGCCCACGATGGCGATGTCCGAATCGATATCGAGGCCAATACTTGCGATTAACATCGCGATGATGAGGATGCACAGGTGAGTGCCAGTCAGACGCGCCCCGTTTACAAAACGCTTGCGGATCACGTGATAGGGTGCGCGTCCCTCGCGAATGTTGAACGCGCGCTTGAGGAAGCGGGTGAAGTTTTCCATGGCTTCGCTATGAGCAGGGCGGATGCCGTGACGCCGATGATGACGCTCGCGCAGTCGTTCGATCTGTTGCTTGTCGAGTTCCATGTCCACCTCGTTCTGGCACGGGCCGCGCAACGCGCCCGTTGTCCTAACTCTACACCGTGGCGGACGAGGTGTCTGTTGGATGCGGAATCCGATAGGGCGGATGACGCGGGAGCAAATGCAAATCACAGGTTCAATTTGATCCCGCAATAATATGATGCACCAGCTCCTACATATGTGACGAAATTGTGAAGCACGAGAGCGTGAATTTCAAAAAATACGCTGGTCGCCAATGTTGCGCAACAGAATTCAAAAATCGACAGCTACCGTTTGATACGTATGGATACATCCGTGTCAAAGGGAGAAAGCCATGGCAAACTACAGTCCACAACACTTTGGGCCTCGGGCCAAGACTGTCAACGTCAAGGGCGTTGCTAACCGCGCCGTCGCAACCGTTTTGACGGCGGGCCTCATTGCTCAGCCGCTTATGTCGCCGCTGGCGGCAATCGCCGCACCGTCAACCGATAACGGCGATTCTGTTCAGGGGGGTGTTCCTATAGTTTTGTCAACTGGGAAATGCTC
>NZ_QRVG01000014.1:0-4130 GCF_003459245.1 Collinsella sp. AF23-2
CTATGCGGTTGTCAATTTGCGAAAGAAATTATGCGTCACCTATCCCAGTGCGCGGGGTGCGACCCCGCTGCTTTAACGTCAACTATGTCAACAACTAAAAAAGGGCGGGGAGGGGCACACGGGCCGCTCAGCCACAACTTGCGCAAGCCCTAAAAAAGGGCCGGAGGAGACGCGGGCGGCGTCTGGGCGGAAAACGGTTTCACCGGAGTTTGGTCTACATTTGGTCTATTTCCGTGGTCTACGGAGTCGAAAAAGAGAAACAGGCCAAGCGCTCTAAGCTCTTGACCTGCTGTTTTTTCTGGAGCGGGCAACGGGACTCGAACCCGCGAGTGTCAGCTTGGGAAGCTGATGCCTTACCACTTGGCGATGCCCGCTTGTGTGTTGGCTAGTATAACGCGGTTGTCTTGTTCGATACAAGGGTGTCGATGCTTGTTTTAGCTGTGGAGAATCGTTTGAAAACCGCGCCAATTGTGGAGATGAGGACCTTTGTCTTTCTTTTCTTACCATCTTCTACCTGCACTTTTATCTGATTGTTGTATTTGAGCTCGATTTGTCAGAAATCGGGCAAGCTTTTGGTCAGCTTCTGGTACTTACCCGCATGAACCATGGCGGTAGCCTCATCCCAAGCGCCGCGGCCTCCCCGTGCGGCGCACGAGGGATAAGGAGCAGCCATGTCCAACGCACCCACGCACTCTGTCCACAGCGCAATCGCAACAGGTCCGCTGCTCCTGCTCCTCTTCCTGCTTTTCGGCTGTCTGGCACCGGGAGCCGCATTTGCCGTCGATGGCTACGACCAGCTCGGCTTCCGCACTATTAGCGATGATTGTGGGCCCTTCTTCATCGGCAAGTATGAAGCTCAAGACGCCTCGATTGCCTACTGCATGAACCAGGAGCGCCCCGGCCCCACCAAGCCGGGCGGCCCATGGCTCAACTTTGATCAAGGCTGGGTGTGGCTCGACGACGAGTTCGCGGCAATCGTTTGTCACGGATATCCTACCGCCACGTCGTTTGGCGGTTACCATCTTTCACCCGATCGCGCCCGCGCCGCCACCCAGCTTGCCGTATGGATGCTCAACGGCACTACCCATGTCGACGGCACCTACTCCTACACGACCGCTCAGGGCAAAACCAAGAGCGGGCACTTTACCGCCGACAATGAAGTCGTGGCGGCTGCGCGGTGGCTCCACGACAGCGCAAAATCAGGAAGCATCAAAGCCGCTCCGCACCGCGCGCGGCGCTATATAGGAACCGTATCGGGCGGCAGCAAACGTCAAGACATGCTCTATGTACTGCCGGCGGTCTCTGTTTCCTTCCAAAAGCAGTCTGCAAACGCTGCCATTACCAGCGGAAACAATACTTATCAGTTTGACGGGGCAACATTCGATGTTTTTGAGAGCGCCAGCGGCGCGCATGTCGGCACCGTCCAGATGGACAGCAACGGTCGAGCGCAGGCAACACTCCTACCCAACACGGCATACTACCTAGTTGAGACAACAGCGCCAGCTGGTTATATCCCCCTGCACGATCGCATTGCCTTTACCACGACGAATAACGGCGGATACGTCACCATTGATGAACAACCCGGCACCATTACCTTGCGCATTGTAAAGCTCGACGCCGCAACGAATGCAGGCCCCCAAGTTGGGGCTTCGCTCGCAGGAGCAGAATTCGTGTGCGTATCGCAATCAACCCCTGGATGGACACAAACTCTCAGGACCGATGAAAGCGGTCGAGCTACCCTCACCGATGTCCCCCTGGGAACCTTTACCATCTATGAATCGAAGGCGCCCGAGGGCTATTTGCCCTCCGGTGACAGTTGGTCTTACACCGTTGGAGCCGACCAACTCGGCGATTCAGGCGTGGTCGAGATCGAATCTCGCGTTTCCGATATCCCCATTGCGTTTGACCTTGAGATTTCCAAATTCAAGGACTACGGCAATAGCGATCAATCCGGCCTGGAGCAGCCGGCAGGAGATGTTGTCTTTGAGGTTGTCAGTAACAGCTCTCAGCAGGTTGTTGGCACACTGACTACAAACATCTATGGCTTTGCCTCCACCAAAGACCAGCCCGAAGCATGGTTCGGCACAGGCAAGCGACCAGCCGGTGTCCACGGAGCCGTCCCATACGACCGCGCCGGCTACACGGTTCGTGAGGTTCCGGAAACCGTCCCCGAGGGTTTTAAACGTGCGGGGGAATGGACCGTCGAGGCCAATCAGATTTCCGACGGCGCCGAGCTTCAATATATCGTGGACAACCACGCTCTGTCGACGCATCTCCAGATTGTAAAACGCGATGCCCAAACAGGCGCTTCTGTTCCCCTAGCCGGATTCACCTTCCAACTCCTCGACAGCAATCACAAACCTGTCTCACAAACATGCTGGTATCCAGCACATAACGTAATGGACACCTTTACGACTGACGCGACCGGCACCGTCACACTGCCCGAATCGCTCGTGCCGGGCACCTATTATTTACGCGAAACCTCGGCCAAAGAGCCCTATCTTGTCGGCGGAGAGATCGAGGTAAACATACCCGCCGATATAAACCTAACGCCCGTTGCAATCGTCTCGTATTATGACCGCGCCGCGACCGGAAACATCAGGATCGTTAAAACCGATGCCGTAGACGGCAGCAGCCTCGCGGGCGCCATCTTTGAGATCCGTGCCTCAGGTGATATCGTGCGCCCCGACGGTAGCATTGCCGCGCTCGACGGTGAGACTGTCGCTACCGTCACGACGGATGAAACTGGAGAAGCACGCGCGGACGACCTCCCGCTGGGATCTGGCACCGCACGCTACGAGGTTGTCGAGACTCAAGCGCCGACCGGCTTCTTACTCGACCGGACGCACCATATCGTCGACCTTACCTATGCCGACCAGAAAACACCCGTTGTGGAAGCACGGCTTAACGTATCCGACGATTACACCAAGGTTGATATCTCCAAGGTCGATGCAAGCGGAGAGCAGGAAGTGAAAGGCGCACAGCTCACCTTATATGGTCCCGATAAAACCGAAATAGACTCCTGGACCTCATCCGACAAGCCGCACCGCATCGAACATCTTGCACCCGGCACCTACTCGTTGCGCGAAACGATGTCTCCGCGGACCTATGACCTTGCCGAGGAGATAACGTTTGAAATAAAGGATACGGGAGAAGTCCAATCCGTCGCGATGAAGGATGCGCCCATCGAGATCAAAGGACAGGTCGACAAGCGTCAGGAACTTGTCCAACCTATCGGGAAGGGTCTGTTGGCTAACGGCGATGGAAAAAACCGCGCCGCGATGCAAACCAATACGGACGGACTTTTCTCCTATACCATCGATGCTCGAAACGATTCCGCTACTTGGGTTGATGAGTTTACGATTACCGATGATCTTGAGTGCGCCGAGGACGATACGGCGAGATTCGTCTCAATCGAAACCCCCGTCGCCATCGGCGACCTCAACGGTCTGTGCAACGTGTGGTATCGCACGACGCCGTTGGACTCGACAGACGTCGATGAGCCGGCAAACGCGACGCTTGACGATGGGCACGAAAATCCTTGGCTTGAGTCCGACGAAGTAAAAGAGAGTCTGGGTGAAGATTGCCGCCTCGTCGATTACGACGGCTGGCACCTCTGGAAGGCGGATGTCTCGACCACGGAATCCGCCACACTCGAGGCGAAAGAACTCGACCTTGCATCCAATACCGTCGTAACGGGCATTCGCATTGAATACGGTGCGGTAGCCGCCGACTTTACGACTCGAAGCGATACGGATTCTTGGACCCGCGATGATCTCAAAGATGAGCACGACGACCTTGACGATGCCAAAGCAATCCTTGGCACAGATGCTCGGGGCGCAGTCGTGCACATGCAGGCAACGTCGGCTTATACACCCCAAACTGCACTCACCAACAGCGCACGCGTCGATCTTTGCCGCAACGGCGGCGGCGATAAACTTGAGTCACATGACGAGGACAATGTCATTCAACGCTGTACCCTACCGCAGGACCTACCGGCAACAGGATCAGCCCCCATCGCCGCTTGCATCACCGCGCTCCTGACCTCGGGTGCCGCAGCCCTATGGTTCGCTCGCCTTAGGTCAATCCCAAAGAAGCGCTAGCGCGATGAAAAAGCGGGGGGGGCGGGG
>NZ_QRVG01000014.1:4140-32007 GCF_003459245.1 Collinsella sp. AF23-2
GTCCCCCGGCTCGCCCGCTTTCAATCATTTAAATCGCCGTATCTACTCTGCAGACGAAGATCCACCATCAACGATTGCCTGCTCGGACTCAGGAATCCCATCGGCACCCGTGCTCTGTTCTTGCTCCACCTCTTCGCTGATTGCGGAGGCGGGGGTCGAGCCCTTCGCGCCCACGATATAGGCGGCTCCAAACCCCAACGCAATGGCAATCAAGGTCAAAATCACGTAGACAGGCCAATGGCGCTTAATATACGAAAACACGTTGACTCCTTAGAGCTCCGTCTACGAACGGCGGATAACCTCGGTCACGACCTCGGATACCGTGGCAATGTTCGTCGGGTTGACATTGTGGGGCAGGTCGTCCTCGGTACGAGCGCAAGCCAGACGCGTGCCGTCCACGCCGGCGATGGTGAGGGCTCGGCGGCTCGCCTCGAGCGCGGCGTAGGCATCGGTCTTGGCATAGGGCATCTCGAGCGCGCCACAATCGACATGGAACGACTTGCACACCTTGCTGACCAGGTTCATGATGCGGCGATCGCCCTTGAGCAGCTGCTGTTCGCCCTCAACCGTCACCACCGAAAGCCTACCGGCGCCGACGGATTCAAGATTGATGAAGAAGACGCCGCGGAGCTTATCGCGATGCGAAGCCAAGAAGGCCTTCATACCGGCGCCATCACAATCCGAGGCGCCCGTTGCCACAAACCAGATATCGTGACCGAGCAGCTCATCGTCGCCCATAGAGGCGACAGCCGAGAGCATATCTTCGGAAGAAGCGCCGTCGGAAGACGTAGCGCCGCCCTTCCAGCCATCGTTATCGTCCTCGAAATTATCCCACGAACCGATGCCGCGACCGGACTTCTTGGCATCGTAATCGTCTTCGACGCCCAGCCAGTCACTCATGCTGTCCTGTTCGTTTTTCTTTTTACGACCGAACAGGCCGCCCAGGCCGCGCTTGCGAGACTTGGGTGCCGCAGGGGCGGGAGCCGAAATGGTCTCGATCGGCTGTGCGCCCGACGCAACGGGCATAGGAGGCGCAACGGGTGCCGATGTGGGTTCGGGACCCTGGGCGGTAGCAAAGGGGTCGTTGACCTGTGCGGAGGGATCGGGAAGGTCGAACAGCGACGTGCGAGACGCAACGTTTGTCTGCTTCATCGACGGCAGCGACGGATCGGGGACCGAAGCCAGCGGAGACGAGGAGGGTGCAGGCGACGGTGCCGACGCCGGATCGGGAACATTCATCTGCGGACGCGGCGATGCTTGGGAGGAAATCTGGGCCATAAGGGAATCGACCGTTTCGTCCTGGGTGGGAGCGACATTGGCAACCGTGGCACCGGAACCACTCGGGGTCGGCATGGTGAAAATCTGCGTGGAGTAAGGCCTCGACTCATCCGTCTCGGGAGTCTCGGAAACCGCAGGCACCTCCTCCTGCTCGACCTCGGCCGAATCACCTTGATCGGCTGCCGCGTATTGCTCTTCGTCAGAGTTGACCTCGACGGACTCGTCCTCGGCAGCATCCTGAATTTCGGCAGCATCAATGGGCTCGTCATCGTCTGCCGCGTCGCCCTGCTCATCGGAAACAGGAAGGGGCTCGGCAATCGCGGTGCCTTGCTTTTCAAACGTTATCGTGGAATCGAACTGCGCGGCATCAAACGACATGGTGCTATCGACGTGCTGCTGAGCCTCGAAAGACGTCGTCGCCTCAACAACATCCGTGGACGCCGGTTGCTGGGACTCAAAGGACGTTGTAGCTTCGGCAGCGTCGACGGGCACGGACTGCATAGCCTCGTTCTGCTCGAGCTCTTGCGCCGCGCGCTCACGTGCCGCCTCGGCTGCCTGCTGCTGAGCGATAGCCTCCTGCTCGGCAGCCTCGCGTGCGGCAGCGCGCTTCTCCTCGAAATCGTCGACAAATTTCTTGCCCTTTGCAAGCGCACCCTTAAGGAAGTTGGAAGCACTGGCGCCAATCGAAGAGAACGCGGATGCAATATCGGCATGGGGCGTTGCCGCGGAAATCTCGGCCGAAAAATCAGTATCGCTCTCGTAAGACACGCGCCTCGGCTGTTCAACGTAATCGTCGTCAGGCTCGTCCGCAACGTCTTGCGCCGGCGCGGCGGGGGCCAAAATGTCCAGTCCTGCCGCGGGATCGATCGCGGACACCGCCTCGGGCTCGGCAACGGCAGCGGTAACCGCGGCAGACTCATCATCCACGGTGACGGCGGGCGCAGGTGCAGTCACGACGGGGGCAGGCTCGGGCTCAAACGTCGGCTCCTCGCCCTCCTCGTAATCGAGCGTGCAGGACTCGGGAAGCATCCCGAGCGCACGGATGGCATCCGAACCAAAGCGGATGTTGCCGGCGGCATTGCGATAGAGCTTGGGCTCGGGCTCGGCCGCGACAGGCTCCTCCGCCGGCTCGGCAGCGGAAACCTCGTCATTGAACTCTTCGGCCTGGACAGCCTGATTCTGATCCTCGGGCACGATGGCGCCAATCAGCGTCTCGTCGGCAGACGCACCCTCAAAGCCCTCGATCTGCTCGTCGAAAGCCTCGCCCTGTTCGGGCTCGGTCTGAGCGTCGGGAGCAATCGGCTGACCGAACTCGTCCTCGGCGTAGGTAGGCTCTTCATACTCGATGGTGTTGCCGTAGTCGTTTTGCTGTTGGGCCGCGGCATACTCCGCTGCTGCGCGCGCCATCTCCTCGGCACGACGCTTCTGCTCCCCAAAATAGGTATCGAACGGAACATCGTCGGGAAACTCGTTTTCGCCCTGGAAGGGAGCAACGTTGTCCATAACGCCGAGCATAGCGGCGACAGAAGACTTGTTGCACACTGCGCCGGACGTATAGGGAAGCACAAAACGGTTAGAAATGATGTTTGCCGCGTTGGCGAGCGCAACGAGGGAAGCGAGGATCGCGACAATCCACAGCAGAACCTTGAGCGCGCCGGGGAGCGGCAGGATACGCAAGATGGCAACGGCAGCAGGGGCAACCGTGGCAACGGGCAACAGCTTGGCGATGAGCGCACGATACGAAGCATAGGGCTCGCGGGCGAGCAGCTCAGCACGGGGAGAGTCGTAGTGTGCGACAACGACCACCGGGCGGTTGCGCGGAGACGCGAGCGGGCCCGAGGCCTTGTGGTAGGCGATGACATTTTGGCTCACGCCCGTCTTGCCCAGGCGCGAAACCACGGGATGGCCCGTGCGCTCGAGCACGTAAAGAACGGCACCGACAATGGCCAGCAAGGTGCCGACCAAGCCGATGCCGCCGCCGATGCCCATCAGCAGGGCGCCGGCAAACGCAAGAATACCGGTAACGGCAAATGCCAACCTGCTGGGCGCCGGGGCATTGAACTCCTGAACCTCGGGATCAAAGCCGTGGTTGCGGAAGATCTGAGCGATATCCTCGGCAGCCAAGCGCTCTTCTTCGCTGCATGCCGGCGTAATGCCGGTGTTCTGCAGCAGGTGGTTAATATAGTTCTGGGTGTTCGCCATGTGCGCTCCACATCCATAATCCGACAAATAGGCCCAATGCATGCACATTAGAACCGTATATAGTCGAAAGTATACCCCGAGCGAGCGCAAACGACCGAATTCGGGCCATCTTAACGCCCCGAGCGGACAAGGATATAGCCTAATCTCCATATCGGACTAAAATCATGGCAGCAAACCACCTTCTCATGCGAGGACTCTATGACGGCAAGCGACGCGACCGCGACAATTAAAAAGGGGAATTCGGAGCCCAGTTTCGATAAAACGGCTCAGCGCATCCTCAATCTTTTCTTTGTGCTCAACAGCTCCCCCGAACCGCTGACGACCGAGCAGATCGTCTTGGATTCTGACCTGGGATATGGCTCGGGCAATATCGACTCGGATAAGCGCAAGTTTCGGCGCGATCGTGACAAACTGCTCGAACGCGGCATCTTAATCAAGGAGGTTCGCCCCGCCGGCGCGCAGGAGACCGAGGAAAGCTCATGGACAATCGACCGCGAGCACACGTTTGCGGCAGGCGGCCTCATCACCGCAGACGACGCCGATATCCTGCTCAACGCTATCGACCAGACAATAGCGGCCGGCTCATCCACTTTTGCCGCGCCGCTTGCCGATATTCGTTCCAAGATTGCCTACCTCACCGGCAGGACGACGGCGGACGAAGCACCGATCCGCCGCTCTCCCACCGTCGATGCGGTATGGAGCGCCTTTGCCGAGCGATGCGCACTGCGATTTTTATATCAGAACGGACGCGGTGAGCAGAAAGAGCGTACCGTCTGCGTCTACGGCATGTTCGAGCGCGAGGGCGTTGCGTACTTCTGCGGCCTCGACAATGCCACCGACGACATCAGGACATTCCGCTGCGACCGTATCGTTCGCGCTTGGCGTCCTTCGAAGGCCTACGCCATCCCTGCAGACTTCAATCTCAACGACTACCTGTTCTTTGAATTCGATTTTGCCGACCGCCCGCCCGTTGCGGCTACGTTCTCGTTCGCCCCGCAGACGCAGATCGATATGATCAACGGCCTCACGCGCGGGCGAGGTGAGCTCGCACACACCGATTCGGGATGGACTTGGACCGTTGACGTGCGCGATCTTGAAGCCGCCGCCTCATTTTGCATGGCCCACGCCATGGACGGCATGAGGCCCATGGCCCCCAAATCGCTCAAGCAGGCGTGGAACCACCTCATTGAAAGGACGGTGCACGAGCATGCCCGTGCGTAAACTCACCAGCGAGCAGAGGCTCTCGCGCGCCATCGACATCATGGAGGCCCTCTACGCCGCCGGCGAGAGCGGCATGACACGAACCGAGATTTGCAGTCGCTTTGACATCACGGGGGCGTCGCTCGACGAGATTCTCGAGATCGTCTCGACGCTCGCGGACCGAGAATCGGGTGCGCGTATCATCTGCGAATGCCACGGCGAGCGCGTGGTCCTCACCGGTGACGCCGGGCGTGTACTACCGCTGCGCCTGAGTGCCGCCGAGGGCGCTGTGCTCAACCACGAACTTGAATCGTTGGGGATCGAGCCCCAGGCGGCGGCTCGAATTCGACATGCTCTTCTACCCGAAGAGCTCGGCTATAACCAGCACGTCTTTGACACCGTCAACCACGGGTCGCACTGGCAGCAGCTGAGCTGCGCCATTCAGGACGGCGTTCGCTGTCGTATCTCGTATCGCTCGATGGACGATGCGCGGCCACGCGAGCGTCTGGTCGACCCCTTGCGCATTACGGCAAACGGCGACCAAACATATCTGATTGCCTGGGACATCGCGGTCGATGAGCAGCGCACCTATCGCATGGATAAAATCGAGGGACTCGCCTTGACGGAAGACTCCGTCGTGCCTCACGCACCGGACGTCGCATCCCTCCACGATTCCCTTGCCCGGACGCAGCGTAGCGCAAAGCTCTTGATGCCATTCGATATGGCGGAGCATCTGGACTGGGCCGGCATCACCCTCATCGAGCGCAGCGGGGCAGACATGGCAACGGTAACCGTGCATTACGGCTCCGAGCGTTGGCTACTGAGCCAGATAATCGCAGCGGGCGGAGCCATCCGCATCTTGGATGACCCCACCCTGTCAAAGCGTCTGTGCGATATGGCAAAAACTCTCGTCTGTCCGCTTTAGCGCCGCCGCTCGTGGCGTGCGCGCCACAGCTGTAGATAGTGCCCGATCTGCGCCGATTCGATGCGCTGGTAGGAGCTCGTGGGCAGCGACGTTAAGAACTTCTTGCCATAGCCCTTCGTCACCAGGCGAGGATCCGCCAAGATCAGCACGCCGCTATCGGTCGACGAGCGAATCAAACGCCCCGCGGCCTGCTTAACCTCGAGCACCGCCTCGGGCAGCGAATAGCGCGCCCATGCGCGGTCTTCGCGCAGGTTGCGCTCGCACGAGAGCGGGTCCGTGGGGCTCGAGAACGGCAACTTGGGAATGATGACGCAGCGCAGCGTCTCGCCGCTGGCATCAAACCCCTCCCAGAAGGCCTTGAGCGCAAAAAGCGACGAGGTCGGTTCGTTGATAAACCGGTCGCGCAGGCGACGAGGAGATGAGTTGCGCTGCTGGCAGTTGAGCTCCAGACCCGCACGGGCCATCTTGGGCTCAACGCGGGCGTATAGGTCCTCCATGTCGCGCCGATTGGTGAACAACGTGAGCACCGATCCGCCCATGGCAAGATGGGCGTCGACCAGTACGCGCTCGAGCGCCGTAAGATAGCTCTCACGATCGCGCGGATCGGGGATATCGCCCGCAACGACTACAGCCATGTTCGAATCGAAGTCGTAGCTCGAATCCAAGTGCAGCGATGACGACGTTGAAGCACCGATGCGATCAAGGCCGACCGCATGGTTAAAGTGCTCAAAGCTTTTGGACACCGTCATGGTCGCCGAGGCAAAGATAGCCGTGTGAACCTCGGGCAGCCACTCGGTTGCCAAGGCCTCGCCAATGTCGATGCGCTCTGCGGTCATTGACTCTCCGCCGGCACGCAGCCTGCGATTGACCTGCAGCGAATACACGTAGTGTTCATCGGTACCATCAATGATGAGTTTTAGGTTCTCGGCCAGCTCGTGCAGGCGGCGCGAGATATCACCCAGGTCGACAACAACCTCTGGCTTGTCGGCGGCGACGGCTTGCACCAGCGCGTCGACGCTCTTGTCAGCTTGTTCCAATGCGTCGATGCCAGTGTAGGCCGACTGTAAGAAATCATGCCAGTCGTCAGATTCGCGCAGCTCGGGGCCAATCCATAGATTGGCATTGTCATAACCCCCACGCGCACGGCGGCCGAGCTCGCGAACGCCATCGAACACGCCGGCGATCGCCATTCTCGCGCGCGCAACCGTCGACGTCGCCTTGGCAGTAAGGCCCAGATAGAGCGTAGAGCCCTCGGAGGTTGCCAAATCACGGGAAACCTGGCTTAGCGCGCCGGTGCTCGAGCCACCCAGACGCTCAAACAGAACGCGCGATTCGTCCGCCGACACCACACGCGCCCACTGACAGCGCGCCTCGCGCTCGATGGAATGGGCCTCGTCGATTACCCAATGACGAATCGGAGGCAAAATCCTGCCCTCGGCCGCGACGTTGCGGAACAGCAGGGAATGGTTGGTGACCACCACATCGGCATGCGCCGCACGACGGCGAGCGCCGTGGACCAAACATTTATCAGGGAAAAACGGGCAGAGGCGACGAGCACACTCGCGCGAGGCCGTCGTAAAGTCGGGACGGTTGACACTGCGCCACCGAATGCCGAGCGAGTCGAGGTCGCCATCGGCTGATTGGCAGACGTACGCCATAATGACCGCGACCGCCGTGAGCGTGTCCGCCGGATCGCGCTTGGTGGTAATCTCGACCTGGCCGCGGCTCATGCGCTCGAGCTTGCGCAGGCACGGATAGTGGTCATACCCCTTGAGAGCGCAAAATGACAGACCACCGTCCAGTTGCTCGGCAAGTTTTGGCAGCTCATGGTACATGAGCTGGTCGGCAAGATTGTTCGATTTGGTCGCAATACCTACCGTGATGTTGTTACGGCGTGCTGCCTCGGCAAAAGGCACCAGATAGGCCATCGATTTGCCGACGCCCGTGCCTGCCTCAATTACTCGATGAGTGCCCGTGACCAGCGCATCGCGGACCTCGAGCGCCATCGCGATCTGCTCATCACGCGGCTCGTAGGTGGGATACATGCGATTGACAAGGCCACCTGGCGCATAGTCTGCCTCGATCTCCTCACGACTCGGCATCTTGAGAACCGGCAGCTCATCGGCGTCCACCCGATCGTCGGCGCGATCGGCCTTGAGAACGTCAGCACGAGCGGCGCTGAGAGAGAAGATAGAACCAGGGTTCTGCCTTGCCAAGAATGAGAAGATAGGACGATAGGACCAAGGCACGTCCGGATGCATGTCGGCTAGGCGCGCCATGAGGCCCTGGGGCAAGTCGGTGAGCGCCACGAGCAACACGCGCCATACGCCACACAGGGCGTCGACGTCGGCATTGGCACGGTGTGATACCGAGTCGCAGCCAAACAGATCGGCCATAAAAGACAGCTTGTGCGAGGCCAGGCGCGGAAGCGCGATGCGCGACAGCGCCAGCGAATCGATCCAAATATCGCTCACGTTGACGCCGCCTTTGACCGACTCGATAAACGAGCGGTCGAACGTGGCGTTATGTGCGATCACCGGGCAACCACCGACAAAATCGGCGAGAGCGGCGACGGCCTCAACGGCCGACGGAGCATCTGCCACATCGGCATTTGTAATGCTCGTGAGCTCGGTAATCTCGGCGGGAATCAGCTGTTTGGGATGCACGAAGGTATCGAAGCGGTCGACGACCTCGCGGCCCGAAAGACGGGCCGCCGAGATCTCGATCAGCTCATTGTCCTGCACCGAAAGACCCGTGGTCTCGGTATCGAGGACAATCACATCTTCCTCGATAAGGCCGAAGGACTGCGTTTTGGCGCGTTCGGCAAGCGTGGCATAGGAGTCGATGACAAACTGCGGCGTTCCTGACGAAACCGCGTCCTCGATTAGCATGCAATGCCCGCTCGACGAAGACCCATACGGATCAGGCTGTCACAGACCTGCGGGAACGTCATGTCGTCGGTGTGGCGGATCTCATCCGGATACAGCGACGTATCGGTCATACCGGGAATGGTATTGGTCTCGAGGATAACGGGGCCGTCTTCGCTCACGATAAAATCGCTGCGCGAGATACCCAGGCAACCGAGCGCCTTGTGAGCGGCACAGGCAAGCTCCTGGGCACGAGCGTAGTTCTCGGGTGAAATCTGCGCCGGAATGCGATGGATGTCCGTAGGGTCGACATATTTCACGTCCAGATCGTAGAACTCGCAGTCCTCGGGCTTACGGATCTCGACAATCGGCAGGGCGCGCACGTCATCCTCGCCGTATACGCCAACGGTGATCTCGGTACCCTCGATGCACTTCTCGACCAGCACTTTGTCGCCGTACTCAAACGCCTTGGCGATTGCCGCGGGTAGCTCGGAGGGCTCATGGACCAGGGAAATGCCATAGCTGGAACCGTTGACGGCCGGCTTCACAAAGCAGCGCTCGCCACAAACCTCGACGATATGATCGATATCGACTTCATCGCCCACCTCGAGCGCGATGCCGGGGGCAATGGGAATGCCCGCCTTGGCGTACAGGAGCTTAGAGACCTCCTTGTCGGCACCGCAGGCGCTGGCAAGCACGCCCGAGGCCGTGTAGGGGATACCCAGGGTCTCCATGGCGCCCTGCATGGCGCCATCCTCACCGCCGGCGCCGTGCATGGCGATAAATGCCACGTCGAAACCGCCGGTCGCCATGGTTACCATAAAGTCATCGGCAGCCGTGTCGAGCAGCTCCACCGAGGTGTAGCCGGCTTCCTTCAGTGCCACCACGACGTTCTTTCCCGAATTGAGCGAGATCTCGCGCTCAGCGGAATGACCGCCCGCCAAGACCGCTACGTGCATGTTCTCTAGGCTTTTACCCGGCATGGGCAGACTCCTCCTCTATAATTTCTGCAGCTGATACCATATTGTAGCGATACCCTCTACGTTTCCCCAAAATCGAAAGGCTTCCATGAATCCCAGGACTAAATCTCAGGACATTCGCGACTTGAGCCAAAACGATATTCGCGAGCTCGTGGCCGAACTTGGCCAGCCCGCCTTCCGCGCCAAGCAACTCATCGAGTGGGTCTTTGAGAAGAACGTTTGTTCGTTTGACGATATGACCAACCTTCCCAAGGCTTTCCGCGAACAGCTTAAAGAGGCGTTTGCCTTTGATACGCCGACCGAACTCACCAAGCAGGTTTCCAAAGATGGCTCTCGCAAGTATCTGCTCGAGTACCACGACGGCATTTCCGTCGAGACCGTCGGTATGCCCCGTCGAAACAAGCTTTCCGTCTGCGTTTCCACCCAGGCAGGCTGTGGCATGGGCTGCGCCTTTTGCGCTACCGGTCTCAACGGCCTTAAGCGTTCTCTGACAGCTCAAGAGATCGTCGACCAGGTACTTCATGTATCCAACGACTTTGGCGAGCGCGCCACGAGCGTTGTCTTCATGGGCCAGGGCGAGCCGTTTGCCAACTACGACGAGGTTCTCAAGGCGCTGCGAATCCTCAACGACCCCGACGGCATCGGTATCGGCGCTCGTCACCTCACCGTCTCTACCAGCGGCGTTATTCCCGGTATTCGCAAATTTGCCGACATCCCCGAGCAATTCACGCTTGCCGTTTCCCTGCATTCCGCCATCCAGTCGACGCGCAATAAGCTCATGCCCGGTGTTAAGAAGTACACGCTGCTTCGCCTTCACGAAGCGCTTCAGCTCTACACCGAGAAGACTGGCCGCCGCCCGACCTATGAGTATGCCATGATCGAAGGCGTCAACGATACGAATCCCGAGATGCAGGCGCTCTGCGACTTCTGCGAGGGAACGCTGTGCCACGTTAACCTCATTCAGCTTAACGACATCGAGGGCAGCCCGCTCAAGCCGTCGCCGATTCATAAGGTTGAGGATCTTCAGCGTCGTCTTGAGTCCCGTGGCATCGAGACCACGATCCGTAACTCCCGTGGTAACGATATTGACGCCGCTTGCGGACAGCTGAAGCAGCGCTTCAAAGTTCAGAAGAACGCATAGGGGAGTCGCACCCCAAAACGTTTCATGTGAAACATGAACGACCCCGGTTGCAGAATATGCAAGCGGGGTCGTTTCATTTATTGACCTCAATTTTGGACCGTTGCTAGCTTTCCCATTTTTTACGGACAAAATAAGCGGCCTTTGTCTCATGAATCAGACAAGGGCCGCTCAAAATATGCAGGGTAATTGTTAGGTACCTAATAGCCTACATTTTCCCATTGGTTGCTAACCCAACCTTGATTAATCTTAGGATTTTTCGTTACCTGAGCAGTGCGCATGGCAACATCTTCTGTCATAACATCCATTTTCTTCTTGGAAGTATCGACAATATCCCACGCACCACGAAGCAAACGACCTCGAAGTTCATCGTCTGTCGCGATCTTATAGCCAGCAAAGGCACCAGCCGCGACAGTCGTCACCAATGCAATCGCAGTTAAAATCTTATTCCTCATCTTGGCCTCCTTGATCAAACTGAATCATTTCACCAAGAATACGAGAGAGCTCTTCCTCGTCTTTAAACTCAATCTCAATCTTATTCTTTCCACGCGAGCTCTTCACGCGCACGTTGGTATTAAATACCTGACGAAGTACACGCGCAGCCTTTTTAAAAGACTGAGGCGTTGCAGGCCTCGGTGTCTTAGGTGTCTCTCCGGCAGAAAACAACGGAGCAAGATTTTCTGTCGCTCTAACGGAAAGGCCTTCTGCAACAACCTTCTCAGCAAGTCGAATCCTTGCATCTTCATATGGAACTGCAAGAATCGCTCTCGCATGGCCAGCAGTAAGCTTGCCCTCGAAAATCATCTGCTGTACGACTTCGGGAAGATCTAGCAAACGAAGTGAATTTGTAATTGCAGAACGAGACTTACTGACAGCCTTTGATAACGCCTCTTGTGTCATACCGCTAGCATCAATGAGCTGACGATAACCCTTCGCCTCTTCGACGGGATTCAAATCAGAACGCTGAAGATTCTCGATAAGAGCAAGAGCGAGCATCTCCTCATCATTAACTTCCTTAATGATGACAGGCAGTTCCTCAAGACCAGCAAGCTTTGACGCCTGGTAACGACGCTCACCAGCGATGATCTCATAGCCGTTTCCATGCTTTCGAACCAAAAGCGGCTGCAAAACGCCATGTTCTTGGATTGACTCACTCAACTCTCGAAGTTCAGTTTCGTTAAAGTGAATTCGCGGCTGGTTAGGGTTGGGAACAATATCCTCAATAGGTAGTTTTGTTTCAGATGCGGCATTTGAAGCAGATGCAGCCGAACCACCGGTCTCATACTCGGCCTCTGAGACCAAAGCATTGAGTCCACGTCCCAATCCGCCACGTTTCTTTACACTAGGCACGCTTGATCACCTCTTTTGCAAGGTTCATATACGCTTTTGCACCCTTATTTTGAGGTGCATAGGTAATTACCGGTTCTCCAAAAGACGGAGCTTCGGAGATTTTAACCGTACGGGGGATCAGCGTTTTAAACGCCTTATCACCAAAGTACGATTGAACCTCCTCAACAACTTGATTCGATAGAGAAGTACGTGAGTCATACATGGTCATAAGCACGCCATAGGTGTCTAAGCCCTTGTTCAGACGTGATTTGACCATCTTCATTGACTCAAGCAGCTTCGTAACGCCCTCGAGTGCGTAATACTCGCACTGGATTGGAATCAAAACGCTATCTGCTGCGGTCAAGGCATTGATAGTAAGCAGGCCGAGCGAAGGAGGACAGTCAATGAAAATAAAATCGAACTCGTCCTGAATCGGCTCAAGCAAATCTTTGAGGCGGGTTTCACGAGCAATTGCGCTTACGAGCTCAATTTCGGCACCTGCAAGCTGAATCGTAGCTGGAATTACGAATACCTTTTTGCAATTTGTATCAAGAACAAGCGATTCTGCCGGCACATCATTCAACAATGCATCATAGATGCAGTGATCAAGGTCTTCTTTTTCAATTCCAAATCCACTGGTACTGTTTCCCTGCGGATCAAAATCGACAATCAGTGTCTTACGACCCTGCTCACCCAGTGCTGCTGCAAGGTTTACAGCCGTCGTTGACTTACCGACGCCGCCTTTTTGATTGATGATTGCAATGATACGCGTGTCTTTTGCGTTCTTAGAACGCTTAACGTCGCGAAATCCCACGGTCCCTCCTGGTGTGTATTAAAGCTGTCAAACGGAGGATGTTTCACGTGAAACATTCCGATTCGATATCAACCGCCATGTTTCACGTGAAACATTGCAAGTTGTTAGTATCCATTATGTTTCACGTGAAACATCTAGGCAAGCGGATTCTTCTTAGCCATGCCATTTGCACGAGGCAATGAAACGGATGCTGGATGACTCTTCTTGAGAACAATGAACTCCCTGTGGCCCAAGCCCTCAGGCAAATCGATTGCGTCATTAAGAAGCAAAGTGAAGCCGCAAATCTTAGCTGCCGACATGCCGGAAACTAGCTCCTCATCCGAAGGATTACCCTTGGTGATAACAAATAGACCTCCATCCTTGAGGAACGGAGCCGCATACTCAACAAGAATCGGTAGAGGGGCAAGTGCGCGGGCGGTTACGACAGAAAACTGCTTCTTATGGCTTCGAGCATATTCTTCAAGGCGATCATGAATCGCATGAGCATGTTTCAACCCAAGAGCATGAACAAAAGAATTGACGGCATCAACCTTCTTACCAACAGAGTCAATATAAGTAGCTTTACGATGCGTGGTTATGGTTAACGGAATACCAGGGAAGCCCGCACCTGTCCCCATATCGAGCAAAGCTCCCTCAGGAGCCTTATTGATATAGGGGAGCAAAACAAGTGAGTCGAGGATATGAAGTACCGCAGCATCTTCTACGTTAAGAATACGGGTGAGATTAGTTGTCTTATTTGTTTCCAGAACCAAATCCAAATGCTGAATACATTTCCTCAGCTCAACATCAGATACGCTCAAGGAATACTCTTTGCAATAGGAAGTTAGACGAGTCAACATCTCGTCAGCTTGCTGATCAGTAAGTACTAACAACGAAAGCTCCTTTCTGACAAAAATCAGTGTATCGAGAACTTTTGACAAAAAAAGGGGACGTGGAAACCACGTCCCCTTAGCATAAGCTCGAGCAGATTATCGAGCAACAATCACCACATGGCGATCAGGGTCAGAACCCTCAGAATGAGTATCGACGGCATCATTGCCACGAAGTGCAATGTGAACCAGTCGACGCTCATAGGCATTCATGGGCGGAAGCGAAACACTCTTATGAGTGCGGATGGCACGCTCGGCTGCAGACTGAGCCATGGAGGCAACCTTGTCCTGACGGCGGCTCTTGTATCCCTCGACGTCCACTACAACCGGATACCTAAAGCCAAGCTTGCGGCTCACTAGCAAAGAGAACATAACCTGAAGGGCATCAAGGGTGCGACCATGACGGCCAATGAGAACAGCAAGGTCGGGAGCCGTTACATCCAGAATCAGCTCACCCTCGTCGCCCTCATACTCATCGATAGGAGAGTTGGCGGCATCGAAGTGCGAAAGGATGGAACGCAGGATGGAAATCGCGACATCGGCAATGGTGTCGAGTTCCTCGTCGGTCAGCTCTTCACCGGCCTTGTAGCGCTGTGCAATCTCGGGATAATCGCCCGCGACCTGCGGGGCAACCTCCTCAAGCATATCCTCGATGATCTCTTCAGACATAACGTACTCCAAAAGTTAGGTACCTAAATAAGATTGATATCCCGCTACTTCTTCTTGTGCGGGCGCGGCTTCTTCTCGCGACGAGTGACCTCAACCTGCAGCGGCGCGTTCTTAAGGCGCTCCTCCTCATCGGCCTTCGCCTTGTCGATGACCTTCTGCGTCACAAAAATCTGCTGGATAACCTGCCAAGCAGACGAGACGTCGTAGTACAGCAGAACACCAACGGGAAGGCTCCAGCCCATCCAAAGCATCATGACCGTCATGACAACGGCCATCATACGCATGCTCTGAGCCTGCTGGCCGGTCTGGTTGCGCGACATATAGAGCTGCGGAATCAGGGTCAGGACAGCGAACAGGATCAGGCAGACCAGCGCAGGCAGCGCGACCATAAAGCCATCGGCAAAGGAGGCACTCGGCGTGGTGGTCAGGTCGGGCAGAATATTAAAGAACGAGAACGTGCCGTCGTTAAAGTAGTCCGGCAGGTTACGCAGCAGCGTAAATAGGGCGAACAGGACAGGCATCTGAATCAACAGCGGCAGACAACCAGCCATCGGGTTGAACTTGTTCTCGCTGTAGAACTTCTGCATTTCCTCGGCCTGACGCTGGGGATCGTCGGCATAGCGCTCCTGGATCTCGAGCATCTTGGGCTGCAGCACCTGCATGCGTGCCGTCGACTTAGTCGACTTGAGCATAAGCGGCGTCAGCAGCAGACGGATGATGACCACCAGGATGATGATGGACAGGCCCCAGTCGACCGCAAAGGTCTGGATGAGCTTGAGCAGCTCGAAAAGGATGTTAACGATCCAATCCCACATGTAAGTTTTCCTCCGATAGCGAGTGCCCGCTAGGGCACAGGGTCATAACCGCCGACGTGCAGGGGATTGCAGCGAGCGATGCGCCTCACGGCAAGCCAGCAGCCTCTCAAAACACCGTACTTCTCAATCGCCTGGACGGCGTATTGCGAGCACGTTGGGTAATAAATGCAGGCGTCAGGCAATAAGGGCGAAATAACCTGTTGATATATGCGAATAGGAGCGATGGCAACACGTCGCAAAACGTGATTGCTCATCGCTCCTCCCCGGCAACGCCGGCGCGTTTCATAAGCGAACGCAATGCATTGTCCATCTCCTGAGGCGAAGAAACCCTCGTCTTGGGAGTTGCGAACAAGATGATGTCATAACCCGCAACGGGAAATCCACAGCTGCGGGCGGCCTCGCGCATCACACGCTTAGAACGGTTGCGCACGACAGCACAACCGAGCCGTTTAGCACCAACGAAGGCGACCCTTCCGGAGTCGCCTTCGCCAACCGATTCACATATGGTCATTCGAATCAGAGGGTGATTGAAACGACGCCCCTGACTGAACACATGCTCGAAATCTTGCCGAGACTTAATAGTCTTCATGCGAGATGTGTGTATCGCTGCTAGACAGTGAGACGCTTGCGGCCCTTGGCGCGACGACGGGCGAGCACGGCACGACCACCCTTAGTGGCCATACGGGCACGGAAGCCATGGGTCTTGGCACGCTTACGCTTATTAGGCTGATACGTACGCTTCATCTTAAGTTCCTCCTGCTGCATTTCGAGTGTCCGCGGGGGCGCGGACGCAGATATAGACACGTGAGCTTGAAGATTGTAGGGAAATCAATGTTCAAATGTCAAGAAATCAAAGGTAAAAGGTTGCGCAGTTCACACGGTTCCCCCATAAGCCGAGCTCGATTTAGCGGTGCATGGCAACTTTTCACGATATTTCATCGAGTTTTCAACAGGTCATGTTGGCAATGTTGAGAACTTTTCGTCCGTTTTCCAAAGTTTTCAACAGGTTTTGAAAAGTTGTCGAAAGATGAGAAACATTGCACGGTGAGCTACTATTTGTTCGAAACCTTTTGAAAGATTGCGAGCGGCATGTCTGACGACTTTTACACCATGGTCGATTCCGGAGACCCGGCACCCGACAACGAGCACATCACCGGCGTGCGCGAAGAGCGTGACGAAGGCGAGCAGACGACCACGCAGGCGCCAAAAGCCATGTACGCCGCGCGCATCGCCGTCTATGACGACATGCTGTCGACACCGCGTGTGATCGTCATTGATCCGCAAGATGTCCGCACGTATTTGGAAGAGACGACCAACACCGTCTACCAGTGCATGAAAGAACAAGGTGGCCATATCTCGCTCATGGTCATCCGCGAGATTGTCGAAAACTTTATCCACGCGCACTTTGCCGAGCCCATCATCTCGATTCTGGACGGCGGAGACACCATCCGCTTTGCTGATCAAGGACCCGGCATCGACGACAAGGAGCGCGCTTTCGACTTTGGCGTTACCAGCGCAAACAGCAAGATGAAGCGCTATATCCGTGGAACCGGAGCAGGGTTTCCCATGGTGCAGGAGTATTTGGAAAACGCCGGCGGGGCCGTGTCCATCGAGGACAACATGGGCAACGGCACCGTGGTTACGGTAAGCCTGGATCCTAAACGCGTGCAGGAAATCGAACGCGCCGGCGGGCGCGGTGCTGCCGTGCGGCCCGAGACGGAGCAGCCCGCATATCCCCTGCCGGGAGCTTTTGCGCAGCAGCCCATGGCAACGCAACAGATGCAGCCCCGCGTGGGACAGATGCAGCAGCCCGGAATGCTTCCTACACAAGAGTCCCAGGCGGCGTCGATGTCGATGCCGCCAAACGTGCCAGAGGCCATGCCGCTGGCGGATCAGGATGCAGCAGCAATGCAGCAGGCGACGGGGGCACCGGGTGGCCAGCAAATGGGATATCAGCCGTACCAACAGGGATATCCATATCAGCAGATGCCGCCACTGGGGTATGGCCAGCAGTTCCCACAGCAGTACCAGCAGGGATATCAGCAGCCGTACCAGCAGATGCCGCAGCAGCAGTACAACCCCTGGGCCCAGCAGATGACTCCGCAGCCTTACCAACAGTGGCCTCAAAGTTTTCAACAGCAAATGCCGCCGATGCAGAGTTCTCAACAATCAGCAGCTCAAATGATGTATCCTAATGCAGCAAATCAGTATGCGCAGCCACAGTCGGACGTGTTCGTAAGCGATCGCGGCAACGCCGCGCTGGGCTATCTGGCGCAAAATCAAGCGTGCGGTGCAACCGATCTGGCGAGGGCGTTTGGAAACTCGGCCCCCACTTGGTCACGCACGCTCAATGACTTGGCGCAGGCCGGCTTGGTCATCAAGCATGGCCAGAAATACCATCTGACCGAACTCGGCGCCGCTCGCGTGCGAGCTCAGAGCTAAAGAACGGGAGAGACAGTGGACGAGGAAGCAAGCATCATCCTGGGGGATGCCATCGCCTTTTGCCAGCGCGACGGCCAAGATGCACGCCTCATCAACATGCTGGGGCAATCGCGCGCCATAAGCCTGACCGAAGATACGCTCACGATCGAGGCCCCCTCGCGCTTTGCCATCGCGCAGCTCAAAAAGCATCAGCCGACCATTGAGGCCTATCTGGAAGAAATCGCCTTTGCACCGATTGCGCTCGACATCGTGGCACCGCAAGGCGCCGCGACGGAATCCGCTGCCGCGACGGCGCCCGCCACGGCCCCCGCTGCTTCCCCGGCGGCGCCGGCCTCCGCAGGCGACGTGCCGACAATCGGGCACCAGCACAGCGATGTTTCCCGTGAAACCATGGCACCGTTGCCGACCGCGGCGGCGACGTCAACGAACGCACCCGTCACGCACATGCCCATCGCTCACGACGCAACGACGGGCGCGGATTCGGGCATTGCAATCAAGAACACGCTCTCGGCCGATGATTTTCGTCGCATGATGAACCAGATGAAGGGCGGAGCGCCAACTAAATCCACGCAAGCTGCGACCCCCGCTTCACCCATGCCAGCACCGACCGCGCCGGCCGAACAGAATACGGATGGAGCCCCGCTCGCCGCGAACTCAAAATTTACCTTTGAGAACTTTGTCTACGGCCCCGAGAACAGCCATGCCTATCGCTCGGCACTCAAGTTTGCCGCCCTCGCGGACGAGCGGGGCACGTGCACATCACTGTTCATCTACGGCAAATCGGGCCTGGGCAAGACGCACCTGCTGCTTGCCATCAAAAACGAGCTCGCCGAAAAGTCGCCCGAGATCAAGGTCAAGTATGCCAACTCCCAGGCATATCTGGACGACCTGATGACCGAGTTCGACCGCCAAAAGAAGAGCAACGCCCCCATCATGCAGGCGTACCACGGCGTGGACGTGCTCATCATCGACGACATCCAAAACATCATCGGCAAGCGCGCGAGCGTGGACTACTTTTTCCAGCTCATGGACGAGTTCATCCGCAACAACAAGAAGGTCGTCATCGCGGCAGACCGCGCCCCCAAGGACCTGAGCATGGACGAGCGTCTAACCAGCCGCTTCAACGCCGGCATGCTCTGCCTGGTCGCAGAGCCCAGCTACGAAATGAAATACAAGATCTTGCAGCGCTATTACGAGAACACCATCGTCGCCGCTCCCGAGGCAGGCGACGACTCGCTGCTGGCGGCCTATGGGGGCGACGGCGGGCACCTAACCGACGAGCACTTTAAACACATGGCCGAGGTCTCGGGCACCAACATCCGCGAACTCGAGAGCTTTTGCGAGCGCTGCGCCGGCGAGGCGGGCGACCGCGAGCGCGAGGGCGGGGAGCTCACCTTTGACGATATCGACGCCATCGCCAGCCAGTACTTTGACACATCGGCCAAAAAGATCAACGTCCAGACGGTTCAGTCCGTCATCGAAGAGCAGTACGGCGTGACGCACGAGGAGCTCATCGGCCCGCGTCGCAACGCCAATATCGCCAAAGCACGCCATATCGCTATCTACCTGGCCATCGAGATGTGCGAGATGACGACCACGGCGGTGGGCGCCGAATTTGGCAACCGCAACCACTCGACCGTCAGCACGAGTTACAAAAAGGTCCAGAAGATGATCCAGGAAGACCGCACCGTCACCGAAGACCTCAAGTCGCTGCGCGATAAAATTACACTGCGCTCATAGGGAAATAGAGACACCTGTTGAAAACTTGTCGAAACCACGGGCATAAGGTGTCTAAAACCCAACCCGCGGTGATGAAAAGTTTTGCGCAGGTTTTGAACGTGGAAAACCACCCCTGTTGCACACAGGTTGCTGTCGATTCTCTTTCTTGGTCTGACCTGCGTCTTTGGGAGTAATCAACAGTTTCGTCAGTGCTATTACTATTATTAAGATATTTATATCTATAGAAAGGTATTAAAAGATGAAGTTCACCGTCAGCCAGAGCTCGCTTACACAAGCCATCGGCGTCGTTATGAAGGGTGTCGCTTCGGCATCCACCCTTCCCATCCTGTCGGGCGTGCTCGTTAAGGCCCAAGACGGCATCTTGGAATTCCAGACCTCTAACTACACTATCTCGATCCGTCATCGCATCGCGGCGCATGTCGAAGAAGAGGGCGAGATGGTTATTCCCTGTAAGATGCTCTCCAATATCACCAAGACCCTCCCCGATGCCCCGGTTACCTTTGAGCTGTCCGAGCGCCAGGTGCTGATTGGTTGCGAGAAGAGCTCTTTCCGCCTGAACACGCTCGATGCCAATGACTTCCCCGAGTTTCCGGCCTATGCCATCGAGAGTGCCGTGGAGCTGCCGACCGATGTCTTGTCCGAAATGGTCGGCCGCGTGTGGCGCGTCACCTCGACCGACAAGGCTCGCCCCATCCTGGGCGGCGTGCACATGAAGGTCGAGAACAACACCGTACGCCTGGTAGCGACCGATTCCTTCCGCTTGGCCGTGTGCGATACGCAGGTCGAGACCTCGACCCTCGAGGGCTCCTTTGAGCTCAACGTTCCGGCTGACGCCTTTAACGACGCGCTGAACATCATGGCCAGCCAAGCGACCATCATGATCGGCGCTACCGACACCCAGGTCGTCTTCGAGGCCGGCAACACCACCTACGTGTCGCGTCGCATCGAGGGCGTGTACCCCAACTACAAGCAGCTCATCCCCGATTCGTGCGTGACGAGCGTCAAGATCGACGTCGCCGCCTTTAACGCCGCCCTCAAGCGCGTGGCCGTCATCGCGAGCGCCAACCCCGCCGTCAAGTTCGAGATCGATGTCGAGAACGGGCAGATGGGCCTGTCCTCCATTTCCAATGACCAGGACCTTGCGCAGGAGACGATCGATGTCGAGGCCGAGGGCGAGTCGGGTACCATCGCCTTCAACTACCACTACATCTTCGGCTGCCTCAATGCCCTGTCCAAGGAGAAGGAGATCACGCTGGAGCTCAAGAGCTACTCGCAGGCGGGCATCTTTAAGTCCTACGACAAGATCAACTACCTGTACCTGGTCATGCCGGTCCGCATCTAGCGCTGCGCCATGACCATGTTCGCCCGCGATCTTTCCGTCGCGCACTACCGCAGCTTCGATAGCTATCACCTTGCCCTGGACGAGGGCGTGACGATACTTGCGGGACCCAACGCGGCGGGAAAGACCAATCTCATAGAGGCGCTGCAGCTGCTGACGAGCGGCGCCTCGTTTAGGCATCCGACCGCAGCCGAGCTCGTCCATGACGGCGTGGGCTCGTGCAAGATCGAGCTGAGGCTCGAGGGCGACGGCCGCGTGCTTGATATGGGATTGAGCGCGGAGGACGGTAAGCGCTCGTTTAGCCGCAACGGCAAGAGATGCTCTGCCGCCGGTGTGCGCGGGGTTCTTCCGAGCGTGCTGTTTTGCCCCGACCATCTGGACATGGTTAAGCGTGGCGCCAGTGTGCGCCGCGCCGCCCTCGATGACTTTGGCATGCAACTGAGCGCACGCTATGCCGATCTTGCGAGCACCTATGGGCGCTGCGTGACCCAGCGTAACGCCTTGCTCAAGGAGACCTGGTGCTGCCGCGAGATGCTCGGCGCGTGGAACGATTCGATTGCCCGCGCGGGCTCGGCCCTGCTCGTGCACCGGTTGGCTCTGCTCGACCGGCTGGCGGGCCATGTGCACACTGCCTACGGGCAAGTAGCGTCAGGTGAGGCCGCCAACGTGACCTATGCGTCCACGCTGGGGGCTTTGCCCCAGGTCGAGGATCGCGAAGAGCTGAAGGGTTGGGCGTACGAGCGCATGCTGGCCGCCCTTGACGAGCATGCCGACGAGGAAATTCGCCGCGGCGTGACGTTGGTGGGACCGCATCGCGACGAGATTGAGTTTACCGTGGCGGGTCGCTCCGCCCGTTCATTTGCCAGCCAAGGACAGCAGCGCACGCTGGTGCTGTCCTGGAAGGTGGCCGAGGTTGCCGTGGCTCGCGATGTCCTGGGCACCGCCCCACTGCTGCTTTTGGACGACGTGATGAGCGAGCTCGACGGCGAGCGTCGCGGCGCTTTCCTGCGGCTGATTGGCGATGATATCCAGACGGTCATAACTACGACCAACCTGGGGTACTTTACCGATGACCTGCTTGATCGAGCCAAGGTGGTGAGCATGGGTGAGACGTGCTAATTACGAGCGCGAGAGCGAGACAGTCGCCTTCAGCGGGTTTTTGAACGCAGAGCGCCAGCGCATCCTGGCGGCTGCAACGCCTAAGCGCCGTGCGCAGATGGAGGCCGCCGAGGAGTCGCGCACGGTCTATCGCGCATGGAACGCGGTGTGCTCGGGCACGCGCGAGGGGCGGCATGTGACGGGACTGCGCTACCTGCCCGAGTCCAATGAGCTGCTGGTGTATCTCGACTCGCCCTCGTGGACGCAGGAAATGACGCTGTTGCGCGAGATCATCCGCGCGCGCATGGAGCGCGCCGGTGCGCATGTGGACGGCCTGGTGTTCAAAACCACCGCGCCCGGTCACACGCCGCCCGCCGCCAAGGAGCGCCTGCGCCCGGCGACGACCGAGCGCCCGCCGGCCCCGCACGCCGACCTAAGTGAGGCCGAGTGCACCGAGATCGAGCGCCAGGTGGCGCCCATCGAAGACCAAAAACTGCGCGAGGCCCTCGAGAATGCCATGAGAGCCAGTGCCGAGTGGGCCAAGGGCGTGCAAAGCAAAAAAGAGCCTTAAATCGCATCTGGTGGCCTTGTAGAGCCAAATACCCTCGGTCCCGAGGGTATTTTTTTACGATAAACTAGTAAGGCTGTACACATTTTCTTGACTGAAGGAGGACGTGTGGCAAACGAAAACGATTACGATGGCGGCGAGATTAAGATTCTCGAAGGTCTCGAGGCCGTTCGTAAGCGCCCGGGCATGTATATCGGCTCGACGAGCGCCAGCGGTCTGCATCACCTGGTGTGGGAGATCGTTGACAACTCCGTCGACGAGGCCATGGCCGGTTTCTGCACCGAGATCCAGGTGACGGTCCACGCCGACAACTCCATCACGGTCGTCGACAACGGGCGCGGCATCCCCGTCGACGAGCACCCTGTTAAAAAGATCCCGACGCTCGAGGTCGTTATGACGATCTTGCACGCCGGCGGTAAGTTCGATAACTCGGCCTATAAGGTCTCGGGCGGCCTGCACGGCGTAGGCATCTCCGTCGTCAACGCACTGTCCAAGCGCGTGGTCGTTCAGGTTCGTCGCGATGGCAACACCTACGAGATGGAGTTCTCGCGCGGCAAGACCGTCAAGAAGATGGAGGTCGTGGGCACCTCGGATTCGACGGGTACCACCGTCACCTTCTGGCCCGACGACGAGATCTTCGAGACCTGCATCTACGATTTCGATACGCTGCACAACCGTCTGCAGGAGACGGCGTTCCTCAATAAGAACCTCAAAATCGTGCTGACCGACGAGCGCGAGGAGACTCCCCACGTGGAGGAGTTTTGCTACGAGGGCGGCATCATCGACTTCGTCAAGTTCCTCAACGAGGGCAAGGACGTCCCTGAGGCCTTTAAGGAGCCCATCTACATCGAGGGCAAATCGGACCCGGACGCGCCTGTGGCCAAGATGGGCGAGGTCGAGGTTTCCCTGCAGTGGAATAGCGGCTACGGCGAGAACGTCATGTCGTTTGCCAACGACATCTACACTCCCGAGGGCGGCATGCACCTTGAGGGCTTCCGCACCGCGCTCACCCGCGTGATCAACGACTACGCGCGCAAACAGAACCTGCTCAAGGAAAAAGACGCCAACCTGACCGGCGACGATGTGCGCGAGGGCCTTTCGGCCGTTATCTCGGTCAAGCTGCCCGATCCGCAGTTTGAGGGCCAGACCAAGGCCAAGCTCGGTAGCTCCTATATGCGCGCGCTGACGCTCAAGATCGTGACCGACGGCCTCGCCGATTACTTGGAGGAGCATCCCAAGCCCGCCCGCGAGATCGTCAAGAAGGCGCAACAGGCCTGCAAGGCGCGCAACGCCGCCCGCAAGGCGCGCGAGGCGACCCGCCGCAAGAGCCTGCTCGAGACGGCGTCCCTGCCCGGTAAGCTCGCTGACTGCTCGGTGCGCGATGCCGAGCTGACCGAGCTCTTCATCGTAGAGGGCGACTCGGCAGGCGGTTCGGCCAAGGACGGCCGTCGCCGAGACATCCAGGCGATTCTGCCCCTGCGCGGCAAGATTTTGAACGTCGAGCGCGTGGGCGATCATCGTGCGTTCTCGAGCGACACCATCCAGTCCCTCATCACCGCGATCGGCTGCGGCGTCACGACGAGCGCCGGCGACGGCGGCGACTTTGATATCACCAAGGCCCGCTACCACAAGATCATCATCATGACCGATGCAGATGTCGACGGTGCGCATATCCGCATTCTGCTGCTGACGTTCTTCTACAAGTACATGCGCCCGCTGATTGACGCCGGCTACGTGTACGTCGCGTGCCCGCCCATCTTTGGCATTAAGGTGCGCAACAAGATCCACTACGTGTATCCCAACGGCCGCCAGCCCGAAGACGAGATCCTGCGCGACACCATCCAGAGTCTGGGCCTGAACCCCGACGACAACGACGAGGACGGCAAGGCCAAGGACGGCAAGATCACCAAGAAGCGCAAGGGCTACACCGTCCAGCGCTACAAGGGCCTGGGCGAGATGGACCCCAAGCAGCTTGCCTCGACGACGATGGACCCCAAGACCCGCATTCTGCAGCGTGTGTCGATCGAGGACGCCGTGGTGGCGGACCGCGCCGTGCGCGAGCTGATGGGTTCCGAGGTCGGCTATCGCCGCGAATATATCGAGAAGCACGCCCACGACGCGCGTTTCCTTGACGCCTAGCTTTCCCAGGCACCCCATCTTGCCCTTCAGGATTTCGGGCGCCGCACGCAAGGCGTGCGCCCTCATCCTTCAGGGCAACCTGGGGCACCTGGAAAACCTAGGAGGATTATCCGGCATTCCCGGTAATCCGTCTCCGTGGTAGGGAACTAATGGACCACGCAAACCATGAGGAGGTAACGTGGCAGACGATATCAACAATAACGAGGGTATGGACGAGGCCGGCGACGCCGGCATGCCCGATGATCTGAAGCGCCTGCTTGCCCGTGCTGAGCAGGGCGAGGACGGCGATCCGGACGCCTATAACCCCGATGCCGATGATGAGGAAGAGGACGACGACGCCGAGCTCGAGGAGAGCTTTGGCGAAGTCGACCGTGGCGCCTCGGCCGGCGAGGATATCAACGGCGGTCAGCTCCAGATTTCGGAGTTCGGCCGCGAGATGAAGCAGTCGTTCATCGAGTACTCGATGTCGGTCATCACGGCGCGCGCCCTGCCGGACGTGCGCGATGGCTTAAAGCCGGTGCACCGTCGCATCCTGTACGCCATGAACGAGAGCGGCATCTACCCCAACCGTCCGCACAAGAAGTCCGCTTGGACGGTCGGCGAAGTTATCGGTAAGTACCATCCGCACGGTGACTTCGCGGTCTACGAGGCCATGGTCCGCCTGGCGCAGTGGTTCTCCATGCGCACGCCGCTCATCGACGGTCACGGCAACTTTGGCAACATCGATGGCGACGGCGCCGCCGCCATGCGTTACACCGAGAGCCGCCTGGCAAAGCCCGCCATGGAGCTGCTGCGCGACCTGCAGAAGGATACCGTCGACTGGCAGCCCAACTACGATGAGTCGCTCGCCGAGCCCCAGGCGCTGCCCGCGCGCTTCCCCAACCTGCTGGTCAACGGCAGCCAGGGCATCGCCGTCGGCATGGCCACCAACATCGCCCCGCATAACCTCACCGAGGCGATCGAGGCCACCTGCTACCTGATCGACAACCCCGAGGCCACCGTCGACGAGCTCATGCAGATCATGCCCGGTCCGGACTTCCCCACCGGCGCCATCATCATGGGCAGCGCCGGCATTAAGCAGAGCTACGAGACCGGCCGCGGCTCCATTACCGTGCGTGCCAAGGCGCACGTGGAGTCCACCAAGACCGGTCGCAGCCGCTTGGTCTTTACCGAGATTCCCTACATGGTCAACAAGGGCACCCTGCAGGAGAAGATCGCCCAGCTCGTCAACGATAAGCGCATCGAGGGCATCTCGGATATGCGCGATGAGTCCAACCAGAAGGGTATCCGTCTGGTCATCGAGCTCAAGAAGGGCGTCATTCCGCAAGTCGTGCTCAACAATCTGTATAAGTACACCTCGCTGCAGACGACCTTTGGCGCCAACAACCTGGCACTTGTCAACGGCGTTCCCAAATGCCTGAGCCTGCGCGAGATGCTGCAGCACTACATCGACCACCAGGTCGACGTCGTCACCCGCCGCACCCGCTTCGACCTTAAAAAGGCCCAGGCGCGTGCCCATATCCTCGAGGGCTACCTGATGGCTCTCGACCATATCGACGAGGTCATCAGCATCATCCGCTCCTCGCAGACCGATTCTGAGGCCAGCAGCCGCCTGATCGAGCGCTTTGGCTTTACGCCCGAGCAGACCACGGCCATCCTCGAGATGAAGCTGCGCCGCCTGACCGGCCTGGAGCGCGACAAGATTCAGGAGGAGCTGGACGGCTTGCGTCGCGCCATCGCCTACTACGAGGACCTGCTGGCGCACGAGGAGAAGATCCTGGGCGTCATCAAGGAAGAGATGCGCGAGATCTCCAAGAAGTTCGGCGACAAGCGCCGCACCGAGATCAGCCATGTGGAGAAGGACCTGGACGTCGAAGACCTGATTGCCGACGAGGACATGGTCGTGACCATCACCCATACCGGCTATGTCAAGCGCATCCCGGTGGCCGCCTACCGCGCCCAGAAGCGCGGCGGCAAGGGTGTGTCGGGCGTCAACCTCAAAGAGGACGACGTTATCGACGAGATGTTTATCGCGTCCACGCACGAGTACGTGCTGTTCTTCTCGAGCAAGGGCAAGGTCTATCGCCTGAAGGTGCACGAGCTGCCGGTGGGTACGCGCCAGGCGCGCGGCACCGCGATCGTCAACCTGTTGCCTTTCGAGGAGGGCGAGAAGATTGCGAGTGTCATCAGCTGCCGCGAGTTCCCCGCCGACGAGTATCTGATGTTTGCCACCAAGAGCGGCATGGTCAAGAAGACCGTGATGAGCGCCTACGACCGTAGCCGCCGTGATGGCCTGATCGCCATCAACCTGAGGGACGACGACGCGCTGCTCGCTGTACGCCGCGTGCGTGAGGGTGACAAGATCATAATGGCAACCACCGCGGGCAAGGCGATTATGTTCCCCGAGGACCAGGTGCGCGCCACCGGTCGCGATACCAGCGGCGTCCGCGGTATCGGCATGAAGGAAGGCGTGAGCGTTTTGGGTATGGAGGTTACCAACGGCAATGGTGACCTGTTTGTCATTACCGAGCGCGGCTACGGCAAGCGCACGCCGGTTGCGGACTACCCGGAGCAGAACCGCGGCGGCCAGGGCGTCTACACCATCCAGATGACCGAACGCAAGGGTAACCTCGCAGCCATGAAGACGGTGGGCCCGCAGCATGAGCTGTTCATCGTGACGGAGGGCGCGACGGTCATTCGCGTCAAGACCGACGAGATCAGCCAAACCGGTCGCGCCACCCAGGGCGTCAAGATGATGACCGTCGACGACAACGACCGCGTATGCGCCGTCGCCCGCATGACGGCCGCCAAGGAGAAGCCCGAAGGCGAGGACGTCGAGGGTGAGGGCGTAGCCGATGCCGAAAAAGCCCCCGTCGACCTAGGCGACGGAAACGAAGTGCCGCAGGATCTCCTAGACGAGTAAGTAGCCCTCTCTGGTAAAACCATCAGACCCCATATATCGGCGGTCGGCGCACTGCGCGCCGACCGCTTTTTGTCAATCTTGGAACCTGTGTCTGGAGGGCGGGCGAGATGGGTTAGGTTTGTCGCGAGTTCCGCACGCAAAGAAGGCCACTTAATGTGGCCTTCGTCTTGCGCAGGACTGCCCGAGCAGCAAACCTAACCCATCTCGCCCGCCCTCCAGACACGCCCCAAAGATTTTCAAAAAAGTTGTTGACGCGCGCGTAACGACTCGTCTAATATATCCCTTGCGCGATGGACCTGTAGCTCAGTTGGTTAGAGCGTCCGGCTGATAACCGGGAGGTCACAAGTTCGAATCTTGTCAGGTCCACCACTTTCTTTCGCAATAAACACCCCAGCGAGAGCCGAGTCGCCGCTGGGGTGTTTATTACTGTCTCCGTGGGGGTTTAGCTCAGCTGGGAGAGCGCGGGCTTTGCAAGCCTGAGGTCAGGGGTTCGATCCCCCTAACCTCCACCATGATGGACCTGTAGCTCAGT
>NZ_QRVG01000014.1:32017-60679 GCF_003459245.1 Collinsella sp. AF23-2
CTTTCTTTCGCAATAAACACCCCAGCGAGAGCCGAGTCGCCGCTGGGGTGTTTATTACTGTCTCCGTGGGGGTTTAGCTCAGCTGGGAGAGCGCGGGCTTTGCAAGCCTGAGGTCAGGGGTTCGATCCCCCTAACCTCCACCATGATGGACCTGTAGCTCAGTTGGTTAGAGCGTCCGGCTGATAACCGGGAGGTCACAAGTTCGAATCTTGTCAGGTCCACCATCAAAACTGTGAAGAGCCCTGGGGCGTTGCCTCGGGGCTTTTTTCTTACCTACTGAAAGTAGTCAAAAAAGCCCCGTCCCAAATTAACTACTTTGATTTTGTGTGCTGTGCGAAAGATTGGGTAGTATAGCTATTCAATGCGGCGGGCTGCCGCGTGTTAACCGCTACGTACCGGAGGTGTTCCATGGTTCGTGTCGACATAGAGACCATCGTCATGGCCGCCGGTCCCGTGCCATCGCTTATCGTGCTTCGTGAGCGCAGCAGCAAATCGGACTCGCCCGCGCCGCTGCGTTCCCTTTCCATTCAGACTGGTTCGTTTGAAGCTGCTGCCATCAGCCGCGGCATCGATAGCGGCCGCGCCGAGCGCCCGATCACCCATGATCTGTTGCTCGATACCGTTGACGCCCTGGGCGCCAAGCTCGAGCGCATCGAGATCGTCCGCGCCGAGCCGCCGGTGTTCTACGCGACGATCGTCGTACTGGCCGATGGCGAGGAGCGCAAGATCGACGCTCGTCCCAGTGATGCCATTGCCCTTGCCGTGCGCAGCAATGCTCCCATGTTTGTGGAGGACGACATCATGAATCGCCTGGGCACTGTTTCCACCCACGCCGAGGATGTCGACGACGAGCAGGAGTTCGAGAAGTTCGACGAGTTCGTCCATACGCTCTCCCCCGATGACTTCTAAATGCGGGGCGGCAGGGTTGCGGAGTGTTCGCTGATGGCCAGCGGTATGTCGGTTGAGGCGGCGGCCATTGCACGCGAGGCCCAGATGCGCTCGGAGGCTTCTGAGGCGGCTCGCATTGCCTATGTGACGCAGGCCCGCACGCTTCGCGAGCGCCGCGGCTCGTTTATCAAGATGGTTGTCGTCTCCGCCCTTGTCGCGGCAATCTGCTCGCGCCTTCGTGGTACAGTTGGTGCGCTTGGGTTTTCGATTTCAACAGGCTTGGTAATCTGGGGTGTGGTCGATGCGGTCATGCTGACCAACCAGATCAAGGTACTCGACAAGCGCGCGATGGATATGATGCGCGCCCGCGACGCTGCCGCCAAGATCGCTGCCGAGGCACAGGAACTGTAACGACGCGAGACTCGATGGGAAGGTCTAAAGATGGCACAGGATATGCAGGACGCCGGTAACGTCTCCGCCGAGCTCGACGCCATGGTGTGCGATCTGATCGGCGCGTTCTTGGACGACCTTGCCGTCGGCGAGAATCCGGGCGTAGTTGTGGCGATCGAGGACGCTGCTTCCAACCGATATCTGGCGGCGCTCGACGAAGATGGCGAGGAGGCATGCCTCGAGGCTGCCACCAACTTTATCTCCGAGCACAAGATGGGTCTTAAGGACGAGGGGCTGGGCCGCATCGCCCGCTATGCCATCGGCTACACCGGTTGTGTCGAAATTGACGGCGGCTATCACGACGCCCTGCTCGTGAGCTTCTTCGAAACCACGCTCGAGAGCGGTTTTTCGGCATACGTGCTGTATGAGGGCATGGGTGCCGGCGATGGTTTTATGTGGAGCGACCCTGAACCTGCAGGTGAGGAAACCCCTCTCATCTAAAATCGCTAAAATAAACGAGTTTTCGGTAAAAGGCTCAATATTCCCGCTGAGCGTTGTGTCGCTGGGCGGGCCGCATACGCGTGCCGTTTGTATATGGATAGAAGATAGGGGAACTACATGCGCGTAGACAATCTGAGGAACATCGCCATCATCGCCCACGTCGACCACGGCAAGACGACGATGGTCGACAAGCTCCTGCGTGCCACGGACGCCTTCCGTGCCAACCAGCAGGTCGAGGACCGCGTCCTGGACTCTAACGACCAGGAGCGCGAGCGCGGCATCACGATTCTCGCCAAGAACATCTCTATCGAGTACAAGGACGTCAAGATCAACGTCATCGACACCCCGGGCCACGCCGACTTTGGCGGCGAGGTCGAGCGTGTGCTGCGTATGGCCGACGGCGCCCTGCTGCTGGTTGACGCTTTTGAGGGCCCCATGCCCCAGACCCGCTTCGTGCTGCGTCACGCTATCGACACCGGTCTTAAGATCATGATCGTCATCAACAAGATCGATCGTCCGGGCGCCAACCCCGAGAAGGCCTACAACGACTGCCTGGACCTCATGGCCGACCTGGGTGCCACCGACGACCAGCTCGAGTTCGCCATGGAGCACGTGGTCTACGCCAGCGCCATGAATGGCTTTGCCCGCCTTGACCCCAACGACGGCAACATGGACATGTATCCGCTGCTCGACATGATCATCGACGACATGCCCGCGCCCGAGGTTGACGAGAACGCCCCGCTGGCCATGCAGTGCGTGACCATCGACCACTCCAACTTCGTTGGCCGTATCGGCATCGGCCGTGTGTACTCCGGCACCATCCACCAGGGCGACCAGATCTTGGTTGTCAAGAACGACGGCTCCAGCGCCACCGCTACCGTCAAGCAGCTCTTTACCTTCGACTACCTGGGCCGCACCGAGTGCCAGGAAGTCGGCGCCGGCGACATCGCTGCCGTCGTGGGCATCGACCGCACCGATATCGGCGATGTCTACACCGATCCCGAGAACCCCGTTGAGCTCGAGCCCATCGAGATCGACCCGCCGACCCTGTCCATCGTCTTTGAGGCTTCGACCTCCCCGCTCGTCGGTCGCGACGGCGACATCGTGGGCGCCCGTCAGCTCAAGGAGCGCCTGTTCAACGAGGCCGAGAACAACGTGACCATGAAGATCGAGGAGCTCGAGGACAAGAGCGGCGTCGAGGTCTCGGGTCGCGGCATCCTGCACCTGTCCGTTCTGATGGAGTCCATGCGTCGCGAGGGCTTTGAGTTCCAGGTTGGCCGTCCCCGCGTTCTGTTTAAGAAGGACGAGAACGGCAACAAGATGGAGCCCGTCGAGCAGGCCGTCGTCGAGTGCCCGGACGAGTACTCGGGCAAGGTCGTTGAGGTCTTCGGTACCTCCGGCGGCATCATGACGAGCATGGATACCTCGGGCATCGTGACGCACCTCGAGTTTAAGATCCCGACCCGCGGCATCATGGGCCTTAAGAACCGCATCATGAACGTCACCCACGGCGAGGGCGTGTTCTACCACACCTTCTTGGAGTATGGCCCCTACGCCGGCGAGATCGGCAACCGTCAGAACGGCGCCATGATCTCCATGACCACCGAGAAGGCCGTCGCCTACGCTCTGGGTACGCTGCAGGAGCGCGGCCAGCTGTTTGTTGAGCCGGGCACCGAGTGCTACGAGGGCATGATCGTGGGCGAGCGCAGCAAGGCCGGCGACATGGTCGTCAACATCGCCCGTACCAAGAACCTGGGCAACCAGCGTTCCTCGACCTCCGATATCTCCGTCCAGCTGGTGCCGCCCCGCACCTTCTCGCTGGAGGAAGCGCTGGAGTACATCGCCGACGACGAGCTGGTCGAGATCACTCCCAAGAACATCCGCCTGCGCAAGCGTCTGCTCAATGCCACCGACCGCAAGAAGGCCGCCGTCCGCGCCGGCCAGGTCAACAAATAAGCGCTGGGGCTTATAACTGCCAATAAGAAAGGGCGCCGACCGCAATGGTCGGCGCCCTTTTTGGTGCACGGGGATTGAGAAGGCCTGCACCACCACAAAGATGCCTGTCCCCTTTGCGGTGGTTGGCGCCTAGGCGGTGGGGAGTCCCGGCGTGTTGGAGGCTTGTTGGGGCTTGAGATGGGCGTTGCGCCAGATGATCTGGATAACGTAGCCGAGCATAAAGACAAAGGCCACGCCGCTGATGAAGTCGCCGATGAGGGGAAGTCCCGTGAGGGCACCTGCGGCGATGCCGCCCACGGCGGCCATGACGTAGCGGTTCTGGTTGTGTCCGACCATGCGGGCGATTGCGGTGCCCGTAAATGCCGCCGAGACCAGAGCAATGCCGATGATGCCGCACATGAGGGCGCCGGCGAGCGACAGGCCTGCAATCGAGATGATGAGCAACAGGACGGCGGGAACGACGGCGACCGTGCCCAGAAGACCGCTCACCCACAGTGGCGTGGGGTGCTGGTGGAGCATTCCGGCGGCACTGGCGGTTGCGCGCGGAAAGACAAGCTCAAGCAGGATGGCGACAAAGCCGGTGGAAAGCGCTGCGGCAACGATGCCGCCGATAATGTCGTTGACCGTAGAGGTGTCCTCGTTTTCGGTTCGGTCGATCTTGAGGGCTCCGACCTGGGCACCCTCTGCCCGCTCGGGATCCTGTGAGACGTGGGCGCTCACCGTGCCGGTGATGCAGGCGTTTTTGCCCAGGATGAGCTTGTCGGCCCAGACCTCAACATCGCCATCGACGGTGCCATCGATGGTAACGGTGTCGCCGGCGAGCGCCGCTGATTTAGCGGAGCCGCGCAGGGCGACCGTCTCGCCTGCCGCGTAAAAACAGTTGGCGGTGCTACCGGTGTTAAGGACGACGTGCTGGCCGGCTACCGTCACGCTGCCATCGATTGCGGTTTTGGCGATATCGATGGTACGCGCCGCCAGGCGAACGGCGCCGCCTACGGTGCAGTCGCGAATCGACAGGCTCTCGCCCGCCGCGATAATATCGCGGCCGATGGAGGCATCGTCTAAGTTGAGGCTTTGGCCGGCCCAGTACAGGTCGCCTTCGACCCCGGACGGGGTGGAGTCAGCTTCGGTCGTGAGCACGTTTCCGGCGGTATCTGTGCCGGCGAATGAGGTCGTGGGAAGTACGATTAGCGCAAGTGCAATCAGTGCGAATAGGAGGGCGATGCGCTCCTGCACTTTACGGTGCCGGGACGACGGTGCTAGGTTGTAAGGCATAGTGAATCCTTCGCTAGATACTCGACATGTATCTAACAGGGTACCCAACGCGCGGGCGCTCTAAAAGAACCTCTCGGTTGCATTTCGAAGGGTCGTGCCGTGCTGTCTACTTTTTGCGATGCAAGAAGCGCGCGATGTCTTCCTCGGTGGGGCTTTTGATGTCAAAGCGCAGCGAGAGCCAGCGCAGACCCATGGTCACGACAACGCATACGACTAGCGCGGCGACATTGCTGACCAAGCCACTCATGACGAGGCTTACATAGCTTGCCGATCCGGCGATGGCCGCGATGGCATAAAAGTTAGTGCGTTGGAAAATGCCCGGAACCACGCCCATAAAGCCGTCGCGCAACATGCCGCCGCCCACCGCGGTGAAAAAGCCCATCATGATGCATACGGCCGGCGCAAAGCCGTAGACCAACGCCTTGTCCGCGCCGGTTGCCGCATAGATGCCGACCGAGATGATGTCGAGCAGGGGAATGAGTTTCTCGGGTTTATCGACGATTGCCGGGAAGATGTAGATAATGGCCGCCGTGGCAATGGAAAGTGGTAGTGCCATCGGCTGGTTGAGGATGTAGACGTTGCCCACTTGCAGTGTCATGTCGCGTAATAGACCGCCGCCCAGGCCGCAGACCACGGCGAGTGCGACTGCGCCCACCAGGTCGAGCTTATGCTCGCGCGCGACCAGCACGCCCGAGATCGATGCCGCGACAACAGCGAACATCTCGAGCCAAAAGGGGATAGCGACCATGGCATCCGAGGCATGTGAGGTAACGGTCATAGCGGCGACGACGGGCAAGATGGAATCCTTCTGATTGCGAGTTTAGACAATGCCCGTACATAGTACATGGTTGGCGGCGATTGCGACCCCATTGCTCGGCAAACGGTCGGGACTGGGCGCGGGCGTAGGTTCCATGTTTGGGGATCTGGGTTGATGCTGAACGCGATGGGGGCGTGGTTGAATAGGAGGGATGTCTAAATTTTGAGCAGCGCTCAAAATTTATCCGGTCGGCTTACGCCGACCGCGCTGCGCTAAAAACGCGCCACGGGCGCGTTTTCTTTACGCTTTGCGCCCTGGCGGGTTCGAATCCCTCCTCCTTCGCCGTATTTGTTTGTAAGGGACTCAAAATAAAAAAGCTCCCGTTGTTGGGAGCTTTCTCAACCAAAATGGCGGAGGAGGAGGGATTCGAACCCTCGTGACCTTATACAGGCCAAACGGTTTTCGAGACCGCCGCATTCAACCACTCTGCCACCCCTCCGCGTGGGGTAAAAACAAAGCAGGCTCGAAGGCCTGCTTTGGAATTAACTGGCGGAGAGTCAGGGATTTGAACCCTGGAGACGCTTTTGACGCCTACACGATTTCCAATCGTGCTCCTTCGGCCACTCGGACAACTCTCCGTTAAATGCGAAAGTCAGTATACACGAGGAATCGCAAAGTGCAAACAGAAAAGTTGGCATTTTTTAAAACGCTTGGCCGCGCTTGGCGCTGCAGTGGGGTTTGAGGTTCCGAAAAACGGCTTCCGACCAGCGTGGTTGATCACCTCAATTGTTCAAAAAAGGGTATTCATAAGCGACTTGGCAATGAATTTAAAAATCTTTGGTTGGCGTTGTGGACCACTGGTATGCATTTCGCGACCACAGCGTTGTGCCCGTTGACCTGCGGCTTGGTGCGACTTGTCCCCACGGCGCCGTATCTTGTCCACAGTTCCGTCAAGCATTTGGTCAGCATTTGGTTGGAAGACGCATGAAGTGCCGTGCGAGTATGGGCATATGTGGAGGTCATGAGGTTGTAGCTGCATATTCTTGCGGCCTGGGAGGTTGAAAGATATTATTACCAAGTCTTTTCCTGCTTCAGGCGCACCTTCACGACCTGAAGCCACATTTGCCCAGAGGAGGTGACAATATGAAGGCTTATGAACTGCTGTTCTTTGTTGACCCGTCGCTCGACCCCGAGACTCGTCTCGCTGTTATGAAGCGTATCGATACCACGATCGCTGAGGGCGCTGGCAAGGTCGACTCCGTTGACGAGTGGGGCAAGCGCAAGCTCGCCTACGAGATCAACGACCTCACCGATGGTGACTACACCCTCATCAACTTCCACGCAGATCCTACCCAGATCGCCGAGCTTGATCGCGTCCTGCGCATCACCGACGCTGTGGTCCGCCACATGATCGTCCGTCGCGACGACCAGGAGTAAGACTGTCGTTTTGGACTGGGCTTGTGCCCCAAGAGGAAGTAGTGAGTTATGAGCATCAATCGAGTGAACATCACCGGTAACCTCACCCGCGATCCCGAGCTGCGCGCCACCGCCGGCGGAACCCAGGTTCTGTCCTTTGGCGTCGCTGTGAACGATCGTCGCCGCAACGCGCAGACTGGCGAGTGGGAGGATTATCCCAACTTTGTCGACTGCACTATGTTCGGCACCCGCGCCGAGGCCGTGAGCCGTTTCCTGGCAAAGGGAAACAAGGTCGCGATCGAGGGCAAGCTGCGCTACAGCTCTTGGGAACGCGACGGCCAGCGCCGGAGCAAGCTTGAGGTCATCGTTGATGAGATCGAGTTTATGAGCTCCCGTGGTGGCCAGGGTGGCTACGATCAGGGCGGTTACGCCCCCGCAGCTCCTGCGCCCACAGCACGTCCTGCCGCACCGGTGGCTACGCCGCCCGCGGTCGACGTCTACGATGAGGACATCCCGTTTTAAGGGTTGTTCACCTATTTTTGAGTGAGAGGCGGCTTCGGTTCGCCGAAGTTGCCAAATGAAAGGTATTTTGACATGGCTAATGATTTTTCTGCACGTCAGCCGCGTCGTAAGTACTGCCAGTTCTGCAAGGAGAACACTGAGTTCATCGACTATAAGGACACTCAGCTTCTCCGTAAGTACATGACCGACCGTGGCAAGATCAAGCCCCGTCGCGTCACTGGCGCTTGCACGCAGCATCAGCATGACATCGCCAACGCCATCAAGCGTGCCCGCGAGATGGCTCTCCTGCCGTACACCGTCCCCGTGGTTTCCTCTCGTGGCAACCGCGACCGCGGCTAAGAAGGGAGACGCATCATGAAGGTTATTCTTCTCGATGAGATCAAGGGCAAGGGCGGCGAGGGTGACGTCGTAGAGGTCGCTCAGGGTTACGCTGAGAACTTCCTGTTCCCCAAGAAGCTCGCTGTTGCCGCCACCAAGGGCAACCTCAAGCAGCTTGACGAGCGTCGCAACAACATAGCCAAGCGCGAGGCCGTCCGTCTGGCTACCGCCAACGAGACCAAGGCTGCCCTCGAGGGCAAGCAGGTCACCGTTGACGTCAAGGTCGGCGACGAGGGCATCCTCTTTGGCTCCGTTACCGCCGCTATGATCGCTGACGCCATCAAGGATCAGCTCGGTATGGACATCGACCGCAAGCGCGTCGAGCTCGGCAAGCCCATCAAGGTTGCCGGTGCCCACACCGTTGCCATCTCGCTGTACCGCGAGATCAAGGCCGAGGTTGTCGTTCTCGTCGGCGTTACCGCCGAGGAGCTCGCTGCCGATGCTGAGGTCGAGGAGGCCGCTGAGGTCGCCGAGGCCGAGACCGCCGAGGTCGAGACCGAGGCTGCTGCCGAGTAGCATTTGCTGCAACGCAACAATCTTGTTCTAAGAAGGGCGCTCTGAGAGACCGGGGCGCCCTTTTATTTTTTGCGCTGAGTGGGTGTCACGTCATACATTGAGATGCAGTCCCACATAAGCGTTGTGTTAGACCACTTTGGATAAGTGTCCTGCACGCAGTACACGCGACGGGGCCCCGGTTGCGACAATTCCATCATCAGGAGAGATGGAGGTTGCAATGGAAGACGTGCTCACCCAGCTGACGAGGCAGTTCCTCCCGCAGATGACGGCTGCCGAGAAGAGCAGGGCCCTGAGATCGCTCAAGGCGCTGATAGACGCGGAGCTTTTCGAACTCGCGGCAAGCGAGGGGGCGGAAGACGATCCCGACAGAGCCTGCCCCTGGTGCGGCTCCCCGCATTACGTGAAGAGGGGGCGAGACGGGAGCGGCCGTCAGCGGTTCCTCTGCCGAGGGTGCGCCAGGACCTTCACCGATGCCACCATGCGCATCTTCTCCACCACCAAGCTCGACAGGTCGGCCTGGATGAGGTTCGCGGAGTGCCACGTGGACATGCTCCCGCTGCGCGAGTCGGCGGAAAAGTGCGGCGTGTGCCTCAAGACGGCGTTCTTCATGCGCCACAGGCTGCTCGAGGCCATGGCCAAGCGCATGCCCGCCTTCCGCGTGGAGGCCGGCGGCGGGGCCGAGCTCGACGAGTGCTTCTTCAGGGAGAGCTTCAAGGGAAACCGCTCCAGGTCGGAGTCCGGCATGCCCAGGAAGCCCCGCACAAGGTCGCAGGGAACCGACGGGCACGAGAAGATATGCGTGCTCACCGGCATCAACGACGCCGGCGACATCTTCTACGAGATCGCGGGGAGGGGCGGCCTCGACGAGGCGGCAGCCAGGGAGCTGCTCGCCGACAAGCTCGCGGTCGGCGCGATAATCTCGACGGACCGTGCGCACGTGTACCGCCGCGTCCTGCCCGCCCTCGGCGTCGGCGCGCACATCGCCAGCAAGAGGGAGGAGCACGCCATCAACAGGGTGAACAGCCTCCACTCCCAGATGAGGCACTTCATCGGCAGGTTCCGGGGTGTCTCCACGAGACGCCTCGAGAACTACCTCGCCTGGTTCAAGTGGACATGGTGCTTCAAGGTCCGCAGGAGCGCGGACGAGCTCGCCGAGCTCATAGTGAGGCAGGCAGCCCGCGGCACGTACGAGAAGACCTGGCGCCAGTACAAGGTGACCCCCTATCCGTTCTACGAGTACTGGATCAAGCAGGCGAAATGGGACTCGCGTGCGCGGAGGGCCATATACGGCGTGGCGTGATGTCCAGGGCGGTCTGGCGCAGCGCATCTGCGGCAAGCGCTGAAGTCGTGCCCCGATGCAAATAGCAACAGCTAGCGATATTCTTCGGGAACGTCGAAACCGTACTCACGGCATAGGAGCATGACATCGTGGGCGTCGTGCTCGTCATGCTGATAGCCCAAGTGAAACAACAGCTGGCTTTCGGGGTCGATGCACGACACCTCCACCTCGCCGATGCGCCCCCTCCCCGAAAAGACCTCCCCGGGAAAACGATCTCCCTGATACAGAATATCGCCATTCTCGGCGAAATCGAAGCAATGCAGGTCGACGATGCGCCCCGCCTCGTCTTGCCACACCGTGTGATCTTCGGTGGTGAAAGATGCAGCCACCTCGGAAAACCCCTCATCAGCAATTAGATCCACGAACCTTTGGTAATCCCCGCGCTGAACGAACAGGTCGATGTCGTTATGAGCCCTGGTCTCACGCCCGACAAGCGCATCGATGCCCCAGCCGCCATCAAGGTATACGCCAATGCCCGCACCTGCGGAAAGGCCGATTATCCAACACGCATCATCCTTGGTGACCATAGGAGCTCCTTCGCTTTCGCCTGCTATCTAAGCAAGAAAGATTATAGGAAAAGTCCCAGTATCCAAAGCGGTCGGGACTGCGGACAAAAAGTTGGACCGTTGAGGTCCGGAACGGAGTCCGCATGGCATACAGTAGGAGAATGGTGGAGAGGGCCAGGGCGCTTCGCGGCGCCGGGCTCACCGTCATGGAGATAACCGAGATACTCGGCGGGCCCGGCAAGACGTCCGTCTGGCGCTGGATCAGGGACGTGCGCAAGCCCGCGGGAAGGGCCGGTGGAGGAATGGACCTGCCGCGACTCGTCGGGGACGGCCCCGACTACCCCGACATCGACCCGGAGGACAAGGACGCCCTGATCGAGCGGCTCAGGCTCGAGAACGCGGTGCTGAGGGCGGTGCAGGACGTTTTAAAAGCCGAGAGCCTCGACGGGATGTCGAACAGGGAGAAGACCCTGGTGATAGACCGCCTGAGGCCTGCGGGGAAGTGGTCCTTGAGAGAACTCACGAGTTCCTTGGGGATATCAAAGAGCTCCTATGAGTACCAGCGCCGCGCGATCGCGAGGCCCGACCGGCGCGCGCCCCTGCGCGCGCTCGTGCGCAGGATCTTCACCGAGGACGGCGAGGGGGCGCGGGGGTACCGCTTCGTGACGGCGCGCCTGCGCGAGCTCGACGAGCCCGTGCGCGCCTCGGAGAAGGTCGTCCTCCGCATCATGCGCGAGGAGGGCCTGGTCCCCAGGTGGATGAGGAGGAAGAGGAGGCCCTACAGCTCCTATGCGGGCGAGCCGACGCCGGCCCCGCCGAACCTCGTGCGCCGCGACTTCCGCTCGGCCCTGCCGAACTTCCTGTGGCTCACCGACATCACCGAGTTCAGGCTGCCCTCCGGCAGGAAGGTCTACCTGTCGGCCATCAGGGACTGCTTCGACTCCTCGGTCGTGGCGTGGAGGGCCGGCGAGAGACCGGACGCCGCGCTCGCCAACTCGACGCTCGAGGACGCCTGCGCGCTGCTCGCGCCCGGCGAGCGCCCCGTCATCCACTCCGACCGCGGCGGCCACTACCGCTGGCCCGGCTGGATCTCGATCTGCGAGGGGCACGGCCTCGCCAGGAGCATGGCCGCCAAGGGCTGCAGCCCGGACAACGCGGCGATGGAGGGCTTCTTCGGCCTGCTCAAGAGGGAGTTCTGGCACGGCAGGGACTGGTCGGGCTGGACCCCTGCCCGCTTCATCGAGGAGCTCGGGGGCTGGATCGGCCGATACAATACGGAGAGGCGCAGCGATGCGCTCGGCGGCCGCACGCCGGCCGAGTTCCGCGCCGCGCTGGGAAGGGCGCGTAACGGTCCAAGAAATCGTCCGCAGTCCCGTCTAACACAACGCACATAAGGGACCGTTCATCCGTTTGGTTCGGTGATGATTGTTAAGGCGCGCCTCGATTTAAAGCTGTGGCTGATACTATGGATGCTCGCAAGCGATATGAATGAGGATGCTCATGGCATATGACGATAGGGAGACATGGCTGACGGTCGAGGACCGCGGCTCCAAGTTGGGTCTCCCCCAAAACCAAGATGCAGAGGCCAACGTACTGGCCGCCATGCTGCTATCGCCCGAGGTGGTCGAAGAAGCCCAGGTCGAGCTGCAGCCCGATGACTTCTACCGGCCCATTCATAAGACCATCTATACCGCGATGGTCGATATGTACAACAGCCGCATTCCCATCGACTCCATCTCGCTGATCGATTACCTGCGAAGCATCAACAAGCTCGATGCCGTGGGCGGCGAGGCCTACATTTTGGAGCTGATGGGCCAGACTCTGTCGCTCGTGAACTGGCAGCACCATGCCGCCATCGTCCGTCGCGACTCGATGCTGCGCGAGCTGATCGGCGCCACCAACGAGATCAACGCGCTGGCCTATAACGCCCCTACCGACACCAAGGAGGTCGTGGAGCTGGCCGAGAGCAAGCTGCTCAAGGTCACGGCGCGCGAGGTCAAGTCGAGCTACAAGACGCTGACCGAGTTTATGGTCGAGGCCTATAACGAGGCCGAGGAAGTGTGCCAGGCCGGTGGCCAGGCTGCGGGCGTGCCCACGGGTTTCCCGTCGCTCGACCGCATGCTCATGGGTTTTCGCGAGGGTCAGCTCATCATTATCGGTGCCCGTCCTGCTGTAGGTAAGACGTCGTTCGCCCTGAATCTGGCGCTCAACGCTGCCGCCGCTGGTTATACCGTCGGCTTCTTCTCGCTGGAGATGTCGGGCAAGGAAATTGCCCAGCGTCTGATCTGCGCCTACGCCATGATCTCGATCAGTGACTTCCGCATGGGCCGCATTAGCCCCGAGCAGTGGGCCAATATCAACGAGGCCACGCAGACCTTGTCTAAGCTCGATATTCTGATTGACGATACGCCCGGCACCACAGTGACCGAGATTCGCGCCAAGAGCCGCCGCATGCTCCACAACAAGGAGAAGGCCATCATCATCCTGGACTACCTGCAGCTGGTGAGTCCTCCGCCGGGACGCCGCTCCGAGAGCCGTACCGTCGAGGTCTCCGAGATGTCGCGTGGTCTGAAGATCATGGCCAAGGAGCTCAAGATCCCGCTCATCGCGCTGTCGCAGCTCTCGCGTCAGGTCGAATCCCGTACCGGCAAGCGCCCGCAGCTTTCCGACCTTCGTGAATCGGGCTCCATCGAGCAAGACGCCGATATCGTTATGTTCTTGGACCGCTCCGCCGACGAGGCCGAAGCCTCACGCGACGATCGACCCGACGAGGGCGTTACGCGTATCGTCGTGGCCAAGAACCGTTCGGGCCCGATCGGCGACGTCGACCTGATGTTCCTGCCGGCATCCACCAAGTTCTATGAGCTTGATGGGGCACATGCCGAGGAGTAGGACAGGCGCCCGTTGCACGGGTATACTGGGAATGTTTTGTGCTTCTGCGTGCCGGCGTGGCGCGTAGACAGTCCATGAATGTAAGGAGTAAACATGCCGTCAACCGTTTTGGTCGGTGCCCAGTGGGGCGATGAGGGCAAGGGTAAGATTTGCGACCTGGTCGCCGGCGACTTCGATGCCGTCGTGCGCTACTCGGGCGGCAACAACGCCGGCCACACCATCGTCGTCAACGGCAAGAAGTACGGCCTGCACCAGGTGCCCTCCGGCATCATGTATTCCGACCACGTGTCGGTGATCGGTAACGGCTGCGTCGTTAACCCCAAGGTTGTCCTTGAGGAGATCGACATGTTCGAGGCCGACGGCATCACCACCAAGAACCTCAAGATTAGCGGCAACGCGCATGTCATCATGCCGTACCACATCGATCTGGATGGCGCCTTTGAGCAGAAGCTCGGCAAGAAGAACATCGGTACCACCAAGCGCGGCATCGGTCCGTGCTATCAGGACAAGATGGCCCGCATTGGCCTGCGCATGCAGGACATGCTGGACGAGGCACTGTTCCGCGACAAGCTGGAGACCGCTCTCGCCCGCGTGAACCCCGAGCTCGAGCTCATCTACAACCTGCCCACCTACACCGTGGACCAGATTTGCGACGAGTATCTGCCCATGGCCGAGCGCCTGCGTCCCTACATCACCGAGACGAGCCTGCTGCTCAACAACATGATCGATGAGGGTAAGGACCTGCTGTTTGAGGGCGCCCAGGCGACGCTGCTCGACATCGACCACGGCACCTATCCGTACGTGACGTCTTCCAACTGCACCGCCGGCGGTGCCATCACCGGCTCCGGCGTGGGCATGAAGAACGTCGACCGCGTGCTGGGCGTCATGAAGGCCTATATCACCCGCGTCGGTTCGGGCCCCATGCCCACCGAGCTTTCCTATGAGTCCGAGGCCGGTCACACGCTGACCGAGGAGGGCTATGAGTACGGTGTGACCACCGGTCGCCGTCGTCGCTGCGGCTGGTTCGACGGCCCCATCGCCAACTACGCCTCACGCGTCAACGGCCTCACCGATATCGCCCTGACTAAGCTCGACGTGCTTTCGGCCTTCGACACCATCAAGGTGTGCGTGGCCTACGACGTCGATGGCGAGCGCTACACCAGCGTGCCCGAGCATCAGGTGCGCTTTGAGCATGCCAAGCCCATCTACGAGGAGCTCCCCGGCTGGAAGTGCGACATCACCGGTTGCCGCAGCTTTGATGAGCTGCCGCAGGAGGCTCAGGACTACGTGGCGTTTATCGAGGATCTGGCACACACCCGCGTGACGTTCATTGGCGTCGGCGCCGGTCGCGAGCAGATCATCAACCGATTCTGGAAGTAATCGGGACTATTTGGTTATTGCGATATACCCCTTTGCAGCCCAAGCGGGCGGCCGAGGGGTATATTTGCTTGCAAAGGGCTCGCGCGGAGCGGGCCATTCATCCATAGAGGAGGCACCCTTGAAGGCGGACACTCAAACCATCGACATCCTGTTGTTGGGCAGCGGCGGCCGTGAGCATGCTTTGGCAGCTAAGCTCGCAGCATCACCGCGCGCCGGCAAGCTCTACATCGCGCCGGGCAACGGCGGCACCGCGAGCTGCGGCGAGAACGTTGTTCTCGACGACTGCGATCCTGCGGCCGTGGCGGCGTTTGCGCAGAGCCACGGATGCGGACTCGTGGTAATTGGCCCCGAGGCTCCGCTCGTGGCGGGCGTGGCCGACGCCGTGCGCGCGGTGGGTATTCCCTGCTTTGGCCCGGGTGCCGAGGGCGCCCAGATGGAGGGCTCTAAGCTGTTCTCCAAGCAGCTCATGGAGCGCGCGGGCATTCCGACGGCAGCCTACGGCTCGTTTACCGACGAGGCTTCGGCTCTTGCTTATGTGCGTGAGCAGGGCGCTCCGCTGGTCGTCAAGGCCGACGGCCTTGCCGCGGGCAAGGGCGTTATCGTGGCGACCGAACTTGAGCAGGCCGAGGAGGCCGTGCGCGAGTGCTTTGGCGGCACCTTTGGCGATGCCGGCAACACCGTGGTTATCGAGGAGATGCTGACCGGCCCCGAGTGCTCGCTTTTGGCCTTTACCGACGGCAAGACCGTGCGCCCCATGGCCACCTCGCAGGACCACAAGCGCGCGCTCGAGGGCGACAAGGGCCCCAACACCGGCGGCATGGGTGTCTACAGCCCGGTGCCCATCGTGACCGACGAGGAGCACGCCACCATGGTGAAGGTCATGGAGCAGACCGTTGCCGAGCTTGCTGCCGAGGGCATCGACTACCGCGGCTGCCTGTACGGCGGCTTTATGCTCACGCCCGCCGGCCCCAAGGTGCTGGAGTTCAATGCCCGCTTTGGCGACCCCGAGACGCAGGTCGTGCTGCCGCGCCTTAAGAACGACCTGGTTGAGATCATGCTGGCCTGCGCCAACTGTGAGCTCGATCAGATTGAGCTCGACTGGCGCGACGAGTGGGCCGTGGCCGTTGTCCTGACGAGTGCGGGCTATCCCGGCAGCTACGAGAGGGGCAAGGTCATCGCCGGTATCACCGATGCCGAGGCCATGGAGAACGTGACCGTGTACCACGCGGGCACTGCTGTGGTGAACGGCCAGCTCTTGACCAATGGTGGTCGCGTGCTTGCCGTGACCGCTCTGGGCGACACGTTCGAGAACGCTCGCAACCTTGCCTACGAGGCCTGCGAGAAGATTGATTTTGAGGGTAAGACCCTGCGTCACGACATCGGCCTGCGCGCGCTGCGCGGCCGCGACGCCTGGGATGCCTAAAGTCCGAGAGGAATGAGACGGATGGACGAAAAGAACGAAGAGCTCGTGGATGCGCAGATCGTCGAGGAGGACAGCCGCGTGTATGGGCACGCCGAGGGCGAACCTGGTGGCGAGGTCGCTGACGAGCCGGCGCTGGTGCTGGGCGACGATGACCCGCACGATGCCGAGCTGCACGAGAAGATTCTTTCGGAGGAGTGCGCCTGGAAGGGCAAGATCCTCGACGTCCACCGTCTTGAGGTTGAGCTGCCCAACGGTCGCCGCAGCGCCCGCGATATCGTTCGCCATCCGGGTGCGGCGGCCGTTGTGGCGCTGACCGAGAGCGGCAAGATCGTACTGGTGCGTCAGTACCGCACCGCCATCGACCGTGTGACGGTCGAGATTCCCGCCGGCAAGCTCGATCCAGGCGAGGACCCGCTCGATTGCGCCAAGCGCGAACTGCATGAGGAGACGGGCTTTAGGGCAGGTCGCATTCGCTTTTTGACGTCGATTGTCACGTCCTGCGGCTTCTGCGATGAGATCATCCACATCTACTTGGCTACCAAGCTCGAGTTTGATGCGCCCAACCCCGACGATGACGAGTTTGTCAACGTGGACCTGGTGCCGCTGCACGAGTTGATCGACGCCGTACTCGACGGCAAGATCGAAGACGCCAAGACCGTCGTGGGCGCACTCGCCTGCGACAGCATCGCGCACCGCTTGGGTGGGGCCGATCTTTAACGAGCGGGGATGATCCCGCAGGTTTGTGTAAGTCAGCGAAAGTGCTCCAATTGAGACAAGGTGGCCTAAAAGAGGAGGGAAGCGTATGGATATACGCGACCGACGATTGAAGGCCAGATTGTCCAAATGGAGCACTTGCAGCGTCGAGACGAAACGCGGTTTGGTAAAACCGCGTAAGGTGACTATGTTTAAAAGGTTTCTTTCGTATTACAAGCCCCAGATGGGGCTTTTTGTTGCTGATACTGTTTGCGCTCTGGTGCTTGCCGCCATTGACCTTGCGTTTCCTATTATTCTGCGCAATTTGACCGGTGGGCTGTTTACCCAGGGTCATGCTGCCATTATGCAGGCGCTCGGTATGATCGCGGTAGGTTTGGTGCTGATGTATGTCATCCGCTGCGCCTGCCGCTATTTTGTGAGCTATTGGGGTCACGTGATGGGTGCGCGCATGGAGTCCAAGATGCGCGAGGACCTGTTCGACCAGTATGAGCGCTTTAGCTTTGCGTACTTCGACCGTAACAGCTCGGGCGACATGATGAGCCGCGTGGTCAACGACCTGTTCGATATCTGCGAGGCGGCGCACCACGTGCCCGAGTGGATCATCATCTGCGGCATCGAGATTATCGGCTCGTTTGTGATCCTCTTTACCATCGCCCCGGTGCTGGCGCTTGCCATGGCTGCGGTGACAGCAGCGTTTTCGGTCATCATGTTTTGGCAGAACATACGCATGCGCGAGGTCTTTAGCGACAACCGCAAAAAGATCAGCGGCATCAATGCGCAGCTGCAGGATTCGCTGGCGGGCATGCGCGTGGTCAAGAGCTTTGCCAATGAGGAGACCGAGCGCTTCAAGTTCCGCGCCTCCAACAATCGCTATCTTTCGTCCAAGGAGAACATGTATCACGCCATGGGCGTCTATACCGCGACGTATGGCCTGCTCTCGGGTGTGCTCTATGTGATCGTGGTGCTGCTGGGCGGCTGGCTGGTCGCCCAGGGACAGCTGCAGGCGGTCGATATGGCGACCTTTGCACTCTATATTTCGCTGTTCTGCACGCCGCTCGAGACACTCGTCAATTCGGCCGAAACGTATCAGAAGGCCATCGCCGGCTTTAAGCGCATGGACGAGGTGCTCTCGACCGCGCCGGATATCCAGGACAAGCCGGGCGCTACGGATCTGCAGGTGACTGCCGGCGCCGTGGAGTATCACGACGTGTGCTTTAACTACGAGGACGTTGAGCTGGGCGAGGGCGATGCCGAAGAGCGTCCCGTTATCGACCATATGAACCTGTCCATCAAGCCCGGGCAGACCATCGCTTTGGTTGGCCCTTCGGGCGGTGGCAAGTCCACGACCTGTTCGCTGCTGCCGCGCTTTTATGACGTGGCTGCCGGATCCATTAGCATCGACGGTCAGGATGTACGCGATGTGACGCAGCAGAGCCTGCGCCGCGCTATCGGCCTGGTGCAGCAGGATGTCTACCTGTTTGACGGAACAATCGGCGAGAACATCGCCTACGGCAAGCCGGGCGCCACGGCAGAAGAGATCGCCGGAGCCGCCCGTCGCGCCAACATCGATGCCTTTATCGAGTCGCTTCCGCAGGGCTATGACACCGTGGTGGGCGAGCGCGGCAGCCGTCTTTCGGGCGGACAGAAGCAACGCGTCGCCATCGCGCGCGTGTTTCTCAAGAATCCCAAAATCTTGATCTTGGACGAGGCGACGAGTGCTTTGGATAACGAGAGCGAGGAGGCGGTGCAGGAGTCACTCGAGGAGCTGGCACGCGGCCGTACCACAATCATCATCGCCCACCGTCTTTCGACCATTAAACATGCCGATGAGATTGCGACCGTTGAGCATGGTCGCGTTGTGGAGCGTGGCACGCACGAGGAGCTTCTCGCCCGTGGCGGCACCTATGCCCGTTACTATCGAATGCAGTTCGAAGGTGCGCGTGCGCACGAGCTCGACTGATTGATATGACAGGAAGTTTATGGCTGACAAGAACCCTTTGACTCCGGAAGAAGTGACGGAGTTATTCTCCGAAATCGATGCATCCGGCGTCTTGGATCCCACGCTTGCCAAAAAGCGAACCGAGCGCATGCGTGAGAAGGAGGCTGCGGCCAAGCGCGGTGACAAAGCGGCGCTAGCGCAGCTGCGCAGCGAGGACCGCGCGAGCCAGGCAAAACATATCGACCCGCTGTCCGAGGACGATCCTTCGGGCTCGCAGGTGAGCCATACCATTACGAAGACCGCGATGGCCGTAGTCATTGGTATTTTGGTGCTGATCGTGGGCATGCAGATCGGCTACGGCGTGATGCGCCGTCTGAATACCGCCAACCTGTCCGAGAGCGTTTCGGTGGATACCGTCTCGACCGCGCTCAAGGGTGGACTCGAATGGGGCAACGGCTTTACGCAGTTCCCGCTCGATTTTTCTGTCGACGAGGCCGATGAGCGTACGGGCACGGTTGAGGTGACGGTGTTGGACACGTCGTCTGCCAATGAGCTCGAGCTGCTGTCCAACGGGCAGATCCAGGCCGCGGCGCTTGCGACCAACGCCCTGCTCAACGACAAGATTGACCGCGTGGTGTATAACGTTCACGCCTATATCGACGAGGATAGCAACATTCAGCACGATTCCTTTTTTGGCATGTTCCCCGCGCGGGGTCATCAGAGCGCCATTTTGACGTTTGTGTGGACCAAGAGCTCATCCAACGCCACGAGCATCGACTGGAAGATGCGCATCGTAAGCATGGACGACACCATTGCCGAGCGCATTCAAAAACAGGTGAACTCGGTTTCGTCGCTGATCGAGGACCCGGTGGTGAGCCAGACCAAGATTGACGAGGAAAAGGCCGAACGTGACCTGGAGCATCGTCTGCATGGCCGCGAGATTTTCCGCGGCGGCAAGCCCGATCGCTCACCGTCCGATCTGCTGGAACAGGACAAGAAAAAGTAAGACGCCATCATCCCGCGTGAGCCACAAGCCCCGCGGGATGATTTTTCTGGGACGGGGATTAAATAATCATTATGCATAGAAAGTCATAATTATCATTTCGTAAACAATTTGATGAAATTAACGCCATGAGGCATGCTTGCGGTTACAATACCGCGAGGCCTAACTACACACCTTTAAGCCGGTCCTGTGAGACCGGGAAGGAGAATTATGGCGAACAACCATACCGCGGGCGCTGCCGCCCGCACCTTCGCGCCCAGCGAGCTTTGCCAGCATATGCTGGCCAAAACCAGCAAGGGCACCTGCGGTCCCTGTATCCTGTATCTTGAGGATGGGACCATTTTTTATGGACGTGCATGCGGCGCCGAGGGCACCGCGACCGGCGAAGTCTGCTTCAACACCTCGCTCGAGGGCTACTTTGAGGTCATGACCGACCCGAGTTATGCCGGCCAAATTGTAACCATGACCTATCCGCAGATCGGCAATTACGGTATCGACGAGACCGATGTCCAGTCGGCCTTCCCTGGCGACGCCGTGCGCCCTGCGAGCGCTCCGGCTATGCGCGGCATGATCGTTCGCGACATGTGCGCCACGCCTTCTAACTGGCGCTCGGCCGTCAGCGTGCCGGAGTACCTGCGCGCTCACGGCATCGTCGCTATCGAGGGTGTCGACACCCGCGCTCTGGTGCGCCATCTGCGCGACAATGGTTCCAAAATGGGCATTATCTCGACCGAGATCTTCGACGTCGACGAGCTTGCCGAGCGTCTGGCCGCAGCGCCCACGCTGGTAGGCGAGAACCTGGTCAAGACCGTAAGTTGCCCCGCGCCTCACGAGTTTGTGGCCGCCGACCTGCCTGCCACGCATGACTTTGCGCTTGCGGTTGCCGCTCCTGCCCGTCAGAAAGTGGTCGCCTACGACTGCGGTGTGAAGCGCGGCATTCTGGAGGGGCTGGTCCGCGCCGGCTGCGACCTTACCGTCGTGCCGTGGGATACTCCCGCCCAGCAGGTGCTCGAGATGAATCCCGATGGCGTCTTTTTGTCCAACGGCCCCGGCGACCCCGACGCCGTGGTGGAGACCTACGAGCAGGTGCAGCAGCTGATCGGCAAGGTGCCGGTCTTTGGTATTTGCCTCGGTCACCAGATGATCAGCCTGGCCTGCGGCGCCCAAATGGAAAAGCTTAAATTCGGTCACCGTGGCGGTAACCAGCCGGTCATGAATCTGGTGAGCCGTCGCGTGGAGATCACCGCGCAAAACCACGGCTTTGGCCTGCTGTTCCCCAGTCTGGGCAAACTGATTCCGGAGCTTTCCGGCGGCGAAACCGAGCATGCGGCCGATGGCGACCTGCGCGCCTGGGTGCGCCGCGGTATCGCGCCGGTCGTGATGAACGAGCGCTTTGGCCGCATTCGCCTGACACATGTGAACCTCAACGACGGCACCGCCGAGGGCATCCAGCTGCTCGACGCCCCGTGCTTCTCGGTCCAATACCACCCCGAGGCTTCGCCCGGCCCCACCGATGCCCACTATCTCTTTACCGCCTTTACGCGACTCATGGACGGCGAGGAGAACTACCTGGACATCGACACCGCGAAGGACCGCCTCGCCGGCTGGAATTTCGCCGAGTCCGAGAACGCTGCGACCGAGGAGAACTAACATGCCGAAACGTACCGACATCAAGCGCATCCTCGTTATTGGTTCGGGCCCCATCGTTATTGGCCAGGCCTGCGAGTTCGACTACTCCGGCGCCCAGGCCTGCAAGGTGCTCAAGGAGGATGGCTTTGAGGTCATCCTGGTCAACTCCAACCCGGCGACCATCATGACCGACCCGGGCTTGGCCGACCGCACCTATGTCGAGCCCATCACCGCCGAGTTTATCGAGCGCGTAATCAAGAAAGAGCATCCGGACGCGCTGCTGCCCACGCTGGGCGGCCAGACCGGTCTGAACGCCGCCGTCGAGCTGGCGAAAGACGGCACGCTGGACAAGTACGGCGTCGAGATGATCGGCTGCGACCTGGCCGCTATCGAGCGCGGCGAGGACCGCAAGCTCTTTAACGAGGCCATGGCCGAGATCGGCCTGGAGGTCGCGCGCTCGGGCTATGCCTACAGCGTGGCCGACGCCGAGGCTATCGCCGAGCGCGTGGGCTATCCCTGCGTGCTGCGTCCGAGCTTTACCCTCGGCGGCGCCGGCGGCGGCATCGCGCACACCCACGAGGAGCTCGTCTCCATCGTGAGCCAGGGCCTTGAGCTCTCGCCTGCCCATGAGGTGCTGGTCGAGGAGTCCATCGAGGGTTGGAAAGAGTATGAGATGGAGGTCATGCGCGACCACGCCGGCAACGGCATCATCGTGTGCTCCATCGAGAATCTCGACCCCATGGGCGTGCACACCGGCGACTCCATCACCGTGGCGCCGGCGCAGACCCTCTCCGACCTGGAGTATCAGCGCATGCGTGTCGCCTCGCTCGCCATCTTGGAGAAGATCGGCGTCGAGACCGGCGGCTCCAACGTGCAGTTTGCCGTGAACCCCCAGACCGGCCGCCTGATCGTCATCGAGATGAACCCGCGCGTGAGCCGTTCGTCCGCGCTGGCCTCCAAGGCCACGGGTTTCCCCATCGCCAAGGCCGCCGCTCGCCTGGCCGTGGGCTACACGCTCGACGAGATCGTCAACGACATCACCAAGGCCACGCCCGCCTGCTTTGAGCCCACGATCGACTACTGCGTGGTCAAGGTGCCGCGCTTTGCCTTTGAGAAGTTCAAGGGCACCGACCCCACGCTCACCACGCGCATGAAGGCCGTGGGCGAGATTATGGCGATCGGCCGCACCTTTGAGGAGGCCTTCGGCAAGGCCATGCGCTCACTGGAGGACGGGCATCAGGGCATTTGTGCCGGTGGCAAGGAAGGTGCCGAGAAGCTGAGCGACGATGAGCTCGCTCAGGCCGTGGCAACCCCGACCGAGCATCGCATCTTCTTTGTGGTCGAGGCCCTGCGCCGCAGCTGGGACGTTGCGCGTATCCATGCCATTTGCGGCATCGACCCGTGGTATCTCAACCGCATCAACGACATGGTGCAGGTCCAGGAGAGCATCCGCGGCCTGCGTGTGGAGGATATCGACGCCGACGCGATGCGCCTGCTCAAGCAGTACGGCACGAGCGACGCCGAGATTGCCGCGCTGACCGGCTCGGACGAGCGCTTTGTGCGCGCCTATCGCAAGGGTCTGGGCGTGGTTCCCAGCATGAAGACGGTCGATACCTGCGCTGCGGAGTTTTCGAGCGCCACGGAGTACCACTACAAGACGTACGAGAACATCTACCGCACGAGCCCGGATGCCAAGAAGTGCGTGGCTCCCGACGAGACCACGCCGGCGGACAAGCCCAAGGCGATGATCCTGGGCGCCGGCCCCAACCGCATTGGCCAAGGTATCGAGTTCGATTACTGCTGCGTGCACGCGAGCTACGCACTGGCGGCTCGCGGCTTCGAGACCATCATGGTCAACTGCAACCCCGAGACCGTTTCGACTGACTACGACACCTCGGACCGCTTGTACTTTGAGCCGCTCACCTACGAGGACGTCATGGACGTTATCGATGTTGAGCGCCCCGACGGCGTCGTGGTGACGCTCGGCGGCCAGACTCCGCTTAAGCTGGCGCGCATGCTCGAGGAGAGCGGCGTGAACATCATGGGCACCAAGCCCGATGCCATCGACTTTGCCGAGGACCGCGAGCGCTTTGCCGCCCTGCTCGACAAGCTGGGCATTATGTATCCGCCGGCGGGCCAGGCAACCTCGTTTGAGGAGGCCGAGGCCGTGGCCGCGCATATTGGCTACCCGCTGCTGGTGCGTCCGAGCTACGTGCTGGGCGGCCGCGGCATGATGATCGCCTACGATGCCGAGCATCTGCGCGATTACATGGCCGAGGCTGCGCGCATTAGCCCCGACTACCCGGTGTACCTCGACCGCTTCCTGGAGGGTGCGATTGAGTCCGATGTCGATGCCCTGTGCGACGGCGAAGAGGTCTACATCGGCGGCATCCTGGAGCATATTGAGGAGGCCGGTATTCACTCCGGCGACTCTGCGACCTGCATTCCGCCGTTCAGCTTTAGCGAGAGCCTGCAGGCGAAGCTCCGCGAGACCACGCGCCGCATCGCGATGGCGCTGGGAGTCCGCGGTCTGGTCAACGTGCAGTATGCCATCAAGGGTGAGACCGTCTACGTGATCGAGGCCAACCCGCGTGCCAGCCGTACCGTGCCGTTTATCTCCAAGGCCACCGGCGTGCCGCTGGCCAAGTGCGCGGCGCGTATCATGGCGGGCGATTCCATCGCGAGCTTGGGCCTGCCGAGCGATGAGCGTCAGCTGGACTGGTTCTGCATGAAGGAAGCCGTTATGCCCTGGGGCCGTTTCCCGGGCGCCGACGTCATCCTGGGGCCCGAGATGAAGTCGACGGGCGAGGTCATGGGTATCGCCAAGAGCTATCCCGAGGCATACGCCAAGACGCAGCTGGCGATCGACTACAAGCTGCCCGACCCGAGTTGCGGCAAGGTGTTCATTAGCGTGTGCGACCGCGACAAGCGCCATATCCTTTCGGTCGCCCGTATCCTGCGCTATCTGGGCTTTGACATCTGCTCTACCGAGGGTACGGCGCGCGTGCTGCGTGGAGGCAACGTGACGTGCGAGATCGTGGAGAAGATTAGCGGCCCGCACGACGGCGAGCGCCCCAACATCGGCGACCTCATCGCCGATGGCAAGATCGCGGTGATCATCAACACGCCGTACGGTCCGGGCTCGCGCGGCGACGGCTATCTGCTGCGCACCGAGGCAGTGCGACGCGGTGTGACCTGCGTGACCGCGATGTCTGCCGCCAACACGTACGTGAGTGCCATCGAGGCGGTGCGTGAGGACCAGCAGGGTCACGGCAGCGCCAACGACATGGGCATGGACGTCATCGCCCTGCAGGACCTGCCGCAGCACACGGTGTAGGTTGAGCTGGCCGGCCGGGGCGGCAGCCGGACACTTTCTCTCGGAAACTGGGCTTCGCGAAGTTTTCCGAGAGAAAGGTCCGCCTCCCGCCCCGGCCTGCGGTGACTTGGCCGCACCGTGTGCTGCCGAAGGGGCTTTGCGTGATGACTAGGGCTGAATAAAAAGTGAGTGTGGGATCCGCCGTTCGTTCGAACGGCGGATCCCACGTTAATATTTCAGCCAACGTACGTCATAGCAATCCCCGGTAGGTCGAAGGTGCTCTGCGGCGGCCCGGTGTTTTCATCTGAACGACTTTGCGTAGCAACCGGAGTGAAGATGAAAACACCGGGCCGCCGCAGAGCACCCACAGACCGCAGGGACGGGAGCAGCTATACTACTCTCAGTAGTTAAGGGTCGCGGATTCGCTGCGTCACCGCTCTCAACAGGAGGTCTATGTTTATGGCAGATCAAAAGCCGGTTGTCGGGATCATCATGGGTTCCAAGTCCGATCTGGGCGTTATGGAAGGCTGCACCGCCGAGCTCGAGGCACTGGGTGTGCCCTATGAGCTCGTCATTGCGAGCGCGCACCGCACGCCGGCGAAGGTCCACGAGTGGGCTTCGACTGCCGCCGATCGCGGTATCAAAGTGATTATCGCCGCCGCCGGCAAGGCCGCCCACCTGGGTGGTGTCGTGGCTGCCTTTACGCCGCTGCCGGTTATCGGCGTGCCTATGAAGACGAGTGACCTGGGCGGTATGGATTCGCTGCTGTCGATGGTGCAGATGCCTTCGGGCGTGCCCGTGGCCTGCGTTGCCATCAACGGTGCCAAGAACGCCGCTATCTATGCCACGCAGATTCTGGGTGCTTGCGACCCCGAGTACCGCAAGGTTATCGAGAAGATGAAGCAGGAGATGGCTGACGCCTAGGCGTTCCGCCGTTTCACCGCAGTATAAGGAGAGCCATGTCCGATTATCAGGGAAAACGATTCAAGGCTTCTCAGATTCCCGATCCGTCGAAGCCGGGTGTCGCCCATGCGGCGCAGCAGGGTCGGACATCCTCTCCTCAGCAGCCGCGCGCGCCGCGCCCCGTGACACCGGCGACGCATCGTCGACAGGACGCGCCGGCCGCATATCGTCCTTCGTCTTATAGCTCCGCTAAGAAGCCGCCCCGGTCTTCATCGCATGCCGCGCCGTCGGATCACACCGAGCCGCCGCGCAAAAAGCGCCGCTCCATTATTCCCATTCTGCTTATCATCATCGGTATCGGCCTGATTGTCGCCGCCGCCGCTATCTTTATTAATGCCCAGATTGGCTATAAGCAGGCGAGCGATTCGTATCAGAAAATCGAGAAGCAATATGTAAGCGATAAGGACGCCAGCGGCGTGCCGATTATCGACTTTGATGCGCTTGCTCAGACGAACCCCGAGATTGTGGGTTGGATTTACGTGCCGGGAACCAATATCAACTATCCCGTGGTGCAGACCAACAACAACTCCAAATACCTCAACACGCTGTTTGACGGTACGGCTAACGCGTCCGGTGCCATTTTCCTGGATAGCGATGACACCGCGCCGGGAATGGTCGACCAGCAGACTACGATCTACGGCCACCATATGAACGATGGGTCGATGTTCAACGTGATTTCGGATACGACTGACCAGGCAACGTTCGATAGCATCGAGTTTGTGTATTACATCACACGGGATGCTACGTATAAGCTGCGACCACTGGCGACCAAGGTGGTCGAGGACACGTATGCCAAGGCGCGCACGACCAATTTTGAGGGCGACGACGGACTCAAGAACTACCTGTCCGAGATGCTCGACGGCGCTTCTGCCGTGGCGAGTGATGCTACCGATCGTGCCGCTTCGGCAACTAAGGTTGTAACGCTTGTGACCTGTCGTTCGCTGTCGCTGAGCAACACACGCGCCGTCATGGTGCTCACGCCGGTCGAGGAATAAGTTGTTCGAGAGTAGCTAAAAAGGGCCCGTCCCAAATTGGCTACTCGACGACGGTAAGGGAGAAATGATGCTCGAGAGTGGCAAATTGATGCCTTCGATTGATGCTTGGCTGCGCGAGGCCAAGGCCGATGCTTCGGCGGCAGGCTGTGGGATGTATCTGACGCATAACGGTGTGGTGCGCGCGACGCCCAAGGCCGAGGTGCGCGGAGTCGAGACCGATGGCGTGGCGCCAGGCCACAGGGTGGGCGGCATGGTCTTTGACTACGACGCCGAAAAGGTACGGTCTGCTATCGAGGCCACGCTCGCGATGCCGGGTATCGGCTATGTGCGTGTGTGGCTGGCAAGCGGCGAGCTTGCCGTAGGTGACGACATCATGCTCGTGCTCATCGGCGGGGACATTCGCCCGCACGTGGTCGATGCGCTGCAGGCGCTCGTTGGCACCATTAAGAACGAATGCGTGAGTGAGGTCGAGCGCGAGGCGTAGAGGCTTGCGTCGATAGAAGGATCGTTTATAAAAATGCCCACCGGTACGTGTGATACCGGCGGGCATTTTTGCGTTTTGGGCGCGGTGGGCGCTACACGCGCGTCGCATCCTTGGGGCTCATGGTCATGCTCTGGAAGCGGTTTTCCATGTACTCGTTATCGAAGTGCTCTCCGTAGAACTGTGCGACGGGAATGTCCGGCTCCGTGCCGTTAACGCGCTGGTACCAGTAGTCGAGCGACTGCAGCGTCATGACGCCGTCGACCAGCATGATAACGGTAAAGATGACGGTGGCCGAGTAGCGGCTCTTCCAGGGGATCTTGTTGATAAGCTTAAGCAGCCTCGGCAGCAGCAGCTTGATCCAGATGAGGCCGCCCAGGCCCCACAGGCAGGCGAAGCCCGTGCAGGTGCGTCCGCCCGTGAGGACCACGAGCGGATCGGGCAAACCGAACAGCGTTATGTGCGAGTAGCTCCACGAGACCACGCCAAACGCGGTCTGCATAAACCAGCCCACGAACACCTCAAAGCTGGCGCCGAGCAGGGCGCTCACCAGGAAAATGATGATGGGGTTCTTTTTGTAGAAGCGGTTAAGCACCATGGTCATGAGCACGGCGCCAAATCCGTAGATGGGGCTGAAGGGGCCAAACAGCATGCCGGCGCGGTTCTGATAGACGCCCGGGTCGTCGACCGTCATGTGCCAGATGTCCTCGGCGATCAGGCCGAGTATGCAGCAGACAAAGAACACCCAGAACAGGTTGAAGTAGTTGAGCTTGATGTAGCCCTCGCCGGTTTCATCGCGGCCGAGCATGCCCTCGGCGGCAGCGTCGCGGTCGAGCATCTCCTGCAGGCGGCGCTGCAGTTCGCGCTCCTGACGCAGCGTGGGGTCGACGGTTGCCGAAAGTGCAACAAGGATGCCGAGCTGGATCGCGGGACGCAGCAGGAAGGGCCCGATGCCCTGGAGCATCACGTCGACCAAAAGCTCGACGACGGTGAATGCAATAAGGATGTAGGACAGGCGGGCGGCGTTGCGGCGCTGGTTTTTGATAAGGTCCAGGCCAAAGATGATTAGGATGACGGCACTTGCCGCAGAGAGCATGATGCCGGCGACGATAAGGCCGACTGCGACGAGCGTGTTGTCGCCGAGCTTTTCGGTGGCGTTGCCGTTAACAAGTGCCGTGATGACCTGCCACATAAAGGCAGCGACCGACGGGAGCGTGCCCACGCCGGAAAGGATGCACAGGACGGCGTACACCTTAATGATGAGGGGAATCTTCTTGACCTCTGTGGCGCTGGGGACGCTGGGGTCGAGTTCGTTTCGATCCATACAGAACCTTTCTCGCTTTGTTGTAGGTTATAAGGATACGCCGCCGACCTGCCAAAAGACAGGACGAACGTCCCAATTGCAACTTTGTAATCCCCAACGGTGGACGCGGCGGCCATCTGGGGGTGTTCCTATAGTTTTGTCAACTGGGAAATGCTCTCC
>NZ_QRVG01000015.1:0-39893 GCF_003459245.1 Collinsella sp. AF23-2
GGGCCATTGTGGCTCTTGACAGCGGATTGGGTCATATGAGCAAAAAGCCCCCGGAAAGCAAACGAATTGCTTTCCGGGGGCTGCGCATAACGCGAGATTACGGAGCCAAAGAGACGCGCCTACATCCAAATGCGGACGGCAGCGAGCGCGTTACTCGGCGTGTGCGTAATCCACCTTGGCGCGGCGAGCGGTAGCCTTCTCCCAATCGCTGGTGCCCTCAAAGACATCCTGCTTGTAGGGATTGCGGCCGAGCTTCTTGGCGCGGTAGGCGATGTAGATGATCGCGGCGATGTTGGCGACCAGTGCGGCGATCGAGACCGCGGTGGCGGCGCCGGGGTCGAGCGTGGAGTGGGTCACAAAGATGGACTCCTCCTGGAAGTACGGGAACACCTGGGCAAACATGCACCAAATAGCAAGCGTAAAGGCGCGGTTCTGGATCCAGCCGCCCTTGTTCCAGATAAAGGCGGCGACGGTGGGCGCCAGCAGCAGCGCAAAGCCGCAGAACCAGGAGTGGGTGGGCAGGCAGTTGTAGGTGTAGCAGAAGTTCCAGATATCGTAGGCGATGATGTAGACCCAAGTCATGTCGGGCCACAACATGTCGGTCTGATCCTCGGAGGCGTAGACGCTCCACCAGCCGGTCATGCAGAAGATGTTGATGAGACCGGCGATGCCGTTGAACACGTTGTTCCAGCCGGCAAGCTGCGTGGCACCCTCGGAGGTGACCCAGGTGGACTGGCCCAGGACAAAGAAGTGATAGGCGCTCTCGAAGTCGGACACGACGGCGATCATGATGTTGATGGCGACGATCACAAACGGCCATGCACGGAACCAATGCGCCTTGCCGATCTTGCCCCACTGGTACTTAATGGCAATGAAGCCCCAGCAACCGGCCAGCGCCGCGTACACCTTGGCGTAGTGGAACCAGCTGTTCTGGTACACGTGAGTGGGGTTGGTGAGCGCCCACTCGGCACCCTGCGAAACGCCGACGGCGATGGCGACGCAATAGATGGTCATGGCCAGCGGAGCCACGCCAAAGATGATTGCCGCGCCCAGCTTGGTGCGGCGGCCGACCTCGTTGAGCACGATGAGGCCAATAAAGACCATGGCCCAGCCGGCCCAGTGGATAAGGGTATCGCTACCCCAAACATCGAACAGCATGCTGCTCTCCTTTCACACGCCCGCGGCCCCTCTTCTGATCGCGGGCAGTTTGGCCAAATGTCGTCAGTTCTGGGGCTTGCGCTCCGGATACTTGGCGGTATAGCCCTCGATGTGGAGCGTCGAGGCGATAATCTCCTTGACCGTCTCGTCGGGCACATCGGGGTGCGTGCGGATATACATCAACAGTCCCATGATGAGGGTGTAGAACGTCTCGTAGACATGGTCGATGCGTAGCTCATGATGGGCGACAAAATCCACCACGGTGGTGTCGCAGATATACTGCGCCACGCGCTGGACCACGTTGTGCAAAAAGCCGCCGTAGAGCGCGCCGCTGCTCGAGGTGAGCGTGCTTGGCAGCTCGTGGCCGCTCACGACCAGGTGCTTAAAGAGTGGGGCGACGGTGTCGAGTGCGCCTTCGATGTCGCCAACCGTGCGGCTGGCGTTCCACTGCTCGAGCTCGGCGATAAAACCGTCGATCGCTTCGTCCATCACGGCGGTGACGGCGGCGTCCATATCGGCGAAGTAGTGGTAGAACAGCGAGCGCGTGCAGCCGGCTCGCTTGGTCACGGCCGAGACAGATAGATGAGACACGCCCAGCTCGGAGCTCACGGTGCGCACGGCATCGAGGATCTCGCGACGGCGTTCGTCGCCCGTCAAGCGCTTTGCCGTGCTGTCGGGCGCGGGGACGGCGTCGGCCACAGAGGTGTTCGCTGCGTTACTGCTCATGTGTTTGCCGCCTTTCATCCGTTTGAGCCTGACCGTTCGCCTAACAGTCTTGAATATTGTTGACGGTTCGTCAATACTGTTTTTGACACAATGTCAACAATAACGGGTGAACGGCGTGGGAGCATGTCGAGCCCGTAAAAAGAGGGGCGCTGCGTGCCTGCCAGGCTGCGGCAAGAGAAGGGACGACTATGATTCTCAACGGACCGGGGATTAGTTACACCGAGCCCGATATCGGTGCGGAGTTTGTGCCGCCGATACCGGAGCATCCGCGCGAGGCCATCGTCAAACTGTGTGAGCACTGCACCAACCGCCTGTTGCACCGCGACGAGCTGCTGGGCTACGAGTACTGGTCGTTTGCCGAGGCCGCAACCGACGAGCAGGCCGAAGTGCTCTGCAAGATGAAGATGCGCCGTCCCTATACGCTGCCCGAGATGGTCAAGCTCACCGGCATGCCCGAGGCCGATATCGAAAAAATGCTCGACGACATGAGCTACACGGGTCTGCTCGAGTACAACTGGGAAAACCCCGAGCGCGCCAAGCAGTGGGTGCTGCCCATGCTGGTGCCGGGTTCCGCCGAGTTCCTCAACATGCGCGTGAGCCAGCTCGAGGAGCATCCGGTCTATGCCAAGTTCTTTGAGCAGGCGTCCAAGGGGCCGCTGTCCAAGGCCACGCCGATGGTGCCGCCCGGCGGTGCCGGCATTGGCATGCATGTCATTCCGGTCGAGAAGGCCATCGATGCTGCGAGCACCTCGGTGCCGATCGAGCATATCGAGCATTGGCTCGACAAATACGAGGGTAAGTATGCCGCCAGCACCTGCAGCTGCCGCGCGAGCCGTCGCGTGATGGGAGAGGGCTGCGCCGACGACCCGGCCGATTGGTGCATCGCCGTGGGCGATATGGCCGACTACGTGGTCGAGACCGACCGCGGCCATTATGTGACGCGCGAGGAGGTCTACGACATCCTGCTCCAGGCCGAGGACAACGGCTTTGTGCACCAGATCACCAACATCGACGGTGAGAACAAAATCTTCGCCATCTGCAACTGCAACGTCAACGTGTGCTACGCCCTGCGCACTTCGCAGCTGTTCAACACGCCCAACCTGTCGCGCTCAGCCTATGTCGCCAAGGTCGAGAAGGACAAGTGCGTGGCCTGCGGTCGCTGCGTTGAGGTGTGTCCGGCCGGCGCCGCCAAACTGGGCCAGAAGCTCTGCAGCAAAAAGGCCGGCGGCCGCGTGCCCGAGTATCCGCGCCAGGAGCTGCCCGATGCCACCAAGTGGGATCACACCAAGTGGTCGCCCAACTACCGCAACGACAACCGCATCGAGACGCACGAGTCTGGCACCGCGCCCTGCAAGACGGCTTGTCCCGCTCACGTTGCCGTTCAGGGCTACTTAAAGCTTGCGGCGCAGGGCCGCTACGACGAGGCTCTGGCGCTCATCAAGCGCGAGAACCCGCTGCCCGCTATCTGCGGCCGTGTGTGCAACCGCCGCTGCGAGGATGCCTGCACCCGCGGTCGCGTGGACGAGGCCGTGGCTATCGATGAGGTCAAGAAGTTTATCGCCCAGCGCGATCTGGATGCCGCGACTCGCTATGTCCCGCCAGTGGTGACCCCGACGCGTGCCGGCGGCTTCGACCAGAAGATCGCCATCATCGGCGCCGGTCCGGCCGGCCTGTCCTGCGCTTTCTACCTGGCCGAGAAGGGCTACAAGCCCGTCGTGTTCGAGAAAAACGAGCGCCCGGGCGGCATGCTCACCTACGGCATTCCCAGCTTTAAGCTGCAGAAGGATGTTATCGAGGCCGAGGTCGAGGTCATTCGCCTGATGGGTGCCGAGTTCCGCTATGGCGTGGAAGTCGGTCGCGACGTGACGCTCGACGAGCTGCGCGCGCAGGGCTTTAAGGCCTTCTACGTGGCCATTGGCTGCCAGGGCGGCCGCCTTGCCGGCATTCCGGGCGAGGATGCCGAGGATGTGACCGTGGCCGTCGACTTCCTTCGCGAGGTTAACAGCGGCAAGATCGACGCGCTGCCCGGGCGCACCATCGTGGTGGGCGGCGGCAACGTGGCCATCGACGTCGCGCGCAACGCCTGCCGTCTGGGTTCCGAGCACGTTGAGATGTTCTGCCTGGAGAGCGAGGCCCAGATGCCTGCCAGCGAGGAGGAGCGTCGCGAGGCCATTGAGGACGGCGCGCACATTAGCTGCGGCTGGGGCCCCAAGGAGATTCACCTGGACGAGGCCGGTCGTGTGTGCGGTATCACCTTCAAGCGCTGCACGCGTGTCGTTGACGACGAGGGCCGTTTTGCGCCCGAGTATGACGAGAACGACTTGCGCCGTGTCGATGCCGACCGTGTCGTCATGTCGATTGGCCAGTCCATTGTGTGGGGCGACCTGCTGGCTGGCTCCAAGGTGGAGCTCGGCCGCGGCCAGGGTGCCCTTGCCGATCCGCAGACGTACCAGACCGCCGAGCCCGACATCTTTGTGGGCGGCGACGTCTACACTGGCCCCAGCTTTGCCATCGATGCCATTGCCGCCGGTCACGAGGCCGCGGTGTCCATCCATCGCTTTGTGCAGCCGGGCTCCACGCTCACCATCGGCCGCAACCAGCGCCGCTACACCGCGCTTGACCGCGACGATGCCGTGATCGAAAGCTACGACAACGCGAGCCGCGAGGTTGCGCATGTGGACCGCGAACGCGAGAAGGCCGCGCCGTTTAGCGAGTACGTCGAGACCTTTACCGAGGAACAGGTGCGCGCCGAGACCGCTCGCTGCCTGGGCTGCGGCGCCTCGATCGTCGACCCCAACAAGTGTATTGGCTGCGGTCTGTGCACCACCAAGTGCGCGTTCGACGCCATCCATCTGGATCGCGACCGCCCCGAGTGCTCAACGATGGTCAAATACGAGCAAAAGCTCCCAAGCCTGGGCAAGTACGCGCTCAAGCGCGCCATTAAGATCAAATTCGGGAAGAAGTAAGAAACGCAACAAGCAGGAGAACGGCGCAGAGAGCGGTTGGACAGCGAGCGAGTCCCAGGCGTGGCGAGGTGCCTTGAAAGAGGAGGGCATAGGGCTTTTGCCCATGCCCGACGATTGAAAGGCAGATCGCCCGTCTGGGGCTCGCGCAGCGTCAAGCCGACCGCCGTTCGGTAGAACGGCGGAAGGAATTAAAAGTGCACGAGATCGGGATTGTTTATCACATCATTCGTGATGTCGAGAATGTGGCGCGCGCCAATGGCGTGAGTCGCGTTTCGAGCGTGACGCTGCTCCTGGGCGAGGTCTCGGGCGTCGTTCCCGATCTGCTGCTTGATGCTTGGCGCTGGGCGGCAGATAAAAAGCCTATCACGCAGGGCGCGGAGCTTATTGTGGAGCCTGTCGAGGCCGTGACGCATTGCGAGGCGTGCGGCTGCGACTACGCGACGGTCGAGCACGGCAAGACCTGCCCCCATTGCGGTAGCGGCGAGACCTATCTGCTGCAGGGCCAGGAGGTCATGATCAAGCAGATCGAGACCTCCGACGAGGACCCGACAGACGCTGCCCCCGACGGCCTATCCGATGCCCCCGATGCCGTCGACGCCGCCAACCCCCTCCACATCGCCTAACTTAGTCGTTGGGGACGTTCTTAAACGACTAGTCGAAAAAGAACGTCCCCAATGACTAGCCATTTAAGAACGTCCCCAATAACTACTTTGCTAGAGCATATCGCTCGCCATTAGTCAAGGCATAGCTGTTTAAACGAAATAGCCTCGGTCTCAGCACGTTTGCATCTGTTTAAAAGCGGTAATAATGACAGCATGCGCATATCCGTCGTGTAAGTATTGGTTGGGTATCAGTTATCAGCGGCAGATCAGCCAATGATGCTGGAATGTAATCAACTTGTAACAAATTAAGACGTTTAAACAAATAATGCTACCTTTTGCAGTTTTTCAAACAATTCTGCTGTATTTGCAGCTATACTCCATAACTGTCGTGTAGGAATTACGTAGACAAAAAGGAGGTTATGTGATGGTAAGTATTGTTCTTGCTAGCCATGGTGACTTGGCGGCTGGAATCAAGCAGACGGGCTCGATGGTCTTTGGCGATCAGCCGTCTGTAGCCGTGGTCTCGCTCGAGCCGAGCATGGGCCCCGACGACTTCCGAGCCAAGGTCGAGGAAGCAGTCGCTTCCTTCGAGGACCAGGAGCAGGTGCTCTTCCTCGTTGATCTGTGGGGCGGCACGCCCTTCAACCAGATCAGCGGTCTCATCGAGGGCCATGATTCCTGGGCTATCGTCACCGGTGTCAACCTGCCTATGCTCATCGAGGCATATTCGCAGCGCTTTGACGCAAAGAACACTGCACATGCGATCGCAAAACATCTCGTGACTGAGGCTAAGGCCGGCGTGCGCGTCAAGCCCGAGTCTCTGGAGCCCGAGGAGAAGAAGCCGGCTGCGGCCGCCGCTGCTCCTGCGGGTGCCATTCCTCCGGGAACGGTGATCGGCGACGGGCACATCAAGATCGCCCACGTCCGTATCGACACGCGTCTGCTGCATGGTCAGGTGGCCACCACGTGGACCAAGCAGATCAACCCCAACCGCATCATCGTGGTCTCCGACGGCGTTGCTCACGACGAGCTCCGCAAGACCATGATCGAGCAGGCTGCCCCTCCGGGAGTCCATGCCAACGTCGTGCCCATCAAGAAGATGGCCGAGGTCGTCAAGGACACGCGCTTTGGCGACACCAAGGCGATGCTGCTGTTCGAGAACCCGCAGGATCTGCTCAGGGCCATCGAGGCCGGCGTCGACATCAAGGAAGCCAACATCGGTTCCATGGCCCACTCCAAGGGCAAGGTCGTCGTCACTAACGCTGTCGCTATGGGCGATGACGACGTCAAGACCATCGAGGCTCTCAAGGCCAAGGGCGTCAAGTTCGAGGTCCGCAAGGTTCCTTCGGATTCCTCCGAGGATCTCGACGCCATGTTGAAGAAAGCAAAGGCCGAACTGGCCGCTCAAGCATAGTAAAGGAGGGTCCGATACATGTCTGCAATCACTATTCTGCTTGTTGCGATTGTCGCGTTGCTTGCCGGTATGGAAGGCATTCTGGATGAGTTCCAGTTCCATCAGCCGCTCGTGGCATGCACGCTTATCGGTCTCGTAACCGGTCACCTTCAGGAGGGCATCCTCCTGGGCGGTTCGCTCCAGATGATGGCCCTTGGCTGGGCTAACGTCGGCGCCGCCGTCGCGCCTGACGCCGCTCTGGCCTCGGTCGCTTCTTCGATCATCATGGTGCTCGCCCTCAACGGTGGCGCCACCGATTCGGCCAAGGCCGTTACCGCCGCCATCGCCGTCGCCGTCCCGCTGTCGGTCGCTGGTCTGTTCCTGACCATGATCTGCCGTACCCTGGCTACCGCTATGGTTCACGGCATGGACGCCTGCGCCGAGAAGGGCGACTTCGCCGGCATCGAGCGTTGGCAGTACGCCGGCATCCTCATGCAGGGTGTTCGTATCGCCATCCCGGCAGTACTTCTGTGCATCATCCCGGCCGAGGCTGTTACCAACGCGCTTAACGCTATGCCCGATTGGCTGTCCGGCGGCATGGCTGTCGGCGGCGGCATGGTCGCTTCCGTCGGTTACGCCATGGTCATCAACATGATGGCCACCAAGGAGACCTGGCCGTTCTTCATCCTCGGCTTTGTCCTTGCTGCCATCCCTCAGCTCACGCTGATCGCCCTTGGCCTCATCGGCATCTCCCTTGCCCTCATCTACCTTGGCCTTAAGGATCTGGCCAAGCAGGGTGGCGGCATGGGCGGTGGCTCCGGTGACCCGCTCGGCGACATTCTGAACGATTACGAGTAGGAGGGGAGTGATACATATGGCAGAGAACAAGATTCAGCTCACCAAGGCTGACCGTAAGAAGGTTTGCTTCCGTCATCAGTTCCTTCAGGGCTCGTGGAACTACGAGCGTATGCAGAACGGCGGCTGGTGCTTCGCAATGATCCCTGCGATCAAGAAGCTCTACACCAGCAAGGATGACCAGATTGCCGCTCTTAAGCGCCACCTGGAGTTCTATAACACCCACCCCTATGTTTCCGCCCCCGTCATTGGCGTTACCCTCGCCCTCGAGGAGGAGCGCGCCAACGGTGCTCCGATTGACGACGTCGCCATTCAGGGCGTCAAGGTCGGTATGATGGGCCCGCTCGCCGGCGTCGGCGACCCCGCCTTCTGGTTCACCCTTCGCCCGATTCTGGGCGCACTGGGCGCTTCCCTGGCCCTGTCCGGCAGCATCGCCGGTCCGCTGCTGTTCTTCTTCGCGTGGAACATCATCCGTTACGCCTTCCTGTGGTACACGCAGGAGTTTGGCTACAAGGTCGGCTCCTCCATCGCCAAGGACCTCTCCGGCGGTCTGATGGGCAAGGTCACCGAGGGTGCTTCCATCCTTGGTATGTTCATCATCGGCGCCCTTGTCGAGCGTTGGGTTTCCATCTCCTTTACCCCGGTCGTCTCCAAGGTCACGCAGTCTGCTGGCGCCTATATTGACTGGGCCAACCTGCCCGCCGGTTCTGAGGGCATCAAGCAAGCATTGACGATGTACAGCTCTGTCGGTGCCAACGCACTCGACCCGGTGAAGGTCACCACGCTTCAGGCCAACCTCGATCAGCTCATCCCCGGCCTTGCCGCCGTGTGCCTGACCCTTCTGGTCTGCAAGCTCCTCAAGAAGAAGGTCAGCCCGATCGTCATCATCCTGGCTCTCTTCGCCGTCGGCATCATCGGTCGCGTCTGCGGCTTCATGTAAGCACGCTTCGGCTTAAGACCGAGAGTTGCTAGGCAAGGGCTTTTGAGCCATTGAAACGGACCGCACCCGGTGGGTACACTGGATGCGGTCCGATTGTTTTTATTGGAGGGCGAGGCGCGTATGGCGCAATCTCAGAACAGCACGGTCGATCTGGCAACGCCGGCAACCTGCCTGATGGGGCTTACCAGTCACGGTAACGTGATGGTGGGCAATAAGGCGTTTGAGTACTATAACGAGCGTAATCCCGAGGATTATATCCAAATCCCGTGGGACGAGGTCGACTATATTGCCGCCGAGGTTTTGCGCGGCACCAAGAAGATTACGCGTTTTGCCATCTTTACCAAAGAGAATGGCCACTTTACGTTTTCGACGCGCAATGACAAGGAAACGCTTCGCGCGGTGCGTAAGTACATTGACGAGGACAGGCTCGTTCGTTCGCCCGACTTTATCGATGTGACGGCCAAGGGTGCCAAGAGCATCCCCTCCGTTATCAAAAACCTTTTCCACAAAGGCAACTAGTCATTAAAGAGCGCCCCCTCAAAGTGGGGCGCAGTCTCCCATGTGGCTCGATCGGGAAAGTGCACCCCAGTTCGAGCGTCGATTCCGGGATGTAGTTTCCGGAACGGGGTCGTTTGGGAAACCGTGTCCCGTTTCGAGCCGAAATTCTGGGTCACAGTTTCCCAGCGAGGTCTCATGGGGAAAGTCTGCCCCAGAATTTGCCTGGATAGTGGGACGCACTTTCCGGAGGGCTGTTCCACCGCAACTTCGAAGAGTGGGTATACGCTGCATTACAGCGGCGTAAATCTGCTACACTAATACAACATGCCTCCGTAGCTCAGGGGATAGAGCACCGCTCTCCTAAAGCGGGTGTCGACGGTTCGAATCCGCCCGGGGGCACCAGAAAAATCGCAGGTCAGGAGTTAATTTTGCTTCTGACCTGTTCTGGTTTTAGGGTTAAGAACTGCTTTTGTTTGTAAATCTGGTAAGTAAATAATTTAACTTACCGAGTTTTCCACTGAAAACAGGAAATCACCATTTTGGGGATAAAAAGTTTTCAACAGCCGTTAGTCGGTTCCATTTTGGTGAAGCGCTTCCTCAATTTGGGTAAAAAATTTCACCATTTTGATGATTCGGCTGCTTTGAGTTTTTGATAAAAACGCCTGTTCAGAAGCTTGCGCTATACCCATTTTGGTGAAACCAATTAATAGAGAAATATACTATAAAAATATAGGGACGGCGATGCCGTCCTCTTCGCTCGCGAAGCTCGCTGCGCGGCCACGTACCGTGTCCTTGCCGCCGGCTAAGCCGTCGATAAAGAATAGGGACAGCGATGCTGTCCCCCTTCGCTCGCGAAGCTGCTGCGCGGTCACGTGCCGTGACCTTGCCGCCGGCTGTGCCGTCGATTGATTCGCTCACTGCGTTCGCTGATTGATTGATGGACTAATCCGTTTTCTCAGTCACACCAGTCATGAGTGCAGCGATTGTCATGTCGAATCCGTTAGCAATTTTACAGAGGTTAGAAAGACTGACATTTCTTCGTCCGACCTCTATCGAGGCGTAGTAAGACCTGTCCATGCCGATGCGATTCGCAAATTGTACTTGAGAGTAACCAGACTTTGATCTTAATTCTTTGCAGCGTAGACCAAAGGATCGTTGTAGCGGCGAGATATCCATGACAAAAAGAGTCATGGATTGTTGTATAAAAGCCAACGGACTATATACAACAATCCCTGTTAAGGCGCATAATTATCTCTATTGGAAAGCACTCTGATGCCCAGTCGGATAGGGCACGGAAAAGGAATGGAATAGCAATGACTCAGGGAAAGCATTTCGCTGCCGGCGGCGATCACTTCGCCACACTGCCAAACAAAAAGATTCACGCCCCGAAGGGGATCGCGCGTCTGACCGTCACCGCGGCGACCATGGCCGCCATGACCGGATCGAGCCTCATCTCACCGTTCACGGCATTCGCCCAGACCGGTGACGGGGGCACGCAGCACCCCGCCGTGATGTCGCCGATCGCCGCCCACGCCGGCGCGGCATCCGGTGTCGGCGCGAAATCCGCCGCACAGACCATCGCGGACCTGCAGAAGGCAGTCGACGAGGCGAAGGCGAAGGAGGACGCCGCCAAGGCATCCTACGATGAGGCCGCCGGTCCCTACAACGAGGCGGCTTCCGCCCGCGACCAGGCCAAGGCATCCTACGATTCGGCAGTCAGCGCCGGCACGGCAGCCGACCGAGCGGCAATGGACGAGTACGCCCGTCAGGTCGCAGAGGGCAAGGACGCCGCCGATACTGCCGGCAAGGACCTCGAGCAGGCGAAGGCGGGTCTCGCAGACGCCAAGGCGGATGCGTCCGAGAAGGACGAGGCGTACAAGTCCGCCCTCAAGGCGGCCCAGGATGCCAAGGATGCCCTCGATAAAGCCAAGGCAGATGCCGTAAGCGCCACCCCGGAGGCAATCAGTGCCGCCGAACAGGCCGTGCGCGACGCCCAGGCTGCCGTGGACAGGGCACAGGTTGAACTCGCCAACGCCAACGCTACGCTTGCCGATGCCCAGTCCAAGCTGGTTGCGGCCCAGTCTGCAAAGGATTCCGCCGATTCCGTCCTTGTCGCAGCCAAGCAGAACAAGGACGCGGCGGATGCGAAGGTCGCAGCAGCCAGCGCCGCCTATGAGCAGGCGAAAGCCGACCTCGCCGCAGCGGAGGCAGGCGCCAGCGGTCCGGAGTACGATGCGGCAAAACAGAAGGTCGCGGACGCGGAGGCAGCCCTCGCTGCCGCACAAGCGGCACAGTCCCAGTGCGAGTCCGAGCTCGAGCAGGCGCAGTCCGCTGCAGCAACGGCGCAGACCGAGCTGAATGATGCCCAGGCGTCCCTCTCCATAAAGCAGCAGGCCGCGGCCGATGCCGAATCCGGCATGAACGCCGCCCAGTCCGCACTCGATGCCGCGAACGCCGACCTCGATGCCGCCAAGCAGGCGAACGTCGACGCCATCTCCAAGCTGGATGCAGCGAAGCAGGCTGTCAAGGACGCTGAGTCCGCCAAGGCAGCCGCCGATGTAGAGCTTGCGAACGCCAAGGCCGCAAAGGATACCGCAGACGCCGCCGTGACCGCCGCGCAGCAGAAGGTCGACGAGGCACAGGCAAAACTCGATTCCGCCGACGCGCAGCTCAAGCAGGGAGCCATCGGCTTCTTCCGTGCCATGGGTGCCGATGACGCAGTCAACATCATCCTGAACGCCAAATATGCCGGAAAGACCGAAGTCGGCAACTCCAAGGACGCCACGTCCCTTGATAACATGCTCAATGCGATCAGGTGGATGAAGTCCGTCAACGACTACCGCAAGTCGGTCGGCCTGTCCGAGCTCCAGGTCACCTACAAGCTCATCGCCGGTGCCATTGCGGATGCCAACTACAGTGACACTGTGCTCGATCATGCCCGTCAATATAATTTTGCCGAAAACCTGGCATGGAATTACGGAATCGATCCGAGTGGGCAGTGGATCGAGCAGGAGAAGGGCTTTTTCGACAAGGCAACGGAGGCCCTTTATGGAGTCACCGGTCTTGTCGGCAAGGATGCCTATGATTTCTATGCAAAGAACGGCGTCGCAATCAACCATTGGATTGCAAACAACTGCCGCTGGGAGAACGGCAGCAGCGGCACCGTCGGCCATTACATGAACATCATCAATCCCGAACTCGCCGTTATGGGAATGGCAACCTGCACCAAGGGCACCATGTCCGGGCTTCAGACGCAGTGCTATACCGCAGAGATCTCCGGCTGGTCCGGCTCCGGTTGGAACACGAACCCCATCTCCGTCGACGAGTACGAGCAAAAGCTGACCTCCTATATCAACGGTCTCAAGAACGCCAAGAGCGCACTCGACGCAGCCAAGGCCGATCTCGCATCCAAGAAGCAGGCAGCCGCCGGCGCCACCGCAACCGTTCAGCAGAAGCAGGTCGCAGCGGATTCCGCACAGGCAGGTGTCGATGCCGCGAAGCAGGGCGTCGCGGATGCCCAGCGTGCCGTCGATGCCGCCAATGCTGATGTCGCCGCCAAGCAACAGGGCGTCACGGATGCCCAGACCGAGCTTGATGCGGCGAAATCGGACCTCGATGCCGCCAACGCGGCAGTCGATACGGCAAAGTCGACCGTCCAGCAGAAGCAGGTCGCCTTTGATGCTGCCAACGCAGCCGTAACGACCGCACAGTCTAAGTTGGATTCCGCCAAGGCGGACACCGCTGCTAAGCAGCAGGGCGTGGACGATGCGAACGCCGACCTCGCGAAGTTCTTCCAGGACATCGCCGACGCCAAGAAGGCGGTCGATACAGCAAAGAGCGTTCACGACGCGGCGGCAGCCGACCAAGCCGAGAAGGCGGCAGTCCTCGCAGCCGCCAAGCAAAAGGCGGACGGCACCGCACGCGCCCTCGCGGATGCCCAGCGTGCCGTCGATGCCGCAAAGGCCGACACCGGCGTTGCCGCCGACAGGCTCACCGGCTCCCAGACCGATCTCGAGGACGCACAGTCGAACCTCGACATCCTCACCGGTCTTGCCGCGAAGCTCGCAGAGGCACAGCAGCGCCAGCAGGATGCAGTAAAGGCCGTCAATGACACCAAGGCCGCGCTCGATGCCGCGAAGGCGGATACCATCGCCGCCGAGTCCCTGGTCTCCGCCGCCGAACAGGCAAAGGCGCAGGCAGACGCCAAGCTGGCGAGGCTGAACTCCATCAATGCCGACGCGGCGATCGCTTCCGGCCATGACGCGAACGCGGATGACGCCCTCAACGCGCTTTTCGCCGCAGCAGTCGAGGCACGTGCCAAGGTCGCGCCCGCCAAAGTCATCCTGGACGAGAAGCAGGCTGCGCTGGACGGGCTCAAGCCCGGCTATGATGCGGCGCTCGCCGCCTACGAGCAGGCGAAGTCCGACCGCATCGCGGCGGAGCAGGAGCTTTCCGATGAGATCGCACGACAGGAGGCAGAGGAGGCCGCAAAGCAACAGGTGGCATACAGCCCGAAGCATCTCGCCGGCACGGAGACCGCCCGGCCCGGCAACCTCGCCCAGACCGGCGACCGCACGGGCCTCATCGGCGAGACGTTCGCCATCGGCGGTACCGTCCTTGTGGCAGCCGGCGTCTTCCTCGACCGGAAGAAGCGCCGCGAGCAGATGTAAAAGCGAGTCGGGCGTTGGATATCGGCTAGTGTCCAACGCCCGGTTTCATGGACGGGGAGATCGGTGTGAGAAAAAAGGCTATTATCGTTGCGCTTCTGGTGTGCCTTTCGGCACCTCAACTTGGATGTGCCGGCGTTGCAAAGCAAGGAAGCGGCTCTACGGAAAGGGCCGCCACAGCGGTAAAGAACAAAGACAAAAAGAAGCCAAGCGAAGAAAAGGCGGCGCAAACCTCTGGAACCAAGACCGAGGAGAAGAAAGAATCCGACGACAAGGACCAGAAGTCCGATGACTCCAAGAAGGAGGATAACAAGTCTTCCGATTCCTCGAAGTCGGACAACAAGGGCGATTCCTCCCAGTCCAAGCAGAATTCCGGCAATTCGCAGAGTTCCGGCAGCAACAATTCCTCTTCCAACGGCGGCAGCCAGAAGAAGTGGGTTGCCGAGCAGGGCCACTGGGAGACAGATTACAGCCAGGTCTGGGTGCCGAATGTGGTTTATACGCGCCATGAACGTTGGATCTGCAGTGCATGCCACGCAGCATTTGGATCTGCAGCCGAAATGGACGCTCACGCTCACGCTACTTTTGGCGATGCGCAGCATCCTAACGGCGGTTCTGCAATCAATGATTCGTATACCACCTCTGAGGACCAAGGACATTATGAACAGCAGGCTACGGGACAACATTGGGTCGTCGATGTTGCCGGTCACTGGGAATGATGGACATATGTTCCTCTCCTCTTACATTCGGTAAATGTTTATTTATTTGTGGGCGGCCGGTTCGGCCGCCTTTTTTAGACGCCCAGTCTAGGAGCAAACGATAGGAAAGCAATCAAACGAGAGGGCGTTCCAAAAGAATCCGGCGGTGCCGGATGCTTTGGGCAAAACCTTCCGCAAATCGGTAAGGTCTTCCATCAACTTGCTTCAGCCCTCGCCCGGAGTCCGCTGCGCGGTAATGCAAACACTCGGCATCCCTCGCATTCGCATCACCGCTCCGCTCTCGCTACAGCGAATTTCTAACACTCAGCATCCTTCGCGTTAAAAATTCGCTTCCGCTCACGGTCTCCGCTGACACTACGACACCGCGAAGCCTTTCGCTCGAAACGAGGCCTCTCATTTCGTGTCTACGCTACGCTCCGCCCAATCGCCGTTCCGGTGATTGCAAGATGACTGTGGGTGGCATTTTTGTGGGCCCATTCGGACCCCAAAAACACCACGCCACAGACCTTGCCTATCGCCTGCTGCGGCGATAAGGTTATCGTGAAGTTGAAACTTCGCGATGAAGAATCGCGGCGACGATTCTTCATTTTTGGAACGACGCCAGCCGTTCCTCATCAAGGAAAGCGAATCGCATAGCAGGTTTTGATCGGAGTCCTCTCCGATCGCTGATTCGTTTTCCGAGGAGGAATCATGAGCAGGCTCCGCCCACACACCGTCAAGGCGTCTCTTTCAAATGACGAGAAGAAAACCATCGCTGCAATCGCAAAGCGACATGAGATGAGCGAGGCGGAACTCATCCGCTTCGTTTTGTGCAATGCCGACGATCTCGATATCGATTTTGGTTTTTCGGAAATCGCTGGGCAGAAATTCCGAACCGATGACATTCACGTCCGGGTCTCGCCGGAAGAAAAAAAGAAAATCGAAAGCAATGCTGATTCCCTTGGCGTGACCGTGAGCTCGTATGCGCGGCGCGTACTGCTCAAAGGGAATGTCGAGAAAATCGATGTCGATCGGGCGTCGATCGACAAGATTTATCACGAACTTCTGAAGGAAGGAACGAATCTCAATCAGCTGATGTACTTCGTGAACGCCCAGGGGCTTCCCGCGTACAACGAGAAAGCTGTTTTCCGCACACTCGAAAAGGTTTACCAAGTTGGGCGTAAGCTGGACTGTTTTATCGATGAGCTCGAGAAGCGCTATTTCGTTGGTGGTGATGTGAAGTGACGGTTATCAAACAGAAAAGCGTTTCGAGCGATCGCTACGCAAAGAACGTCCGTAAATACATCAACGGAAAAGATGCGCTTGCGCGTGGTGGCTGGAACATCGAATACAGCGATCGCTGGTTTTCGAAAATGGATAGAACCAGAAAGGTTTTCCATCACGACAAGCCGTCGAGAGCCGGAGCCAAAAACGTAATCTTGCTTCATCAGATCCTCGCGTTCCTTCCGGAAGAATGCTCATGCAACGGGGGCAAGATGACCCCCGATGCATGTTTGGCCTACGCGGAGCAATGGCTTGCGAAGCACTATATGCATCAACAGGTGATTCTCGCGCTGCACGAAGAAAGCGATAAGGCGGGAAAACGCTACGCAGTGCACATGGCGATCAACCGTACCGATTTGTTAACTGGCAAGCGTTGCGAGACGGGCGGGCGGCATGGAAAGTACGAACGCGCCTCATGGGTCCGCGAACTCGATAAGGACTGGAATCTCGCCCAGCTCGAAAAGGGAAAGAAGAATTCGAAGATTCGAGATCGACAGCCGCGCGATATTGAAAAGGAGATTGTCGATCGCGGAGAGTACAGTTATAAAAACAATCTGCGCGAGCTGATCCATATTGCAATCAACGACTACCACCCGAAGAATATGGAGCAGTTCAAAAAATTACTTGCCTCATGGGGCGTAGACATTTTCATCAAGAACAATCGTGTCTATGCGACAGATCTTGATATCAAAGAGGCCGGCAACCCGAAGTGCACTTTCAACCTGACCCGTCTTGACGGTCGGTTTGCGGTCAAGCAACTTGAGGCGGCCTTCAAAAATAACGTGCTTGAAGCCGAGCGAGCCCTTCCATACGAGAAGCGCTGTGAGATCTACATCCAACGGCTTAAAAAAGCGTATTCGGCGTGGGTCGAGCAGGCAAAGGCGAGCAAGGGCGTCGCCTACAATCTCTTCCCTAAGTTCATCGCACCGAAGTGCGATGAAGATCTGCTCGAAGATCCGGCGGTTCGCGATGAGCTTCTTGCGCGTCGCGGCTACGCAAGGGAGATTCGCAACCGCTATTCCGGCGGCGTTGTCGATGCCGGCGACGACCGTGTTCGCGCCGCCGGCCAGGCGCACAGCGGTAGCGCCGTGTCGCGACAGATGGACGATCGCGTTGTCGATCGCGGTGATTTCTCACGCGGAGGCACGCCTCGCTAGTTTTGGAAAGCCTATCGTCGGTGCCCTAGCGCGCTGCCATCCAGTGCCGATTCTTTCATGCTCGCAATTCGGCGAGGGTGAGGAGTATGAATTGATCGGCGGGAGTCAGCCGCTCTGATAGAATCGTCCTTGCTGGCGGCAGCCCTCGTGCCGGGCAGAGCCCTCCATCCGATGGGAGGTGATGCCCATGACCGATTTCACCGAGCTCGTGAAGCTCCTGACCGCTATGGTCTCGCTCCTCACGGCCCTTGTCGGCCTTTCCAAGGCACTCAAGCAGGGCTCGAAGCCCAAAAAGAAAGGCCACCGTCGCTAAGACGATGACCCAACTTCGTTAAGCAACGGCTCTGCCCAGCTCTCTACAACTTGGGCCGCCGTCGGCACCATTCTACCCTCCTGACGAGCAATTCGTCCATATTTCAAAAATCAAATCCTGTTCGCGCGTGGGCGTAAACTTTTAGTTGGGCAAATCCGGCAGATTGGAGCTTGAAACATGAGGGATATGCACCTCATGTCGCTCATAAAACGTCTCCTGACCTCGAAGGAGAACGTTTTTTAGCGATAAAAGGAGACATAAATATGATCTGGTTTACCAGCGACACCCACTTCGGGCATGAGAACGTGCTGAAGTTCACCGACCGCCCGTGGGAGACGATTTGGCAGATGAACGACGCCATCGTCGACAGCATCAACGGCAGGGTCGCCGTGGACGACGAGCTCTACATCCTGGGGGATTTCTCATTCAAGATGGCCGCCCAGGACGCCAACGGGCTGCGCAAGCGGATCGCCTGCAGACGCATTCACCTCGTCCCGGGAAACCACGACAAGGACTGGACCCAGCCGGCGGTCGCGGGCGCCTTCACCGTGGAGCCGCCGATCTGCGTGCTCAAGATCGACAGGCAGAAGATCGTCCTGAGCCATTACCCCATGGCCGACTGGCAGGGAATGAGCCATGGATCGTGGCACCTCCACGGGCACATCCACAGCAGCGGCGGCGCGTACAACGAGTTCAACCGCAAGCAGGGCCTTCTGCGCTACGACGTCGGTTGCGATGCCAACGGGCACTCCCCGGTGAGCCTCGACGAGCTGAGGGAGTGGTTCGCCGGAGTCGACGAGCCGTGCGGCCGGGTGAAATGGCCCTGGTGGGTCAACGAGACCGGCGACAGGCAGGTCGAGCGCGAGCTGGCGGCGTACAAGAGGGAAGAGGTAATCCGATGACGGTCTATGTGACGGGCGACATCCACGGTGGGCTCGACATGCAAAAGCTCCGCGACTGGGAGCTTGGCGATAGTCTTACCAGCGACGACTATCTCATCGTTGCCGGTGACTTTGGCTTTCCGTGGAACTTTTCTGCCGAGGAATGCGCCGACATCGCCTGGCTGGAGTCGCGCCCCTACACGGTACTGTTCGTCGACGGCAACCACGAGCGCTTCGATCACTGGGAGGAGCGCCCCATGGAGCCGTGGCACGGCGGGCTGACGCAGCGCCTGTCGGACACCTCGCCCATTCGGCGCCTGACGCGCGGCGAGGTCTTCGAGCTCGACGGCTCGACGGTCTTCACCATGGGCGGTGCCACGAGCGTGGACAGGGAATACCGCGTGCCGCATTCCAGCTGGTGGCCTCAGGAGCTCCCGGACGAGCGCGATTTCGATACCGCGCGGGCAAAGCTCGACGAGGTCGGCTGGAAGGTTGGCTGCGTCATCACCCATACCTGCGCCACGCGCATGCTCTCGCCGACGCTCTACCCGGACCCAGGCTGGGAACGCCCCGATGTGGACCGGCTGACCGGATTCCTCGACGAGCTCGAGGACCGCCTGGACTATAAACACTGGTATTACGGTCACTTCCACCGAGACGGCAACCCGGACGAACGGCACACGGTGCTGTATGACCGGATCGTGAGGCTCGGGGAGAAACTCCTGCCGTGGGGCGCGTACTGATGGCTATCTATGTGACAGGCGACGTGCACGGCAGGGCCGAGTACGGGTCCAGCCGGTTTGCCTTCAAGAACTGGCCGCTGGGGCGCACACTGACGCGCGATGACGTGGTGATCGTGGCCGGCGACTTCGGCTTTGTCTGGGATGGATCCAACGCCGAGAAATACTGGCTCGACTGGTTCGAATCGAAGCCGTGGACCACGTGTTTCGTAGACGGCAACCATGAGAACCACCACGCCCTGGCAGAACTGCCGGTGCGGGAGTGGAGCGGCGGTCTCGTCCATGAGGTACGACCGCACGTGCTGCACCTCATGCGCGGAGGGGTATTCGACATCGCGGGAACCACGGTTCTTACCATGGGCGGAGCCGCGAGCAACGACAGGCAGTATCGCAAGGAGGGGAGGAGCTGGTGGCCCGAGGAGATGCCGAGCGAGAAAGAGACGGAACACTGCCGTTCCTCGCTCAATCGCGTGGGCTGGAAGGTCGATTGCGTTGTGACTCACGAGGCCCCTGCTGCCCTTGCTGAGGTGCTGTGCCGCGAGCATGGACGCGGGTACCGTGGGGATCAGCTGCAAACCTTCCTGGGCGAGCTCGACGGGCGGCTCGACTACCGCGCCTGGTTCTTCGGCCACTACCACGGCGACAAATGGTGCGACGCCAAGCATCGCCTGATCTACCGAGACATCGTGCCGATTGAAGATGCCGCGCTCGGTTCTAGAGACCTCCTAGAAGCGTTCTAGGAGGTCTCTAGAAATCAGCCGCCTGATAGGAGAAGCGCGGGGCTACTCGCCCTTCATCTGGGTCATGACCTCGACCTTGGCCTCGGCCACGGCCGCACGCTGCTCGGAGGCGGCAAGGCGGTCATTGAGGGCGGCGACCTCGGCCATCAGGTCGCGCTGGGCCAGGAGTGCGTCGTTCAACTCGGCTTGGGCTTTCAGCGCGACATCACGCTCGCCGCGCAGCCGCTCGATCTCATCGACCATGGCCACGGCCTCGGCATGGAGTTGGACGACCTGCCTGTCGAGCTCCCTGGCACGGGAGAGGTACCTGACGCTCGCGGCGTGGAGCTCGTTGTTCTCGAGTTCGAGGCTCGCGGTATCGAGTTCGAACTTCTCCTCTATAAAGGCAATCCGCTCATTGCAGTCGGCCTCAATCTTTTCATTCCGATCCGTCGCCTCGGCGAGCTTGCAGTTGAATTCGTCGAGCTGGGCCCTGAGCAATGCGTTCTCGGTTCTGAGGTCGCCCGTCTCGCGCAGCAGCTTCTCCCGCCACGTCGCCTCGATCCGCTCGGCGGCCTCCTCGTGGACGGACTTCACGCCGTAGATCTCCCTGATTTTTCTCTCGTCTGTCATCGTGCGACACTCCAATCAACAATGGGCATGGCTCCGCCACGCCGTACGGCTGGGAACAAATACGCGGCCGCTGTTGATTTGTAGTCGTCCTGCGATCGGTGGGTTCTAAAAAGGCGTCTCAAGTCATGCGTTCACGCAGGTTTTCGATTGGAGAAATACCGCACGCTTTCATGGTATCACGTGCCTTAAAGGCCATGAATGGACGGCCATATCGATTCGTTGAAAATGGCACCTACGACGTGCTGGTGGCAGGAGGTGAGGGCGTTAAAGATGTCGAGAATGATTATGGGAGTATTTTAGATGCAGGTATGAGAAAGGGTCGAATCGAAGTGTCTGGCCGGACGCCAATTGTCCGGGAACTGTTCCGGTTCGACCCTGCTTCATTTTACATCCGCGGCATGTTTTTGTAGACGCCTGGCGATTACCGACCTTCACGACCTCGATGACGGTTTTCCCATCCTCGATTCTTGCCAGATTGCGGTGGACATCGCTGCGCGAACGGCCGGATATCATTTGAGCCAGAATCCTCTTCTATTGAAGCGGATTCTGGCTCAGTGGTTTTTAACTCGGTTGTTTGACAGAAGCCCACGTCGATAGTCGGTCTGTGGACTTAAGATTTCGAGGGCTCCCAAGCGTTTTCGATCGCGGCGCGGTAGATTGCAGCGTAATTAAGCATCCAGCTGCCATCACCCGCTTTTTGTATAAACCCCTTATCCTTCAAAGAGGTATAGGCCCGGGAGATCGTGTTCTTACTTAGGTGGTAGCGCTCCTCAATCCATTTGCTTTTTGCGTAAAAGCCCATGGCTCGTTTGTTTTTGGAAGGATTTCCAAGCTTCCATACTAGGCCGAGGATGAGGCGCTCGGCAGCGACAGTGGTGGCACAACACGCCCAGTCGGGCACCGAAATAAAATTCGCGTTATCCATTTTCCTTCTAATCTCTCGTTGCTCAGTAACATCATCGGAAAATTTGTCGGAAATCGACGGTAGCTCGCTCATGTTTACCACCTAGTCAAGGTGGGCAGTACGACCTTCAAGCTGCTTGAAAAGTTCGTAGAACGAGCTTTCAAACATGTAATTCGAGCGATGGATCTGGATGAGCTTGCCGGACTCGCGCATGAATTTGCGCGCGGTGTTCTCGCTCCAGCCAGTGAGCTCGCGGATATCGTTAACGCGGAGCAACCGATCGCACTGAGCGGCACCAGTGGGGAAAGTCGGTGTGGACGCCTGAGTGCTAATCTTTGGAGTAGCCATGATGAGCTATCCTTTCAATGAGGGCCCTCCCTGTGCTTGTAAGACTTACCAGGTTCATAAGCACTTGGGGGGCCGGTTTTTATGACTACGTGTGTAGCCACCTGACAGCTTTAGCATGTAATAAAACTCATTAAATGTCAACCAAATAAAGCATCTACCTGCGGAAATGGTATTATAGTACCGTAATATTATGAATAAAACGATGAATGAAAAACATGCTATTTCTCGCTTCTCTGTATATAGGCGTTGATGAAGTCTTCGTAGCCTTTAACTGCTTTTATTTCTGATTGTTGAACGAGGCTTGTATACGTTTTGAGCGTGATATTGGGGTCCGCGTGGCCAAGAATACCTTGCACGCTTCTAACGTCCGATCCGTTCGCCAGCATAAAAGTGCTTACACAATGCCTGAGCTGATGCGGGCAGATGCCCTTATATAGTTTTCCGCCAGTCGAATTGTTCGGCTCATAGATTCCAAGATTGCAGCTAACTGCGAAATCGCGAAACCAATGGTTGAAGATGTAGTTTTTCATGTGACAGACAGTAGGGATCCCTTGCTCGACAGCAATATCGCTAATGATGGGAGTGCTGCCAGTCTGGGACAGCCCCAGAGAGGCCAGGAGCTCTTTTTGTATGGCTGACCATGATTGAAGACGTTCGGCCAAGGTTTCTCCAACGGGGATTTTGCGTTGGCTTTCTTGTGACTTGGGTGCCCTCAGTTCATGATCGTTGGTGTACTGCCTGTCAATTTTCAAGGTTTTATTGGCAGGGTCCCAATCGCGCCATTCGAGGCCCAGCATCTCGCCTTTTCGCATACCCGTATACACTAGTACTAGCGTGCCAACAGCTTCGGCGGTGAGCTCAATGTGTTGAAGATGTGTGCATAGGGTAGCTACTTGGTCGATTGTCAGTGATTCTCTTTTGTTGCGTGGTCTGCGAACATGAACGGTAGCGCAGGGGTTCCGGTCAATTATTCTCTTTGCGACTGCATTCGACAGAATCTGACGCAGCTTCGCATTGATTCGTACAAGCTCTGATGGTTTGTATTTTCCCGTACGACGAGCTTCGGCATATGTTTCTTCGATTAGATCGGGAGTTAGCCCCTCAATTGTCTGAAACGCACCGAATAGGTCTTCGATATGCCTGCAATCGTACGCTTCTCTTTCATAGCTCGTTGGCGCAAGCTCGGTGTCCCTATTTTCATGAAAGGCCCAGCAGTAGGACGCAAGCAAAGTGGGCTTTTTAGTTTTAGTGATCGTGCCAGAGGAGTTGATTTCAGCCAGCTTGGCCTGCATTGCAGCCTTAGCTTCTGTTTTAGTCTTGCAACGAACCGTATAAGTTGGGGATCGTTTGTAACGCCCTGTCTTAGGGTCCTTGACCCCAAGGGAAAAATAATAGCGATAGGTGTTAGGTGATCTCTTGTCTTTCCAACACGTGCCTCTTCCGCTAATGAGTGGCTGTTCTGACATCTTTGCACTCCGTTTCTTTGAATAGTTTTCAACAATTCAATGAGTGCAGTTTAGCTAAAGCTGTTAGTAATATGTTTGTAAAAGCGTAGGCGCAGCTACCGGAGGCAAAAGACACAAACTGCTATATTTATCTGCGGTTATATGATGTTCAATGATGCTTGATGAATGGTAGGGGGTAGCATTAAATCATATCTCCTAAAGCGGGTGTCGACGGTTCGAATCCGCCCGGGGGCACCAGAGATTTGCCGAGCCCGGTACCACCACGGTGCCGGGCTCTTCTGGTCTAAAGGCCGGATTCGGACCGTCGACACCCGCGTCACCAATTTCCCCGCGGGGGGAGTTTTCGAATCCGCCCGGGGGCACCAGAGATTTGTCGAGCCCGGAACACCGCCACGGTGCCGGGCTCTTCTGTTTCATGCCATGCTAAAAACGAAGCGCCCGCTTGCTGGGGGAGCAAGCGGGCGCCTGTGAGCGAATATGTTTGCGGCGAGAGCCGTAATGGGCGGTGGGGTGGCGACTAGTTGGCCGTACCGGAATCGTCGCCCGTGCCCGAGCCCGAACCCGAGCCCGAGCCAGAAAGTGCGACCGTCAGCGTAATCGTGCTGTCGGTGGACTGCTTGCCGGTGGGGGAGACGCCCGTAACGGTGGCGTTCTCGTTGCCGCTCACAGGGTTACCGTTCTGATCGCAGAACGCGATGTTGTAGAACCCGGCGTTGTTGAGCGCGGTGACGGCGGCGGAGATGCTCTTGCCGTACAGGTTGCCCGGGACGCTGGCCTTGCCGGACTTCTTGGCGATGACGACGGTGATCGTGGCACCGGGCTTCTGCTTGCCGCTGGGGTTCCAGCTAATTACGGTGCCCTCGGTAACCGAGTCGTTTTCCTGGTAGCTCACGTCGACGCCAAAGCCAGCCATGTCGAGGGCGTTGCGCGCCTGGGCCTCGGTCATGTCGGTCAAATCAGGCACCGAGGTGGTGTCCGGGCCGCCGGAGACCTTGTACGAGATGGTCGTGCCCTTCTCGACCTCCTTGCCGGCAGCAGTGCCCTGCTCAAAGACCTGGCCCTCTTCGGCCTCATTGGCCTCCTCCGAAGCACTGCCCTTCAGGCCCACGCTTGCCAGTGCGGCCTCGGCCTGGTCCTTGGTCAGACCGACGAGCTGCGGAACCTCAACCTTCTCGGAGGGCTTAGGTCCCTTGGAGATTACCAGGTTCACTCTCGTGCCCTTGGCCTTCTTGGTGTGGCCGTTGGGGGTCTGCTCGGCGACCTTTCCCTCGTCGACATCGTCGTTGTAGCTCTGGTCGACGGCGCCAACCTCTAGGCCGGCTTCCTTGATCTGCTCAATAGCGGTTTCCTGGTCCTTGCCCAGCACGTCGGGCACCGTGACCTGTTCGCCACTGAACATGCCCGTGGCAAAGGCCACTACAACGCCAATCACGGCGACGGCGGCAATCACGGCGGCGATGATCTTGTTCTTGTTGGACTTAGGCTTCTCGACCTCATAGGAGCCCGTGGAGCCCGAGACAGCGCTGCGGGCGGTGTTCTGACCGCTCACGCCCGAGACGGGGCGAACCATAGCGCGCGTTGAGTCGGAAAGCTCGCGGGTCTTGGTGGCACCCAGGTCGCCGGCGGCACCGATGATGCGCGTGGGCTCCGAGACGTTGACGGCACGGCCGGACAGGTAGCTGTTGAGCACTTGGCGCAGCTCGTCGGCCGTCTGGAAGCGGTTTGCCGGGTCCTTCTCCATGCACTTGAGGATGATGCGCTCCAAGTCGGCATCCACGCCGGAGTTGATCTGGCTCGGCGGGATGGGCAGCTCGTTGACCTGCTTGAGCGCAACCGAGATGGCGTCGTCGCCGTCAAAGGGTACGCGGCCGGTGGCGCACTCGTACATAACGACACCCAGCGAGTAGATATCCGAGGTGGGGCCGAGGTCCTGGCCGCGGGTCTGCTCGGGGCTTACATAGTGGGCGGTGCCCAGCACGTTGTTATCCTGCGTGAGATGGCTGTTCTTGGCTCGTGCGATGCCAAAATCCATTACCTTGATGTTGCCGTCGGGCAGCACCATGATGTTTTGCGGCTTAATGTCGCGGTGGATGATCTCGTGCTTGTGTGCGACCGAAAGCGCGGAGCTGATCTGCGAGCCGATCTGCGCGACCTTCTTGGGATCGAGGGCGCCGTGGCTCTTGATGCCGCTTTTAAGGTCGGTACCGCGCAGGTACTCCATGACGATGTAATAGGTGTCGCCGTCCTTGCCCCAGTCGTAGACGCCCACGATATAGGGGGAGGACAGGCCGGCAGCTGCCTGAGCCTCCTGCTTAAAGCGGGCGGCGAAGGTGGCGTCGCCGGCATACTGCGGCAGCATGATCTTGACGGCAACCGTGCGGTCGAGGACCTGATCCTGTGCACGGAAGACGGTCGCCATGCCGCCCGTTCCCACTTTATCCTTGAGGAGGTATCTTCCCCCGAGGACCCTCTGTTCCATTCCTGCTCCTAACATAACTATTCGCTCAACGATGTGTGTAGTACCAAATGTGTGGCCGCTGGGGCCGTGTGGCGCGTTGCCGCTAGCTCATCGGCCGCGGCGCGCCCCAAGTATCCGCTTTGATCACGGGCATCACGCTCCCTGTGCGGCGAGCGCCGCGGTCAGGACGATGCCGGCAATCTTGGCTGCCTCGACGTCGTGTTTGTCGAAATCCTCCAGGGCCACCGAGATGGCAACCGTGGGTGAATCGTAAGGTGCAAAGCCAACAAACATAGAGTTGACGTTGGTGCCGCCGGTCTCGGCCGAACCGGTCTTGCCGGCAACCTTGACGCCCGGAATCTGGGCATCGGTGCCGGTACCGGACTGGACGACGGCGAGCATGGCCTGCTTGACCTGGTCGGCCGTGGCAGAGCTGACAGCCTGGCCCAGCGAGCGGGACTGCGTGGTCTTAACAACGGTTCCGTCCGGGGCGAGTATCTGGGACACAAAGAACGGGTCCATGACGACGCCGCTGTTGGCAATGGCGGCGGCAATCACGGCGTTTTGCATGACCGTGGTCTGCGGGCCGGGCGTGTGGTCCATACCGACAGGCTGACCTGCGCCTGCCCAAGCGGTCTCCCACTCGGTCATAAGCGACGGGTCGGCCATGATGGAGGCAGCGGCGGTAAGGTCCTGGCCCAGCTTTTGCCCATAGCCAAAGGCGTTGGCAAACTGTACCAGCGAGCTGGCGCCGACCTCGTTGGCCACCTGGCCAAAGACGACGTTAGACGACACGGCGAAGGCCTGCTGCAGGCTGATGGTGCCGTAGCTTTCGTTGGCGGAGTTGGTGACCGGAGCGTTGCCGATATCCATGGAACCGGGTGCCTGGTAGGTGCTCGAAAGCGTGGCGGTGCCGGTCTCGAGCGCTGCGGAAAGGGTGACGACCTTAAACGTGGAGCCTGGGGTATACAGCGCATCCATGGCGCGGTCGTACATGGAACCGTCCTCGCCGCCACCTGCCTGTAGCAGGGCGTCGATGTTGGTGTTGTCGTAGGTGGGCGAGCTGGCACATGCGAGCACCGCGCCGGTACGCGGGTCGATGACCACTACAGCGCCCTTAAAGCCCTTGAGCGCCTGCTCGGCCGCCGTCTGGATACGCGAGTCAATGGTGAGCTTGGCGGTGTTGCCCGGCTGGGTCTGGCCCGCGAGCGACGCGATGGCGTTGTTCCAGCTGGAGTAATCCTTGGAGCCGGTGAGCGTGTCGTTCATGACGCTCTCGATGGCGGTGGTGCCATACTGCTGGCTCACGTAGCCAACCACGTGCGCTGCCAGGTTGCCGTTGGGGTAGGAGCGTACGTAGGTGCCGTCCTCCTGCTGCAGCGACTCGGCCAGCGTCACGCCGTCGGACGTGATGATGGAACCGCGCTGGATGTACTTGGAGCGGGCGATGGTGTGGTTGTTGGTCGGCATGTCCTGATAGTCCTTGGCCTTAATGACCTGGACATAGGTGAGGTTGCCGATAAGGATGGCGAACAGCGCCGTAAAGGCGAGCACCGCACGGGTTAGACGGTTGGCGAGCGCGACGCGGCCGAGCACACCGGATTCAGGCGTGTCGAGCAGGCGACGGCGCATGCGCGAGCCGACGGAATGGCTGCCGCTGCCGTAGGAAGACGAGGTGGCAAAGCGCGTGCCCGTCGGGGCGGCGGCAGATGCGACCTGATCATCGGTGATGGCGGCCATGGTGCCGGTGCCGGTAAGCTCGGCCTCGCGTCCGGTCGCCTCGTCACCGGCGCGCAGCAGGAGCGCGACGATGATAAAGCTCGCCAGCAGAGAGGAGCCGCCCTGGCTCATAAAGGGCAGGGTGACGCCGGTCAGCGGGATCAGGCGGGTTACGCCGCCAACGATCAAGAAGGCCTGGAAGCTGATGGCGGCGGTAAGGCCCGTGGCACTAAAGGCTGCGAGGTCGGATTTAGCGCGGGCAGCCGTGGTGAGGCCACGCACGGCAAAGAGCATAAACAGGATGAGCACGGCGCCGCCGCCCAAAAGGCCCATCTCCTCGCCGATAGCCGAGAAGATAAAGTCGGACTCGACGACGGGGATGTTGTTGGCCATGCCGTTGCCGATGCCAACACCGACCAGGCCGCCATCGGCAAGCGAGAAGAGCGACTGGACGATCTGGTAGCCCTGGCCCTGGGCGTCCTTAAACGGATCGACCCAAACCTGGAAACGCACCTGAACGTGAGACAGGAACTTGTAGGCGCCCACAGCTCCAACGGCTAAGAGCGCAAGGCCGATAACGACATACGAAAAGCGCCCCGTGGCAACGTAGAGCATCAGCAAGAAAATGGTGTAGAACAGCACGGCCGAACCCAGGTCGCGTTCGAAGACGACGACGAGCAGGCACACACCCCACACGGCAAACAGCGGCAGCAGCAGTCGCAGGCGAGGGATCTTAAAGCCCAGGATCTTGCGGTTGGAGATGGAGAGTAGCTCGCGGTTCTCGGCCAGGTACCCGGCCAGGAACAGGACGATAAAGACCTTGGCGAACTCGCCGGGCTGGATGGTAAAGCCCGCGATGCGAATCCACAGCTTGGAGCCCGAGATCGTGGTGCCGATAAAGATGGGCAGCATCAGCAGAATGATGCCGATGATGCCAAAGGTGTACTTGTAGCGCATAACCACGTCGAGGTTTTTGACCAGTGCAAGCGTTCCCACCATGAGCGCCACCGAGACAAACAGGATGATGAGCTGTGAGATGGCGAGAGCGGGGGCGAGGCGTGTCACGAACGTGATACCGATGCCCGAAAGTATAAATACGATGGGTAGGATGGCGGGGTCGGCGCCGGGCGCCAAGATGCGCACGGCGATATGTGCCGCGGCGAAGGCGGCAAAGAGGCCGATCGGCACGGCGAGCGTCTCAAAGGAGATGGCGGCGCCCGCGGTGAGCACGTACATCGCATACAGCAGGATGACGGGGAACGCCGAGGCGATGAGCAAGAGCAGCTCGGTGTTGCGGCGACTCATAAGCGGCACTCCCTTTCTAGTTCTTTTCGGAGGCTTCGGCCTCGGCGGACTGTTCGGCGGTTTTCTCGGAATCTGATTCGGAGGTCGATCCCTGATTGGTGTTGTCGCGAATCGTTTGCGCGTCAATCACCTGGCGGGTCTGCTCCTCGTCGATCTGGTGGCGGTACTTGGATATCGTGTCCTGCGCATCGTCGACACTTGTTTGCGGAATGCCCGCCTTGAGGCGGTTTTGCGTGTCTTCGGGCAGGTCGGACAGCTTAATACTGGTTTCGCTTTCGAGCCAGTGGAGCTTGAGTCCGAGTGGCTTGCCGGGCAGGCCGCGCCAGACGGCGACATTGCCCTGGTAGGTACCCAGGTAGTACGAGCCGGTGACACCCGTGTAGGCCCAGATGCCAGCTGCCAGCACAAAGACGAGGGCCAGAATGGCGGCGATAGTAATGTTGCGGCGACGCACGCGCTGCGCCTCGCGCATAACGCCATCGTCAACCAGGTCAACGACTACTACGGTCACGTTGTCGTGGCCGCCGGCGGCAAGCGCAGCGTCCACTAGGTTGTCGACGCAGATTTGCGCGGTTGAGGACTGCGTGGCGATGTTCTCGATATCGCTATCGGGAATCATGCTCGAAAGGCCGTCAGAGCACAGGATCAGGCGGTCGCCTTCCTCGATATGCAGAGTGAAGTGGTCGGCATACATGGCGGGGTCCGAGCCCAGCGCACGGGTGATGACCGAACGGTTGGGGTGGACGCGAGCCTCGTCTGCCGTAATCTCGCCGGCGTCCACGAGTTCTTCCACATAGGAGTGGTCGCGGGTCACGCGGATGAGCGTGCCCTCGTGGAGCAGGTAGGCGCGCGAGTCGCCCACGTGGGCGATGGCGAGCGTATCGTTTTCGATATAGGCGCAAGTGGCTGTGCAGCCCATGCCGGGCTTGCCCAGGCCATTCAAGGCGGCCTCGATTACGGCGGCGTTAGCGGCCTCGACGGCTGCCGCCAGGCGTGCGGCGTCGGCGGACTGCGGGGCCGTCTTGGCAATAGTCTCAACGGCGATGGAAGAGGCCACCTCGCCGGCAGCGTGACCACCCATGCCGTCGCATACGCAAAAGAGCGGCGACTGCACCAGGTAGGAATCCTCATTGTGCGGGCGCACGCAGCCAACGTCGGAGCGGGCGCCCCACATGAGTTGCGTGGTGGTGCCGGCATCATAGGTCGAGTCGGTCTCGATGCGCTCCTCGGTCAGGGGCTCAAAGCTCATGGTCGACCCGGGGTCTTTGAGCTTGGCCTCAACGGCGGCAACGTCGATTTCGGCTGTGTCACCGGGAGAGACGGTGTCGGTCTCGGCGTTTGATTCGGAATCGCCGGTGTCCGGGGAGTCGGGCTCCTCGGAAACGCGGGCGGTCGGCTCGTCATCTTGCGGGCTGACGTCTATAGGCTCGGGCGCCGGCGTAGACGCGGGCGCAACCTCGGATGCCGGGGCTATGGGAAACGCCGGCGCGGCGGGCTCGGGTGCCGCAAACACCGCAGCGCTCTCGTTGATTGCCGCGGCGACGGGCTCTGCAAAGTGAGCCGGCGCCGGGGTTGCTTCGGGCGCTGTGGGCTGTTCCGCAGCATGTGCGCCGATGGGCGCCGCTACGGCATCCTCTTCGTCCTCGTTATCGGCGAGATCCGAAATATCATGCGTTACTTGCGAAAGAGGCAGGGAGAACACGGTGTCCTCGGGCTCCACGGGTGCGGAGCCCGCCGGAGCGGCGTGGGCCGGCGCAGCTGTGGCGGCGGCCGGTGCCTCGGTCATAGTTGCGGACTTGTTCTCCTCGTCGATCATCGACGGTTCACCTTCATGACCACGTCGCCAATCTGGACTTCGTCGCCCTCACGCAGCGTCGCGGGCTCCACGAGCTGGCGGCCGTTGACGAGCGTGCCGTTAAGCGAGTTGAGGTCCTCGATGATGAGCGCCGGGCCCTGCAGCGAAAAGCGCGCATGCGAGGCCGAGACGAACGGTTCGTTGATGCAGATGTCCGAAGACGGAGAGCGACCGACGATGACGGGGCCGAGCATGTCTACGTGGATGCCGCGGATACCGCGCGGGCCCTTGTCCACATCGATCGTCCAGATAGCCGAGTCGCGGCGCTGCCCGCGCACGAGTCCCACGCCGGTCTTCATGACGGCGAACAGGAAGATATAGAGCAGGGCGACCAGGACGATGCGGCCTGCAAAAAGGACGATATCGATGTTCATAAGAGACTATCCCCTAAATTCAAAGGTGCTCAGGCCAAACGTCAGCAGATCGCCGTTGCGCAGCGGGCAGCGCGTAATGCGGCGGTTGTTGACGAGCGTGCCGTTGGTGGAATTGAGGTCCTCGATCGACCAATCCGAGCCCGTAAAGGTGAGCTGGGCGTGGCGGCGCGACACGTTGGGGTCGCGCAGGGCAATGTCGGAAACTGAGCGCTCGCGACCGATGGTCACCTGTGCGGAGGTGATGCTATGGCTCTCGCCGCTCACGACGTCGACGAGCTGGGCGAGCGGGCGCTGCGGGGTGCGAGTGCTCGCCATGTTGGAGGCGATACCGGCTGCGGCGCCTAGGCCCACGGCGGCACCGGTCGCGGCGGCTCCGCCCATGCCGGCAAGCGCGTCGCGCGAGACGGTCTGCGGCACCGGGATAGGAGCGGCGGGGTCGGGGACGCTAGGCGCGAAGGGATCTGCCACGGCAAGCGGGTCGGGAGCGGCGGCGCGAGGCGTCGGCTGCTGCTGGGGCATGGCGGCGGGGCGCTGCTGCTGCGGGGCAGCAAACTGCTGCTGGCCGGCGCGCGGGGCGCTGGCGGCACGGCTTGCCGCGGAGTTGTTCTGGCCCAGGCCGTTTTGATAGGCGCGCTCTTCCTCGTACAGGCGACCGAGCGTGGGGGCATCGACGTTCTCGGCAAAGACCGAGAACTTGCCGGCGCGCAGCTGCGGATCGATCATAAAGCGCACGAGGGGCTCGCCGACAAAGACATAGCGGCGCTTTTCGGCCTGCGCCTTCACAAACTCGCGGACCTCGCGCGAAAGCTCGGGGTAGAACGGGGCGAGCATGGGATCGTCGTCGGCGGCGATAAGGATGGTATAGAGTGCCGGCGCCGTGTTGACGCCATTAATCACCAGAGTCTGATCCTCCATGTCGCGAGCGGCCTGCTTGGCAAGCTTCTTAAAGGAGAACGGGGCACGGGTGGCACCGAAGATGCCGGCCACGTGGTCCTCGAAGATGTTCAGGAAGTTCACGAAAGATCACTCTCCGTATAGGTTCTTTGGTATCCGAGCAAATATAGGCATATCCCAACGATTATAGAGGATAGGGTTCCCGCAACTGCCGCCTTGGCGGCGACCGCGGCTGCAAGGCTGGCAATTTCCATATGGTGTGCAAGACAGGATGCCGCTGCGCAGCCGATGCCGGTGACAGCGATGGCGGCGATGGCGGCAAGGTTTGAGCCCTGATCGGCACGCTTGGCATGGGCATTGAGCAGCGCAGATGACGCCGCGGCAGTTGTCGCGACCAGCGCAAAGGCAGCCCAAAGGAGCGGGTCTTCCAGCGCTGCGGCAACGTTGCCGAGCCCCAGCACGCCTCCGGCTGAAAGCGCGACCGTGGCCAGACGGGCAAAAAGCGCGCCCATGCCCGTTGCCGCGGCGGCGCTTGCCGGGCCGAGCCAAAATGACGCGACGCCGGCGGCGACCCCAGCTGCCAGGAAGGTATTGCCGGTCAGACAGCCAAGCGCAAGCGCGCAGGTGAGTGCGGCGCTCGCGGCAGCCTCGGTGCGACCCCAGGCGATCCACCAACCGGACATGGCAGCGGCAAAGATCACCGCGACGGGCAACATCGACAGGATGCCCTGCGCCTGCATGGTGGCGTTGGCCATGAGCACCAAAAAGCCCACAGCCGAGATGGCCGAGCCAATCTGGGGGGCCAGGCCAGCCGCCGCTCCGATCGCGATAGCCGCAATGACTAGGCCGGGAAGCGCCGCGACCCCGGCCGTTTGCATCAGCAAAAAGCTAAAGGCGCCGCACGTTAGCGCCGAGATAGCGTGCATGGCGTAGTCGCGCGCATGGCTCCAGCGCGTGCCCGCCCAGCCGAGTGCGGGGTCGACTTCGATGGTGTCGTCCTCGTAGGTCGATGGCTCGATACCGTCTGCCGCGCGCTCGTCATCTGACAGCTCGCCCACCATCTGCTCCAGGCTGCGACGGCCCTCGCGCACGCTGCCCAAGCCGGCGAGCAGCTGGTCACAAAATGCCTCGATGCTGCTGGGGCGGTCCTGCGGCATGGGGGAGAGCGCGCTCATGAGCACGCTCTCGGCTCCCGGGGGAAAGTGTGGTATCAGCTCGCTGGGATAGGTGGCGCCGCCGATGATACGGCCGAGCGAGTCGGCGGGCGTGGCCGCCATAAAGGGAGCGCTGCCGCACAGGCCCTCGTAGATCACACAGGCGAGGGCAAAGACATCAGCGCGTTCGTCGACCGTGCCGGTCTCGATATCGAGCTGCTCGGGCGGCATGTAGCCGATGGTGCCGCCGCGCGAGCCGCCAAAGCCACCGGCGGACGACAGTCGCGCCATGCCAAAGTCGGTGAGCTTTACATTGCCCGAGTGGTCGATGAGCACGTTGGCGGGCTTAATGTCCAGGTGGAGTACGCCATTACTGTGGGCGAAGGTGAGCGCCTGGCCCAGGGCATCGGCAATGGCCGCGGCCTCGTCAAAGGTAAGTGAGTGGCCGTCCGCGCGGTGCAAAAACTCGGCCAGCGACATGCCATCGACATATTCCATAACCAGGTAGGCATAGGCGGTGTCGTGCGTAAAGTCGATGACCTGCACGATGTTGGGATGTTGAAGCATGGCGGCAGTGTGCGCCTCGCGCAGGACATCCATGATGTCGCTAGCGGGCATGCCGGCACCGTTGATAAGGGGGATGCGTTTAATGGCGACGCGGCGGCGCAGGTGCGTGTCGCGGCAGATCTCGATGGAGCCAAAACCGCCGGTCGCAAGCGTCTCGAGCGGCTGGTACCGCTTGAGCAGCTCGCGAGAGCTGGTGCCCTCCAAAGGAACGTCCGGCGAGAACCGGGCGGTATGTTGCGAGAAAAGCGGCATGGCCAACCCTCGTGCGTTTATAGTTCGTTTGCGAGCGGCGGGCGCGGGGCCGAGCCGTTCGCGGTGGCATAGATGCTGCTAGTGTAGCACGCTCGGGCAGATGGCGAGGAAACGGGGATGAGGTGGTCCGATCGATTCGGGCCGTTTCGGCTCGTTCGGAAAGCGCACCCCAGTTTTCAGCCAAATAATGGGATGCGCCTTCCAAATGGGGTGGGCTGCGGAAACTGCATCCCAGAATATTGCCCTGGAACGGGATGCGCTTTCCGAACCGGCGTCTAAAAGGAAACCGCATCCCGCTTTGATGTGGGGACTGCGAACAAAAGCCGGACCGTGATCTGGCGCGGATTGGAGTTCGCCTGAATCATTGATGCTGGCTGGTGTGAGAACAGAGATAAACGAGCGGCTCGAGCGATATAATGACACGCTATGGAGGCCATATGCTTTTTTCCCGCCGTTCTGCTACGTCTGCCTGCGCCATTGCGCTTGTCGTAATGGCGGTCACCCCTTATCACCGGTTTTCATCTTCAATCGGCCTGGCGTCAGGTGCAATGACCTGGCTCGTTATCCTGGGCGCATGCCTCGCGGCGTTTGGTCACGGTGTTGCGCTCCGCAAGGGGAGAGAAATAAGGCGGCTGGGGTTCCTTGGCGCCTTCGGTATTTTCCTTGCTGCTATTGCAACGGTTCCCGAATGGGCCGACCTGGCCTTCTATGCTCGCGGAGATTCTATTCCATTCGTGTTTGCGCCTATCTGGCTGTTGCGCGGCGTTTCATGCGCCTCGTGCTTTGCTGGGTCGTTGCTCCTCTCATATGTAATTTGGGATACGGCGGGCTCTCCTTTGACGCGGGGGGCGACGCGGGCTGACGAAAGAGAAACTCGTCATCCGCAGGACGCGATTTTTACAGAAACAATAGCCGTCATGTCTTGTCTGCTGTTCTGCTGTCGAGTTTCATGGAGAGTCATCCCTGAGCCATGGGGAGCACTCTCTGTTTCGGCCGCGTCAATTGGTCTTGTGCTTTTAATTCCGTTGGTCTATCTCGTATTGGTTGCGGTCCCGCTGTTTTGCTGTTTCAGCGCCTTTGGTCGGGGACAGAGCGACGTGTTTGCCCGTTCTGCGCTCGTGGCAGTCCCTATTGGCCTTGTTCCGGCTGTTGAGGCGGCATACTTTGCAAGCGATGACGCGATCATTGCATTGCTTGCGATGGGGTCCGCTATCGCTGCCGCCTTCGTATGCATGTTGCTAAAGAGAAAACGGGACAACAATTCGGATATCGCCTGCGTGTCCGACCCATTCGATGCGGGGGTGTTTTCCCCTGCCCTGTCGCCTAGAGAAGAGCAGTTTGTTCGGCTGCTGCTCAAAGGGAAAACGCCGGCGGAAATTGCCAAGGAGACGGATACGAAGTCATCGACGGTGCGAACAACGCTTCACCGAGCATACGGGAAGGCGTCGGTTGCGGGCTCACGCGAGCTCGTGGCGTTGTTTGTGGACGAGGGTGATGCTGTAGGGCCCGAGCTGTCGCGGCGGCATGCTGACGATATGTTGGCATCAGCTCGGACGCGCCGGCTGTTTCGATACCTGCTCACATTATTTTTTATCCTCCTTGCGGCGGGCCCCTTGGTAATGGCGGATAGTTATTGGGGATCCGGTGTTTCATGGGCTGTTACCTTTTCTCTCTCAAGCTATGCATTGGGTCTCGGACTGCTTCTGTCGCTGCACTACGCGGGTGAAAAACTGAATCGTGAAGCTGCACTGACTAGAACGGATGGGGCGATTGGGCTCGGAAGCCCGTGCGTGTGGGCGATACTGTCTGCCGTGGAATGGTCTTTTGTCTATATCGCGGCATGGAGGTGCGTACGCGATCCGTTGATGGCTGTGCCGGTCCTGTTTTGCGGCATGACGTCTATGGCTTCGCTCGCTGTTGGGCTGTGTTCATTTAAGGCGCGTGGCCGTACTCGGGCTATCGTGCCGTTGGCGTTAATAGGTGTATCCGCTTTAATCTATGCAGCCACTAGGGGGCGAATCCATGGACTTGCGGTGCTGACGGGGATACTGTTCACATATATAGTGCTGCGTAGCTGTCCGCAGCGCAAAATGCTCGGGGTATGGATGCTTTGCTTTGGGGCGACGGCTCCTGTTTGGGTTGTCTTGCTCAACATGGCGCAGGATCTGATGGTTTTCGAGCCGTTGTTCCTTACTTCGTTGCTGGGGCAAAGTTCGGCTGTCAATGTCGTCGTGGCAACGGTGATCGTCTGCTGGTCTGCGCCCATGTTCGTCACGCACATCGCGCTCACCCGCTCGGTTGAGAACGAGAAGGCCGTCTTGGAGTACCGCGCGAACGGGCTTACCGAAGCAGCTCGCGTGCGCCAGCTTGCCCTGCTTGCGTCGCGCTCCCTTTCTGATGTTCAGTCGCAAATTTTGCTGATGACGGCAGAAGGCGCAACGACAAAGACCATTGCGGAGGATGTCGGTTACGCTGCATCTACGGTGCAAGCACTGCGGTCTGCATCTTACCGCCAGTTGAAGATCAAGAATAAAGCGGAGCTTGTTTCATTGTTATCGCAGGTAGATAACGTGTAAACGCCTGAGCGATCAACTCAATAGCGGGTGTTTACAGACATCTTTCTCTATTCATGCAAAGGTTGCCGTGCGTCGACGCATTGTTAACCGCTTTTGATTGGAGAAGGCCATGATTAAGCCAAGGAGCGCTATTGCTCGAATCGGAGTCGGCTTGGTGATTGCAGCTGGTCTGTCCCTAGGGGTTCCCGCTGCATCGTTTGCACAAGAGGAGTTTGACACCTCTCAGGTTTCCAGCATTACTCAAAACGCCGATACGGGAATTACGACCTGTACGAACAATGCCGATAAGGCATTTAGTTTTCAATGTGCCGGGACGAGTGCAACTGGCTACCGTCAAAAGGATGATTCCTCATCGCTCTATCTGGATATCCAGGGCCATACGGGAAATCCGCTTCGGTTATATACAGACGGTGCGTATAACACAAGCGGTAGCGGCAGCATGAATTGTACTCAGGGAACGTATCGTTCGAATCACAAGGGACAGTGGGAAATGTATAACCTCGTCCGTGAGAACGGGCGATCTGCGGCGCGACTGACTGCATGGGCGGAGTCTGGCTACGGCACTGTTATTGGCGTATGGAGCCCCGACTGCGTCGGGCATTTCCACAAGCTTCCCGCATAGTTGTTTGAAATGGCTCCCTTCCGGCTTTCTGGGTCGGAAGGGGGAGGAGGACGTATGAACCAAAAGCTCGCAAGATACGAACTGTCGAAAACGATTAGACGTCCAGCTTTTATCCTTGCTCTCTTGATTGCGGTCGCAGTTGCAATAGCTGCCGCGCTGGAGCCGTGGGCAAATTTGGAAAAAGAGCGCCACAACCTTCTTTCTTTTGGTTACGGCGTTGGCGTGCAAGCCGAAAATTATCTCGGTCAAACACGTGAAAGCAGCTTCGGTAACTGGATTGTTGTGAGCGCGAACGCGCCACTGTCTGCGTCGGTGTTTTTCTATGCACTGCCCCTGCTTGCAATGTTGGCTGGATCTTGGTCGTGTCTCTTTGAGCGTTTGAGTGGTTATGACATGCAGATATGCACGCGCGTTTCCAGAAAGGCGTACGTGAACGTAAAGATGCTGTCTGCTTTCCTCTCCGCGTTTACAGTGACTGCCATTCCTCTGCTCGTCAATTTCCTGATCGTCTCGATGCTTTTTCCTGCGTATCTTCCTCGGGTCGATGAGTCGACTTACGTAGGACTTTACCTGCATAGCTACTTCTCCGGTCTATTTTATTCGCATCCTTTGTCATATGTGCTCGCATACACGCTGTTCGATGCTGTCACGCTCGGGACTTTATCCATGGCTGTAACTGGCTTCTCAATTTTGTTTCGTAGCAGAATCAAAGCGATAATTGTCCCGTATCTGCTAATGGTTGCGTGGCATTTTGCAAATGGCTGGATCTTCGGCGTAATGGCTTGTGTGGGGTTTAACTGCAATATCCTCAACAGCATCAGGTCGGAATCGCTGAATAACTGGCCAGACATTCGAGCCGGTTTTGCGGAAATCATATTATTGACCCTTGCTTCGTTGGCTTTTTCTGGGGCGTGGAAAAGACGCGAGGTGGTCTGATGCTGTTTAGGCTGGTCACCGCAGACCTGAGGACCGTTTTGAAGAAGAACATCATCACTTTTATTGCAATTGCGGCAGTGACCGTTGCGAACTTGGTATACGCCTATGGATTGTCTTCTGTGTATGGGGTTAGAACGGATACCTTGGGGTTTGCGGATAATCTTGCGCTCGTGTTTGCCGGATCTGCTCCGTTTGAGCCTAGGCCCGGGGTCATGTTTGTGCCTCCGCTAGGATGGCTTTTTCTCATTCTGCTTATTCTCTATACAACACTCGATTATCCGACCGAATCGTTACACGGGTTTGGTTTGCAAGCGCTTGTTCGATGTCGGGCAAGAACCCTTTGGTGGGTCTCGCGTTTTATCTTGGTGGCGGCAGTAACGGCATTTTCACTGCTCGTGGTGGTTTGCTCTGTTGTGATTTGGAGCTTGGTGGTGAGCTCCTCGTTCAGCGCGGTCATTCATGGTGAGTCGCTTCAACTGGCTAATTTGGCGCCGTGGTTTCTCAAAGCTGCCGAGGCAGATGCGCTGCCGTTTTTCATAGGTCTCTTATTTGCTTTTGAGGCGCTTGCGTTTGCGCAGGCAGCGGTTGGGTTTGTGCTTGGGTCGTCAGTCTCGTTTGTGGTTTTAATGAGCTACCTGATCTGCTCGGCATATGCACGACATTGGGCGCTATTGGGTAACGCCTTGATGCTGTTGCGCTGGGGTGGAATTGTCAAAGAGGGAATCGCGGCGGGCTCGAGTGTCTTGTCATCAATTGGGCTTATGTCGTTATGCCTATCGTTGGGTGGACTGTGGTTTCGAAGGGCCGACCTTATAGAAAAGGGGGACAAGATATGAGTGTGATCGTAAGGGGCGTATCGAAGCGCATGGGTAAAAACGATGTCCTGCGCAACGTGTCCATCGAGGTTGACCCTGGGACTGTGGTCGGGCTTCAGGGGATAAACGGTTCGGGTAAGACCATGCTCATGCGAGCGGTTTGCGGGTTGATCAAGCCTACCGAAGGCGAAATCTCTATCGATGGCCAAAGGCTTGGGGCGGACATCTCGTTCCCGCCGAGTCTGGGGATGTTGATCGAGGCGCCTTCCTTTTTGGGATATCTGTCTGGCTACGACAATCTGAAGCTCATCGCTCAGATCAAGGGCGTTGCCACCCCCGAGGACATTCGCTCTGCCCTGCGGCTCGTGGGGCTCGATGCAGACGAAAAAAAGAAGTTCCGAGCATACTCGCTTGGGATGAAGCAGCGTCTGGGGATAGCTGCGGCAATTATGGAGAAGCCGAAGCTGCTTGTTCTCGATGAGCCAACGAATGCCCTCGACGAAGCGGGCGTTGAAATGCTCAAGCGCGTTGTGGCGATGGCGGCATCAACGGGTCGTGAGGTCCTTCTGTCCAGCCATGACGGAGAGGTGCTCGAGGAACTGGCCGATCGGGTTTACTGCATGCGCGACGGTGCCGTTGTGAAAGTTCGGGAAAGGTCGTGAGCGCGATGAAGAAGACCCTGTGGACGAGAAGATCGGCGCTCGCGCTTTTTTGCTGTGCTGCTACCGGCCTTGCGGGCATGAGGGTGAGCGTCGTTAACGGGAACCGGACGGTCATTCCTGAGAAATATTACGCGGAGGGCGAATGGCTCTCGATGGATGGAGCGTTTCTGGGGTCGAAGGATGTGGTGACTGATGGGTATTCGTTTTGCATAGACGGGGCAGAGTTGCTCACGCCGCGCGAGTATCTCAAACGAGCACATGACGATTATTCAAAATATGGCACCGTGGATACGAAAACGAGACTGAAGGATGCCGACATCACGTGCGTTATCGCCGTAAAGATGCGTGTCAGAAATAGGGATAATATCGACGGTGGAATCAAAGCGTATGTTTGGCATCTGGTTCCGGAGTCTGCGCCAAACTATGATTTTGTAGTCAATACCGATCTGATAACGCAAGCCATGCCGGTCCTTGGCGGCTCTGCTGCGTTTGCCGTGGAGGTTGGGGCAGAAAACGAGTTGCTCGTCCCATTTATGATGCAGAACACCAACGACTATTTCGAAGGTTACGAGACCGTCCGTTTTGAGAAAGCATTTCCCGGGACTTACACGATGAAGATGACCGATCTGCCGGAGCGGAGGCTCTTAAGGTTTGAAGTGAAATAGCTCGAGAGCAAGGCAAAACGGGTCCATTGGCGGTACGCGCGCCCGATTCCAGGCGCCCCGGCCCGGAATCGGGCGCGGGACGAGGCGCCTT
>NZ_QRVG01000015.1:39903-55424 GCF_003459245.1 Collinsella sp. AF23-2
GCCTTCGGTGTCGGCCGGCCTACCGCCTCTTCTTGCTCTTCTTCTGCTTGCGCTGCTTGCCCTTGGTCTCCTGGGGCTTGTCGCCCTGTTTTGCTTCGGCAGCGGCCTTTTCTGCCTTCATCTTCTTGCGTTTGGTCTCGATGCGGAGTTTTTTGTTGATGCGCGTCTTAAGGAAGGGACCGAACTGCTCGGCATCGCCGCGGACAAAGGTGTCCTTAGGGATCGTCACGCCCTGGTCGGCGAACATGGCCACAAAGATGCGCTCGCCGTCGAGCACGTGGTCGAGCTTTTCAAACGGGAAGAACTGCGACTTGCCGCTCGTGCCCCAAACCATCAGGCCGTCCTCGTTGGCGGCGACGCGGCGATAGCGGCCACCCATGGACTCGTCGGCCTCAACGGCGTCGATAAAGTCGCGGGCGAGGGTGTGGTGCAGGTTTTTGCTCCACCAGGCCAAAAAGGCGCCGAATACGATCAAGACGACGCCAAACTTGATCCAGTTGCCACCGGCTACCAGCATGCCAATACCCAGCAGGGCGGCAATGGCGGCGGCGACATACAGGGAGCCGCGGCGTCTGGGCGAGGCGACCAGGCGGGCGAAGTCGGTGACCAGATCGTTTTCGTACTGATACTCGTTGAGGTACAGGATGCCGTCATCGGCTGCTGCCCGCGCCTCGAGCGCGACCTCGACCTGGTCGGCTGCTTCGGAGGGAATGAGGTTGCTCTCTGCGTCTGCCATACTCTTTGGACTCCTATCGCGGCGGGCTCGCCGTACGGGTTATTATGAGTGCAGTATGCCGTGCGACCGCATGGCCGCCGCGGCAACAAGACTCAGTATACCCGGGGGAGCACCCATGGAATCGTTGTACCGAAAGTATCGCCCGCTCACCTTTGACTCCGTGGTGGGCCAGCAGCATATCGTCTCGACGCTCGAGCACGCCATCACCGAGGGGCGTCTGTCCCACGCCTACCTGTTCTGCGGACCGCGCGGCACGGGCAAGACCACCATGGCGCGCATTCTGGCCAAGGCGCTGCTGTGCCGCAATGCCGAGGCGGCGCGCGCCGAGGGTGCAAGCGGCTGCATGCCCGACGGTACTTGCGAGGAGTGCGAGCTCATTGCCGAGGGTAACCACCCCGATGTCTACGAGCTCGATGCCGCCTCCCGCACGGGCGTGGACAATGTGCGCGAGGAAATCATCAACTCCGTCAACTTTGCCCCGGTGCGCGGCAAGTACAAGATCTATATCATCGACGAGGTCCACATGCTCACGACGGCGGCGTTCAACGCGCTGCTCAAGACGCTCGAGGAGCCGCCGGCACACGTGATCTTTGTGCTGTGCACCACCGACCCGCAAAAGATTCTGGAGACCATCCTCTCGCGCTGCCAGCGTTTCGATTTCCATCGCATCGGCAACGAGGATATTGAGCGTCGCCTGGCATACGTGTGCGAGCAGGAGGGCTTCGATTACGACGATGAGGCGCTGGCTATCGTGGCGCGCCATGCCAAGGGCGGCATGCGCGACGCGTTGTCCACGCTGGAACAGCTGAGCGTCTTTGGCAACGGTTCTGTGCATGCGGACGACGCCCGCTCGCTTTTAGGCGAGGTTTCGGACCAGATTCTGGGCGAGTTTGCCCGCGCCATTGCCGATCGCAATGTTGCCGAGCTCTATGGACTGATCCGTGCGCAGGTCGAGGAAGGAAACGACCTGCTGGAGCTGACGCGCGACCTGGTGGCGCATGTGCGTGACGTGTACGTTGCCTGCGTTGCCGGTGCCCGTGCCGAGCTGTTTGAGGGCGGCTCCGAGCAGGCCGAGGCGCTTGCTGCCGAGGCCGCTGCCTTTGGCGAGCATCCTGCCGACCGCCTGGCCCGTGTGCTGACGGTGCTCGACGATGCCGCACTGGAGATGAGGGGCGCGAGCGACGTGCGCCTGGTGCTCGAGATCGCCTGCACGCGCCTGGCACGTCCCGAGGCCGATTTAACGATTGAGGCATTGGCCGAGCGCGTGGCTCGCTTGGAGGCCATGGTTGCCAACGGCGCCGTGCCGGCGAGCGTGGCTGCTGCTCAGGCCGCCGCGCCTGCAGCATCCGTACCCGCTGCTGCCCAGCAGCCGACGCTCATTTCGGGCGCCCGTGCTGCCGCTCCGGCGGCATCCGCTGCCCCCGCTGGTACGTCCGCGCGCCAGGGCGGTATGCCTTGGGACCGTGGTGCTGCTGTTCCGGCTGCCCAGCCTGCGTCCCGTTCTGCGTCCGTGTCAGCTTCCAAGCCTGCAGCGCCTGCACCTCAGCCTGCGTCGACTCCGACGCCTCAGCCCGTTGCGGCTCCCGCGCCTGCCACCGCTCCGGCACCTAAGCCCCAGTCCAACAATGCCGCCCAGGTTGCCGCCGCCGGTACTGCCGAGACGCCCGCGGTCGAGGATGCCGGAGAGCTGCAGCGCAAATGGGCCGAGGTTGTCGAGCGTGTCAAGGCGCGTCAGGCTTCCTACGCGGGGCTTTTGCTCAATGCCCGCGCCACGGCTGACGACGGCTCCAGGCTCACGGTCTCGTTCCCCGCGGGCTCGACCTTTGCCATCAAGATGCTTGGACGCGCCGACACGCAGTCGGTGGTCCTGCCGACAGTCAGTGCGGTCTTCGGTCGTCGTACCGTCGACTATGTCCTGGATGGGGGTGGCACGCCGGCTCCTCAACATGAGGAGCATTCTCCATCTGCACGGGCTGCGGTATCTGCGGACCCGCAACCCGTGTCCTCGGCGGCCCCTGCATCCTCGAGCGCCAGCGCGACGCAGCCAAAAGCAGCACCGATAGCGGCGCCGACCCCGTCGGCGCCTAAGCCCGTCATGGCCAAACCGGCTGCTCCGACACCCGCGCCCAAGCCTGCCTCGCCCGCGCCCAAGTCGTCTGACCTGGGCAAAGCCCCCTGGCTGCGCTCCGACAACCCCGCCGGCGCTCCTGCCACGGGCAAGCTCCCGACCGAGCCCGCGCCCCGAGCGCCCGAGCGCGCGTCCGCTCCCAAGGCTCAGCCCGCCGCGCCGTCTGCGCCATGGGAATCCGAGCAGGTTCCCTACGACGATGCCATGGTTGGCGGTTTTGTTGCCGATGCTGGTGGGGACGATCTGCCTCCGTTCGACGTGCCGGGTGCGGCGTCCGCGCCCAAGTCCGCTGCAACTGCCCCCAAAGAGGAGGACGCTCCTGCAGCTCCCTGGGAGTCCAACTCCGGTGCGGGCGGCCCCTTCGGCCATCAGGGTGCAGCCCCGAGCATCCCGCAGACCGAGGACGAGGCCAAAGCCCTCATCCGCAGCGTCTTCGGCCAGTCCACCATCTTCAAGCCGGTGGAGTAGCTGCGCAGGCGGGTATACTGCTCAAGAAGAGAACCCCTTGCCCGGGCGCATCTGTATTTCGGACATGTGCAACGTGGTGCCGCGTATATCGCATTCGAGCAGACAAGCGCGTGACGGTCGGCCTAGGATGCTGAGGTCGATACGATACGTCGCATGGCCGTCCGTGTACTCGACTTGCTCGGCGTTGACGGTTGCTCCGATTGTAAATAAAGAGCCCAGTTCGGCATCGACAATCTTGGAGTCCTTTATCTTGACCTTGAACTCTTGGTAGAGGGACGGGCTGTTGTAGTAAATGGTTCGGGTTCCGTCGGTGCATTCATCGGTCGTCTCCCATTTGACGACGGGCTGGTCCGAGCTGGCTATCAGCAGTTCTGCTCCAAAAGCTATGGCATGGGTGATGACAACCAGCAATGCCCAGCCGACAAAGAGATAGAGAACCACATATGCAACGGGGTGTTTTGAGCGGATGTTTTGGAGCGCGTCGGGGGCATTCATGGGGCACCTCCAAATTGCAATCTATGACAATCAAATTATACCCTGCCGCCATGTGCTCCGCCTCGAGCAGCGGTTTGGCATTTAGCTATTTAGTGGCACACATGAAATGCCGGATTCGGCTCTACTAGATTGAGTATGCGATATTATGCAACCTTGCATAATTCGGCCTTGCATAATCTTTGCGCGTGGTTTGTATTAGAGGACATGTATATCGACTGAGGTAGCGTGTCCGCCCCGCTTGCTTGCCCCGCGCCGTGGTACGATTTTTGAGTTTGAAAGTCCCGTCGCGCTCCGGCTGCCCTTGCAGCTTGTCGCGCGGCCGCACGTAAAGGAGCCATCATGGCCGGTATGAACATGCAGCAAATGATGAAGCAGGCTCGCAAGATGCAGGAGCAGCTTGCCGCCGCGCAGGAAAACCTTAAGTCCCAGACCGTCGACGCCTCTGCCGGCGGCGGCATGGTCAAGGTGACCGTTAACGGCGAGATGGAGCTCGTCAACCTCACCATCGACCCCGATGCCCTCGATCCCGAGGACGTCGATATGCTGCAGGACATGATCATGGCTGCCGTCAACGAGGCCGTCCGCGGTGTCAACGAGCTTGCCAACAAGCAGATGGGCGCCATCACCGGCGGCCTCAACATCCCGGGCATGCCGTTCTAAGACACGCATATATATGAGTGCGAATCACAGTCTGCAAAAACTGCTCGATGAGCTGGGCCGCCTGCCGGGCATTGGCCCCAAGTCGGCTCAGCGCATCGCCTATTACCTGTTGGAGGCTGACGCCGAGGAGGCGCGCCGCCTGGCCGAGGCCATTCTGGAGGTTAAGCAGGAAGTGCATTTTTGCAGCCGCTGCTTTAACTACGCCACCGCTGACGAGTGCTCCATCTGCCAGGATTCGATGCGCGACACCACTCGCATTTGCGTGGTGGGCGAGCCGCGCGATGTCCAGGCGATTGAGCGCACGGGCAGCTACCACGGTCTCTACCACGTATTGGGCGGCGTGATCAGCCCCATGGACAAGATTGGTCCCGAGCAGCTGCACATCCGCGAGCTGCTGGCGCGTTTGGGCCACGAGGATATCCATGAGGTCATCATCGCCACCAACCCCAATATTGAGGGCGAGACCACGGCGAGCTACCTGGCCCGCACTATCAAGCCGCTGGGCGTCGAGGTGTCGCGTCTGGCGAGCGGCCTGCCCGTGGGCGGCGACCTGGAGTATGCCGACGAGCTTACGCTTGGGCGCGCCATTGAGGACCGTCGCACGATTTAGGTGGCGAGCCTGCTCCTGCCGTATGTCTTCATCGCGACGCACGGGGCAGTCATAATTTCCCCGTGCGACTATAAGTTTGTTGTGCAACAAAGATACTTTGTATCCGCTTATCGCATGGATGCTTCCACTCGCATCCTTAATTTGCCCATTCGTTGCGCAACCTTTTGGGTTCGCTGATACACTCAAATATGGATTCGAATGAATGCGCCGCTCCCGAGCGGCGTGTTTTTGTTGGAGGAGAACGCATGCGGCCCGGTGGCACTCAGACAAAGCGCGGCGCCGCGGTGCGCATGCGACGCCGACTGGGCTTGGCGCCGCGGGCGTACGCACTGCTGTCTTGCTCGCTGGTGCTGGTCATAGCTGGCGTTTCTGCCTATGGCATGACCGTGCCGTCCATGATGCAGGCACATGCCGCACGCGAACCGCGCGTGGGGCATGAGGTCAAAAGTGATCTGGGCACCACGACTGGATATGCTTGGGCAAGTGTGGTCGCGCATATTGTGTTTGGCACCGACGACGCGGACGGCGCCGAGGCCCCGGACAACGAAGTCACGCTTGCCAATGGCAAAACCATCGTGCTCACCAACACCAAGATCATCGATCGGTTGTCCAACAATAGCGTGGCGGCAACGGTGAATAAGGTCGAGCAGCAGAAGGAACAGGACGCCCAGCAGTCCGGAAAGCCCGGTAACTCGGATACTTCTGGCTCCGGCTCGGATTCGTCGAGTTCGGGCGGCGGTTCTGGATCGGGTTCCTCTGCCGGAGGGTCTGGAAACGGCGGCTCGATGGGCGGCAACGCTGACAACGATGCAAACTCCGGTGGCCTTTCCGCTGCTGAGGAAGAGAGCATTCACAGTTGGCTTGTGACCAAGTACAACATGCTCGACGGCTATGTTTCTCGTGCCAATGACGTGGTTTCGACCTATAACTCTACGGGAGATCCCAGGCCGTGCGACAGCCTGGTCGGGGAGATGTTTGTCATTCGAGCCGAGTTCGGTCGTCAGACATTCTCGCCCCGGTCAAAGTGGTATCAGCAGTATGCCAATCTGTGGGGCTGTTACACCAACCTATGTCAATGGGTCGGCCATTACGGCGATGATGACGTTGCGCTCGGTAACTTCAACAATAACATGGCGGCGCTTGCCCTATGATGACCGATCTTGCATCCACCACACCACAATCGCTCGGTCGCGATCCCATGGTCGGCCTGCGCCTGGCGCGTGTCGACGGGTTTGAGCCGGCCATTGCGCTCGGTCAGGACGAACTGCCTGCCTATCTGCGTCGTTTTACGATGCTGTTTGCCGACGATGCCACCATGCGCCGTGGCGGTATCGGCCGCGTGACGCGTGCCGTCAACGCCCAAGGCGAGGCCGTGGCGCTCAAGCAGCTCATCTTGCCGACGCGCGATGAGTTTGACGACGATGCAACTCACGAGGCGCTGGTCGCCAAGTTCAAGGCGGCGTTTCGCGAGGAATATGAATGCCATCGCGCCCTTTCGGGCCTTAAGGGCTTTCCCCGCCTCTATGGCTGGGGCGAGGTCGACGGCGTGCCTGCAATTGTCATGGAATGGGTCGAGGGCGAGACGCTTGCCCGCTTGCGATCGCGACTTGCCGTGGACGATGCCGGACGCCTGTCGCCGCTTGTGGCGGCGCGTCTGGGTCGCGACCTGTTCGATCTGCTCTGCCGCATGAGCCTGGTGGGGGAGGGCTTTGTCCATCGCGATATCTCGCCCGCTAATATTATGGTGCGCACGGCGCGTCTACCGCTTGACCGGCAGCTTGCCGAGGGCGCCTTTGACCTGTGCCTGATCGACTTTGGCTCGTCGCTGGCGCTCGAGCCTGCGTCGGTCGTGGCCGGTACCGGCGGCAAGGCGTCGTTTACGGAGCGTTATGCCACGCTGCGTCGCGCGACGGTTGCCTATGCCCCGCCCGAGATGCTCACCGACGATATTCCCGACCTGCGCGCTTTGCGTATGTCGCCGGCGATTGACGTCTATGCCGCGGCAAGCACGGTTTACAAGCTCATTGCCGGCGTCGCACCATACGAAGCCGCGCCGAGCACTTCGGGCACCTCGGGTTCGCGCAAAAAGACGCGCGACATCGCGAGCCCCTACCGTCTCAAGATGGACACGCGGCCCGACTATCCCATTGGTGCCCATGCGCCCGGTTGCGATTTGACTCAGCTGCTTCGTCGTGAGCCCGATGTGGCGCTCGCCGCGGCCGAGCAGGCCCAGCAGCTAGGGCTTGAGCCGGATTCCGAAGAGCTACGCGATGCGCTGGCGTTTGTCGATGCCCAGCTGTTCGACGTGGTGATGGCCTGTCTGTCCAGCCATCAAAAAGATCGTCCCGAGCCGGCGGCGGTCGAGGCGGCGCTCTCGGCGTTTTGTGACCACTATACGCAAAATGTCGGTCGTTCGCTCCGCGGCGAGCCGCTCACGCCGTGCCCCATGGATGCGTCCGGCCGCGCGGTTCGTCGCGCGCTGATGGTCGGCGCGACGGTCGTCTGTGGCGTGGTTTGGGCTGTGGTCGTGGTTTCGGCCGCGCTGCTGGCGTCGGGCGCTCGCGTGACGGCGACTTTGGGATCGCTCGTGTGGTCTGGGTCGCTACCGGGTATTATTGCCGCACTGGCGTTGGCGCTGCCAGGTATAGCCGGCGTTGCCGCGGGGACACTTGCGCGCGATCGGCGTTCGGGCTTCCTGCAGGGTGTGCTTGCGCTTTCTGCCTGCGAGGTTCCGGTGCTGGTTGTGGCTGCATGTAGCGTATTTTCCCAACGCGCCGTGATGGGCGGCCTTGTTGCCGCTCTGGTTGCAACCTATACGCTTACGTGGTTTTTGCTTGCGATGGGCTTTGCCTTTGAACTTCCCGTTTCGGCACCGCGACGCACAAAAGCCCAGATGGCGACTCCGCTTGCCGGTGGAGCCGCAGCTGCCCGTACTTTTGGCGGACCTGTCGAAGTATCGTCCGATTCTATTTCTACGACCAAGGAGGCCTAGGTCATGGCATCTCAAGTTGAGCTCACCCCATGCGGGGCCATGTTTGACATCTTTAAGCGCGCGGCGCATCTGAGCCATATCGAGCTGTGCGGCTTGGTGCTTTCGTCCCGTCCGCTCGCCGACGGCCGCAGCCCGCAGAGCCGAGCCGCCGATCGCTCTTGGGTTTCCCGCTTTATCGTTCGCGCGCCGGTCGGCACGCTTCAGCAGCGCTACTTTGCCGAATACGGTACCTCGGCTGCGCGTATTATGTCGCAACTGGCCCTGCGCCAGCGCAATCCCATGGACTCCACGGCTGTGATCAATATGGTGTGCGGCCCTGCAGGTGAACCGATGGTACGCGCGCTCGAAGAGTGCCACCAGGACACGAATCTCTATCGCAACGCGCTCGATCGCCTGTCCCAGGCGGCGGAACTCATGCCCGCCGAGCGCGCCGAGGCCGTGCTGGTGCTGTTTGTCGCCGTCGGTTGTTCGGCGGATGTGCGGTCCTCGGTGAACTATGCCATCGACTACGCGCACGCGACCTGTGGCGGAGGCACCTCCACGCCGCGTTCGCTTGGCATGTCGATGACCGCGGGCGAACGCGAACCCGCCCCGGCGCACCCCTTGGGCTTGCTGCGCGTACAAAACAGTTTTGTCGTGAGCGCCCCGCGCTGGATTCAGCCGAGCGAGCAGGGTGTTGAGATTGGCGCGCTGGCCACTGGTGAGGGCGATATTACCGACGTCGGCGACGATGTCTCGGCCCGCCATGCCCATATCTGGTGCGATGCTCAAAATATCTGGCACGTCGAGGACTTGTCGTCCACCAACGGAACCGTGGTGGTAAACGGGGCCACGCGCGTCTGCATTCAGGTCGAGCCCGGCCGTTCTGCCCAACTCAATCCCGGCGACGAGCTCAAGCTCGGCGAATCCACTACCTACGCCATCCTCTTCGGTGCCCTCTAGCCAGTCCCGCCAAATGGTCCCTCCGTCCCCAAGGGATCATTTTGCTCCCGGCAGTCACCCGAGGTAAACCTTTACCGCCCGCCTATATTTGCCGAAATTACACTTGACGGCGGGGTACAATAAACCCGCATGCGGATTTCCGTTGCGGGCGCTTCCCATCGCCGGGGCGTGCCCGGGAGCATCCGGCATGCGGCCTTTGCGGCGCTCGGTCATGTGCAAGACGGGCGGTCGGGTCTGTGGGGCGCATCAGTTGCCCCTCGCCTCGGCATGTCTTCTCTCCACGCCACGTACCTGCTGCTGAGCCTGCCTGCCAGATGATTGGAAGCAACAGCGTAAATCCCATCACGCCAACATCCCGGCGATCGCCGGGGCCTGTATACCTATATGAGAGGAGAGGGGTATATGGCGCGTAAGTTTAAGTCTATGGACGGCAACGAGGCGGCCGCATATGTTTCGTATGCGTACACCGAGGTAGCGGGAATCTATCCCATTACGCCGTCCAGCCCGATGGCCGACCATGTCGACCAGTGGGCGGCCCAGGGTCGCAAGAACATCTTCGGCACCCCGGTCAAGGTCGTCGAGATGGAGTCCGAGGCAGGTGCAGCCGGTACTGTTCACGGTTCGCTGGGCGCCGGTGCTCTGACCACCACCTACACGGCTTCTCAGGGTCTGCTCCTGATGATCCCGAACATGTACAAGATCGCGGGCGAGCAGCTCCCGGGCGTCTTCCACGTCTCCGCGCGTTGCGTCGCTTCCCACGCCCTGAACATTTTTGGCGATCACTCCGACGTCATGGCCTGTCGTCAGACCGGCTTCGCCATGCTCGCCGAGGGCAACGTCCAGGAGGTCATGGACCTCTCGCCGGTGGCTCACCTTGCCGCCATCGAGGGCAAGACCCCGTTCCTTAACTTCTTCGACGGCTTCCGCACCAGCCACGAGATCCAGAAGGTCGCCATGTGGGACTACAAGGATCTGGCCGAGATGTGCGACATGGACGCCGTCCAGGCTTTCCGCGACCACGCGCTCAACCCTGAGCACCCGCACACCCGCGGCAGCCACGAGAACGGCGATATCTTCTTCCAGAACCGTGAGGCCTGCAACAAGGTCTACGACGAGCTTCCCGCCGTCGTCGAGGGCTACATGAAGAAGATCAACGAGAAGCTCGGCACCGATTACGGCCTGTTCAACTACTACGGCGCTCCCGATGCTGATCGCGTCGTCGTGTGCATGGGCTCCTTCTGCGACGTGCTCGAGGAAGTCATCGACTACCTCAACGCTCACGGCGAGAAGGTCGGCCTGGTCAAGGTTCGCCTGTTCCGCCCGTTCTCCATCAAGCACTTTGTGGACGTTCTCCCCGAGACCGTCCAGAAGATCGCCGTCATGGACCGTACCAAGGAGCCGGGTTCCATCGGCGAGCCGCTCTACCAGGACGTCGTCTCCGCTCTCTACGAGGCCGGCAAGACGGGCATCAAGGTCGTCGGCGGCCGTTATGGCCTGGGCAGCAAGGACACGCCTCCCGCGTCCGCGTTCGCTGTCTTCGAGGAGCTCAAGAAGGACGAGCCCAAGCGCGAGTTCACCATCGGCATTGTCGATGACGTGACCAACCTGAGCCTGCCCGAGGCCGAGGATGCGCCCAACACCGCAGCCCCCGGCACCATCGAGTGCAAGTTCTGGGGTCTGGGTGGCGACGGTACCGTCGGCGCCAACAAGAACTCGATCAAGATCATCGGCGACCACACCGACAAGTACGTCCAGGCCTACTTCCAGTACGACTCCAAGAAGACCGGCGGCGTCACTGTCTCGCACCTGCGCTTTGGTGATTCCCCGATCCGCTCGCCGTACTACGTGACCAAGGCCGACTTTGTCGCTTGCCACAACCCCAGCTACATCGTTAAGGGCTTCAAGATGGTCCGCGACGTCAAGCCGGGCGGCACCTTCCTGGTCAACTGTCAGTGGAGCGACGAGGAGTTCGCCGAGCACATGCCCGCCGTGGCCAAGCGCTACATCGCGAACAACAACGTCAACGTCTACCTGATCGACGCTATCGACCTGGCCGCTAAGGTCGGCATGGGCAAGCGCACCAACACGGTGCTCCAGTCCGCCTTCTTCGCGCTGGCCAAGGTCCTGCCCGCCGAGAACGCCCTGCAGTACATGAAGGACGCGGCTACCAAGTCCTACATGAAGAAGGGCCAGGCTATCGTCGACGCCAACCACAAGGCCATCGATGCCGGCGCTACTGCTTTCCGTAAGTTCGAGGTTCCGGCCGACTGGGCTACCGCCGAGGACGCCGCTCCCGTCGAGCTCTCCGAGGAGACCAAGTCCGCCATCGCCCAGCAGGTCAAGAACCTGCTCGAGCCCATCGATCGCATGGATGGCGACAGCCTGCCCGTTTCCGCCTTCGTCGGTTGCGCCGACGGCCAGTTTGAGCTGGGTGCCTCCGCATACGAGAAGCGCGGCGTCGCCGTGGTCGTTCCTCACTGGGACGAGACCAAGTGCATCCAGTGCAACCAGTGCGCCTACGTGTGCCCGCATGCCACCATCCGTCCGTTCGCGATGACCGAGGACGAGGCTGCCGCCGCGCCCGAGGCTACCCGCACGCTCGACGCCATGGGCCCCAAGGCCAAGGGCATGAAGTTCACCATGGCTGTGTCCCCGCTCGACTGCATGGGTTGCACCAACTGCGTCAAGGTCTGCCCCAAGGGCGCCCTCGAGATGGTTCCCACCGAGCAGGAGATGGACCAGCAGCCCGTTTGGGACTACATGGTCGAGAACGTCTCCGAGAAGAAGGAGCTCATCGCGGCCAACGTCAAGGGCAGCCAGTTTAAGCAGCCCTACCTGGAGTTCTCGGGTTCCTGCGCCGGCTGTGCCGAGACCGCCTATGCACGTCTGGTGACCCAGGTCGCCGGCGACCGCATGTTCATTTCCAACGCCACCGGCTGCTCCTCCATTTGGGGTAACCCCGCTGCCACCGCTCCTTACTGCAAGGACAAGGACGGTCACGGCCCGGCGTGGAACAACTCCCTGTTCGAGGACAATGCCGAGCACGGTCTGGGCATGGCCGTTGGCTATGAGGCCGTTCAGCACAAGCTGATCGCCGCTACCCAGGACATCATCGCTGCCGATGGTCCGTCCGATGAGCTCAAGGCCGCCGGTCAGGCTTGGATCGACTCCGTCAACGACGCCGAGGCCTCCAAGACCGCTGCCGCTGCCTACGTTGCCGAGCTCGAGAAGTGCGGCTGCGAGGCTTCCAAGGCAATCCTCGCCGACAAGGCTTACCTCACCAAGAAGTCCTTCTGGATCTTCGGCGGCGACGGTTGGGCCTACGACATCGGCTTCGGTGGTCTGGATCACGTCCTGGCTTCCGGCCACAATGTCAACGTCTTTGTCTTCGACACCGAGGTTTACTCCAACACCGGCGGTCAGGCCTCCAAGGCCTCGAACCTGGGCCAGGTCGCTCAGTTCGCCGCTGCCGGTAAGGTGACCAAGAAGAAGTCCCTGGCCGAGATTGCCATGAGCTACGGCTACGTCTACGTGGCGCAGGTCGCCATGGGCGCCAACCCGGCTCAGACCCTCAAGGCCATCCACGAGGCCGAGGCCTACGACGGCCCGTCCCTCATCATCGGCTACAGCCCCTGCGAGATGCACTCCATCAAGAAGGGCGGCATGCAGAACTGCCAGGCCGAGATGAAGAAGGCTGTCGAGTGCGGTTACTGGAACCTCTTCCGCTTCAACCCCGAGGCTGCTGCCGGCAAGAAGTTCTCGCTCGATTCCAAGGAGCCCGCGGGCGGTTATCAGGAGTTCCTGATGAACGAGGCCCGTTACGCTTCGCTGACGCGTTCCTTCCCCGAGCGTGCCGAGGAGCTCTTCAAGGAGAACGAGCAGGCCGCCATGGACCGCTACGCTCACCTGCTGAAGCTCAAGACGGTGTACAACGAGGCCTAGGTCTCCCACCGCAGGATCTGAGGGCTGACCTTCGCGGACGTCCTCGGACATGAAAGAACCCCCGCTGCGCACTACGTGCGGCGGGGGTTCTTTCGTCCTGCGGAGTGTCCGCGAAGGTTAGCCCTCAGATCCTGCTACGACTACGTCCTCGGATTGTGGGGCTGAATGAAGGACGTGGCTGTGGGGGTGCCTTGTCCCGGTCGCTGTTTCGCGGCGTGGCCGCGAAACCACGCGCCACTTTGGGCATGGAGGGCTAGCTGATTGTGGCCTTCTGCTGCCCCAGTGCTGTTTCGCGCTTTGCGCGAAACATCGCAGCACTTTGGGCATAGTGGGGGAGTTGGTTGTCGCTGCCTTCTATCCCCTTGCTGTTTCGCGCCTTTGGCGCGAAAGGCGCAGTACTTTGGGCGTGGGGGCTGGCTTGCGGACTCAGATGACCTAGAGAGATATGGGTGCAAACGAGAAATCGTTGTTGGGGTCGTCCTTTTCCATAAACTCATCGAGACAGAATGTCATATAGATTGGAACGTAAAGGATCTTGCCCTCTTTGCAAAGGTTTTCGTGGCTCAGCACAACGGCCTCGGGAATTTTGTACTCGCCCACACTCATCAAACGGTCGAGGGCTGCATGTGCTCGAACTTTCTTGCCCGATTTGACTTCGATTGGGACAACATGCCCTAGGGCACCTTCGATTACAAAGTCGACTTCACCGACCTCACGCGTTTGGTAGTACCACGTATCTGCTCCGAGGGCAACGAGTTCCTGTGCGACCACGTTCTCATAGAGGCCGCCGAGGTTGGGGGTTTTCATGTCAAGGTAGACGGCGCGTGCCGTGCTGCCGGGATACCGCGATGCGAGCATACCTGTATCGGACTCGTATAGTTTAAAGGCTGTCGTTTTCTCCGTCCTCTTGAGAGGACTTCGTGCCTCCGTCACCTGGGGGACCATCAATCCAACGCCTGCGTTCACCAGCCATAGGAAATCCTGCTCGTATTTTTGAAGACGAGCTCCCTCGCCTAGAGACGAGACGATAAAGCGATGGGACTCCGCCTCAAGCTGAACGGGAATTTGCTCGAAAATGGAGCGAACGTTAAACGCTCGAGTCGATGCATATTTAGAGATATCGCTTTTGTACTGATCGACTAGCTGAATTTGAAGCTCACGCGTTCTCACGAGCGAATAGCCCGAATCGATATAGTTCTGAACGACCTCCGGCATGCCGCCGCAAACGATATAAGCTCTAAAGTTTTTGAGCATCGCCTCATGAATAAAATATTCGACGGGACGCCTCTCGACAAGGCAGCTGCGGATGTCTGCAAGCACATTCTCGCTGATGCTGTTTGCCCAACAAAACTCTTCAAAATCCATTGGCCGCATAACAATGTGCTCGACATACCCCACCGGGAAAGAAGAGATCCCCTTAAACTCAGTCCCAAGCATAGACCCCGAGAAGACATAGCTAAAGCGTCCGTCCTCGACCAGCGCCTTCATAAGTGTAACGATCTGCGGATACTCCTGAATCTCATCGACGAAGATAAGCGTGTCTCCTTCAACAAGCGGTGCATCCGCAAGAAGGGCCACACGGTTGATGAAGTCAATGGAGTTCTTAGCGCCAACAAGTACGTCTCTTGCCTCGGCATCAAGTAGCAGATTGACCTCATAATACGAAGCGTAGTTGCTCTTTCCAAACGCGCGAATCGCATAGCTCTTGCCAATCTGACGCGCACCGGTAACAAGCAGGGCCTTATGGGAGTTATTCTTCCAGCTCAAAAGCCTATCAGTGACCTTGCGGCGTAGCATTAAAACACCTCATTGACAAAAATTGGCAAATAGATTTGCCCCTAATCATACAAAAATTGACAAATAGATTTGACCCAAATCATACAAAAATTGGCAAATAGCAAAGCTCACTTAGGCCTCAAAGCTAGCGAACCAGCACGGTACTTTGCGAAAAGGCTGGCGGCGCCGTTGTTGAGGGTGGCCAGGTTGACAGTGGCGCCGTTAGCGTTCTCGGCTGCTTGGGCGCGCAGGAGCGAAAGGGCGTCGGCAGCGTTCATGCAGAAGCCGACGGTAAAGTTCCATACTGCGAACTCGCAGTCGCTTGCCGCGGGGTGAAGCGCGATCGGCTATCCCTTATGTTGGATGAAAAGCCCCATGTTTTTGCAGGGGTGCATACTCGTCAAATTAATGTATAGAATCGCGTATAGTGCGAGTAAGATATTGCGCTGTCCGTTTTGTGTTTAGCAAAGATATAGTTTGCATAATCTGGTCTAATCCCTGCTCTATTTAAATAAAGTTGCACGTAAATGGCGTAGATATGCCTGAACTGGGCTTCTTTACGCTGAGCGGGTAAAATCGACCGTTCGCCGCTTAGGTATTTTCAAAATGAATAAAATGAGCGATAAAGAGAATATAAACCTTAATAAACTCGCGTATCGCACGGACGCGGGTTATTAATGGGTTGTAGGCCTTTTACAGAAAGGATTCCAGCAATGTCTAAGCCTCTTGGCAAGCCCGATCGTATTGTCGTCGCCCTCGGCGGCAACGCCCT
>NZ_QRVG01000016.1 GCF_003459245.1 Collinsella sp. AF23-2
GCCGCCTCGATCAATTTGCGAAAGAATCTTGACGGTACCCTTTTCCAAGCCAAGCAGAGACTTTGACCGAGCGCTGGGTTGGCATGCGAGAGGCCAACATGAGGCCGTGCCGCGGGGCGGACCGCAGGTAGCAAAACGGCACCGGAGCCCATGTCGGGCCCGGTGCCCAAGCGCGATATCGACGGCGCAGTTTCGCGATATTCAACAGCGCCCAAATGAGTAAATACTCATTATCTATAAATGATAATAACGATTCGCGGGTTCCCCGACGGTGAAGTTTGGATTCATATAAGGATCGCCTTTGACGTAATACTTAGCCCATCGATAATTCATGTACGCGACCTCTTTGTGGAAGCGAATCTGCTTCTCCGTATTGTTTTCAACGCCTCTAGAAATCGACTCGTAGTGATAGAGCTCGACTTCGGGTGTGTATACAATTAGGTCGTTGATCTCGCGTAGCTTTAAGCAAAAGTCAACGTCATTAAATGCAACTTGAAGCTCTTCCGTGAAACCTCCGACTTTCTCATATTCATCACGCTTGGTCATTATGCAAGCTGCGGTGACGGCGCTGAAGTCTTGTTGTGCATCGTTGAGTGCAAAGTAGCCCCAGTTATCCCTTGGCATGCTTTGGCAAAGATGTCCTGCCACGCCACCAGTGACGCATAAGCCCGCGTGCTGGATGGTGTTGTCGGGATAGTAGAGTTTTGCACCAACTGCGCCAACATCCTCACGTGCGCAGATGCCAAGCATAGTCTCAATCCAATTGGGCGTAATTACCTCAGTATCGTTATTCAACAGCAAGAGATAGTCGCCCTTGGCGTGAGCAACGCCAAAGTTCATGAGCTTGGAGAAATTGAATTCGTGCTTCCAAGTTACAAGACGAACGATGTCAGGATATTTTGCTTGCAACTTATCGTAATAATCGAACGTCTCCTTTTCTGTGCTGTTGTTTTCGATTATGACAAGCTCGAAATTGTCGTACGTTGATTTCTCAACAATTGACTTAATGCAGTTGTCCAGAATGTTGGCGTGGTCTTTAGTTGGAATGATAATTGACACGAGTGGATGGGAATCTGGCACAGCGTAGGTTACTTTATATGTAAAGGGACGACGCGCTTGTTCGACCTTCGCATTGAGCCCAAGCCTGTCCAAATGACTCTGGACCGCTTTGATACCTGCGATAGTGGCATACGGCTTGCTATCGGCATTTGCTGCGGTGGAGGTCTCGCTTAGGCGCCAGTGATATAGAACCTTTGCAACATGATGAACTTTCCTTGCCTTTTCCACGGCGTGGAGAGTCAGATTATGATCCTGTGCTCCATCGAACTCTTTCGTGTTCGGTTCTAGAGTGTCAAGCAGAGACTTACGGATGGTAAGCATATGGCAGATATAGTTATTGTTTCTGAGCAGATCGATATTGAAATCCGGCTTAAAGAACGGCTGCGCTAGCATTCCATCGGGCATGAGTTTATCTTCATCACAATAAAGAAGATCGACGTCATCATTGTTTTCAATTGCCTCGGCATATGAGAACAACAAGTCCGGTTCAAGAATATCGTCATGGTCAAAGAAGCTAACGAAATCACCCGAAGCGATGGCAACGCCGGCGTTTGTGTTTTCGGAAATGCCCTTATTCTCGGTAAGGTTAATTGATTTAATTCTGTTGTCGTGGGCCGTCTCCTGCTCAACGCGAGCCTTTAGTTCCTGATTGTCAGGACTTGCATTTACTAGGATGAGCTCCCAGTTTGCATAAGACTGGTTTTTTACGGATTCGGCCATATCGTTAAAGAACGAAATGGGTGTGTTGTATAGAGGGACAATAATGCTGAACTTCGGAGCGCTGTTGAAGACGATTTTTCTCTGCTTCTCCAGAGCGCCGATAGTTGCCTTATGATCCGTGAACCATTCGGGGTATTCAGGGTCAAACTGCGCATGGGTAAAGAGAAAGTTGGTCTCCTCAAGAAGCAAGCCTAGCTTATCGGGTGTTAAGCAGTCGAATGCACTGAATGATGGGTGATTTTGATCGTCAATAATAAAGTAGTAACGATCGAACGCCTTTGGCATTCGAATTGAGAGCTGCGTTTCAAGCTGCTTTTTCTCAGACGTAAATCCAACGCTTGTTACATTCGAGCCGAAATTGACGATGCTCAAATTAACTTCATTAAGGGTTCGATCGAAACAACGAAGTTTGATTTGCGAGTCGCTACGATAAGGAGTTCTCACCGTGCACCTAAGGATATAGTCGCTTGAATCTTCGATGCACTGCCAGAAATCAATCGTTGCCATGTCAAACTCTGAAACGTCATCGTAGTTTCGGAGTTTGCTGCACATGTCAGGTTTAATTTTGTAGTTAAGGCGCGACTCCCATTTGATGTTCTTGCAATTGAGCGAAAGGGAGTCGCTGCTCAGGGTGCGACCGTCTTGGCCGATTTCGCTAAACTCAATTTTGATGGTGCGAGCATCGGGATCGGGGACTACAAGGACGTATGAGTTCGAGTCACAACTATTGTCCCGGAATTTTAGGAGGGATAAAGGTGAGCGGCGGTTATCGTCTGTAGCCGCCTGGGCTGTTACGCTGGAGCCTTTATGGATGCCTTCAATCTTAAGCTGCTGGTAGATTTTCCAGTTTCCTCTGCATACTCCGGTTGTTTCGACTCGCATTGTTTGCCTTTCGTTTGTTGGACACTGCTCATTGTACTTTTTCATTTGTTGCCTCGCTAGAAATGCAGAAAGAGTTGCGTGTTTCTGCTGTCCGATTTAAATAAGAAGACGGGGAGGTTGCTGCCGGTGCGTATAATTTAATTAACTATGCATCTGTAATCAGCGGCTTTTGCTCAACGATTGTCAATCGAGAGGATTTTTATGAAAGGCATCATCCTCGCCGGCGGGTCCGGCACCCGCCTATACCCGCTCACGCTCGTGACCTCCAAGCAGCTGCTGCCGGTCTACGACAAGCCCATGATCTATTACCCGCTGTCCACCCTCATGCTGGCGGGCATCCGGGACATCCTGGTCATCTCCACGCCGACCGACCTGCCCAACTTCGAGCGCCTGCTCGGTGACGGCTCGCGCTACGGCGTCAACCTCTCCTACGCCGAGCAGCCGAGCCCCGACGGCCTGGCCCAGGCCTTCACCATCGGCGAGGAGTTCATCGCCGGCGAGCCTTGCGCGCTGGTGCTCGGCGACAACATCTTCTACGGCAACGGCCTCAGCCGCCACCTGAAGAAGGCCGTCGAGAACACGCAGTCGGGCCGCGCCACGGTCTTCGGCTACCACGTGGACGACCCCGAGCGCTTCGGCGTCGTGGAGTTCGACGGCGAGGGCAGGGCCGTCTCCATCGAGGAGAAGCCCGAGCGCCCCAAGAGCTCCTACGCCGTCACCGGCCTGTACTTCTACCCGGGCGACGTCGCCGCCAAGGCGCATGAGGTTAAGCCGTCGGCCCGCGGCGAGCTGGAGATCACCACGCTCAACCAGATGTACCTGGAGGAGGGGACGCTGTCCGTGGTCACCCTCGGCCGCGGCTACGCGTGGCTGGACACCGGCACCATGGAGAGCCTGCACGAGGCCGCGGAGTTCGTCCGCGCCGTGGAGCACTCCCAGGACCTGCCGGTCTCGGTCCCCGAGGAGATTGCCTGGGAGAACGGCTGGATCACGACCGCCGAGCTGGAGGAGGCCGCCAAGGCCTACGGCAAGTCGGTCTACGGGCAGCACCTGAAGAAGGTCGCCGCCGGCGAGATCGTCAATAGCCCACGCGAGTACTAGCGCAAGCTTGTTTTCTTTTAGGGGTCACCGTTTATCTGGTGGCCCCTTTCGTTATGATTACGTTGACCATAAAGACAATATGATTGGGAGTGGATGTGTTAAGCGTCTACTTTGGCGATATGCCAGAAGCGATTTACAACACAGCGACATATTTCAAAAACTCTTACCGGTCTTCTTGGATTACGGATCCCTATGCAGTCTCGATAATTAAAGATGTCGATCGATCGGTTGTTGTCTCCGAAAACGTCATCGAAAGCCCTGTGCTTGGATCCATCTCCCCACTCCAGCTTTCTGGTGGCGTGAAAACGCTGCTGCTTATGAGATTTGATCGTAAGCATATTTTTAACGCTTCTACCTGTGGTGACAACTGTGCCAAGTGGATTCTCGACATGGCGAAAGACCGCAAGCTCGTTGTGAATCTCTATCATGTGATGGACTTTGGTCGCGAGGATTTTAAAATTAAAGTCGTGAATAGCGGCCGAATCGTTCACAACATGGCCGATTTGATTCACGAGTCGATTCCGTATCTGTAGGTGCTGCTTATGAACGGTTCGCATCTCGTTAAGATTTCCCGCCGCAGGGGAACCAAGTACACATTTACCATTAAACGGAACATTACTATTGTGCGTGGGGATAGTGGCACGGGTAAGACGACACTGTTTGACATGGTCGCAGACTACATGCGAACGGGCGAGCAGTCGGGTGTTTCCTTGCAATGCGATTGTCCCTGTGTCGCCCTGACCGATTATGATTGGCGAAACCAGCTTTCGTCCGTTCATGACTCGATTGTATTTGTCGATGAGGGCTTAAAAGAGATCCATTCTGATGAGTTTGCCCATCATGTGCTGTATTCCTCGAATTATTTCGTGCTGATCTCAAGGGCTGATTTCCCCAATCTTCCGTATAGCGTGGATGAGATTTACAAGATTAAGACGAGCGGAAAATACCATTCTTTCGTCCCTGTTTATCAAGATCGCGGGAATCATCGTTATGCTATTTCCCGGTCGGCGCCAAAACAGGACTTTTCTATCCTTCTATGCGAGGACAGTAAGTCTGGTTTCCAGTTCTTTAAACGGCATTTTGCTGACAGTGAGCTTACCTGTACTTCGGCCATGACGAACAGCGCGATTTTGGGCTGGTTGGATCAGCATCTCGACGATCGCGTGTTTGTTGTCGCGGACGGGGCGGCATTTGGGTGCTATGCGGACCGCGTCCTTAAGCTGCAAGACATTCACCGCGATACTGTTACGGTTTGTCTTCCCGAGTCGTTCGAATGGCTTCTGCTGAGCTCCGGCGTAATTTCAGGGCTAGATGTTAAGACGGTTTTGGAAACCCCAGAAGCCTTTGTAAACAGTGAGAAGTTTAAAAGCTGGGAGGATTTCTTCTATAAGTACTTACGTGAAATAACTGGGGATTCGGTTTTTCACTACGACAAAGACTGCATTTCGGAGGCGTTTTGTACAGGAGGTAATTCTGCGAAGGTTATGGCTCTTATCGCATGCCGAAATGTCCGATAGTTTTGTTGAATAGCGTCGCGGCGTCACTTCCTGCGGCATACTAAAGAAGCTGTACATGCTTCAGATTGGATTTTCATGTCTGAGATTTTCGAACCCAAGAATATCATCGTCACGGGCGGCTGCGGCTTCATCGGCAGCAACTTCGTGCACTACGTGGTCAACAACCACCCCGAGGTGCACGTCACCGTCCTGGACAAGCTGACCTACGCCGGCAACCCCGAGAACATCGCGGGCCTGCCCTCCGACCGCGTGGAGCTCGTCGTGGGCGACATCTGCGACGCGGAGCTCCTGGACCGCATCGTCCCGGGCCACGACGCCATCGTGCACTACGCCGCCGAGTCCCACAACGACAACTCCATCGCCGACCCCGAGCCCTTCCTGCGCACCAACGTCGAGGGCACCTTCCGCCTCCTGGAGGCCGTCCGCAAGTACGGCGTCCGCTACCATCACGTCTCCACCGACGAGGTCTACGGCGACCTGGCGCTCGACGACCCCGCCAAGTTCACTGAGGAGACGCCCTATAAGCCGTCCTCTCCGTACAGCTCGACCAAGGCTTCCTCCGACATGCTCGTCCGAGCGTGGACCCGCACCTACGGGCTTCGCACCACGATCTCCAACTGCTCCAACAACTACGGCCCCTACCAGCACGTGGAGAAGTTCATCCCCAGGCAGATCACCAACATCGTCGACGGCGTGCGCCCCAAGCTCTACGGCCGCGGCGAGAACGTCCGCGACTGGATCCACACCGAGGACCACTCCAGCGCCGTCTGGGACATCCTCACCAAGGGCCGCATGGGGGAGACCTACCTCATCGGAGCCGACGGGGAGAGGAACAACATCACCGTGCTGCGCATGATCCTCGAGGCCATGGGGCGCGACCCCGAGGACTTCGACTGGGTCGCAGACCGCCCCGGACACGACCGCCGCTACGCCATCGACAGCACGAAGCTCCGGCGCGAGCTGGGCTGGAGGCCGGCCCACACCGACTTCGCCGGGGGGCTCAGGGCCACCATCGACTGGTACGTCGCCAACGAGTCCTGGTGGCGCCCGGCCAAGGAGGCCACCGAGGCGCGCTACCGCGCCCAGGGGCAGTAGGCCGGACCCCGGCGAACCGCACCGCGGGGCGCCCGCGCGGGGATGCAGGGCATGGGGATGATCCTGCGTCCCCGCGCGGGCGCCCCCGGTTATACAACCTCTTCGATAGGAGCTTTTCCCACATGGCAGACATCGCATTCGAGAAGGACCTCTCCGTCGCCGAGACCGGCATCGAGGGCCTCAAGGTCGTCGACCTCGCCGTCCACGGCGACTCGCGCGGCTGGTTCAAGGAGAACTGGCAGCGCGCCAAGATGACCGCCCTGGGCATCCCGGACCTCAGGGTCGTCCAGAACAACATCTCCTACAACGACAGCCGCGGCGTCACCCGCGGCATCCACGCCGAGCCCTGGGACAAGTTCATCTCCGTGGCGCGCGGCAGCGTCTTCGGCGCCTGGGTGGACCTGCGCGAGGGCAGCGAGACCTACGGGAAGGTGTTCACCTGCACGCTCGACCCGTCCAAGGCCATCTACGTCCCGCGCGGCGTGGGCAACTCCTTCCAGGCCCTGGAGGACGGCACCGCCTACACCTACCTGGTGGACGTCCACTGGTCCCTCGAGCTCAAGAAGACCTACACCTTCGTGAACCTCGCCGACCCCGAGCTCGCCATCGAGTGGCCGATCCCGCTCGATGAGGCCACCGTCTCCGAGGCCGACCTCAACCACCCGATGCTCAGGGACGTCGTCCCAATGGCGCCCAAGAGGACGCTCGTCACCGGCTGCAACGGCCAGCTGGGCCATGCTGTGCGCAGGCTGGCGGAGGAGCGCGGCGTCGCCAAGGACTTCGACTTCTGCGACATCGACACCTTCGATATGTCAGACCCGGACGCCTACGCACAGTACGACTGGTCGCTCTACGGCACCGTGATCAACTGCGGCGCCTACACCGCCGTGGATAGGGCGGAGACCGCCGAGGGCCGCGCGACCGCCTGGAAGGCCAACGCGACCGGCCCCGCCCTCCTCGCCCGCACATGCTCTGATCACGGGATCACCCTCGTCCACGTGTCCAGCGACTACGTCTTCGACGGCACCGCCGAGGTGCATGACGAGGACGAGCCCCTCAGCCCGCTGTCCGTCTACGGCCAGACCAAGGCCGCCGGCGACATCGCCGTGGCCGGGTGCCCGCGCCACTACATCATGCGCTCCAGCTGGGTCATCGGCGAGGGCCGCAACTTCGTCAAGACGATGAAGGGCCTGTCCGACCGCGTCGCCGACCCCGAGGACGGGCTCGAGCAGGTCACGGTCGTTGACGACCAGCTGGGCCGCCTGACCTTCACGCGCGACATGGCCGAGGCCATCTTCCACGTGCTGGGGACGCACGCCCCCTACGGCACCTACGACTGCACCGGCTCCGGCACCGTCAAGTCCTGGGCCGATATCGCCCGCGCCGTCTTCGAGGCCGCCAACGGCAACGGGGACAGGGTCGTGCCGGTATCGACCGCCGACTACTACGCGAGCGCCGAGGGCCCCGTCGCCCCGCGCCCGGTCCACTCCGCGCTCGACCTGTCCAAGCTCGAGGCTGCCGGCTTCCACATGCCCGACTGGGAGGAAGAGCTGGGGGAGTACATCAAGACGCTCTAGCCGCTATTAACTTTTCGAGAGTAAAAGCCGCCGTTCTTTAACGGCGGCTTTTCTTGTTGGTGGCTATCTGCGCAGTGGTGCCAATAGTATTTTGCGGAAGATCTACCTCTCGCTTGGCATGGAAGTAGGGTGGCCGGGCTGGTCGTCGTAGGCGTATTTGCTGTACACGTTGACCTCCCACTGCTTTTTTTCGACCTTTGCTACAGAATCTAGGATGAAGCCGGTCGCAAGGCTCAGGCCGCACAGGAACATAAACGAGGCGGCGAGCATAGCGGTGGGGAAGCGCGGGACGAGGCCGGTCTGGAAATATTCGACAACGATGGGCATGCCCAGGGCGAGGCCGAATACCGCGAACAGAAGCGCAACGAGGCTGAAGAACTTCAGCGGGCGGTAGTCCTTGAACAGCGTGCCGATCATCGCAACGACTTTAATGCCGTCGCTCACGGTGTTGAGTTTGGACTCGGAACCCTCGGGACGGTCGCGGTACTCGATGGGCACATCTTTGATGCGCCAGCGGTGGTCGACGGCGTGGATCGAGAGCTCGGTTTCGATCTGAAAGCCCTCGGAAAGCACTGGGAAGGTTTTAACGAACGGGCGGCTCATGGCGCGGTAGCCTGTCATGACGTCATCGAAGCTGTAGCCATAGATCCACTTGATCATGGCGCGGACCAGATTATTGCCAAAGCCGTGGAAGGCACGCTTGTTCTCCTCGGCGTAGGTGCCGTTGGAAAGGCGATCGCCTACGGTCATGTCGGCCGTGCCGTTAAGGATGGGCTCGCAGAGGGCCTTGGCCGCCTCGGCGGGGTAGGTGTCGTCTCCGTCGACCATCAGGTAGCAATCGGCGTCGATATCGCGAAACATCTGGCGGCACACGTTGCCCTTTCCCTGACGGGGCTCAAAGCGGACTGTGGCGCCGTGCTCGGTGGCAATGCGTGAGGTATCGTCCGACGAGTTGTTGTCATAGACATAGACCGTCGCCTGCGGAAGCTCGCGGTGAAAGTCGTCGATGACTTTGCCGATCGTGAGCGCTTCGTTGTAGCAAGGGATGATGACGGCGATGGATTCAGAATTCACTTAATGCTCCTTATACATTCAATCCTAGAAAGTATAGCCGTTTGGGCCTGGCATCCTAAGATGTGGGTTAGTTCTCCAGTTTTGTTGCGCGAATCGTTTGCATGGCCGTCGGGTCTATACTGTTCGTTTGTCAACGATTACGAGTAAAGGAGTTGCATCCGTGTCGGATCAGACAAAGCAACAAGAAACTCGCAGTCTGCCTGCGACGTTTGCTAAGAACGAATTTGAGAAGGACGCGTTTATCCTTCGTCAGCTGGTTACCAAGGATTTTAAGATCAAGTATCGCCGTAGCGTTCTGGGCGTCGCATGGTCGGTGCTCAACCCGCTGCTGATGATGATCGTCATGGCCATCGTGTTCTCGACGATTTTTGGCCAGGGCCGCAATGGCTCAATGACGCCCGAGATGTACCCGCTGTACTTGATCGTGGGTAACATCACCTTTGCCGTCATGTCTGAGTCTACTAACCAGGCCCTGACGTCGATCGTGGGCGCTGCCCCTCTGCTCAAGAAGGTTAAGGTGCACCGCTGGGTTTTCCCGGTGCAGAAGGTGCTCTTCTCGCTGGTCAACTTTGCCTTCTCGCTGGTCGCCGTCGCCATCGTCATGCTGTGGTTCCGCGTTATGCCTTCTTGGCACCTGATTCTGTTGCCGGTTTGCCTGCTGCTGCTTATGTGCTTCTGCATGGGCCTGGGCATGATGCTCTCTGCCCTTACGGTCTTCTTCCGCGACGTTATGCATCTGTGGAGCGTCGTCATTACGGCGTGGACTTACATTACGCCCATCTTCTGGACGACTGACTATATTGCGCAAATGCCGCATCTCGTGCGTATCTTGATGTATGCGAACCCCATGTTCAACTACCTGCAGTTTATGCGCGATATCTTCCTGTTCCAGACTACACCCTCGCTTATGACGTTTGGTATGTGCGTCGCTTGGGCGGTTCTTGCGCTTATTATTGGCTATACCGTGTTCCATAAGTCCGAGCGCAAATTTATCCTCTACATCTAAGGAGTGCTGTGATGACTGAATCTGTTGTTGATTACAGCGAGCAGCCTCTGGCTGTCGAGGTCGACGACGTCACCATGATCTTTAACATGGCGTCCGAGTCGCTGACCAACCTCAAGGAGTACTTCATTAAGCTTGCCAAGCACGAGCTGTTCTTTGAGGAGTTTAGGGCGCTTAAGCACATCTCGTTTGATATTCATCGCGGCGAGGTTGTGGGTCTGGTCGGCACCAATGGCTCCGGCAAGTCTACGATGCTCAAGATTATCGCTGGCGTTCTTGAGCCTAGCGAGGGCAGCGTTAAGGTGCACGGTAACATCGCACCGCTGATTGAGCTTGGCGCCGGCTTTGACCCCGAGCTGACCGCCCGCGAGAACATCTATCTGAACGGCGCCCTGCTCGGCTATACCAAGGAGTTCATCGACGCCAACTTTGACGGCATTATCGAGTTCGCTGAGCTGCAGAACTTTGTCGATATGCCGCTTAAGAACTTCTCTTCGGGCATGGTGGCGCGTATCGCCTTTGCAATCGCGACGATTACCGAGCCCGATATTCTGATCGTTGACGAGACGCTGTCCGTCGGTGATGTGTTCTTCCAGCAAAAGTGTGAGGCCCGCATCCAGCACTTTATCCAGAGCGGCGACGTGACGGTTCTGTTCGTTTCGCACTCTATGGAGCAGGTTGAGCGCATCTGCCAGCGTGCCGTTTGGATTGAGAAGGGTGACCTTCGCATGGACGGCCCGGTCGATGAGGTCTGCAAGGCGTACCGCGAGCAGTTCAACTAGGTTATAATTACTTGCGCCTGACAGGCTTGTGCTTGCTTGGGCGTGCGGTTATTTGCTCCATTAGCTCAGTTGGATAGAGCAGGGGACTTCTAATCCCAAGGTCGACGGTTCGAATCCGCCATGGAGCACCATCGTTTATTAAGCCCAGACCGCTTGGTGGTCTGGGCTTTTTTCATCTTGTGTGTTGCTGGAGCCGAGCGCGAGCAAGCCGCTGCTGTTTGTTGGGGTTGGCATTTTACTTTTCGAGATGCTCTTTCAGCAGCTCCAACGCGTGGGCGTAGCCCTTCAGGCCCTCTCCGGTGATGGTGGCGAAGCAGGCCAGACGGGCGTAGCTCACCTGGCGGAAGTCTTCGCGGGTCTCGACTGCGCTAATGTGGACCTCCACAGCCGGGATGGCGACGGCTTTGAGCGCGTCCAGGATGGCCACGCTTGTGTGCGTGTAGGCGGCCGGGTTGATGACGATGCCGTCGACCTTTCCGTAAGCCTCCTGGATCTTGTCGACGATGCTGCCCTCGTGGTTAGACTGGAAGACCTCGACCTCGTCGAAGCCCTGTGCGGCACCCGCTTCCTGGCAGATCTGCACTAAGCGATCGTAGTTGTCGCTGCCGTAGATGCCTGGCTCGCGAATGCCGAGCATGTTGAGGTTGGGGCCGTTAATGACGAGTGCTTTCATGGTTGCTTCCTTTGCAGTTGAAAAACCACCACAAAGGTGCCTGCCCCCTTTGTGGTGGTTTTGGTTAGAGAGCGGGTGGGAGGGTGTCGAGGAGGGCATGGACGGTGTTGGCGGCGCAGTCGCGTGAGTCGATGATGTAGTCGGCCCAGGCGCGGTAGCGCGGCATACGCTGCTCGGCCAGCTTGTCGATGCCGTCGCGCGCGGTGATGGGGCGGCCCTTGTGGGCGAGCTCGTCGAGCTTGCGGTTGAGCATCACGATTTGGCTGTTTTGGTGCAGCAGAGGGTAGTTCTCGTCGCGCGTAACCACGCCGCCGCCGGTGGAGAGCACCAAGCCGCTGCGCTTGGAGATGTCGGCCAGCGCTGCCGTCTCCTGCTCGCGGAAGGCCGCCTCGCCGCACTTGATGATAAAGTCGGCGCAGGGCATGCCCAGGCGCTCCTCGAGGGCGCGATCGAGATCGATGTGCTCGCGGCCCGTGAGCTGGGCGATCTGCTCGCCCACGCGGGTCTTGCCCGAGCCCGGCATGCCGATCAGCGCGATGTTCTGTTCGCGGCGTGACAGGCGCTCCGTTACGTCCAGGATCCTCTCGCGCGGGGTGGCTTTGCCGGTATAGCGCTCGACAGCTTGTGCCGCCTGGGCAACAAGCATAAGCAGGCCGCCGATGCAGGGGATGCCGCGGCACTCGGCCTCGAGCATCAGGCCCGTGCGGGCGGGGTTGTAGACAATGTCGATGACGCCCTCGAGCGCATCGAGGCCTTCGAGCGTGCAAGGCGCGTCGGGGCAATGGGGGAACATGCCGGCGGGCGTGCAGTTGACGAGTAGGGAGGCGTCGGACTGCTGCGCGATATTGTCGTAGTTGACCTCGCTCGTGCGACCCACGGGTACGACGATGGCGCCCATGTCTCCCAGCACCATACTTGCCGTGGTGCCGGCGCCGCCGGTGGCACCGAGCACGAGGGCCTTCTTGCCGGCAACCTCAACGCCCAACTCCTCGACCAGGCACTGGAAACCGAAGTAGTCAGTATTATCGCCGTGCAGGCGGCCGTCGGGCAGGCGCGTGATGGTGTTGACGTTGCCCATGCGCTCGGCGAGCGGGCTCAGCTCGTCCAGGTATTCCATGACGGCGCGCTTGTAGGGGATGGTCACGTTGGTGCCCTCCCATTCGTCGCCCGTCATAAAAGCCTCAAGATCCTCGGGCTCGCGCTCAAAACGCACGTACTCAAGCCCCGCCAGCTCTTTGTAGATGGTCGGGGTGTAGCTGTGGCCCAGCACGCGGCCCAGCACACCGTAGGGGCGGGTTGCGGCGGTATCGGTCATCTAGAGCACCTCCGTGTAGCTGCCAAAGTAGGTGAAGCTCTCGCACACGTCGTCGATGGAATCGAGCAGGTCGTCGAGGGCCTTGCTGCCAAAGGGGCAGTCCAGATCAAAGTAGAACATAAACTCAAAGTCGCGGCCGGGGATGGGGCGGCTCTCGAGCTTGATGAGGTTGATGTTGAGTGCGTAGAAGCGCTCGAGCACGCGATAGAGGGCGCCCGGCTCGTTGGCCGTGGTGATCATGAGCGAGGTGCGATTAGCGCCGGGGTAGACGCGCGGCTCGCGGCTGATGACGACAAAGCGCGTGTAGTTGTTGTCCGAGTCTTGGATATTGGGCTCCAGCACCTCGAGGCCATACAGCGTGGCACAGCTGCGCGAGGCGATGGCGGCGACGTCGGTGCGCTCGGAGTTGGCGACCATCTCGGCCGACATGGCCGTGTTTGGGTACTTGGTGGCGTGCAGGTCGTGGGACTCGATAAAGCCGGCACACTGGGCAATGGCTTGGCCGTGGCTGTAGACCTCGCGCACGTCGGCGAGCTTAGTGCCGGGCTTGACGAGCAGGTTGTGATCGATCTTAAGGCGCAGTGAACGCACGATGTGGAAATCGAACTGGGCGAGCAGGTCGTAGACGGCGTTGACCGATCCGGCAGTTGAGTTTTCGATGGGCAGCACGCCAAATTCGCAAAAGCCGTCGCGTACGGCGCGCATAACGCCCTCGAAGGTCTCAAAGAAGGCGATATCGGGCACGTCAAAGAGCTTGCACGCGGCAATCTGGCTGTAGGCGCCCTCGACGCCCTGGCAGGCGACGGTGGCCGTCTGGGGGAAGGGCGTGTCAAAGGCTGCGGCCGTGGCATGGGCTTTTTGCGACACCGTGATGCCCTTGAGCTCGTTGATGTAGCGCTGCTGCTCGGCCTTGCTCATGCTCATGAGGAGACGGAACAGGGTGATGGTCTGCGCCTCGTAGCGCTCGGGCGCGCGGCTGGCGAGGTTATTGAGCTTGGAGCGCTCGCGGGCGGGGTCGAAGACGGCCTTGCCCATCTCGATTTTTGACTTGGCGACCTCGGTGGCAATGTCCATACGCTCGACAAAGCTGTTGAGGAGCGTGGTATCGATGCCGTCGATGGCCCGGCGGATGTCAGCAAGGTCCATGGGGACCCCTTTCGCGTAATGGCAGAGTTGACGGGCAACTCAGGTGAGTCGGGTTAGAGCTGGCCTGCGTCCTCGAGGAGAGCGTCCCAAATCGCGAGGGCGGCGGCTGCTTCGGCTACGGGGACGGCTCGGGGGACGATGCAGGGATCGTGGCGGCCGTGGACCGAGAGCTCGGCATTTTCCATGGCGTCCATGTCTACAGTCTGTTGCTCGCGGCCAATTGAGGGCGTCGGCTTTACGGCCATGCGCCACATGACGGGCGCGCCGGTCGAAATACCGCCCAGGATGCCGCCGGCGTTGTTGGATTCAACCTCGATCTCGCCCGACTCTGCATCGATGCGATACGGATCGTTGTTCTCGCTGCCGCGCATGGCGGCGACGGCAAAGCCCATGCCAAACTCCACGCCCTTTACGGCGGGGATGCCAAAGGCGATCTGTGCGATGCGGTTCTCGATACCGTCGAACATGGGGTCGCCGATGCCCGCGGGAAGCCCGTAAATGCCGCACTCCACGATGCCGCCGATGCTGTCGAGTTCGTCGCGCGCGGCTAGGATCTCCTCGCGCATGCGGCCGGCTGCGGCGGCGTCAATGCACGGCAGATCGTTCGTAAGGATCGCCTTGCGGTCGGCCTCGCGATAGACCATATCGTCCATCGGCAGGTCGGAGATGCCGCCGATTTGCGCGACGTGCGCCATGACCTGAATGCCGTGGGCCTCAAGTGCCTGCAGCGCAATGCCGCCGGCGATGCACAAGGGAGCCGTCAGACGACCGGAGAAGTGTCCGCCGCCGGCGACGTCGTGCATGTTGTGATACTTCACGCGCGCAGGGAAATCTGCGTGCCCGGGGCGGGGTTTGCGGCGCAGCTCGGAGTAATCCTTGGAGCGCGTGTTGGTGTTCTCGATAATCGCGGCGATGGGCGCGCCGGTGGTATGTCCATCGACAACACCGGCGATGATGTGGGCTGCGTCAGCCTCGCGTCGTTTGGTCGCGGTCTCGTCGCGTCCGGGGGCGCGACGGTCGAGGAAGGCCTGCAGCTCCTCCTGGTCCACGGCGATGCCCGCCGGGATGCCATCGAGCGAGCAGCCGATAGCGGGGGAGTGCGATTGGCCGAAGATGCTTAAGTGCAAGACGTTGCCAAAGGTCGAGGACATGCTATTCCTCCTCGAGTGTGATTTTGCCGCCCAGCAGGCGGTAGTGGTCGAAGAAATCGGGATAGGACTTGTTGACGGCCTCGGCGCCGTGGATCACGACCTCGCCGGTGGCACGGCTCGCAGCGATGGCGGCCATCATGGCGATGCGGTGGTCGTTGTGCGAATCGACCTCGCCGCCGGTGAAGGCATCGACACCCTTGATGATGAGGTCGTCACCGGCGATGCGCACCTGTGCGCCCAGCGCGGAGAGCTCGCGGGTGGTGGTGACCAGACGGTCAGATTCCTTGATGCGCAGGCGCGCACAGTCACGGATGAACGTGCGGCCCTGAGCCAGCGAGGCCACGGCCGAGATAACGGGTACCAGGTCGGGAATGTCGTGGGCGCTCATCTCAAAGCCGGCGAGCTTGTCGGACTGCACGGTGGCGGCGTTGGTGGAGCGCACGATGCGGGCACCAAAGCGCGAAAGCGCGGCAAGCACGTTGCGGTCGCCCTGTGCGGAGCTCAGCGACACGCCCTCGACGGTGATGGGGTCGGTGCCGATGGCGCCGGCGCACAGCCAAAAGGCGGCGTTGGACCAGTCGCCCTCGACGGCTACGCTGCCGGGCGTGCGGTACGAGCCGCTGCTCACGCGGAAGTTCGTGACCTCGGGCTGGCCGTCCTTGGCCGGAATACGCTCGACGTTGACCTCGACGCCAAAGGCCTTCATGGCCTGGATCGTCAGGTTGATGTAGGGGCGGCTCTCAATGAGGCCGGTTACCTGCACGCAGGAGGGCTGGGCCAGCAGCGGGGCTGCCAGCAGCAGGCCGGAGATATACTGCGAGCTCACGTTGCCCGGAAGCACAAAGGTGCCCGGGCGCATGCGTCCGCTCGTCTTGAGCGGAAAACCGCCCAGACCCTGTAGGTCGCAGCCGGCGGCGATGATCTCGTCCGAGAGCGGGGAGAGCGGGCGGGCGCCCAGGCGGCCCTGGCCTACGAAGGTGGCATCCGCACCCAGCGCGCAGGCGACAGGCAGCATAAAGCGGAGCGTGGATCCACTTTCGCCGCAGTCAAGCGTGCCGCCGGCAAGGGCCTTGAGCAGGCCAAACTCAACACTCTTCATGGTGGGGTGGACCTGGAAGCCGTCCTCGACGGTCTCGATGCGAGCACCCAGGGCCGTAAGGCAACGCACCGTAGCCTCGATGTCGGCGCAGGTGGTATTGCAGGTGACGTGTGTCTCGCCGTTGGTAAGCGCAGCGCAGATGATGAGGCGATGCGCCATCGACTTGGACGCGATGGCGGGAACGGTGCCCTTGAGCGGGGACGGGGTGATGCGGGCTAGCATGCGGAAGCGTCTCCCTTCTGGCCGAGGCCCTCGGCAATTAAATCGTGGAAGGTGGAAAGCGGCGTGCGGTCGATGCTGCAACGGCCAATGCCGTGCGGAATTACCAGGTCAATCGTGTCACCGGCGCGCTTTTTATCGTGCAGTGCTTCGGCAAAGACGGCGTCGGCCGAAAGCTCGCAGCGGGTCTTGAGACCGTGGCGTGCGCAGAGCTCCTCGATGCGGCCCGGCAGCTCGGCGTCGCAGATGCCGTGCAGGGCCGCGGCGCGCGTGATGATGCCCATGCCGATTGAAACGCAGTTGCCGTGTCCGAGCTCAAAGTGCTCGCAGGCCTCGACGGCGTGCCCGGCGCTATGTCCAAAATTGAGGAGCTTACGCTGGTTGGTTTCGCGCTCGTCGGCGACGACCACGGCGCGCTTGATGTCGATATTGCGGGCGATGATGAGCGCTACGCGGGCCACATCGCGGTTGAGCAGCTCCAGCGTGAGCGGGGTCTTCTCCAGTTCGGCGAAAAGCTCCGGGTCGGCGATCACGGCGTGCTTGACGACCTCGCCGCAGCCATCGGCGAACTGCTCGGGCGTGAGGGTGGCCAGGCACCCCACGTCGGCGATAACCACGCTCGGCTGCCAAAAGGCGCCGGCCAGGTTCTTGCCGGCAGCCAGGTCTATGGCGGTCTTGCCGCCCACCGACGAATCCACCATGGCGAGCAGGCTCGTCGGGATCTGCACAAACTTGCAGCCGCGCATGTAGGTGGCGGCCACAAAGCCCGCCATGTCGCCCACGACACCGCCGCCGAGTGCCACGATCACGTCGGAGCGCGAAAGCTCGCGCTCGGCCACAAACTCCAAAATGGCAACGTAGGTCTCAGCGCGCTTATGGGCCTCGCCGGCCTCGAAGGTGCAGATGCTCACCTCGTAGCCTGACGCCTCCAGGCTCTGCTTAACGGGCATCTGGTAGAGCGGGCCCACGTTGGTGTCCGTCACGATGACGGCCTTGGTGCCGCCGGCGGTGGCGCGCACGAGCGGCCCCGCCTGCTCCAGCAAAAACGTGCCAACATGCACCTGGTAGGGGCGTGCAGTGTCGATATCGATGGTAATCGCCATAAGCTTCGGTCCTTTCGACCTGGCGTGATGGGTGGTCTAGTGGGAGGCCTCGTCGTCGAGTGCGCGCTTAATGCGGTCGCCCTCGGCAAGGAGATTCTCCAGATAGCGCTGGTCGCGGTCCTTGAGCGCGCGGCTGTAGGCGCCAAGCGATTCGATCAGATGGTCGATCTCGAAGGCGAGCGCGTCGGCGTCGTCGATCATGAGCTCGGACCACATTTGCGGGTTGAGGTGCGCCACGCGGGTGAGATCGCGGTAGCTACCGGCCGAAAAGCCGTGGTGGACCTGAGTGGTCGGGCTCTTAACATAGGCGTTGGAGACGACGTGCGCGAGCTGGCTCGTAAAGGCGATGACGCGGTCGTGCTCGGCGGCGCTGGTCACGCTGAACTTGCCAAAGCCCAAGGGGCGTACCATCTCGCGCACCTGGCCCAAAAGCTCCAGTTTGAGCGCATCGTCCACCGCGGGCGGTACGAGCACGAGCGGGGCGCCCTGGAACAGGTCGGCGCGGGAGTGCGCATAGCCCGAGTACTGCGTGCCCGCCATGGGGTGCGCGCCCACAAAGTAAAAGCCGTGCTCGCGGGCTAGCTCAAAGGCGCGCTCGCACACGATGCCCTTGACGCCCACCGTGTCGATCACCACGGGGCCCATGATGGCCTCGGTGTCGGTGGCGTCGGCGAGCGCCTGGGCGTGCGCCTCGAGCCACTCGATGCATGCCTCGGGATAGCAGGCAAGGACGATGATGTCGCATTCGCCGAGCGTCTTGTCGTTAAGCTCTCCGGCGACAGTGCCCATGCTGGCGGCCGTCATGACATCGTCATCGGGGTCCCAGGCCAGCACGCGGACGCCCGCCTGCGCATAGCCGCGGGCAAAGCTGCCGCCGATGAGGCCCAGGCCGACGATGCCGGCGCACTTGGGGCCGCCCTGGTTAACGCGCGCGTTTCTCACTGTACCCATGGGCTACTCCATGGTCTCATGGCAGACAACCTCGCGAATGGCTCGGATGCGGCGCATGGTGTCGTCGAACTGATCGGGGGTGAGGGCCTGAGCGCCGTCGGACCATGCGCGGCTGGGCTCGTCGTGGACCTCGATCTCTAGGCCGTTGGCACCGCAGGCGGTCGCGGCGAGCGCCATGGGCTCAACGTAGCGGGTGTAGCCGGTGGCGTGGCTGGGGTCGGCGACGACGGGCAGGTGCGACAGGTGGTGCAGCACCGGCACGGCATTGAGGTCGAAGGTGTTGCGGGTGCGGGTCTCGAAGGTGCGGATGCCGCGCTCGCACAGGATGACGTTGTCGTTGCCCTCGCTCATGATGTACTCGGCGGCCATGAGCAGCTCATCGATCGTGCCGGACATGCCGCGCTTAAGCAAGATCGGAGTCTTGGTCTTGCCGACCTCTTTGAGCAGAGGGAAGTTCTGGGCGTTGCGGGCGCCGATCTGCATGACGTCGATCTTCTTGTCCAGGAAGACCTGCACGTCGCGCGGGTCCATGATCTCGGTGACGATCGGCATGTCGAGCTCGGCAGACGCCTCGCACAGCAGGTCCAGACCGGCGGGGCCCATGCCCTGGTAGGCGTACGGGGAAGTGCGGGGCTTGTAGGCACCGCCGCGCAGCATCGTGGCACCGGCGGCCTTCACGCGGCGGGCGATGCGGATGAGGTTCTCGCCCTCGACGGAGCACGGGCCGGCGATGACCTGGAACTGATCGCCGCCGATCTTGACGCCGTGGCCGCAGTCGATGACGGAGTCCTCGGGGTGGAACTTGCGGTTGGCGCGCTTGAACGGCTCGGAAACGCGCTGCACGCGCTCGACGACATCCATGGACTCGAGCAGGAATGGGTCGATCTTGGTCGTATCGCCCACCAGGCCGATGATCGTCTCATTCTCGCCGCGCGAGACATCGGTCTTCAGGCCCTTTTTCTCAATCCAGCTGACGATATGGCTGACGGCCTCGTCGCTGGCGCTCTCTTTTAAAATTGCAATCATGGTGTGCCTCTCACCTCGATGGATAACCCTTGCAAAAACGGCCCGCATCGCGAGCCGTGTACATATGGTGCATGAGAGTTTATACTATCTGACTCGCTTTTGCCTTCTAAAGTGGGCCGTTGAGCCGCGTCTTCCTCGGAATTGCAAAGCTTTTTCTTTTATTTTGATAGCCCGTGGTGTACTTGGGTATAATGCCAGACGTTGGCCCTATTAGCTCAGGGGATTAGAGCGTCTGCCTCCGGAGCAGAAGGCCGTTGGTTCGAATCCAACATGGGGCACCATCGAACGTGAGACCGTCCGAACCTCGCATGGTCCGGGCGGTTTTTCTTATACCGACGCGACGTGATGGGACGTGGTATGGCAGCAACGGATATCGAGCGCGGACTCTCGACCGCCGAGGTCGAGGAGCGCATCGCCGCCGGTAAGATCAACCGCAACATGGAGCTCAAGACCAAGTCGGTCAAAGAGCTCATCATCGAGAACCTCTGCACGCTGTTCAATTTGATCAACGTGATCTTGGCGTTCCTGGTCATTTTGACCGGTTCGTTTAAGAATCTGACGTTCCTGTTCGTGGTGTTCCTCAATACCGCTATTGGCGTCATTCAGTCCATGCGTTCCAAGAAGATGGTCGATAAGCTCACGCTGCTGACCTCCAAGAAGGCCATCGCGGTGCGCGACGGCTCCGAGGTGGAGCTCGACCTGGACCAGATCGTGCTCGACGACATCATCCGCCTGGGGCGCGGCGACCAGATCCCCGCTGACGCCGTGGTGGTTTCGGGCGAGGCGCTCGTGAACGAGAGCCTGCTGACGGGCGAGAGCGATCTTATTAAGAAACAGCCCGGTTCCGAGCTCATGAGCGGCAGCTTTATCGACTCGGGTCTGCTGCGCGCCCGCGTGATCCATGTCGGCGCCGACAACTACGTGGCCAAAATTAATAACGAGGCCAAGTACGTCAAAAAGGTCAATTCCGAGATCATGAACGCGCTTAACGCCATCGTGCGCTTTGCGAGCATCATCATGATCCCGCTCGGTTTGGCGTTGTTTGCCTCGAGCGTGAGCGAGCTGTGGGATGCCGCGGGAACCCCAGGCAATAGCGCGCTTTCGTGGTGCTTCTCCGAGCTGTTGGCTGGTCATGTGCCTTCGTCGGCGCTGCTGTCCACGGTGGGCGCCCTGCTGGGCATGATCCCGCAAGGCCTGGTGCTGCTGACCTCGTCGGTGCTCGCCATCGCCACGGTGCGCCTGGCCCGCCGCAAGGTACTCGCGCAGCAGCTCTACTGCATTGAGACGCTCGCGCGCGTCGACGTGCTGTGCCTGGACAAGACGGGCACCATCACGTCGGGCCGCATGGAGGTCGAGGGTACCTATCCGCTGCCGGTCGAGGGTATGGGTGCGGGGGAGGGCGACGCCGCCGTTCCCGTCGATACCACGGTGCTCGATTTTGCGCTGGCTAACGTCGCACGTGCGACCTCGGCCGATGCCAACGAGACCTGTCAGGCGCTGCTCAACTATTACGCCGACCGTCCGGTCGAGGTGTCCGAGCCGCTGTCGGTCATTCCGTTCTCGTCTTCCAAAAAGTGGAGCGGCGCGTCGTTTGCACAGGGCTCATATGTGATGGGTGCGGCGCAGTTTGTGCTCTCTGATCGTGCGTTTGCCCAGGTCGAGAACCGTGTCGCCGAGCTTGCCGATACCTGCCGCGTGCTCGTGGTGGCGCGCGTTGACGGCTTTACGCCCGATGGCGATATGGTGGGCGAGGCCGAGCCCGTGGGCTTTGTGACCATACGCGACGAGATCCGTACCTCGGCGGCCGAGACCATCGGCTACTTTAACGAGCAGGGCGTGACTCTCAACGTGATCAGTGGCGACGACCCGCGTACGGTGTCGTCGATCGCGCGCGTGGTGGGCGTGCCGGGGGCGGACGCTTATGTGGACGCCACGACGCTCGATACGCCGGCCAAGCTCGATGCCGCAGTGGACCGCTACCATGTCTTTGGTCGTGTGACCCCGCAGCAGAAGCGCGAGCTCGTGCAGGCGCTCAAGCGCCGCGAGCACACCGTGGCCATGACAGGCGACGGCGTCAACGACGTGCTGGCGCTCAAGGAGGCCGACTGCTCCGTGGCCATGGCGGCCGGCTCCGATGCCGCGCGTAACGTGGCCGAGATCGTGCTCGTCGACAACGACTTTGCCTCGATGCCCGCCGTGGTGGCCGAGGGCCGTCGCTCCATCAACAACCTGCAGCGTTCGGCTTCGCTGTTCCTGACTAAGACGCTGTTCTCGATGGGCCTGGCGGCGCTGTGCATCGCACTGCCGCCGTACCCTTTCGAGCCGATTCAGATGACGCTCATCAACTTCTTCTGCATTGGCGCGCCGGGCTTTGTGTTGGGCCTGGAGCCCAACAATGCTCGCGTGAAGGGGTCGTTCCTGACGAACGTGCTCAAGCGGGCACTGCCGGCGTCGATTGCGGTCATTTTGGCCGCGGCGCTCGATATCTTTGTGGCGCGCGTGTTTGGCTTTAGCCAGCTCACGCTGTCTACGATGTGCCTGCTTTCGTCGTGCGCGGTGAGCGTCAGCCTGATCTGGCGCATCTCGCAGCCTCTCACGCCCTTACGTGTGGTGCTCTTCGTGTTTGTTGTCGCCGGCATCCTGGTGGGCGTTATCGGATTCCCGGAGCTGCTGTCTATTGCCAACCTGTCGATGGGCCAGATGGTAATCTTGGCTGTCATCGTGGTCTTTACCTGCTCGGTGTTCTTTAAGCTCGCCACGATGATAGATTCGCTCAAGCCGCGTCGTCGTCATGCCGCAACTGGTTTTGGCCGCGGTGTGCGCGTCCACCTGGGTCGCGGTGGCGGCAAGGTGAGCTCGACGGGTTCGACGGCCGAGCGTTTTGCCAAGCGCGTCGCCGCCGACATGGCGCAGCGCCGCGAAGATCGCACCGCTCGCGAGGCCGAGGCCCGCGCACTCGAGGGCGTGGCCCAGGCCCAGCCCAAGAAAAAGAAGGGTAGCGGAGCCAAGCGCTCTCGCGTAACCAAGTCCGCCCAAGGCATCAAAGTCTCGATGCCGAGCAAAAAGAAGAAGTAACTACGCGCCCTGGCGATGTTGAATTGGTGCCTTGCTCCTGTAGGGCCGTGGCGATGTTATGCTCTAACCTCGATTATTTGAATTGCTTCGAAAAGAGGATGCCGTGATCTGCCCGCATTGCCTTAAGACTATCGAGGACGGCGCCTCGTTCTGCCCCTACTGCAACGCCTATGTGGGTCCGGGCGATGGTCCCGAGCACACCGAATTCGTGTTCTGTGAGGGCTGCGGTGCCCGTCTTTCTCCGCATGATCGTACGTGCCCCAAATGCGGACGCCCCGCTCCGGGTATCCTCTCCGAGGATGCGGCAGCATCCGACCTGGCAGCGGGCCGCACGGCGGGCTTTCCGCGCCTAACGCAAGAGCAGATCGATACCGAGGTGCCGCATGCGCCGGCCTCTGCCGCTGCGGTGCTTTCGGACGCCGCCGACCCCAATGAGACCTGCGTGCTGCCAGCTTTCGATAAGGATTTCGGTATCCCCAAGGTCGATATTCCCACGCCCGTTTCCCTGCATGACGATGCTCAAAAACCCAAGCGCAAGGTGCACCCCGACGAGGACGCCTATCACAAGCATAAGCGTCATATTCCCAAGCCGCTCATTATCATCGCGGTCCTTGCCGTCGTGTGCGGTGGTGCCTATTGGTTCGTGACGACCGATCCCATGGGTGTTATGCCTGGCTTCTACGACCAGTTTGGCCAAGCTGCACAAACCACCTTCCCCACGCGTCAAAAGGGCGAGGCGACTGAGGACGATACCAAGCAGGGCGATTCTGCCGAGGTGGTTCAGGAAGAAACCGTGCTCACCGATGATCAGCTCTATACCAGGCTCGATGGTCTGTATCAGACCATCGTGTCCTACGCTGACGAGGACCAGATCGGCGAGGTCATCGATTCCTTTAACAACGGTTATCTCCGAACGCCGCTGTCCACCCGTCAGGAGCTGTCGCAGAGTGCCTACGCCCTACGCGACCAGATCAAAAAGACGCAAGATGAGCTCAACAACCTGAAAGTACAGGACGATACGGTCTATGCGGATGACATCGCCCACTTAAAGCAGCTTGCCGAGTGGATGTATGAGCGCGTCGACGTGATCTGCCAGAGCTGGGATATCTCGCTGGCCATTCCCGATGGCGAGTCGATGAGTTCCCACCAAAGCGAGATCCTGGCGCCCATCGCGCAGGGCGGCAACAGCGCGCTGAACCAGTACGATGCCAATGTGGGTTCCTGGAAGCCGCAGCAGCGTTCCTAAAATTAGTTCGCCATAGTCGGCATAACCTACGTGCGCAATTGATGTAAACCCGTGCTTATTGCTACAATTCGTACAAATATGCTTTAAACGCACGAGGAAGGAACCACATGTTTGGTTTTAAGAAAGAGCTCTACACGCCCGAGTATCAGCTTGTCGGCGACGAGTGCGCCGTAATCGAGACGTCGAAGGGTACCATCAAGGTCAAGTTTGACGGCGAGGGCGCTCCCATTCATGTCGCGAACTTCTGCGAGCTTTCCACGATGGGCTTCTATGATGGCCTTAAGTTCCATCGCTATGTGCCCGGTTTTGTTATCCAGGGCGGCGACCCCAATACCCGCGACATGTCCGGCGCCGACGTCGCTGCCGGTCTTGAGGGCCCCGACGGTATGCCCGGTACCGGTGGCCCCGGCTACTGCATCAAGGGCGAGTTTGCCACCAATCCGCGCAACAGCCATGTCGATGGCGCCCTTGCCATGGCACGCTCCATGGACCCCGATTCCGCGGGTTCGCAGTTCTACTTCTGCCTGGGTGCCCAGCATAACCTCGATTCCGGTTACACCGTCTTTGGTACCACGGTCGAGGGTCTCGATGTGATTTCGCAGCTGCGTGCCGGCGACGAGATCGTCCATGTCGAGATCGTTCACGAGTAAAGGGGACTTCCTTGAATAGCCAGCTGATCCAACAGGGCCGCGCCGCTTACCGCGCGGGTGATTTTTCTGCTGCAGCCCAGATGCTTGGGGCGGCAAAGACTCCCGATGAGATTATGGGCGAGGCCGATCACCTTCGTGGCAACGCCTTGATGCACCTTGGCATGTATGCCGAGGCCGCCGAGGCCTATGCCGCCGCCCTCAACGACGGTACCTACGGCAAGCGCGGCGCGCTGCTCACCAACCGCGGCAAGGCGCTCGCCGCCGTGGGCGACTACACGACGGCCGCTCAGGCTTTCTCTGCCGCTACGCAGGATGCTTCCTATGCCACGCCGTTCAAGGCCTATCTGGGCCTGGGCAATGCGCTGTTCCAGTCGGGCGACTATGCCAACGCGGGAACCGCCTTCCGTCAGGCTGCCATCGACGGCGCCAATCCGGCTCCTGCCGCCGCACTCGGCGAGCTCGGTCGTTGCTTCATTAAGCTCGGCCGTCCGGCGGATGCCGTGGAGACCTACCGCACGGCTATCGACTTTGCCGGCCCCCGCGACGACACGCGTGCGCTCAACGCCGGCATGGGTCAGGCGCTTTCTGCCGCCGGCCGTCCCTCCGACGCACTCGACGCCTTTAACGCCGCTACTGCCGATGGCATCTACCAGCTCACCTCCGAGCAGGCCGATGAGCTTGCCCGCGTGCACGATTCGCTTGCCGCGCTGTCTGCCCAGACGGCTATGGCCACGGCTCCGGCGCCCGCGATGGACGCTCCTGCCGTCGATCCGCTCGATCCTACGGGCGCGACCGGTCAGTTTATGCCCGATCCCTCGGACACCGGCTTCTTTACGCTGTCCGAGTCCGAGATGGTCCAGCAGGACCGTCAGGATCGTAAGCAGGCCAAGGTCCGTCGTCGCCATCGCCACACGGGTCTTAAAGTCTTCATCGTGCTGCTTCTGCTCATTTTGATCGCCGCGGGCGGTCTGGGCTTTGCCTACACGCGCGGCTTTGGCTTCCCGTCTCAGGAGTCTGTCGTTACCGATCTGTTCCAGGCTGCCGGCGACGGTGACGCCGCAAAGGCCGAGTCTTGCCTGGCCTCGAGCCTGTCCGAGGACGCTAAGTCGATGATCATCTCCTCGATTCCGCAGGGTGCCACCGTGTCCGTCGAGGGCATGGATCAGTCCATGACCGAGACGACCGCCAAGGTGAAGGCATCGCTGTCCAAGGGCGGCGAGCAGGAGTACACCGTCAAATTCGTGCGCTCCGACAACCATATCGGCTGGGCCGTTTCTTCGCTCGATATGGATTTCTCGGCTGCTGACAACCAGTAGTGACCTTATGGGATTTAGCTTTGCCCGGCGCTTCACCGCAAGTGAGGCGCCGGGCTTGCGCTAGTATGATGAGCTAGTAGTTTTCCAGCAATCATCCAACACATCAGGAGTTGCGTTGTTTTCTTTGATGGATATGTTCTTCGGTAGCTATGCGGGCGATCTTGCCATCGACCTCGGCACCGCCAATACGCTTGTCTCCGTGCGCGGCAAGGGCATCGTCATTCGCGAGCCCTCTGTTGTCGCCATCGACAAGAACGACGAGCGCATCTTGGCGGTCGGTATCGAGGCAAAGCGCATGCTCGGCCGTACGCCCGGCAACATCGTGGCCGTTCGTCCCCTGAAGGACGGCGTCATCGCCGACTTCGATGTTACCGAGGCCATGCTTCGCTACTTTATCGACAAGGCGTCCGAGAAGCGCTATCCGTGGACTCCGCGTCCGCGTGTTGTCGTCTGCGTTCCCTCCGGTGTCACGTCGGTTGAGAAGCGCGCTGTCTTTGAGGCCACGATCCAGGCCGGTGCCCGCCAGGCCTATCTGATCGAAGAGCCCATGGCGGCTGCCATCGGCGCCGACCTGCCCGTCGAGGAACCCACCGGCTCCATGGTCATCGACATCGGTGGCGGTACCACCGAGGTTGCCGTTATCGCTATGGGCGGCATCGTCGTCTCGCAGTCTATCCGTATTGCCGGCGACGAGTTCGATCAGGCCATCCTCACGCACGTTCGCGATGCCTACAACCTGGCCATCGGCGAGCGTACGGCAGAGGACATCAAGATCAAGGTCGGCTCCGCCGTGCCGCTCAAGGATGAGCTCGACGTCGAGGTCAACGGCCGCGACGTGATCACCGGTCTGCCCAAGACCGTGCGCATCGAGAGCGAGGAGATTCGTCGCGCACTCAACAAGCCGCTCGACGAGATGGCCAAGGCCGTCAAGGACGCACTCGACGCTACGCCTCCCGATCTTGCCTCGGACCTTATGTACTATGGCATTTTGCTGACCGGTGGCGGCGCGCTGCTGCGCGGTCTCGATGTGCGCCTGCGCGATGAGACCGGCGTTTCGGTCAACGTCAGCCCCACGGCGCTCGATAACGTTGTTAACGGCTGTGCCCGCGTGCTCGAGGCCAATGCGTTTGATGGCGGCTTCGTCCAGACCAATGCTTAATTTCCAAAAGGTGGATTCCATTTGGCACGATCTTCGGGTTTCTCCACAAATCTGAATACCAAGCGACAATCAACGGGTATGCGCCCGTTGATTGTTTTCAGCCTGATTTCGGTGTTGCTGCTCACGTTTTATATTCGTGAGGGCGAGACGGGGCCGATTCATGCCGTTCGTTCGGGCGTGACGACGATTACCTCGCCGGTGCGTTTTCTGGGCTCGACTGTGGCGGCTCCCTTCAATGCGATCGGTAACGTGTTCTCTAACCTTACGGCGTCACAGGACACGCTTGACGAGCTTAAGAAGCAAAATGAGGAGCTGACCTCCAAGGTTGCCGAGCTCTCCGAGGCTCAAAAGACCGCCGAGCGACTGGAGGGTCTGGTCGGTCTGCAGTCGACCTACAACCTCAAGTCCACTGCAGCTCGTATCGTCGGCGCTTCGGGCGATGCCTGGACCTCGACCGTTACCATCGATAAAGGTTCTGCCGACGGGCTTACCATCAACATGCCTGTGACGAGTTCGGCTGGTGTTATCGGACAGATCATCGAAGTCTCGGCCAAGACGTCCACCGTGCGTCTGATCGGCGATGAGAACTCGGGCGTGTCCGCTATGGTGCAGGACACGCGCGCCCAGGGCATGCTGCAGGGTCAGGCTGACGGCACGCTGCGTCTTGAGTACGTGAGCGTCGACTCCGACGTTAAGGTTGGCGACATCATCGTGACCTCGGGCATTGGCGGTGTGTTCCCCAAGGGCCTTCCGCTCGGCACCGTCTCGTCGGTTGAGAAATCGGCAAACGACGTGTACTACACCATTGTGGTACGCGCCCAGACGACGGCCGAGAACAACGAGGAAGTGCTGGTCATCACCTCGCTGACCGACGAACAGTCGGCCTCGGATGAGGACGTGAGCACCGCTAATAGCACGCCGCAGGGAACGTCGCGCGATGCTGCGACCAAGACGAAGGACGAGAGCTCGGATGACGGTTCCGACACGTCCGAGACGACCGATTCCGGCTCGAGCGAATAGGGGGCATGTCCATGGATCTACACGAGCAGGGGATGAGCTCCCGCACGTTTGTAATCGCCGCCATCGTGTGCGTGCTGCTGCAGGCAGGCCTGGCACCGCAGATCTCCATTGCGGGCGGTCGCGTCAACTTCATGATTATCCTGGTGTGCCTAAGCGTGTTCTCGGGCGACCCGACCCGTGCCGTCGTGTGCGGTTTTTGCAGCGGCTTGTTTTATGACCTGTCCGCTGCCGTGCCGGTGGGAGTTATGTCGCTCCTGCTGACCGTGGGTTCTTTTGCCCTGGTGCACAGCGCTGCCGGTCAAACGAGCGGTACCCCGAGTGCGCGCGGCATCACTGTGGGCGCCTTTGCGCTCGTCATTAATGTGATCTACAGCATCATCTTGCTGTTTATGGGTATGGAGACGAGCTTTGTCGTGGCGATCTTCGGCCATGCGCTGCCGTCTTCGATCCTGACGGGTCTGGTTGCCATTCCGTTTTTGATGTCCGGCGTCGTGCCGCAGTCCGGTTATGGATTCTCCGCACGTGGCGGACGCCAGACGGGCATGCGCTTTAAGCCCAAGACCCGTAAGCTCAAATAGGGGAGGCCCGTAGATGTCTTCCCAGATGACGGTTATTATCGCCGGTATCGTGCTGGTTGTGGCCATCGTGGTCGCGCTGGTCATCATGCGTCGCGGCGATTCCCGTTTTACCTACGATACGCAGCATGGAACGGCCCCGCGCGCCACCGAGGGCGAGGGCAATACCGCGGCGACCGCCTTTAAGGGCCGCTTCTCCATCCTCACCACGGGTGTGGGCGCGATGTTCGCGGCGCTTGCCGTCAAGCTGTGGGGCATGCAGATGGTCTCGTCGGACTATTATGAAAAGCAGGCTAATAGTAATCAGACGCGCACCGTTACCACACCCGCTGTGCGCGGCCGCATCCTCGACCGTAATGGCGTGGCACTTGTCCAGAACCGTCCCTCACTTGCTGTCGTGGCCTACCGCGACCTTGCCGAGGATGAGGTTCTGGTTCGCCATCTTGCCAACGTGCTCGGTATGCCCTACGTGGCGGTTCTGCGCAATATTCAGGACAATTCCGAGGGCGCCCAGAGCCTGCATACCATCGCGACGGACGTCCGTCGCTCCACGGTTGCCTATATCAAGGAGCACGCCGGCGAGTTCCCGGGCGTCAAGATTGCCGAGCGTACCGAGCGCCAGTACCCGTACGGCGAGACGGCCTGTCACATTTTGGGCTATACCGGCACCATTACCTCCGAGCAGCTTGAGGCCCAGAATAAGAAAACCTCTGGCGACGATGATGCTTCTGCTGGCCGGATTACGTACCAGTCGGGCGATATCGTGGGCCAGGCGGGTGTTGAGAGCTACTACGAAAACCTGCTGCAGGGTATTCGTGGCGAGCAGACCGTCAAGGTCGATGCCTCGGGCAATGTGACCGGTCAGGCCGGCGCCGTGCCCGCCAAGGCCGGCTCCGACATTAAGCTCACGCTCGACCTCAAGATCCAACAGGCCTGTGAGACGGCGCTGGCGAGCGCCATCGAGCTTGCCAAGACCACTGGCTACAGCAATGCCGGCAACGGCGCTGTGGTGTGTCTCGATCCCAACAACGGCGAGATCCTGGGCATGGCGAGCGAGCCCAAGTTCGATCCGTCCGTCTTTATCGGCGGCGTCTCAAATGACGTGTGGACCGAGCTCAATGATGACAAGGGTTCGCACCCGCTGCTCAACCGCGCCATTAGCGGACAGTACATGTCGGCCTCGACCATCAAGCCGCTCTCGGCACTGGCCGGTCTTGAGTTTGGAACCTACACTTCAACGCAGACAACCAACTGCACGGGCTATTGGACGGGCTTGGGCAAGGCTTGGGGCAAGCGCTGCTGGCTGACGTCTGGACACGGCACCATGACGCTGCAGTCGGGTATTGCCAACTCGTGCGACCCCGTCTTCTACGATATGGGCAAGGCGTTCTTTTATGACGAGCAACATTCCGAGGGCCTGCAGGAGGTCTTTCGTCGCTGGGGCCTAGGCAAGACCTGCGGTATCGATTTGCCGAGTGAGGGCGCGGGCCGTATTCCCGATGCCGAGTGGAAAGAGTCGTACTTTACCGACGCCTCTGCCGAGGACCGCAAGTGGAATGCCGGCGATATGACCAACATTGCCATCGGCCAGGGCGACATTTTGGTGACGCCTCTGCAGATGGCATGCGCCTACATGGGCCTTGCCAACGGCGGTAAGCAGTACGTGCCTCACGTGTTTTTGTCTGCCGTGTCGCGCGATGGCGACGGCGATGCCTATAAGTACAACGGCAAAGGCAAGAAGAAGCGCTTGGAGGCCAAGATCAACAGCGATTCGGATTTGGCTCTTGTTCGCAACGGCATGCACGACGTGATTTACACGGCATCGACGTCCCTGGCGGCTCACTTTGGCACCCTGACGCCGCAGGTATACGGCAAGTCGGGCACGGGCGAGAAAAGCGGCGAGGACGAATACGCGTGGTTCTGCGCCTATGCGCCGGCCGATGATCCCAAGTATGTCATCGCTACTGTCCTGGAGCAGGGCGGCGGTGGCTCAGATACCGCGATGCATGTCGTGCGCGACGTGCTCGGCGCGATTTATGACGAGCCCGATACCTCTTCGGCCTCGGGCGATTCTTCGGTTCGATAGGAGGTTGCGATGGATTTTTCTCCGGCGGATCTGTTCCGTTCAACCAAGACCGGCTCTCGCAGCAGCCTGGACCGCGTCAACAAGCAACTTTCGGCCTCGCGCGGTACGTTTCGCCAAAAGGTGCATATCGGTGTGCTGCTGGCTACCGTCGCGCTCGTTGCCTATGGCGCCATCATTATTTGGTCGGCGTCACAGTTTAAGGCCGACGCCTCATTCTCGCGCCACCTGCTGGGCATTGGCATTGGCGCGGTGCTTGCGGTGCTCGTCTGGCGTACCGATCTGCGCGGCATCTCTAACTTCTCGACGGCGCTGCTCGTCATTGACCTTATTGTGATCTTCTCGCCCAAGATTCCGGGCCTGTCCTATACGGGCGGTCTGGGCATGACGGGCTGGATCAAGATTCCCGGTATCGGCTTGACATTCCAGCCGGTTGAGCTTGCCAAGCTCATCACCATCTTCTTTATCGCCACGCTTGGCTCGCAGTATAACGGCCGCATCGATACCGTTCGCGACTACGTCAAGCTCTGCGGCATGCTGTCCATTCCGTTTTTGGCCGTCGTCGCCATGGGCGACCTGGGCTCGGGCCTGGTCGTGCTGGTCTCGGGCGCCATCGTCATCTGCATGAGCGGTGCACGCCGCGAATGGGTGCTGTCGACCCTGGCCCTGCTCGTGGGCCTGGTGGCCCTCGTCCTGGCGCTCGATTCGGTCTTTGATTCGTTGCTCGGCCACGATGTGCTCATCAAGCAGTATCAGATGAACCGTCTGACGGTCTTTATCGACCCCGATAATGCCGATTCGGACGATGCCTACAACCTGCAGCAGTCGCTTATCGCCGTTGGCTCGGGCGGCTTCTTTGGTAAGGGTTTGGGCCATGCGACGCAGTCGGCCGGCGGCTTTCTGCCCGAGTTCCACACCGACTTCGTCTTCGCCTTCCTGTCCGAGACCTTTGGCTTTTGCGGTTCCTTTTTGCTCCTGTGCCTCTACGTGCTGCTGATCTTTTCGACGATTCGCGTCGCCTTTAAGTGTGAGTCGCTGTTCTTGCGCCTATCGTGTGTGGGCATCGTTGGCATGTGGGCGTTCCAGACCTTCGAAAACATCGGCATGTGCATCGGCATGATGCCGATTACCGGTATTCCGCTACCGTTTATTAGCTTCGGTTCGTCTTCGATGATGATTCAGCTGCTGACGGTGGGTATCGTACAATCCATATGGCGGCATCGTTCGGGCGCCGCGTAACCGCTGGAGGGGTTTGCTATGAAAACTCCCGTAGATAAGCTGACGCGCGCTTTTAAGATGGGCGCGTCCGTTAAGAAGGATTCCGATACGCCGGTGCGCGTCTCGGTCTATTTGGATTCGTCCGCCTCGCGCTTTCTGGCCGAGACGGTGCGTGACGCCTTTGTACCGCAGACGACCTCGGGCATTGTGCGCGTCGAGCGTCTGGGGGAGGAGCGAATTGCTCCAAAGACCGATACCGATGTGGTGCTGGTGCTCTCGTGCGGCTCCGACCGCTTGGAGAGTGCCGTGCAGGAGCTCGTGATCGCCGGCGCCCCCGTGTGCGTGCTTGCCGAGTCTGCTGTGGAGGTGCCGTTTATCGAGGAGTCCACGCCTGTGCTCGGCGTGGTAGCGGCAACCGATAAGACGTATCTGCTCGAGACGCTTGCCCGCTGGATTCTCGATCGCACCGAAAAGGAAACGGCTTTTGCGGCGAACTTTGCCTTCATGCGCATCGCGGCGGCCAATCGTATCATCACCTCGTGCGCGCTCACCAATATGGCGACCGGTGCGCTGGTGTTTTTGCCGGGCGCCGATTATCCCGTTATGGCGCTGGCGCAGGTGGGCATGCTCTTTGAGCTCGCTGCCGTCTTTGGACGCGGCATTAAGCCTGAGCGCGGCTACGAGGTCGCGGGCGTGCTTGTCGGCGGTCTTGTGATCCGCGCGGTCACCCGCGCGCTCGTCAAGCAGACGCCGCATATTGGGTTTGCCGTCAAGGCGCTCACTGCTGCCGCGGGCACCTATGGCATGGGCCGTGCGCTCGTTTCGCTCTACGAGCGCGATGTCGACTACAGCCGTGCCAACGAGGTGGTTACTGCCACGTTCTCCCGCGTTCGCGATCTGGTGACCACGGTCGCGGGCGCTACCCGTCCTATGGCGTCCTATCAGGACGCATCCGATCTCGCTGCTTAGGGGTTTTCCGTTGCGCGTTCCGTATCAAGACTGTTTTCATTTAATTGAGCCGCTGCTCGCCAAGGTCGAGAAACCGAGCCGCTATATCGATCACGAGTGGGGCACGCTTTCCAAGGCCGATGCCGACTACCGTTGCTGCCTGATCTACCCGGATGTGTACGAGGTCGGTCTGCCTAACCAGGGCATCGCCATCCTCTACAACATCCTTAACCAGGCCGAGGGCATCTCCTGCGAGCGCGGCTATGTGCCGTGGCCCGATATGGGTGACGCCATGCGCGAGGCGGGCATTCCGCTGCTGTCGCTCGAGGGCGCAGCGCCGGTCGCTTCGTTTGATATCGTCGGCCTGCATGTGCCGCACGAGATGGCGGTGACGAACTTCCTCGAGGCACTCGACCTCGCTGGCATTCCGCTGTTAGCGGCCGACCGTACCGAGGACGACCCCATTATCATCGCCGGCGGCCCCTCGGTGTACAACCCCGAGCCGTACGCGGCCTTCTTCGATGCCATCCTCATCGGCGAGGGCGAGGAGTCGCTGCTCGAGACCTGCCAGCTGCATCGTCGCCTGCGCGACGAAGGAGTCCCGCGCGCACAGATTGTTGAGCAGCTTGCATCCATTGCCGGCAACTACGTGCCGTCGCTCTATGAGGTTCGTCACGACGAGCCCTGTTCGCCGCATGGCTACACCGTGCCGCGTGAAGGCAAGAATGCGCCGACCGTGGTCTACAAGCGCGTCGTCGAGGATTTCGGCGCCACGAATCCGCTGTCGCAGTCGTGCGTACCCTATGCGCAGCTGGTCCACGACCGCCTGTCTATCGAGATCCTGCGCGGCTGCGCCCGCGGCTGTCGTTTTTGCCAGGCCGGCATGACGTATCGCCCAGTGCGCGAGCGCTCGGCCGACCAGATCGTCTCGTCGGTGATTCAGGGTCTGGAAAAGACCGGCTATGACGAGGTGTCGCTGACCTCGCTCTCCACGACTGACCACTCCTGCATTCGCGACGTGCTCGGCAGGCTCAACCGTCGCCTGGAGGATACGGGTATTCGCGTATCTATTCCGTCGCAGCGCCTGGATTCGTTTGGCGTGGATATGGCCGAGTCGGTCGCCGGCGAAAAGAAGGGCGGCCTGACGTTCGCGCCCGAGGCCGGCAGTCAGCGCATGCGTGACATCATTAACAAGAACGTGACCGAGGAGGACCTGGACCGTGCGGCCAAGGCGGCCTTCGAGGCCGGCTGGAACCGCATGAAGCTCTACTTTATGATGGGCCTTCCCGGTGAGCGCGACGAGGACATCGTAGCCATTGCCAATCTGGCCGATCACGTGCTGGAGCTCGGTCGTTCCGTGGTGCCCAAGGCTCGTCGCGGCTCGATTTCGGTATCCATCTCGGTTTCGGTCTTTATCCCCAAGGCTGCCACGCCGTTCCAGTGGTGCCCGCAGCTCGACTACGACGACGTCAAGCGTCGCCAGAAGCTGCTTATCACGAGCGTTCGCAACCGTGCCGTCCGCGTGCATTACCACGATGCCGAGACCTCGCTCATCGAGGCCGCGCTGTCCCGCGCCGGTCGTGACATGACGCCCGTCATCATCGATGCTTGGCGCTCGGGCTCTCGCTTTGACGCCTGGGTAGAGCATTTCTCGCTCGATAACTGGAAGGAAGCTGCTGCCAAAAACGGCATCGACCTCAATGAGCTCGTGCACCTGCCCTACGAGTTGGACTGGCGCCTGCCGTGGGAGCACGTGAGTCCCGGCTGCACGCGCGGCTTCCTCGAGCGCGAGTACCGTCGCTCGCTCGAGGGCGTCACGACTCCCGACTGCACCCGCACGTCGTGCACCGGCTGCGGGATCTGCCCCACGCTCCACGTCAAGAATGTATTGATGGGTGATCGCGCATGAGTGAGCGCCTGACCGACAACCCCTCGCTCTTTAGGCTTCGTGTTCGCTATGGCAAGCGCGACCGCCTTAAGTACCTGGGCCATCTCGAAGTAATCCATACCATTGAGCGCATCGTGCGCCGTGCGGGACTTCCCTATGCCGTCACGCAGGGCTTCTCTCCGCACATGCGGGTGGGCTTCTCTTCGGCGCTACCGGTTGGTACGTCGTCGACCTGCGAGTGGTATGACCTGTTTATGACCGAGTTCGTGGCGCTCGACGAGGCGTTTGGGCGCCTGGCTGCGGCGTCTCCGGCCGATCTGGCGCCCATCGAGGCGGCGTACATCGACGTGCGCACGCCGGCGTTGACGGCGCAGCTCACGCGCCTGTCGTATCGCATCGACCTGCACTTGGATCCCGAGGCGCCCGTAAGCCCCGACGAGGTGCGTCGTGCGATCGACACGCTGCGCGCGGACCATGGCATCGACTACGCGCGCGGCAAAAAGAGCAAGCGCTTGGATTTGGATCACACACTCGTGGGCTATGAGCTCACGGCGGGGGAGCGCCCGGACCATCTGGTGCTCATGCTCGACACCCATGCCGACAACGAGGGCTCCATGCGTCCGGAAATTTTGCTTTCCGCTGCTGATGTTTTGTTGCAGGGCTTGACCCCGGGCGTGGATGCACCTATTGTTTCCACCGGTATGCAAGACCTCGTGACCATCTGCTCCTACGATGTCGAGCGTCAGAATCAAGCATGCGAGGACGACGAGGGCCGACTCGTCAGCCCCATACCTGTGCGAACTTGTGGATTTGCTCCACATACTCGTTGACGGGGGTATTTTCGCCTGCTACTATATTCGGCTGTTGCACTAACTGATGCATGAAGGGCAAGTAAACATGTACGCAATCGTTAACACGGGCGGCAAGCAGTACAAGGTCGCCACCGACGATGTCATCACCGTCGAGAAGATCGAGGGCAATGAGGGCGACAAGGTCACCCTGCCGGTTATCTTCCTCAACGATGGTAAGAAGATCGTCACCGATCCCGACAAGCTGGCCAAGGCCAAGGTTACCGCTCAGATCGTTGAGCAGTTCAAGGGCGAGAAGCAGCTGGTCTTCAAGTTCCACAAGCGTAAGCGCTATCGTCGTCTGAAGGGTCACCGTCAGCAGCTCACCAAGCTGAAGATCGTGAAGGTCCAGGCTACGTCCCGCGCCAAGAAGGCTGTCAAGGCAGAGGCCGAGGCTGTTGCCGAGGCTCCCGTCGCCGAGTAGATTACACTCGTAACGAAAGAGTAGGTATACACAATGGCACACAAAAAAGGACTCGGTTCCTCCCGTAATGGCCGTGACTCCCGCGGTCAGCGCCTTGGCACGAAGCGCTATGCCGGCCAGACGGTAACCACGGGCACGATTCTCGTCCGTCAGCACGGCACTCACATCCACCCGGGTGAGAACGTTGGCCGTGGCAAGGACGACACGCTGTTCGCGCTGGTCGACGGTACCGTTGAGTTCCACAAGGGTATCAAGCACAGGGTCAGCGTACGCCCGCTCGCGAACGCGTAATTCACCCTTCATAGAGCACATATGTGGGAGGCACTTGAGTTTTAGGATTCAAGGGTCTCCCTCTTTTTTGTAGGAGGCGATTCTGTTGTCACAGTTCACCGATATCAGCCGCATTAACGTGTGCGGCGGCGACGGCGGAGCCGGATGCATGTCGTTTAGGCGTGAGGCATTTGTCCCCAAGGGCGGCCCCGATGGCGGCGACGGCGGTCGTGGCGGCAATGTCGTCATCCAGGCCGATGCTCAGCTGTCTTCGCTGATCGATTACCGCTTTAAGCATCACTTCCGCGCCGAGCGCGGCACGCACGGGCAGGGTGCCCGTCGTAACGGTAAGAGCGGCGAGGACCTGATTCTCAAGGTCCCTATGGGTACCGTGGTGCGCGAGCTCGACCCCGAGACGCAGACCCCGATGTTCGAGATTGCCGATCTGGTGCACGATGGCGAGCGCGTTGTCGTGGCCCCTGGTGGCGCCGGCGGCTTGGGCAACACGCACTTTGTGACGTCGGTGCGCCGCGCGCCCGCGTTTGCTCAGCTGGGCGAACCGGCAGAGGAGCACTGGATTGAGCTCGAGATGAAGCTTATGGCCGATGCCGCACTCGTGGGCTTTCCCTCGGTGGGTAAGTCATCGCTCATTGCGCGCATGAGTGCCGCCCGCCCCAAGATTGCTGACTACCCGTTTACCACGCTCGTGCCCAATCTGGGCATGGTGCGTGCCGGCGAATATTCTTATGTCGTTGCCGACGTCCCCGGTCTTATCGAGGGCGCGAGCGAAGGCAAGGGCCTGGGTCACCAGTTCTTGCGCCACATTGAGCGTACGGCCCTGATTATGCATGTCGTCGACATGACGGGCGGTTTTGAGGATCGCGATCCGGTTGAGGACTATCGCATCATCAACCGCGAGCTCGAGCAGTATGGCGCCGAGCTTTCGGAGCGTCCGCAGATCGTTGTCGCCAACAAGTGCGACGCGCCGGGCACGGCCGATAAGATTGCCGACCTCAAGCGCGCAGCGCTCGACGATGGACATATGTTCTTTGCCGTGTCTGCCGTGACGGGCGCCGGTCTCAATACGTTGATGCTTGCCGTAGGTGAGCAGGTGGCCAAGCTCCGCGCCGAGCTGGCGGTCTCCGATGAACCGGTCGACCTGCGCGACGATGAGTGGGAGCGCCGCCGCCTGCAGCGTGAGAAGCGTTTCCGCATTGTCCAGGAAGAGCCCGGTGCCTTCCGCGTGGTCGGTCGTGCCATCGAGCGCATGGTCATCCAGACCGACTGGGAAAACGAGGAAGCCGTTATTTACCTGCAGCATAAGTTTGCGCGTATGGGTGTTGACGACGCGCTCGAGAAGGCCGGTTGCCGTGCGGGCGACGAGGTCCGCATTTGCCAGCGCGCCTTTGACTTTGAGGGCGCCGAGGACTTCTCGGAGTACGAGGAGCTCGAGGATGCTGGCGAGGACGTTGCCGTTGAGGCCATTGACGTGGCCGATGCTGCGGATGAGGGCGTCGAGGTTGTTGATGCGGCGGATGCCGCGGACGATGCCGAGACCTCGGAGAGCGAGTAAGCCATGTCGCTGCGCGGTGGAATCGGTTTGCCCGAGCTTCCCATAAAAGAGGGCAAGGAGTTTCGGCTTGGCATTATGGGCGGCACATTCGACCCGATTCATTACGGGCACCTGGTGACTGCCGAGCAGGCGCGCGAGTCGCTCGACTTGGACGCTGTGCTCTTTATGCCGGCGGGCTCTCCCGCCTTTAAGCTTGACAAGCCGGTTACGCCTGCCGAGGACCGTTATGCCATGACGGTCCTCGCCACCGCCGCGAACCCGGCCTTTTTGGCGAGCCGGTTCGAGATCGACCGTCCGGGCGTAACCTATACGGCCGATACGCTTCATGCCCTTCGCGACTTTTACCCGCCGCAGGTAAAGCTCTACTTTATTACGGGCGCCGACGCGATTATCGATATTGTGACCTGGCATGATGCCGAACGAATCGCTGAGCTTGCTACCTTTATTGCGGCGACACGACCGGGCTTTGATATCGATACGGCGCGTGCCCGAATCAAAGAGTCGGGGCTGCCGTTCGACGTGCGCTATATTCAGATTCCGGCGCTGGCGATCAGCTCGACGAACATTCGCAAGCGAGTTGCCCGCGGTATGAGCGTGCGCTATCTTACGAGCGAGTCCGTGCTCGGCTACATTCGCAAACGCAGGCTATATGCCGATTTGGGCCAAGAAGATTTTGTGTGATGGGGGTCTACGTTGTCGGTAGAGGATCAGTTTGAGGGCGATGAGCACGCGCTGCTCAAGCGCATTCAAGAGCTGCTCGATGTTCGAATGAAGGATAAGCGCAAGCGCTATGTGCATTCGCTGGGTGTTGCCGAGACCGCACTTCATCTGGCCGAGGTCTACGGCGTTGACCGCTTTGATGCCGCTGCTGCCGGTCTGATCCACGACTGGGACAAAGTGCTCTCCGACGACGAGCTGGTTACGCGCGCTCTGCATTACGGCATTATGATTGCCGGCTCTCCTTCCGCCGCGACGCCGCTTTTGCATGGCCCTGTTGCCGCCTATGAGCTTCCGCAGCTTTTTCCCGAGCTGTCGCCGGCAGTCTTTCAGGCTGTCGACCGTCACACCGTGGGTGCTTGCGACATGACGCCGCTCGATATGGTGGTCTTTGTGGCAGATGCCATCGAGCCCAACCGCCACGGCGACTATGCCCATGCGCTGCGCAAGATGGTGGGGAAGTCCTCGCTCGACGAGTTGTTCTTCTCCTGTTTTGCGCAGGGTCTGGTCTATGTGATCCAGTCCGGGCGCTATCTTTATCCCACGGCTATTACGATTTACAACCATTACGCCCAGCTGCGCTAGCTCGGGTGTGTCTAGAAAGAGGTATTCCATGGCCGACGAGACCATGACTGACGAGCAGATTCTTGAAGGTGTGGAGCACAAGAGTTTCGTTGCCACGTCCGACCGCACCGCCGCCTCGCTGTCCGCGAGCGGTGTCGCCGCCGAGGATGTCGCCCGCGCCGCCGCGCAGGCCGCCTACGACAAGAAGGGCGAGGACGTGCAGGTGCTCGACCTGACCGAGCTTTCCGACGTGTGCGACTACTTTGTGCTTGCCACCGGTACCAACAACCGCCAGGTCGATTCTATCGTCGACGAGATCGAGGAGAAGGTCGCCGCGGCTTGCGGCGAGCATCCGTTCTCCATCGAGGGCCGCGAGCAGAAGACCTGGATGCTCATGGACTACGGCTCGGTCGTCGTTCACGTCTTCACTCCCGAAGCCCGCGACTTCTACCGTCTAGAAAAGCTCTGGGGTGACGCCCCCCAGCTCCCCCTCGACCTCCTCTAGTGGCTCATTTGATACGGGGCTTTTAGTTAGCCTCGCGCATTTTGCCGGGCAGTTGCGGTTTTCCGTACCTGCCCGGCTTTCTTTTTGCCCAAAGGCGGTTAATCGTTGAAGCGGGATTGGCGGCCGAAGGATAGGGCGGTGTCGCCGAACTTGTCTCGGACGGCGTCGATAGCAACCGAGAGGTCGCGTCGGTCGCTGGATTGGGCTCCGCGGTCGTCGACTTCGCAGAACAGGTCGGTCTGGATGCCGCCCTGATGGTCAAAGTCGCTCATCCCGATACCCGCCAGACGCACATGCATGCCTTCCTGCCAGATGTTGTCGAGCAGTTCGAGCGCAACCGCCACAAAGATGTTCTCATCGTCGGTCGGATGAGGCAGCCGGCGCTGTGCCGAGCGACCGCTTCCATACGAATACTTGAGCTTGAGCGTCACCGTGGCGCCCGTCAGTCCCTGACGGCGCAGGCGGCGTCCCACTGACTCGCCCAACAGCGCAATCGCCGCTTCGATGTCCCCGCGCTCAGTCAAATCTTTCGCAAAGGTGCGCTCATTGCTCACCGATTTAACCTCACGCTCTTCATCGAGACTTGTGACTTCGGAGATTTCGAGTCCCAGCGCACGCTGGCGCATGCGTTCGCCGTTGACGCCAAAAATAGAGGCCAAGGTGGATTCCGGTGCACGTGATAGCTCGCCGAGGGTGTAGATGCGCATGCGGCGCAGTCGTTCCTCGGCCGAGCGCCCGATGCCGCTCATGGCAGACACTGGTAGCGCGGCCAAAAAGCGCTGTTCCGTCCCGGGGCGCACAATCGTCAATCCAAACGGCTTGTCACGCTCGCTTGCGATCTTTGCGACCGTCTTGTTGCAGCCCACGCCAATGGAGCAGGTCACTCCCAGCGCTGCCACGCGGTCGCTTATACGCCGCGCAACCAGTCGCGGGTCTTCGGGCGCAAAGCGACCCGGTGTGATATCGATAAAGGCTTCGTCGATGGATACGCGCTCTACGCGCGGCGTTTCCTCGGCAAGAATCGCCATGACCTGCGCGCTCACCTCGCGGTAGCGATCAAAGTGCCCGTGCGTCCAAATGGCTTGCGGGCACAAGCGCCGCGCCTCGGCCGAGGCCATGGCAGAGTGCACGCCAAAGCGACGCGCCTCATACGAACACGTGGACACGACGCCACGCGAATCGGCGTCTCCGCCCACGATGAGCGGCTTACCGCGCCATTCGGGATGATCGAGCATCTCCACGCTCGCAAAAAACGCATCGAGGTCCATGAGGCCCACCGCCGGACCCGTCCAGGGAGGCGGCGTGACGCCCATGGCATCCTCATAACCGTATGTATGTTCGCGTATTTCCATGTCATGAGTATACCGCGCAGCTCATGTGGGGTGCGTGTATGTGCTTGCAAATCCCGAATTCTTGTCTAAGATATGGATTTGCCCTCGACTACACCGAAGAAGTTGGTCTCACGGACTTCACCTGCCCGCGTCGATGGCGTATTATGTTCAACTGTTTGTTTGTAGTTGCAGCCTAAAGCTGCTTGGTTGGAGGAGTTTCCTTTGGCAGTCAAGATTCGCCTTGCTCGTCACGGCGCTAAGAAGCGTCCGTACTACCGTGTCGTCGTCGCCGATTCCCGCGCCCCGCGTGACGGTCGTATCATCGAGGAGGTTGGCCGCTACAACCCGATGACCGCCCCCAAGACCATCAACCTCGACCTCGAGAAGATCGCCGACTGGCAGTCCAAGGGCGCTCAGCTCACCGACGCCGTCGCCGCTCTGGTCAAGGCCGCCAACGAGGGCGAGAAGACCGAGACCGTCGTCAAGAAGTCCAAGAAGCAGCTCGCCAAAGAGGCCGAGGCCGCTAAGGCTGCCGCTGAGGCCGCTGAGGGCGCCGAGGAGTAAATCGTGCCTGAGGTTGACGCTGCACAGCTCGAGGGTGAGGCAATGCTCTCAGATCGCATCGCCGATCTCGTCGAATATCTCGTTGTTCAGATCGTCGACGACCCGGATTCCGTGAGCCTCGAGGTCATCGATGGTGACGACGCCTCTACGATTGAGGTTTCGGTCGCCGAGGATGACGTCGCTAAGGTCATCGGCCGTCGTGGCCGTACCATCAAGGCCATTCGCACGCTCGCCCGTGCGCTGGCCGCTCGCCTCGACACTGCTGTCGAGGTAGAGGTTCTGGGCTAGGACCTTGAGGTCCCAGTACAAAAACATCGCCCGTGTGGTCAAGCCGCACGGAAGGAAGGGGGAGGTCCTCGCGCAGCCGCTGCGGGGGCTTCCTTCTGTATTAGAGCCGGGTATGCGCGTCGCCTTGACGCCGCCGGCACTCAAGCGCGACCGCTTTTGCAAGGTCGTGTCCGTCACCGATACGGGCGATGGCGATCTGGTCTCGTTTGAGGGCATTGACGACTTGACGGCCGCCGAGGGCATCACGGGGTGCTACGTGCTGGCAAATCGTGACGACTTTGAGCTCGATTCGCTCGACGCTGCCTATACCGACCTGATGGGTCGCGAGGTGGTCGACGAGCGCTTCGGTTCGCTCGGCACGATCGTCGAGATCATGTCGACGCCCGCTAACGATGTTTGGGTTGTCGAGGGTGATCGGTACGGCGAGGTACTGATTCCCGTGATCGAGCAGGTTGTGCTCGATCTTCCCGACACGGGAACAATTTCCGTCCACGTTATGGACGGCCTGATCGATATGGACAAGTAGGGAGGACAACATGCTGATCGAGACCCTTTCGGTCTTTCCCGAGATGTTTGAGCCCGTCATGTCCACATCGATCTTGGGCCGCGCCCGCAAGGCCGGCCTTTTTGATTTTAAGGCGTATAACCTGCGCGACTGGACGCACGACCGCCATCGTACCGTCGATGACGAGCCGTACGGCGGCGGGCAGGGCATGCTCATGAAGGTCGAGCCTATCGCCGAGGCCATCGAGGCCATTAGCGCAGAGGGCCCCAAGCCCACTGTGGTGTTCTTTACCCCCTGTGGCGAGCCTTTTACGCAGCATGTGGCCGAGCGCCTGCTCAAAAGTGAGCGCCTGCTGTTTGTGTGCAGCCGTTACGAGGGCGTCGACGAGCGCGCGTATGCGTATGCCGACGAGCGTCTGTCGATTGGCGACTATGTGCTTACGGGTGGCGAGCTACCCGCTATGGTTGTTGCCGACGCTGTCGTGCGCCTGATTCCCGGCGCCCTTGGTGACGAAATGAGCAACGTCGACGAGTCGTTCTCAACCGCCGAGGACGGAGGCCTGCTCGAGTACGCGCAGTACACCCGTCCTGCCGAGTTCAACGGCGAGGGCGTGCCGCCGGTGCTCGTGAGCGGCGATCACGCCAAGGTCGATGCCTGGCGTCGCAAGAACGCCATCGAGCGCACCTGCCGCTGGCGTCCCGACCTGATCGAGACTGCGCGGCTCACGCCCGAGGAGCGCGCTTACGCGCAGGAGATTCTGGACGCGTCGTATTCGCAGAGCGAGGAGTGAGAATGGTCCCATCGCAGCATTCCGTGCTAAGGGGTGCGTTTGAGTGGATTGTGGTCGTCGCGATCGCACTCGTCGCCACCTTCTTGATTCGCTCGTTTGTGGTCGAACCCTTTGTGGTGCCCACCGGTTCCATGGAGTCCACGATCGAGATTGGCGACCAGATCCTGGCCCAAAAGGTGAGCCTCGAGCTCGGTCAGCCCGTCAAGCAGGGCGATATCGTGGTGTTCCATAACCCCGATGGTACCTCCGAGCACGATGTTCTCGTCAAGCGTGTTATTGCCACGGCCGGCCAGACCGTTGACCTGCAGGACGGCAAGGTGGTCGTTGACGGCCAAGCACTCGACGAGGACTACACGACCGGCATGAGCTGGCCGCTTTCGGTCCAGGCTCCCGGCGCTCAGGTAGGCTATCCCTACACCGTTCCCGATGGGTGCGTGTGGGTGATGGGCGACAACCGCGAAAACTCTGCCGACTCACGCTACTTTGGTCCCGTCGATCGCTCTGATCTGATCGCCGTGGCGCTCGTGCGCTACTGGCCGCTCAACCGCATCGGCGCTATCGACTAAAAAACGCTATAGTACAGTACCTAACCGTGTAATCGTTTCGACGAGGGGATATTAGAGGCATGAACGCTTCATCGCTTTCCTTCCAAGACATCATCCTGCGCCTCCAGCAGTACTGGGGCGAGCAGGGCTGCGTCATTATGCAGCCCTATGACTCCGAGGTCGGTGCCGGTACCTTCCATACCGCGACCACGCTGCGCTCGCTCGGTCCCTCCGAGTGGCGCACCTGCTATGCGCAGCCTTGCCGCCGTCCCGCCGACGGCCGCTACGGCGAGAACCCCAACCGCATGCAGCACTACTATCAGTTCCAGGTGCTCATTAAGCCCTCGCCGGTCAACGCCCAGGAGCTCTACCTGGGGTCTCTTGCCGCCATTGGCCTGGACCCCAACGACCATGACGTCCGCTTTGTCGAGGACGACTGGGAGAGCCCGACGCTCGGCGCCTGGGGCCTTGGCTGGGAGGTCTGGCTCAACGGTATGGAGGTCACGCAGTTTACGTACTTCCAGCAGGTGGGCGGCATCGAGGTCGACCCCGTGCCCGTCGAGATCACCTATGGTCTGGAGCGCATCGCCATGTACGCCCAGGGCGTCAACTCCGTTTATGACCTGGTGTGGAGCTATCTGCCCGATGGCACGCCCATGACCTATGGCGACGTGTTCCTGGAGAACGAGCGCGAGTTCAGTGCCTACAACTTTGAGGTCGCCAACGTCGAGATGATGCGTCAGAAGTTTGACGACTACGAGGCCGAGTGCCACTCCTGCCTGGAGCGCAAGCTTCCGCTGCCGGCGTACGACTGCGTTATGAAGTGCAGCCATGCCTTCAACTTGCTCGACGCCCGTGGCGCCCTGTCCGCGGTCGAGCGTGCCAACTACATCCTGCGCGTCCGCGCCGTCGCCAAGGCGTGCTGCGAGGCCTATATGGCCGAGGTCGCCGGAGTCAACGAGAATGCCGACCAGGAAGGCGAGGTGGCGTAAGCCATGGCAGACGCTAAGGATTTCCTGTTTGAGATTGGTACGGAGGAAATGCCCTCCGCACCGCTGAACAATGCCGTCAAGCAGCTTGGCACCATGATCGCCAAGGGTCTCGACGAGGCCGGTCTGGCCCATGGCGAGGTCCGCGTGATCTCGAGCCCGCGTCGACTGGCTGCGCTCGTGGCCAACGTCGCCACTGCGACCGATGAGGTCCATGAGGTCAAGCGCGGTCCCGCGGCCAACATCGCCTTCGATGCTGACGGTAACGCCACCAAGGCCGCCCAGGGCTTCGCCCGCAAGTGCGGCGTGGCTGCCGAGGGCCTGGTCCGTCGCGAGGATACGGACGGTCGCGAGTATGTCTTTGCCGAGAAGAACATTCCTTCCGCCCCGGCCACCCCGATCCTGACGGCCCTGTGCGAGAAGACTATCGCCGGCCTGCAGTGGCCCAACTACCGCTCCCAGCGCTGGGGCCACGAGCACGCGACGTTCGTGCGTCCGGTCCGTTGGATCTGCTGCCTTTTGGGTGAGGATGTTGTGCCCGTGTCGTTTGCCGACGTGACGAGTGGCAACACCACGCGTGGTCATCGCGTACTTGGCCCTGGTGACCATGTGGTTGCCAGCCCCGCCGCCTACGAGCAGGTGCTCGAGGACGCCGGCGTGCTTTCTGCCGAGCGTCGTCGCGAGGCCATCCTCGCCGGTATCGCTGAGGTCGAGGCTGCCCGTCCCGGCTGCCATGTCGATACGCCCAAGAAGGTCTTCGAGGAGGTTATCAACCTCTGCGAGTGGCCGACGGTGCTCGTCGGTACTTTCGATGAGGAGTTCCTCAAGGTCCCGCACGAGATTATCTGCGAGTCCATGCTCACCAACCAGCGCTACTTCCCGATCTATGACGGCGAGGGCAAGCTCACGCGTGAGTTCGTGGTCGTTTCCAACAGCAAGCCCGAGAATGCCGAGCGCGTGATCGACGGCAACGAGCGCGTCGTGCGCGCCCGTCTGGATGATGCCAAGTTCTTCTACGAGGAGGACCTGAAGATCTCCCTCGACGAGTTCCGTGAGCGTCTGGCCAAGGTTGCCTTCCAGGAGAAGCTCGGTAGCGTGCTCGCCAAGTCCGAGCGCATCGAGCAGCTCGCGCTCGCCATCGCCCGCGAGGCTCACCTGGGCGCCCATCTTGCCGCCGACGCTGCTCGCGCCGCACACCTGTGCAAGGCAGACCTGGTGTCCAACGCCGTCGTCGAGTTCACGAGCCAGCAGGGCGTGATGGGTGGTTACTACGCCTGCGCGATGGGGGAGAACGACGAGGTCGCTCATGCCATTCGCGATCACTATCGTCCCCGCTTTGCCGGCGACGAGCTGCCCGAGGGCACCGCTGGCTGCATCGTGGCCTGCGCCGACAAGCTCGATACCATCGCCGGTATCTTTGCCATCGGCGAGCCCCCGACCGGCTCCTCCGACCCCTACGCGCTGCGTCGTGCCGCTATCGGCATCATCAACATCCTGCGCGACCGTCTGCCGATCGATCCCACGTCGCTCATCGACTTCGCCCTTGAGCTCTACAGTGAGCAGGGCATTGAGTTCGACGCCGCCGAGGTCGCCCAGCAGGTTCGCGACTTCTTCCATGGCCGCCTGGTGAGCATGGCCCGCGACGAGAAGATCCCGGCCGATACCGTTGCCGCCGTCTCCGCGGTGCACATCATTGCTCCGTCCGTCTTCTTCGCCCGCTGCGCCGCCCTCGACGAGGCCCGCAAGAACGACGCTGAGACGTTCGATAACCTGGCGACCGCCTATGCCCGCGCCGCGCACATCTCCAAGCCCGAGCTGGGTGCGGAGTACGACCGCGCCCTGATGGGCGAGGTTGAGCTCGCGCTTGCCGACGCCTCCGAGGCCGCTCGGACCGCCGTCGATGCTGCTCTCGCTGTCGAGGATTACCCGGCCGCATTTGCTGCCCTCGCCGCCCTGCGTGCCCCCATCGACCGCTTCTTCGACGAGGTCATGGTCATGGACAAGGACGAGCAGCTTCGCGATAATCGCCTTAAGCTGCTCAACCGCTTCGAGGCCGTTTTCTCCGGCATCGCCAACATCGGTGAGCTTGCCCGCAAAAAGTAAGCTAGCCTGCGCGTAAGCGCAAAAGGAGCCCCGCATGGATTGCCCGGTCACCGCTCGTCCCAACGTTATCGTTATCTCCGACTCGCTCGGCGATACCGCTTGTGAGGTGGTGCTTGCGGCGTCCGGGCAATTTGATGAAGGGGCTTTTCGTCTCTTGCGCCTGTCCAAGGTGACCTCGGTAGAGCAGGTCAAGTCGTTTGTGGGCCCGCGCGTCGATGCCGACCATCGCGATATTGCCGTGTTCCATACCATTGTCGATCCGACGCTTCGCGCCCGCGTGCTCGATTACCTGGGCATGCTGCATATTCGTTCAGTCGACCTGATCGGCCCGACGCTCGCCGTGCTGTCGTCGCTCATTGGCGTGCCGCCCAAGGGCGTTGCGGGCGTGATTCACAAGACCGATGACCGTTACTTCCATCGCATCGAGGCCATGGAGTATTTTGTTGAGCACGATGACGGGCGTGGTTGCGACGATCTGTCGAGTGCCGATATCGTGCTGCTGGGTGTGTCGCGTACATCCAAGACGCCGCTGTCGATGTATTTAGCCTATCAGGGTTACAAGGTTGCCAACGTCCCTCTGGCGCACGGCATGGAGCCGCCCAAGTCGATTTACGAGGTCGACCCGATGCGCCTGTTCGGCCTGATTTCGACCGTCGATGTGATTTCCGAAATTCGCGATAGCCGCTTGGGCGATGACTACGCTCGTGCCGTTGCCGGCTCCTATGCCGAGCCCGAGAGCGTGCGCGGCGAGCTTGAGGAAGCTCGTGCCCTCATGAAGCGCTTAGGCTGCTTTGTTGTGCGTACCGACGGCAAAGCCATCGAGGAAAGCGCTGCCGAGATCATTGCTCACCTCGAAGAGATTCAAGAGGCAAGAGCCCGCCGTGCCGTCCGCCGCGCTCAACAAAAGTAGCTCACTTGGGACAAGGTTGTTTGGGTAGCTAATTTGGGACGGGGCTCTTTTAGCTAACCAAAGAGAATACTTGGAAATAATGCTGATAAATGGTAAAGCGATTTAGCAAAAACATCGCATCCGACCTGCACTTTCCTTGTAGTGGTATCTTCATAAGGTAGCCACCTTTACCTACCGTTTACCGCCGGTTTTAGCACGTTTACCAAACCGCGCACCCTCTGCTCAAGCCTGTCCAAAACCCGCCGTATAGTTCCCTCACGGCCCGCATCCGGCGGGTCGATTCGTTACCACGGTCGTGCGCGTAAGCGCATGGAAGGGGAAGTATCGTGAGCGATTGCAAGAGGGTTTACCGTTTTGGAACCGACGCCCAGGGCACCTGTGTCACTGAGGGCGACAAATCCATGAACTTCGTGCTTGGCGGCAAAGGCGCAAACCTTGCCGAGATGAGCCGCATCGGTCTGCCGGTTCCCGGTGGCTTTACCATTACCTGCCAGACCTGTGTCGAGTACTCCGGTGCCGGCAACGTCTGGCCCGAGGGCGCACTCGATGAGATCGTTGCCGCCGAGGCGGACCTCGAGGCCCGTTGCGGCAAGAAACTCGGCGATGCCTCCGATCCGCTGCTCGTGTCGGTTCGCTCGGGCGCTCCGTTCTCCATGCCCGGCATGATGGACACGGTCCTCAACCTGGGCCTCAACGACGATTCCGTCCAGGGCCTTATCGCGCAGACGCAGAACCCGCGCTTTGCCTGGGACAGCTACCGTCGCTTTATCCAGATGTTCTCCAACGTCGTCATGGGCGTCGACGCCGACCTATTCGAGAACGCTCTGACCCAGGCCCGCCTGGTCGCCGGCGTTCGTGTCGATTCCGAGCTTTCGGCCGAGGACCTGCAGGAGCTCGTCGAGACCTTTAAGGGCATCTTCTCCGAGAACGTCGAGGCGACCCTGTATCCCGAGCTCGAGGTCGCCGACGGTAAGCCCGTTTTCCCGCACGATCCGGAGCTCCAGCTGCGCCTTGCCATCCAGGCTGTCTTTGGCAGCTGGATGAACGAGCGCGCCTGCATCTACCGCAAGCAGCACGGCATTTCCGACGAGCTCGGCACCGCCGTCAACGTCCAGGCCATGGCCTTTGGCAACAAGGGCGAGACCTCTGCGACCGGCGTCGCCTTTACGCGCAACCCGGCCGACGGCACCAAGGAGTTCTATGGCGACTTTTTGGTGAATGCCCAGGGCGAGGACGTCGTCGCCGGCATCCGAAACACCGAGCCCATCGCCGACCTCAAGACCACCCCGGGCCTCGAGTCCGCAGGCGAGGAGCTCGAGCGCGTGTTCCTGACGCTCGAGGATCATTACCGCGATATGTGCGATATCGAGTTTACCATCGAGCAGGGCAAGCTCTGGATGCTCCAGACCCGCGTGGGCAAGCGCACCGCCACTGCCGCCCTGCGCATTGCTATCGAAATGGTCGAGGAGGGCCTCATCACCCGCGAGGAGGCTGTGAGCCGCATCGATCCCGCGCAGCTCGACCAGCTCCTGCACCCGCAGTTCGACGCTTCCAAGAAGTACGAGGCCCTGGCCAGCGGCCTTAACGCCAGCCCTGGTGCCGCCGTGGGCGAGGTCGTGTTCTCGAGTGATGACGCCGTCGCGCGCGCCAACGAGGGCCACAAGGTCATTCTGGTCCGCTGGGAGACCAACCCCGACGACCTGAAGGGCATGGTCGCCGCCGAGGGCATCCTGACCAGCCACGGTGGCAAGACGAGCCATGCCGCCGTTATCGCCCGCGGCATGGGTACGCCCTGCGTTTGCGGCGTTGAGCGCTTCCACATTGACGCGGCAGAGAAGGTCGTGCGCATCGAGGGCAGCGACCGCGTGCTGCGCGAGGGCGATGTCATCTCCATCGACGGCACCCAGGGTATCGTCGTCGACGGCGCGGTCGACCTGGTCTCTGCAGAGCTCACCGGCGACCTGGACACCATCCTGTCCTGGGCCGATGAGATCCGTTTGGACGAGACCTGCGGCCACGCCAACCACGTGCGCGTCAACGCCGACAACCCCGAGGATGCCGAGCTCGCGCTCGAGTTTGGCGCCGAGGCCATCGGTCTGTGCCGCACCGAGCACATGTTCCTGGGCGATCGCAAGAACATCATCCAGAGCTTTATCCTGTCTGACGATGAGGCCGTGAAGCAGCAGGCCCTGGCCGACTTGCTCAAGGTTCAGACCGAGGACTTCCTGGCGATGTTCAAGACCATGTCCGGTCGCGATGTGGTCGTCCGCCTGCTCGATCCGCCGCTTCATGAGTTCCTGGATAATCCTCGCGAGCTCGAGGTCGCCATCACCAAGAAGGAGGCCGCCGGCGCTCCCGAGGAGGAGCTCACTGCCCTGCGCGCCCGCCTGCGTCGCATTGACGGCATGGTCGAGTCCAACCCCATGCTGGGCTTGCGCGGCGTGCGCCTGTCCGTCGTCTTTGGCGATCTGCCGCTCATGCAGGTTCGCGCCGTCGCCACGGCCGCTGCCCGCCTTATCAAGGAGGGTATCGACCCGCGCCCCGAGATCATGGTTCCGCTCGTTTCCATCACGGCCGAGCATGTCCAGACCCGCGAGGTTATCGAGTGCGTGATCGCCGAGGTTTCCGCCGAGGAAGGCGTCGAGCTCAATATTCCCGTGGGCACGATGCTCGAGCTGCCGCGTGCCTGCATGGTCGCTGACGAGATCGCCCATCATGCCGACTTCTTCTGCTTTGGCACCAACGACCTCACCCAGACGACCTTTGGCTTCTCGCGCGATGACGCCGAGGCCAAGTTCATCCCGCTGTACATGCATAAAAAGATCCTGAAAGACAACCCCTTCGAGACCATCGACGCGGCGGTGCTGGAGCTCGTGCGCTTGGCCGTCGAGAAGGGCCGCGCCACCAATCCCGACATGCACTTTGGCGTGTGCGGCGAGCACGGCGGCGACCCCAAGTCCATCAAGGGCCTGTTTAACGTGGCCGACGTGGACTACGTGTCCTGCTCGCCCTATCGCGTGCCCCTCGCGCGCCTGGCTGCCGCTCAGGCCAAGCTCGAGGCCAAGCGTTCCGCCTAACGTTTTGGGTTTAGACGCCTAGCGTAGCCCCCTTCATGCCGCCCGTCTCATTCGTGAGACGGGCGGTTATCATGTGCGGGTTTTGTCGGTTGATTTTCAATCTCAGCGCAACAGCCTGAACGGGCCCC
>NZ_QRVG01000017.1 GCF_003459245.1 Collinsella sp. AF23-2
ATCGAAATTTATCGATGGCCTATTTCAGACTGTAATGGGGCGTATATTTGCATCGATGGGGACGACACACATATATAGCGAGCCGCTGCTTGCCGTCCTCATGGATTGGGGAGGCCTTCATGAATCGCGCGTGTGCGAGAGCTCGAGAAATGCTAAAGCCTTTTGGCAAGAAAACCAATACCGCCAAGCGTGCCCTGAGGGTTTTGGCCGTCCCGCTGGCGGCGTGTGCGCTCATGTTTGGTGCGACGAGTGCGTCGGCCGATCAAGCGGTTCCTTTTGGCAACCATACCGTGCAGACGGTGAATCCCACCGGCACTACGGTCAATTTGTTCGACTATTGGGTCGTCGATGGCGACAACGATAGCTCGGCAAACATCAATAACGACAACGGCAATAACAACACTGGCATCAATAAGGGTCATCAGCTCAAGTTCAATGGTGGTGCCGGCACGGGCATTAACAAGTGGACGGGAAAAGTGATATTGGCGGCTTTGGACGTCTTTCGTTTGTGAAGAACACGCTGGTAAATGGCTATCCGTCGATCAATGCCGGCACCTACACCTCCTATAACACGAGTGGTGCGTACACCGACGAGTCGCTGGCCTATCTCTTTAATAGCGACAGCCAGGCAAATGGCAAGCAGAATGGTAAGGCCGTCTACAACAACGTGAAGGGTCTCTTCCAGCTTAAGGGCGGCTATTACGTTTACGACTCGTATGGTTCTAACGGCAACTATGCCGTATATAACCACACGACCAACTCTTTTGACGTCTACGATAAGGCTGGCGTATATAAGGACAGCGTGTCAGATGCGAATCGGGGTCAGTTCTTCCCCTTTGACTCGGCCGGCAAGGTTTTTAAAGAGAATGACGGTCAGCTCTCTCCTATAGGAATAACGGACGGAACGAACGATAAGCTCAACCACCACTTTGGCATGTCCATGACCACGGAGTTCGTCCAGCCTACGGGCGGCAAGACCACCGATAACAATGACATGGTCTTTAAGTTCTCGGGTGACGATGACGTCTGGGTCTATATCGACGGCGTGCTCGTGGGCGATCTGGGTGGTATCCACGAGAAGGCGACGCTTGATATTAACTTCGCTACTGGTGTGGTGCGCGTTGGACATATTGATGGCGCGAATGGTTCACCAAAGTATTTTCCGGATACTACCATCAAAGCAATGTTCAAAGCCGCCGGCGCAGATACCACCAACTTCCGCGACAACACCTTCCGCGACAGCACTAAGCACACGCTGAGCTTCTTTTATCTGGAGCGCGGCGCGGGCGCATCGAACATGTCGCTCAAGTTCAACCTCACCACCCTGCCGTCCTCTGAGCTCGAAAAGGTCGACCAGAACGGCGAGGCAGTTCAGGGTGCCACGTTTGCCCTGTATCGGTCAGATCCCAACTGGAACGCGCAGGGTGAGGCCATCGCCCGGGGCACGACGGACGCCAATGGCCAGCTGGTGCTTCTGAACTCAGATGGTTCGGTCCTTTCGTTCGACAACCAGCATTCCGAGGGACATGATTACTTTGTGCTCAAAGAGGTTGGCCTGCCCCCGGGATACCGCTCGAGCCTGACCTCGTCGACCACCGCAAAGCGAGGCGAGCTGCATCTGCAGTACAAGCCGGCTGCTGCAAGCGGTACGGGTGGCGTGGTGGTTGCGCCGCAAACAACGGTCACAACAGCCGATGACAACCAATGGACGGGCAGCCGCATGTGGCTGAACGGTGGCTATCTGGCCGCCAAGGAGACCATCTCCCTCCCTGAAGATACACAGGATAACAAGGGTAAAGCCATCCGCTCGGGCACGACCTTTGCCGTCGTGCTCAAGCGCACCGATAAAAGCATGGGTGACACGGACGAAAGCGCGTGGACGGCAGTTACGGGCAACCCGCTTAGCGGATATACCCTGTGCTCCACGCACGGCATCGCCGGCGCTGTCGAAGCTGCCAAATCAGCGGACACCAATGTCTTTGCCGTCAACACCAAGGGTGACTACGAGGTGTCGGTCAGCTCTCTGCCTGGCGATATCGAGACATACGCCGCCATGCTGCAAGACAAGAGTCAAGCCGACTATACCGTAGCGGTCTACCACACCACGGCATCGTCTCTGGCGGAGGCAACCATCGACAACACCTCTATGGTCCAATATCAAACGATAAACAGGCAGTTTTCTACGGTGATCCACCTCACCAACGTTCAGAACCGTCTGTTTGTGCAGAAGGTTGACGACCTGGGCAAGCCCGTGAACGGCGCGACGTTTGAGCTGTACCAGGCCAAGGACGTTACCGGCGATAGTCCCAGCGCGTATGCCATCAAGTCCGGTGCCACGCCGTATGACACCGTGCAGGCAAACGGCATGACCTATCCGTATGACATTGAGGGCGCTGCATGCTTCCCACTCGATTCGGCAAATAATGCACCCCTTGTCAAGGGTACGTACTACCTGCGTGAGTCTAAAAGCCCGGATGGCTATGAGATTAACAGCACGATTACCAAGGTGATTGTGGATGATTCGGGCGTGTATGTGGATGCCGGCGATGTGGACGACGGTGTGCGTAGTATGAGTGGCCCGGGTTCGCTGATTGCTTCCCTGGCGCAGTTTGGCTCTCCCGACTCCATCGACAACACGCTTACGCACATTAAGGGCAAATTACAGAGCGCGACCGATGACGCCAGCGGCAATCTGACGTGGGGTCAAGCGAGCACCGCCGAGGGCGTGACGCCCTCTCTGACAGACAACTTGATGCACATGCGCTACGACAAGACGACGCAGGGAACCAGGTCGGTCTTGCGCTATGTCGAGGACGGTGGCGCGCGCGACGGTCAGCTGGCGACCATCTTTGCCGACACGGGCATCAACCGCATGGCCCTGTACCAGGAAGATGACCCAGCATATATAGACGATGCCTCCAAGACCCGTACTGAACTGGGCACGCTTCAGCTCAACCATTTGTTTACCACGGGTACGGCCGTGCAGTATGCCGACCGTCGCGTGGCGCGCCTGCAGGTGACTAAGACCGTGACGGCAGATGACGGGCTTACTGCACCCACTAAGGATGCGGACGGCAAAGATCTGACGTTTACGTTTAAGTTCGCCCTGCCTGAGTCCCAGAAGGGCTATGAGGCGCATGTATTTGATGCGAACGGCAACGCTGTGGGCAAATCTTTTACGCTCAAGAACGGCGGCACCCATTCCATCAAGGCTGGCGAGACCATCTGCGTATACGACCTTCAGAAGGACGACAACTATAGCGTGAGCGAGCTCACCACTAAGGGCGAAGAGTCCAGCGGCAACGTGCTGGCGAGCATCGTTAACACTGTTACCGGCTCTGCTGACGAGTCGGTGCTTCCGGCCGGCTTTAGCCTCGTGAAACGTAAGGTCGGTGGCGAGGAGCAGTCGGGAACTGGCAACACCATCGAGGGCAAGATTGTCGCGCTTGCGGGCGGACAGATTCCCGCTGAAAACACGCTTGAGTTCACCAACAACTACAGCGCCAACCGCGTAACACTTGAGGCCAAAAACGGTCTGAGCGCCAAGAAGGTGCTCGAAGGTCGCGATTGGGCCGATGGCGATTCCTTTACCGCGCAGCTTACAGCCGACGACGGCGTTCCTATGCCCAGCGGTGCCAAGAGCAAGGTGGCGACGGTCGAGCTCACCAACGACCAGCCGGCGACGTTTGGCGATATTACCTATACCAAGCCAGGCACGTACACCTATACCATCAAGGAGGTTATCCCCGGCTCCGATGCCGGTGCGGACGGCATAAGCTATTCTGCTGCCGTCTATACCGCGACAGTCGTGGTGGAGGATAACCATGCCGGTGCTCTGGCCGTTGCGAGCGTGAAGGTGGTGCAGGAGTGCGACGACGCGGGTGCCGACACCAAGACGGATGTTGCCGGTAAGGTTGCAACCTTCACCAACCACTACGATACACACGAAGCGAAGATCACCATCCATGCTCAAAAGATCCTGACCGACAACGCCGGGAGTTTCCCGCTTTCCCAGAACGCCTTTAGCTTTACGCTCGAGGGCGTTGGCGGCTATGCGGACGTCAACGCTGTGTTCAGTCCCAATACGGTCGATGCGAGCGTGACGGCTCCCATGCCCGAGGGTGCCGAGGACAATACCGTAACCGTGGGCAACAACGCTGACGGTACGGTGGCATGGCCGGCGATCTCCTATACCGCCAAGGCGGATGCGGGACGCGCCTACGTGTACAAGTTCGCTGAGAATCTCGGTAGCATTACGGGCATGACCTACGACGGGTCGGTCTATTATGCCTTGGTGCGCAACGCCAAGAAGGGTGCCGGCATCCAGACTTCGATCGAGTACTACAAGGTTGCAGAGGACGGCTCGGTAAAGCAGCTGGACAAGGATGCCACACCTTCCTTTACCAATATATATAGCGTGGAGCCCACGAGCGTGACCCTGCAGGGCCAAAAGACTGTGAGCGGTCGCGACTGGAACCAGGGCGAACGCTATACCTTTAACCTCACCGCTGCTGCGGACGATGCCAACGCAACTGGTTTGAGCAAAACCACTGCACAGGCGGTGAAGGATGGGGTTGTTGCCGTTAACGCCAACCAGGCAGTCGCCAGCACGCCCGAGTCGGGACGCGTGGCCTCGTTCTCCTTTGTTGGCACCGAAGCTGCTCCGACCGTGACGTTCAATCGCGCGGGCACCTTTAGCTTCAACATCACCGAGAATGCTGCGCAGGATGGCCAGGCGGGCATGTCCATGGACAAGCACGCCGCACGCGCGACCGTCGTGGTGACCGATCTGGACGAGTCGGGCAACCACACGGGCAAGCTGCGCGTGTCGAGCGTGACCTACGCCAACACCGGCGCCTCCGATGCGGACAAGGCCGTAACCGACAAGGCCGCCTTTACCAACGCATACCATGCGTCGGGCACCTTTGATGGCGTGACGGTCAGCAAGACCCTTGAGGGTCGCGCTTCTGCCGCGGGCCAGTTTACCTTTGCCGTGACGGGCCTTTGGTACAACGGCGTTCAGACATCGGTCGACGGCGCCGAGGCTAGCCTATCCAATACGGCTGCGGGGGCCGGCGTGTCCGGTGCCGTGGTGGGCGCAAGCGGGCAAGAGAAGCTTTTTGCCCGTGAGCTCACGGAACAGGACCTGGGGCGTACGTTTGCCTATCGCATCCAAGAGAACCAGCCTGCGGCTGCCGGCTACGCCTATGACACCAGCTACACGGGTGATGCCATCGTGCTCGTTAAGGTCCTTGCGCGCAAGAACGACCCTGCCAAGCTCTACACCGTGACGACCGTGCTCAAGGGTGCGGGTGTGACGGAGCTGCTGGGCGCCGGCGCCGACGCGAGCGCGCTGACGGACGAAAAGATTGTCCAGCTCAAGCAAGATTCGCATACTTACGTGCAGCAGTACGATGCAAGTGAGGCCGGCGCCACGACGCCTACTGTCTCGTTTGTGAACCGTTACACGGCAAGTCTCGACTATGGCGCCGCTGGCGGCCTGTGGATCGAGAAGACGTTGACGTATCCCAAGGACGCGACCATTTTTGGCTCGCCTAAGAGCTCGTTCCGTTATATCGTCAAGCCTGCTGACGAGACATCTGCCAGCAAGGTTGGCATTTCCACGAATGGCAAGGTCTTTGAGACCGCAAATGTCGAGGCCGATGCTCTCAAGACCGTAAGTTTGGCACCTGCGGGTGGGCTGATCTTCAATCAGAATGATGCCGGCAAGACGTTCACCTATACGGTGAGCGAGATTGACGACAAGGCGACGGGCTATACGTACGACAAGACGGTCCATACGGTTAAGGCTGTCGTGGCGGATAACGGCGACGGTACGCTTAGAGTCACGACAGCGGTAAGCAAGCAGGTCGATGGCAAGGACGAGCTCGAGGGCCAGTGGATCTATCCGTCGGGTGCAACGTCCACCGGTGTCGCGACGGTCAAATTCAAGAACACCTATACGGTCACCGAGGCGGCAACCTACACCCCGTCCGTGACGAAGGTGGTTGCCGGTGCCGATGCTCCGGGCAAGTTCACCTTTGCTATGACCGCGGCTGACGATGCTACCAAGACTGCCATCGATGGCAAGCTCATCACCGGATCTTCGATGAGCGTGGACAACGGCTATGCTGAGGAGAAGCAAACGACGGCGGCCCTCAAGGACGGGGAGCACGAAAAGATTGACTTTTCGAAGCTCACCTTCAACAAGCCGGGCACGTATATGTTTGCTATTAACGAGCTGGCCCCGAATGGCGGCCTCGGCGAGTGGACGTATGACGCGCACACCTATAACCTGACCATCACTGTAACCGATGAGGGCGGCAAGCTTGTGGCCCGCGCCGATGGCGCGACCGGCTCGGAAGACTTCATCTTCACCAATAGTTACCAAACTTCAACGAGCTACGAGCTCCAGGGCGGTCTGGAGATCGTCAAGACGCTCAATGGGCACGACCTGCATGCCGGCATGTTTGGCTTTACGGTAACGGGCGAAGACAACGCCTCGACCGTTAAGCTCAACAAGCTGCTGCGCGCAGATGAGGGCAAGCTCACCGTGACAAACGATGAGCCGCAGGCCGATGGCACGTCCCATACCGACATTTTGGGCGGCCTGACCTTCGCGACGGAAGATGCAGACAAGACGTTCACCTACAAGGTTGTCGAGAATGGCGGCGGCAAGCACGGCTATCAGTACGACTCCACCTATTGGAAGGTAGAGATTACGGTTAAGAAGCGCGATAACGGTTCGCTCTATACCGTGACCACGGCCAAGCACTATGACGCCAAGAACGTCGAGCTTTCCGCTGATGCGAAGTTTAGCTCCGAGAGCGGTACCGCCAAGGCCCAGGTGTCCTTCACCAACAGCTACATCGCGACCGGAACCTTTGAGGGCCTTGCTGCCGAGAAGGTAATGGACTCCCGCGACAAGATCGAGGCGGGTCAGTATACGTTTGACCTGTATGCCGAGAAGGCCAACGGCTCGCTCGAAAAGATGGATGAGGGCACGACCCAGGCGGGCGAGAACGGTACCGCAACGGTCGACTTCGGCAAGGTTTACTTTAAGCTCGGCGATGCCACCAGCGGAACTGATGAGCAGACGATTGACCTTGCCGACGCCGTCAGCGATGGCGTTGCCACCAAGCGACACAATGCCGACCACACTACCACCTATAGCTTTAACCTAGTGGCAAAGGAGTGCTTGGCCAACCTGCCCGATGGTGTGCGTCCCGTGGATACGTCCGCGACGTGCCGCGTGCTGCTCGAGGTGACCGACAACAACGACGGCACGCTGACGTCCAAGGTGACCTATCGCGATGGTACCGAGAACGGCAAGATCGTTTTCCACAACACGCACGATAAGGTCAAGACGATCGGCACGGTCGCGGAGCCTAATGTGGACATCGACGGGCAGCTGCTCTCTGTGGGCGACTCCTACGTCTACACCATCAACTGGGCCAATACTGCGGTCGATGCCGACGGTAACCTGGTTCCGGCCAACGTGACCGTAACCGACGAGCTGCCCACTGGCGTCGTGTTCGAGGCCTTTGAGGGCAAGTATGCCGATAAGGGCGCCGCGAGCGGCCAGTCGCTTTCCTGGAACCTGGGCGAACAGCCTGCGGGCGGCTATGGCTTGGTGCGCGTGCGCGTAAAGATTACCGAGGACGCCGTGAAGGACGCCCAGGGTGCGGTCGGCGCCGTCAACAATGCTGCCACCATTAAGGTCGGCAACAAGAGTTATACCGGCACCACGACCAACTACGTGCCCAAGAAGTCCGAGAGCGATGCCCAGGATTCGAATGAGTCGGGCGTGGCGCTGGGCGACGAACTCACCTACACCATCGGCTACAAGAACACCGAGGGCGCGTCTGCCACGGTGACGATCACCGATGCCGTTCCCGCGGGAACCGAGTTCGTGGAGTTCGCCGGCGACCATAAGGATGTCGGCTCCAAGGACAATGACGGCAACCTCACCTGGACGCTGGCGGACGTTCCCGCCGGCAAGGAGGGCACGGTTCAGTTTAAGGTCCGCGTGACCGAGGACGCGTTTAAGAACGGTGGCGCTTCGGGCAATATTTCCAACCAGGCGTCGGTGGCGGTCGGCAACAACCCTGCCGTCAAGACCAACACCACTACCGATGAGGTCACTGACGGGCGCCTGACGTTGAGCAAGACGGTCACGGCCGCCGAAGGCATCACCGCGCCCAACAAGGCATTTACCTTTAAGGTGCTGCTCTACCAGGCCGATGGCACAACGCCTCTGGTCGGCACCTTTGCGTTCGCCGGTCGCCCCGGCGGCACCAATGGCACTTATATAAGCGGACAGATCAAGAGCGGTGACACCATCGCGCTCAAGGCTGGCGGCTCCGTCACGGTTACCTTGCCCACGGGTGCGCACTACGAGGTGCAGGAGCTCGACTCCAAGGGTGAGCTCATGACGAGCGAGGATGGCTTTGCGGTTGTCGATAAGGCGAACCCCCAGAAAGGTACCGTCGGACAGGCGACGCAGGTGGGCTTCACCAACGTCTACAGCGTGGAGTCCACAAAGGTGGAAAACGCCTTCAAGGTCCAAAAGAAGATTTCCGGACGCAACTGGATGACATCGGATGCCTTTACCATGACGCTGACTGCCCAGGGCGAGGCACCTATGCCCAAGGGCGTCAAAGACGGCGTGTCGACGATTGAGCTGCACAAGGATGCCCAGGTCGGCAACTTCGGTACCATCGAGTACACCAAGCCCGGTACCTATACCTATGTGATTACCGAGCAGTCGGGTGACGAGGCGACACTCACGTTCTCGAAGGCCACCTATCGTGCCACCGTCACGGTGACCGACGGCGGCGCCGGTAAGCTGTCTGCCAAGACCAAGATTGCACAGCTGACCGACGATGCGGGCGACGCTGCTGAGCGCACGGTCGAGGCGGCGGTCTTTACCAACATCGCCAAGACTGGCAGCCTCACCGTCAAGAAGACGGTCGTCGGCGGCGACAGCCAGCGCGAGTTCGGCTTTACGGTCGCGCTGACCGACGGGGACGGCGAGCCCGTCTCCGGCACCTTCGGAAAGGGCGAGCACGCCGTGACGTTCGCGGACGGCAAGGTGGCCTTCAAGCTTAAGGACGGCGAGGAGAAGACCGTCGCCGGCCTGCCTGTGGGCGCGCGCTACACCGTGGCCGAGGACGCCGCCGAGGGCTACACGACCGCGGTCAACGGGGCTGACGGCTCCAAGGCCGAGGGCGCCGTGACCGAGGACGGCGCGACCGTCGCGTTCACCAACACGTACGGAACGGCCGCCGAGGGCAGGGACGTCTCCACCGCGGGGCTCTTCACCAAGACGCTCAAGGGTCGCGACTGGGCGGAGGGCGACAGCTTCCAGTTCGCGCTCGCGGGCGAGGACGGCGCGCCCATGCCCGAGGGATCTGCCGACGGCTCCAAGACCGTCAGCGTGACGGCCGCCGGCACCAAGGCGGGCGATAGGGTCGCCTTCGACTTCGGCCCCATCCGCTACACGCTCGATGATATCAAAGATGCCGAGTTCGCCGAGGTCGGCGGCAAGCGCGTGCGCGCCAAGACCTTCACCTACACGGCGCGCGAGGTCAGGCCCGATGACGGCTCTGCCATCGCCGGCGTGGCCTACGACGGCCACGTCGCCACGATGACGGTGACCGTGACCGATGACGGCTCCGGCAACCTCGCGGCCACGACGCCCGCGATCGCGGAGGTGAGCGGCGGCGACTTCGTCAATACCTACACGACCGAGCTCGACTACTCGGCCCGCGCGGGCGTGCGCCTGTCCAAGACGCTCTGTGGTCGCGCCATGGAGGCGGGGCAGTTCGCCTTCACCGTGACCGCGGACGCCGAGACGGCCGCCAAGCTCGGCCTCAAGACCGACAAGGACGCCTACGCCGTGGCCGCGGCCGATGACGGCGCGGCCGACCTGGTCGACCTCATCGGCGGGACCGCGGGCAGCGATGTGAAGTTCACCGACGCCGACGCGGGCAAGACCTACAGCTTCACCGTCACCGAGACCAAGCTCGGCGGCGAGGGCTACGCCAACGACACCGCGCCGCGCACGGTGACCATCGCGCCCGCCTACGACGCCGCGACGGGCAGACTCACGGTCACGACCGCGGTTGCCAAGGACGGTGTCGAGGTCGCACGCAGCGAGGTCTCCACGGCAGATGACGCCATGGCGGCGCCCGCGCCCGTGACGGTCGCGTTCCAGAACTCCTACGAGGCCACCGGAACGCTCGGCGGCGAGGGCAACGTGGCAATTAACGCCACCAAGACGCTGACGGGCCGAGCCGCGGCGGCGGGCGAGTTCTCGTTCTCCGTCCGCGATGCCCAAGGTAACGTGGTCGCGACCGCGACCAACCAGGCCTCCGGCGACGGCGAGGCCGCGGGACTTGCGTTCTCGCCCATTGCCTACACTACCGACGCTCTCGAGCGGATGGTGGCGGACGGCATCGCCACCAGGGCCGCCGACGGCTCCTGGGTCATTCCCTATACCGTATCCGAGGACGGCACGGACCGGCTGTCCGCGGGCGTGACGGCGACCGCCTCGAGCTTCGATATCACGGTCAAGGTGACCGATAACGGCAAGGGCGGGCTGGATGTGGCCGTGGTCTACCCCGAGGGCTCCGACGGCACGCTGTCGTTTGTGAACGGCTACGGCACCAACGAGGCGACGGTCGACCTTGCGGGCACCAAGACGCTGGCGCTCGGCCAGGCCGGACTCGGCCTCACGCAGGCCGACATTGCGGGCAAGTACACCTTTAAGATCACGCCGTTGGACGGCGCGCCCGCGCCGGTCGACGCCTCCGGCAAGACGGTGACCGAGGCGACCAACGACGCCGCCGGCAACGTCGAGCTGGGCCATGTCACGTTCAGGCAGCCGAGCGATCTCGATGACGTCGAGATTGACGGCGGCGGCCTGCGCACCAAGACGTTCGCCTACCGGGTGAGCGAGTCCGGTTCGGTCGACGGCGTGGTCAACGACGCGACGGCGACGAGGACCTTCACGGTCAAGGTGGTCGAGGACACCAACGCGGGCACGCTCGTCGCGGAGGTCCTGCCCGCAGAGGGTACGCCCGAGGGCAAGGGCGCGTTCGAGTTCACCAACACCTACGGCGTGAACCCGACGCCGAGCTCCGTCACCGACCAGATCAAGGTGAACAAGAAGCTCAAGGGCCGTGACCTGGCCGAGGGCGAGTTTGAGTTCCAGTTGGTCGAGATTGCCGCCGACGGCAGTGAGAGCGTCGCGGCGACGGGCAAGAACGCCGCCGACGGCACGGTCGCGCTCAGCCCCGTTACCTACACCGCGCCCGGTACGCACGGCTACGAGCTGCGCGAGATCGCCGGCACGGCGGGCGGCGTGACGTACGACAGGGCGGCGTACCGCGTGCGCACGACGGTTGCCGACGCCGGAAACGGCACGCTCACCGTCAGGCACGAGCTGGCGGATGCCGAGGGCAATCCCACGGGCGGCGACTCGGTGACGTTCACCAACGGCTACGAGGCCGCGCCCGTCACCCTCAAGCTGGGCGCCGCCAAGGTGCTCAAGGGCGCCGAGCTCAAGGCGGGCCAGTTTAGCTTTGAGCTCAAGGGCCGGGACGGCAAGGTCATGTCGACCGCCAAGAATGCCGCCGATGGCAGCGTCACGTTCGATGCGCTGACCTTCAAGCAGGCCGGCACCTACACCTTCACGGTGGGCGAGGTCGACGACGGCCAGGCGCACGTGACCTACGACAAGGCGGTGCACAAGATCGTCGTCACGGTGAGCGACGAGGTGGCAGACGGCACCAGGACGGGCTATCTGTCGGCGAAGGTCTCCTACGAGGGCGACGCCAACCTGCCGCCGGTCTTCACCAACAGCTACACCGAGGAGCCCGGCACCCCCGGCACCCCCGAGAACCCCGGCACGCCGGGTGGCGGCTCGGGCGGCGGTTCAGATAACGGCTCCGGCAGCGGCTCCAAGGGCGGTATGCCCGACACCGGCGACCGCAGCCTGCCGGTCGAGGCGCTCGGCGCCATGGCCGGCATCGGCGCTCTGACCGTCGCGGGCGGCGCGGTCCTGTACCGCAGGCGCCGCTAGCGATATGGACGAGTGGGGCGAATCCATCCGATGGGTTCGCCCCACTTGCCGTGGCGGACGGGAGCAGGTAAGATATACCGAGCGCCTAGCGCGTTCGATGGGTTCGGATGACGACATGTTCCGAATCTGGTCAGGTCCGGAAGGAAGCAGCCATAAGGAGCCTCTGTCGGGCATCCGAATCCATCGAGTGCGCAGGCGTTTTTTGGTGCCGCGGCTACCCGCGAGTGCCGGCAGGGCGCTTGGTGTCTCGCTGGTCCTCGGCTTCGCCTGCGGGATCGCTCGACTACCAAGCGCCCTGCCGGCACTCGCGGGTAGCCGACCAAAACCGCCTGAAGGGTCACATTTATCTGAATAATTTAATCCCGTGCCTTTTGCTGCTCGCTGGCGTTGTCTGGGCATTGATGGCTACGTAGTTTAAGAGGTGGCGGTGCTGTTGTTTGAATTTTTGCAGTTAAAGAGGTCCGTTTCCCTAGGTGGGGAAACGGACCTCTTTTTGTCTCTGGGCTTGTGGATTGGCGAAGACAATAACCGCTGGCAGCTATTTTGAGTTCTTGATGCGGCGTGTGGCAGTGGCGGTTATTCCGAGGCCTGCGGCGGCGATTGCTGCGAGTGCGATTGCGCTCGGCGCTGCGTCTCCCGTGTTCGCGAGCTTGCCGGCGGTCGTATCTGCTTGCTTGCCGCTGCTCGAGTTCGCTTGCTTGGTGGAGCTTGGTAGGGCGTCTTTGCCGGTTGCAGGTGAGGCAACGGGCGGTGTCGCCTCGGCGGGTTGCGTTGAGCCGGAGGGAGGCACTGTCTCGGCGGGTTTCGTTATCTCGGGCGAGACGGCCTTGTCTGCCGCGGCCTTAGCCTCTTCGTATGCCTTGCAGGCGTCGTCATAGGCCGCTTGCGCCTTTTCCAAATCGCCGAGGAGCGCATCTCGCTTGGCTACGTCCTCGTCGATGTGGGCTTTGGCTTCCTCCGCCTCACTTTCGAAATACTGAACCTGTTTTTCCTGGCTTTCGAGCCGGCGTTGGTAGGAGTGAAGATCATCTTCACAAGATTTCTCTCGCCTTTCTGCCGACATGATCTCACTTCGCAACTGCTTAATATGCTCTTTAATAGTTATGCTGGGCTCCTCGTCGCCGAGTGCTTCAAGTGCCTTTAATTCTGCCTGAAGGCCGCTTGTCCGGTTGTGGGCCTCATCGTATTTGGCTTGGGCTGCATCGACGTTCGCTTGCATGGCGGGAAGGCGTTCCCTCCGTTTGGCGGCTTCCGTCACCACCATGTCGTAGATCTCTTGAAAAGCGGCAATGTCATCATCGATTGCCGCAAGTTTCTCGGGACTTGCGGCAACTTTTGCGGCCTCGAGGTTTTTGAGCGCTTCCTGCATGGCTGCATACGCTTTTTCTTTTGCGGCGGTCGCATCTTCCGTCTGCAAGGCAACTGCACCGGTGGGGGAACTGGTTTCTGCCGCGATCGCCGTTGCGGGGGCGATTCCCGCGACAAGTGCCGCGGAAAGGGCGATGCCCACGGTTGCTCGTCTTGCTCTTCTTGCGAGAATGTCGTTCATCTCGGCACCTCATTTCAAGGGTTGGCGACTCAGCTGGTAGCACTACTGTAAGTATACCAAGCGATTGGCGCGCCGCTGACCGGGCGTGCGCGTATACCCCTTGATTAACAGCCATTAAATCTATCCCTTAAGGAATGCGGCTTGCTAGTGTTGTCTGGGCATTGATGGCTGCGTGGTTCAAGAGACGGCGGCATTACCATCTGTTTTTCAAGTAAAGAGGTCCGTTTCCCTGGGTTGGGGAAACGGACCTCTTTTTGTCTCTGGGTTTGTGGATTGGCGAAGGTAGTATGCTCTGGCGGCTATTTTGAGTTCCTGATGCGGCGTGTGGCCGTGGCGGTTATTCCGAGGCCTGCGGCGGCGATTGCTGCGAGTGCGATTGCGCTCGGCGCTGTGTCGCCCGTGTTCGCAAGCTTGCCGACGGTCGTATCTGCTTGCTTGCCGCTGCTCGAGTTCGCCTGCTTGGTGGAGCTTGGCGGGGTATTTTTGCCGGTCGCGGACGAGCCGGTGGGCTGTGTCGCCTCGGCCGGTTGCGCCGAGTTGGAGGGAGGCGTCGTCTCGGTCGGTTGCGTTATCTCGGGCGAGGTGGCCTTGTCTGCCGCGGCCTTTGCCTCTTCGTATGCCTTGCAGGCGTCGTCATAGGCCGTTTGCGCTTTTTTCAAATTGTCGAGGAGCGCATCTCGCCAGGCTATGAACTGGTCGGTATGGGCTTTATACTTCTCTGCAGCACGTTCACAGTCATTAACTTGTCTTTCCTGCCTTTTGAGGCCGTCGTGGCGCTCGCGGAGCCCTGTTTTGCAAGAGTCTTCTTGCGCTTTTGCCGTTACGATTTCACTGCGCAACTGCTTTATTTGCTGTTTAGTAGTTTCGACAAGCTCCTCGTCGCCGAGTGCTTCGAGTGCCTTAAGCGCCTCAAGTTTCTTGTCTAATTTTGCCTGGAGCTCGCTTACCCGGTTGATGGCCTCGTCGTATTTGGCTTGGGCTGCATCGACGTTCGCTTGCATGGCGGGAAGGGGTTCCCTCCGTTTGGCGGCTTCCGTCACCACCATGTCGTAGATCTCTTGAAAAGCGGCAATGTCATCATCGATTTTCGCAAGTTTCTCGGGGCTTGCGGCGTCTTTTGCGGCCTCGAGGGTTTTGAGCGCTTCCTGCATGGCTGCATACGCTTTTTCTTTAGCGGCGGTCGCATCTTCCGTCTGCAAGGCAACTGCACCGGTGGGGGAACTGGTTTCTGCCGCGATCGCCGTTACGGGGGGGGGCGATTCGCGCGGCAAGTGCCGCGGAAAGGGCGATGCCCACAGTTGCTCGTCTTGCTCTTCTTGCGAGAATGTCGTTCATCTCGGCACCTCATTTCAAGGGTCGGCGACTAACTTGGTAGCACTACTGTAAGTATACCAAGCGATTGGTCCGCCGGTGGCCGGGTATGCGCATACACCTCTCCGCTTCTCTGTAACCTTGATTGGCAACTTCATCCGAACACTTCCCACTTCTCTGTAAACCGAATTCCACTAGAAATGACGAGCGGCTTACTCATCAGTTGGGGCGACAGTACTATCATGGTTCGAATTGAATGTGAATGATGATAGGGAGCGCCTTTTTATGATTGAGCTGCTCAGGCGTTTTGGTGGCAAGTTTCGCCGATATATGGTGATTGGCCCTGCGTGCAAGCTGATCGAAGTGATCTTTGACCTGCTAACGCCGCTGGTGATTGCCCAGATGATCGATAAGGGCATCGGCGCGCACGATGTGAACGCCGTCGTCCACTACGGCATGGTGCTCGCCGCCATGGCCGTGATTGGCATCTCGTTTACGCTCGTCTGCCAAAAGATGGCGGCGCTCACCTCGCAGGGCATGGGTACTGACATTCGCGGCGCGCTCTACCAGCACATCAACAAGCTGAGCTATGCTGAGCTCGATCGCTTTGGCACGCCGTCGCTCATCACGCGCATCACCAACGACGTCAACCAGGTGCAGCTCGCCGTGGCGCTGGGCGTGCGTATGCTCATCCGCTGGCCTTTCCTGGCGGTGGGCTCCATGGTCGCGGCCCTCGCTATCGACCTTAAGCTCGGCATGATTTTTTTGATTTGCACGCCCGCCATCGGCCTGGTGTTTTGGTTTGTCATGGCGCGCTGCATTCCGTACTACAAACAGCTGCAGGCAAAGCTCGACCGCATCGCGCTCATTTGCCGTGAGGGTCTTTCGGGCGCCCGCGTGGTTCGCGCCTTCGTACGCGAAGATCACGAGCGTGAGCGTTTTGCCCAAGCAGCCGACGATCAGGCCAATACTGCCATCGCGGTGGGCAAGCTCTCGTCGATCCTTAACCCCGTTACGTTTTTGGTGATGAACCTGGGCGTGTGCGCCATCCTGTGGGTGGGCGGCATCCAGGTCAACGTGGGCGATCTCACGCAGGGTCAGGTCATGGCGTTTGTGAACTACATGACGCAGACCCTGACCTCCATCGTGTACGTCGCCAACCTGGTTGTGGTCTTTACCAAGGCAAGCGCGAGCGCTTCGCGTATCAACGAGGTGCTCAATTGCGAGCCGAGCATCACCGACGAGGACAACCAGCCGGTTGCGCTGCCCGAGCCGAGCGACCTGGCGGGTGACGCTGTTCCGGTCTCCGCGCTGAGCTTTGACCATGCGAGTTTTTCGTTTGGCACGGGCGCCGCCAACGCCGTCAATGACGTGACCCTGGAGCTGCCGCTGGGCAAAACGCTCGGCATTATCGGCGGCACGGGCAGCGGCAAGTCCACGCTCGTTTCGCTTATCCCGCGCCTGTACGATGCGAGCGCTGGCAGCGTGAGCGTGATGGGCGCCGACGTGCGCACTTGGCCGCTCGACCAGCTGCGCCATGTGGTCGCGACCGTCCCGCAGCGCGCGTCGCTGGTGAGCGGCACCATCCGCAGCAACCTGACCTGGCGTGACGAGTCAGCGACCGACGATGAGCTCTGGGCGGCGCTCGATATGGCGCAGGCCAGCGAATTCGTGCGCAACAAGCCGCAGGGGCTCGATGCCCCGGTCGAGGCGGGCGGTAAGAACTTCAGCGGTGGCCAACGCCAGCGCCTGACCATCGCGCGCGCCTTAGTGGGCTCGCCGCAGGTCCTGATCATGGACGACTCCGCCTCGGCACTCGACTTTAAGACCGACGCGGCGCTTCGCCATGCCATCCGCGAGCGCAGCGTGCGCGGTGCCGCCGAGGGCGGGCTGCCGCTCACGACGGTCATCGTGAGCCAGCGCGTCTCGACCGTGCGCGATGCCGACATGATCTGCGTGCTCGACCACGGATCGGTTGCGGGCCTGGGCACGCATGACGAGCTGTATGCAAGCTGCCAGCTCTATCGCGAGATTTGCCAGTCGCAGCTGCGCCGCGAGGAGCTCGAGGGCCAGCAGGGGAGCACGGTGCCCGCGTCCGCCCCGACTGCCCCTGCGCCTACTTGCTCAAAGGAGGGTTGCTAGATGAACCCGTATACTTCTTCCGGTTCGGTCGCCACGATGACCGCTAATGTGTCCGGCAACGATAACCTCAACGACCTGGGCGACGGCCCGCGCCAACCCGGTGATCCCGAGCGCTATCCCGTGGGCGCGGTGACGCGCCGCCTGCTGGGCTATGTTCGCCCGCACCGTATTTCGTTTACGGCGTCGTTTGTGAGCGCCGCCATCTCGGTGATCTTGCAACTCTATACGCCCATCCTCATCGGCGAGGGCATCGACCTTATCGTTGCCGCCGGTCAGGTGGACTTCGACGCGCTGCTGCCGCTCGTTACCAAACTCGCGCTCGTCGTGGTGGGAGCAGCGGCCTTCCAGTGGCTGCAGGGCTACTGCGTCAACCGCCTGTCCTACGAAACGGTGCGCGACATGCGCGTGGAGGCGAGCGATAAGCTCAGCCGCATGCCGCTCAGTTTTATCGACGGCCATGCCCACGGCGACCTTATGAGTCGCGTGGTCAACGACGTCGACCAGGTCGGCGACGGTCTGCTGCAGGGCTTTACCCAGCTCTTTACCGGCGTTATCACCATCGTTGGCACGCTCGCGTTTATGCTCTCCATCAACCTGATCATGACGCTCGTGGTGGTGCTCGTCACGCCGCTTTCCATTTTTGCAGCCGGCGCCATCGCCAAGCTTTCCAACAAGAGCTTTACAGCACAGCAGCGCATCCAAGGGCAGCTCGGTGGTCATATCGAGGAGTATGTGGGCGAGCAGAAACTTGTCGACGCCTTTGCCTACGGTCCGCACGCTCAGCAGCGCTTCGATGCCCTCAACGCTGAGCTCTACACCGCGGGTGAGCGCGCGCAGTTTATGGGTTCGCTCTCCAACCCCGGCACGCGCTTTATCAACAACATCATCTATGCCGTGGTCGCTGTGATCGGCTGCGTGGGCGTGATCACGGGCGTGCCCGCGGCGCTCACGGTGGGCGGCGTGCAGATTTTCCTGTCCTATGCCAACCAGTACACCAAGCCGTTCAACGAGGTCACCAACGTCATTACGCAAATTCAGACCGCGTACGCCTCGGCGCGCCGCATGTTTGCGCTGCTCGATGCGCGCGAGCAGGAGCCCGACGCGTCGGACGCCGTAGAGCTCGCCGCCCCGAAGGGCGAGGTCGCCTTTGAGCATGTGGACTTTAGCTACGTGCCCGACCGCAAACTGCTGCAGGATATCTGCATCGATGCCAAGCCCGGCATGCGCTTTGCCCTGGTCGGTCCTACGGGCTGTGGCAAGACGACGCTCATCAACCTGCTGCTGCGTTTTTACGATATCGATGCTGGGCGCATTGTGGTGGACGGGCGCTCGTCGCGTGACTACACGCGCTCGAGCCTGCGCCGTGCCTTTGGCATGGTGCTGCAGGACACCTGGCTGTTCGAGGGCACGGTGGCGGAGAATATCGCTTACGGTTGCCCCGATGCCACGCGTGAGCAGATTATCGAGGCCGCCAAGCGCGCGCACGCGCACAAGTTTATCGTGCAGCTGCCAGGCGGCTACGATACGGTCATCGGCGAGGACGGCGGCACGTTTAGCCAAGGTCAAAAACAGCTGCTGTGCATCGCGCGCGTCATGCTCACCGATCCGGCGATTCTGCTGCTGGACGAGGCGACGTCGAGCATCGATACGCGTACCGAGCTGCAGGTACAGGCGGCATTCGACGAGCTCATGGCCGGTCGCACAAGCTTTGTCGTGGCGCACCGCCTGTCGACGATCCGCAACGCCGACTGCATTCTGGTCATGCGCGACGGCCAGATTATCGAGCGCGGCACGCACGACGAGCTGCTGGCGGCAGACGGCTTCTATGCCGAGCTCTACCGCAGCCAGTTTGCCCAGTAAGCACGGTCGTGGGGCAAATTAATCAATCGACAGAAGGTGGTTTACATCTGTCACGTTAGTACTAAGATATTCATCTAATAAATTGCATTAGTGGCTTTAGTTTTGGGGGAAACGAGGCAACGTGACTATGACGTGCTCTTTGGTGGTTAACAGCAAGAGCGGTAATACCAGGATGGTTTCGGGTGCGATCAAGCGCGCTCTGCAGGCTGCGGGCGTTGAGTTTGTCCATGCCGCGGCGTTGAGTGACGATGCGGATGCAGATCAGGTTGCGCTCGAGGCGCAGGGGGCCTGCGCGGCCGACATGGTGCTCGTCGGTTTTTGGTGCGACAAGGGCGCGTGCACGCCTTCGGTCGCGGCGTTGCTCTCCGCCTTGCACGGCAAGCGCGTGTTCCTGTTTGGCACCTGCGGCTTTGGCGCCGACCAGAGCTATTACCAGCAGATTATCGACCGCGTAGCTTCCAATTTGGCTGGGGATGCCGAGCTTGCGGGCTGGGCGATGTGCCAGGGTAAGATGGGCCCTGCGGTCAAGCAGCGCTACGAGGCCATGCTCGAGCAAGATCCCGACAACGCCCGCTTTAAGATGCTGCTCGACAACTGGGTTGCCGCGAAGGATCATCCCACCAAGGAAGATATGGATAACATGGCGGCGGCGGCCAAGAAGGCCGTGCTGGGCGAGTAACTTCGTCGTTCGCGGTCCTTCGTGCAAAACAATACAAATGTGAAAGCCTCGAAATTCTCGAGGCTTTTTTCTTGACACTCGTGGGCGCAACTGTGGCAAGCGTTTGGGGGTGACACTTTCCATCACCCCGATGACGAGACCGTCCTGGACGACACGCTCTCATGCGTTCGCTGGATGTATTCAGAGTGGGACGGGCTTTCCGGATGGATGGGGATTCGGAAAGTGCGTCCCAGAATTTGCCTTTGGAGTGGGATGCAGTTTCCGGTTGAGGGCTCTGGCGGAAAATGCGACCCGGAATTTGCGATCAGAGTGGGATGCAGCTTCCCAACGGAGCCACAAGCGGAAACTGCATCCCACTCCGGACGTGAATTCTGGGACACGGTTTCCGGATGCAAAAAAGGCCACAAGACGTGGCCTTCGACTTATATATGTTCAGCGGATACCCCTATGACAAGCCGCGCTCCAACAACATGGCGTCTGTCCGGGCGGAGGCATATAAGGTTCATCGCGAGTTCCGCACGCAAAGAAGGCCACTTAATGTGGCCTTCGTCTTGCGCAGGACTGTCCGAGCAGGGAACCTTATATGCCTCCGCCTGGACAGACGTTTCAGTTGTGGCTCAGCAGCTAGCAGCTACTTAATCTTGGTCGTACCCGGCGCCAGGTTGGGGTCGGTCTCGTTGGCCTCGGTCTGGAAGTGCTCCGTATAGACGTTCTTGCCGTCGCGGAACATCTCGTAGTACTGCATCTTGGCGTAATCCTCGCGCGCCTTGGTGGCGGCTGCGGCAGCGGCGTCGTCACCGGTGACGTTGGAGGAGAGCGCCCAGCGCAGGCTGGCGTCCTCGTAGCCCACCGAGTTGATAGCGGGCAGCGACTCGCGCAGCGTCATATGCGCCTTCTGGTAGTCGGTCAGCGGTGCGCCGATCAGCTGCATGAGCTGCGTGGACAGGTAGTTGGTGGACAGGTCGTCGACCTCGCTCGTCTGGTCACAACCGGCAACGTCGTAGTTAGCCCAAATGATGTAGTCGGTCTGCCACAAGCGCTCCTGGTGGGTGGCGTCGTCCTCGCCGGTAAACCACTTATCGTTGAACTTGGACGGGAAGAACGGCTGATGGTCGCCCCAGAACACCACGACCACCTTGCGGTCGAGCTTGCTCAAGGCGTTGAGGAAGTAGCGCAGCGCCTGGTCGGACTGCTCGATGCACGAGACATACTCGTCGACATCGGAGAGCGTGCCGTCCTCGACGGTCTTGGCGTCCAGGTCGGTCGTGTCGATGTTCAGGTGCATCTGCTTGTCGACCGGCAGCAGGCCCGTGTCGTAGCCCGAGTGGTTCTGCATGGTCACGTCGAAGATAAACTGCGGATCGGCGTTCTGGTCGAGCAGCTCAAGAATCTTGTCGTAGGTTGCCTGGTCGGTCACCATGCCGCGCAGGGTATCGGCGCCTTGGAAATCGTTGATGGACAGGAACTGGTCAAAGCCAAAGTCCTTGTAGACGTTCTCGCGGTTCCAGTTGGTCGCGTGGTTGGGGTGCATGGCCGTGGTGGAATAGCCGAGCGATTTGAACTGCTCTGCCAGATTCCCGGTCGTTTCCATGTTGTAGATGGTGTAGGGGTACACGCCCGAGCCCAGGTTGGCCATGGAGTTGCCGGTCATAAACTCAAACTCGGTATTGGCCGTGCCGCCGCCGTAGGCGCTCACGTAGAGCTTTCCGCGGCTGAGGCAGTTGGACAGGTTCTTAAAGTACTGCGGACCTTCGTAGCCGGCGCGCATGTTCTGGTAGATCGACAAATCCGAGAACGTCTCGTTCATGATAGCGATGACCGTGGGCTTCTCGCTGTCGAACTGCTCCTTTGCGGCGGCGCGCTCGTCGCTCTTGGCCGCGTCGGATTTGTCGTAGGCCTTGGCGTACTTTTTGAGCGTGGCCTTGGCGTCATCGACAGAATAGTCGGCGGGTTTGGGCGGCTTGATGGACTGTGCCGCGCTAATAAAGGCAGGCAGATAGCCCTCGCGCCAGTAGCTCTCGAGCGGACGCCAGGTGTAGACGGTGATGCCGAGGGTGTTGTAGTAGTCGATGAGCGTGACATGCGCGGTCACGCCGCCCAGGCACAGCACCGCCACGAGCAGGTTGGTGAGCAACATGCGCTTGGCGTTGGCGGCGCCCTTCTGACGGTGCGGCGCGACCAGGCCGGCGTACTCGCACAGCAGCATGGCGATGGCGGTAAAGCCCATGGACAGCACGCAGAACAGCGAGATGGAGAAGGTGTAGCCGTTGCCGGCGACTGCGGCGGCGGTGGAGATGGCCGAAAGGTCGCCCGGCTGGATGGGCATGGATTTAAACGTGATGACAAAGAACTCGGCAATGCCCAGGACAAAGAGGGCAAAGGCCAGGACCGCGGAAGCTGCGCCGTGGCGCTGGAATAGGAAGAACAAGCCAGTCATGAGTGTGGCGATGATGGCCCACTCGAGCAGGATGCACAGGGGGTAGACCCAGGTAAAGTCGTGGTTGGACGAGACCTCCATGCCCAGCAGCGCAAAGACGCCGGCGAGCAGCAGGCACAGGACGGCGGCGACGAGCGGTTTGCCCACAAAGGCGCCGCGCAGGCGAGCGAGCTTGCCGGTGGGGGCGGGGGCGTCGGGCTCGGCGAACGCAAAGACGCGCGGGGCGATGCGGTCGCGGGCGATGCTGGCCCAAGCGCATCCGGTGAGGATGGCGTTGGTCAGGATGAGCATCACAAAGGCGAGCGGCTCGTTTTGGGCGACGAGGCCAATGGCACCCCAAATGGTCAAAAAGAGTTGGAACAGGCCGAAGGCGACGCTCCACCCAAGAGCGCTTTTGGCAACGGTGCCCGACTGAGCGCGAATGGCCTTGGCCTCGCGCAAGACAAGGTAGACGGTCGCCGCAAGACCGACGAGCGAGATGGCGGCAGCGAACATGCTGAGACTCCTCACAAACTAAAACCTACGAAAGTGGGGGTTTACCCGATTGTTACCAAGATATGCGCTGCATTTGGTGACTGCGCACAACAACCAGCCATAATAACGCGCGTGCGTGGCGGTGTTGCGCAATGTAGCGGCGACCTGCGCGATAATGGACGGGAATTACACGGAAACGTAAAGGCTTCTTAAAGAAATGGCGAGGGTAGGGCGATGAGCGAGCGGGTTTGCAAGGCGGACATGGGCGGCGATGGAGCGGCGGTCGATACGTGCGGCTATCCGGTCGAGACCACGGGCAACGCGGTGCTGGACACGTTGGAGCACCGTTCCTCCACGCGTGCCTTCGCGCGTGATGACGACGACCGCCCCGTGGCGGTGACCGACGAGCAGCGGGCGGCGATTTTGCATGCGGCGAGTCGTGCGCCGTCGGCAGGCGCCATGATGATGTATTCCATCGTGAGCATTCGCGAGCAGGCCACGCTTGATCGTCTGGCCGACCTGTGCGACCACCAGCCCATGATCGCCAAGGCGCCCTGGGCACTAATATTTGTGGTCGATTATGCCAAGTGGATCGATCTGTTTGAGCACGTGGGCTGCTTTGAGCCCGAGTTTGTCGAGCGTACGGGCAAGGCGCCCCGCCGCGCGCCGGGTTTGGGCGACTTTGCCATCGCGGCCCAGGACGCCGTGATCGCCGCGCAAAACGCCGTGGTTGCCGCCGAGGCTCTGGGCTTGGGGAGCTGCTATATCGGTGATATCGTCGAGAATGCCGAGGAAGTGGCCGAGCTGCTGGATCTGCCTCCGTATACCATGCCGCTGTCGATGCTCATCATCGGCACGCCTCGCAAAGAGCGCCCGGCAATCGCGCACCCCGTGGTGAACCTGGTGCACGAGGAACGCTACCGCCGTGCGGACGACGCGACTATGGACGCGCAGGTGGCCGAGATGGACGCGATGTTCCGTCCGCATGCCCGCGAGGTGGGGGAGCGCGTCGTGGACATCTATACCCGCAAGCACACGAGTCCCTTTATGGCCGAGATGAGCCGCTCCATGGAGTGGTGGTTCAAAAATTGGCTCGGAAAATGACGAATGTGACAAAGGGACAGCCCCTTTGTCACATTCCATATCGCTGCGGTGGCCTAAAGGCCGTATAAATGTTTATCTAGCTGGGAAAACAGTGCATTAAAACATGGGCCGATTGCCTATAATCCCTTCGAACATTAAAGTTGGGAGGAAACCGGCTTATGGAACAAAAGGCCAAGGAGGCAGCCTCGCACGCTGCGATTCCTGTGAGCATCTCGGCGATGCTCGTCACGCTGGGCGTGGTGTATGGCGATATCGGCACCAGCCCTATGTATGTAACCAAGGCGCTCGTTGCCGGCAACGGCGGCATCGGAAGCGTTACGGAGGAGTTCGTGCTCGGCGCGCTCTCCCTTGTCGTGTGGACGGTCACGCTGCTGACCACCATCAAGTACGTGCTGATCTCGCTGCGTGCCGATAACCACGGCGAGGGCGGCATCTTTGCCCTGTACAGCCTGGTCAAGCGCTGCGGCAAATGGCTCATCATCCCTGCCATGCTGGGTGGCGCCGCGCTGCTCGCCGACGGCATCCTGACGCCGGCCGTTACCGTTACCACGGCCATCGAGGGCCTGCGCACCATCCCGGCGGTCCATGCCGTGCTGGGCGATGACCAGGGCCGCGTCGTCGCCATTACGCTCGCCATCATCATCGTGCTCTTCTTGGTACAGCGCATCGGTACGGCCAAAATCGGTCACGCCTTTGGCCCCATCATGACGCTGTGGTTCCTGTTCCTGGGCGGCACGGGTCTGTTCTTTGTCTTCCAGCACCCCGCCGTGCTGCTGTGCCTCAACCCGGTGCGCGGCATCGCCTTTTTGCTGAGCCCCAACAACCACGCGGGCATCATGATCCTGGGCAGCTGCTTCCTCGCCACCACCGGTGCCGAGGCGCTCTACTCCGACATGGGCCACGTCGGCCGCGGCAACATCTACGCTACCTGGCCGTTCGTTAAGTGCTGTCTGCTGCTGTCCTATATGGGCCAGGGCGCTTGGCTTATGAACAACGCTGCCAACCCCGAGCTCATGGGCATTGCCGATCTCAACCCGTTCTACCAGATGCTCGCCCCGGGCCTGCGCCCGTTTGCCGTAGGCCTTTCCACCGTCGCGGCCATCATTGCCTCGCAGGCGCTCATCACCGGCGCGTTCTCGCTGGTGTCCGAGGCCAGTCGCCTGGACCTCATGCCGCACATGCAGGTCTTCTACCCTGCCGAGACCAAGGGCCAGCTCTACATCCCCATGGTCAACAACGTCATGCTTGTCGGCTGCGTCATCGTGGTGCTGCTGTTCCAGAACTCGGCGCATATGGAAGCCGCCTACGGCCTTGCCATTACGCTGACTATGATGTGCACCACGCTGCTGCTCTTCTTCTACCTGCACGAGGAGCGCAAGCTCAAGGTTGCTCCGTGGATCTTCGCGGCCTTCTTCCTTTTGCTCGAAGGCTTCTTCTTTGTGAGCTCGCTCACCAAGTTCTTCCACGGCGGCTACTTCACCATCCTCATGGCTGCACTCATCATGGGCATTATGGTGTGCTGGTACAACGGTACGGCTGTTGAGCAGCGCCAGTTTACGCTGCTGCCGCTGCGCAGCTACCTGCCGCAGCTCAAGCGCCTGCGCGATGACGATCGCTACGAGCGCCTGAGCGACAACATCGTGTACCTGACCAAGGACACCCATACCGATTACATCGACCGTGATATCGTCTACTCGATTTTGGACAAGCATCCCAAGCGCGCTCGCGCCTGGTGGTTTGTGAATGTCGAGACCATGGACGAGCCGCATACCTTTGCCTATTCGGTCGAGACGTTCGGCACCGACTACGTGTTCCGCGTGCATCTGTACCTGGGCTACAAGATCAACCAGCGCGTCAATGCCTACCTGCGTCAGGTTGTTCAGGACCTGGCTGCCACCGGCGAGCTGCCGGCGCAGACGCATGATTACTCGGTCTACAAGGATCCGGGCAACATCGGTACGTTCAAGTTCGTCCTGATCCGTAAGCTTCTGGCGCCTGAGAGCGATGTGGAGCCGAGCGAGCGTACGGCCATCACGCTCAAGTACATCATTCGTCGCGCCGCCGGCACGCCTGCACGCTGGTACGGCCTGGAGAACTCCAACGTGAGCTTTGAGTACGTGCCGCTGTTCACCAAGTTCAAGGCCGTGAACAAGATGCAGCGTCTGGCTCCCAACGAGCGCCCGTAGGCGCCGACAGGTTGCACGGAGTTGGTTTTCGATGGACAAGATTGAGACCGGGGAGGCAAACATGGATGCAAAGATGCTTGATGGCCGCGAGGTGGTTGCCGAGCTGGTACGTGAGGCACGCGCCGACGCCGCCGAAGATCGGTTTTTGACGAACCGTGCCAACATGGATATGGCCGATCGCGTAATTTCGATCGTGGCGCTGGTATTTGGAGCGGTGTGCGTTTGCGCGCTGCTCGCGCACGTGCTGTTTGTCTAGCGACCGCCGGCTGCAAAGGCTATACACTTGGAACCACCACAAGGGAAACCACCACAAAGGTGCCTGTCCCTTTGTGGTGGTTTTTGTTTTTGAGAGAGGGGCGGGGCGCTGATGGACGTCCGTACGGACGGCGATATTGCCGATAGCTTTTGGTGGCGGCGCACAACGCTGACGCGCCGCACTCCTCTGTATGACGCCTGCGTATCGGTGGGGCTGCTGGTCGCGGCGACGATTGTGGGCGCGCTGCTCGACCATCCGGGTCTCGCGCCGAGCATCATGATCGTCTATGTGTTCGCCGTTCAGCTGTGCGCATTCTTTACCTGGAGTCGCCTGTATTGCTTGCTGAGCTCGGCTGCCGCCGTGGCGCTCTACAACTTCTTGTTTGTCGGCCCGCGCTACTCGCTGTCGTTTATCGACCGCGTCTATCCCGGCATGTTCTTCATCATGTTCGTGGTCTCGCTTGTGTCGAGCTCGATTGCGTTGGCCCTGCGCCGTGCCTTGGCACAGGCTGCCGCCAGCGACCGCCGCACGCATATGGTGCTCGAGACCAACCGCATGCTGCAGCGATGCGCCGATCAGCAGCAGATTGTCCATGCCATGGCAACGCAGCTGGCGCGTCTTTCGGGCTGTCCGGTCGTGTGGTACAGCGCCGACGCCGAGGGCGATGACCTGCTGCCGCGTGCGACATACACGGCCGTGGGCGATGCCGCGCCGGTGCACGAACTGGCGCCGCAGATGCCGCCGCGGCTCTCGGCGTCCGCCTATGTGGGAACGCCGCTCGATGCCACCTATGGCGGCTCGGCGTTTTATGGCATCTACCTGACGGTTCGCACAGGCGACGGCTTCGTGCGCTCGGGCGACCCTGCCTCGGTGGTGGGCGTGCTGGCTATCGTTGCCGCGCCCGACGTGCTGACGCACGAGGAGCGGACGCTTGCCGATGCCATCGTGAGCGAAGGCGAGCTGGCGCTCGACCGCGCCCGCGCCATGGAGGCCCGCGAGGAAGCGGCGGTGCTCGCCAAAAACGAACAGCTGCGCGCCAACCTGCTGCGCTCCATCTCGCACGATCTGCGCACACCGCTTACCAGTATTTCGGGTAATGCCGACGTGCTGCTCGACCAGGGCTCGACCGGCACCGCCGTGCTCGATGCCCAGACGCGCCGCGGCCTGCTTCTATCCATTCGCTCGGATGCGCTGTGGCTCAACGCCACCGTCGAGAACCTGCTCGCCATCACCAAGCTCGAGGGCGGCGGCATGCGTCTGTCGACTACGCTCGAGCTCATGGACGATATCGTCGAGGAGGCGCTGCGCCACGTGAACCCTGCCGTGCGCGAGCACGACCTTAAGGTGGTGGCGTGCGATGAGCCGGCGCTCGTCAACGTCGATGCACGCCTGATGGTGCAGCTGGTGGTCAATCTGGTGAACAACGCCATCACCTATACGCCCGCGGGCTCGCATATCATGATTTCGATTAGCGTCGACGATGGACGCGTGGCGTGCTCGGTGGCCGATGATGGTCCGGGCATCGCACCCGAGGACCGCGAGCGAATCTTTGAGTCGTTCTACACCGCCAACCACGGTCTTGCCGACAGCCATCGCAGCGTGGGCCTGGGTCTTTCGCTCTGCCGCTCCATTGCGTTGGCGCATGGCGGTAGCATAGAGGTTGCCGCGGCGGACCCGCACGGCTCGGTCTTTACGATTGAGCTTCCCGCCGCCGATGTTTCGTTTGATAAGGAGTAGCGCCGTGCCGAACTCTGCCGTGAAACCGCTCATCTTGGTCGTTGAGGACGATCCCGCCGTCCGCAACCTTATCGTCGCCGCGCTCGAGGCGCACGGCTTGCGCCATATGGCCGTGGAGACCGCACATGCCGCCATCGCCGCCGCCTCGTCGCAAGCGCCGAGCATTGTGCTGCTCGATCTGGGCCTGCCCGATATGGACGGCGTCAAGGTGGTGGAGTCGGTGCGCACGTGGTCGGGCATGCCGATCATCGTGGTCTCGGCGCGCAGCGAGGACGCGGACAAGATCCGCGCGCTCGATGCTGGTGCCGACGACTACCTGACCAAGCCGTTTTCGGTCGAGGAACTGCTCGCGCGCATTCGCACGACGCTCAGGCGCCTTTCGTATGCGCAAACGGGCGGCGTTGCCTCCGAGGGCTCGTTCGATACCGGTGAGCTGCATATCGATTTTGATGCTGGCATCGCCATGATGGATGGCGAGGAACTGCACCTGACGCCGATCGAGTACAAGCTCCTGTGTCTGCTGGCGCACAACGCCGACAAGGTGTTGACGCACCAGTTTATCCTGCACGAGATTTGGGGCACGGCGACCAAGAGCGACCTGGCGAGCCTGCGCGTCTTTATGGGCACGCTGCGCAAGAAAATCGAGTCCGACCCCGCGCATCCGCGCTATATCCAGACGCATGTGGGCATCGGCTACCGATTGGTCATCCAAGGCTAGATCGCCAACCACCATCCCAATATGAGTTGCGGTGAAATACGGTCTAAATTTGCCTAATTCCAGGCAAAACAGTCCGTATTCCACCGCAACTTTGTTATTTGCCCTTGGGCTTGCTGGCGTAGAACTTCTTCTTTTTGGGCTTGCCGGCGGAGTCAGGCTTGCCGTTGCCGCGCGGCCCCCGGTCGCCTGCCTGCGCGTGCGCGGGCGCCGTTGCGCGAGGCTTGCGGGCTTCGGGGTTGCGCAGCTCCTCGACGCGCTCGGCAATTTCCTCGGCGCTAAAGCCGACTTCGGCCATGGCGTCCTCGATGGGCAGGCGGCGCACGATGTAGCAGTGGTGCACCTTCTGGTTGCGCGCGAAGTCCTCGGGGATGGTCTGCGCCGTAATGTCCTCCAGCACCACGCCCGCGCGGGCGAGCTTGCGCGTTTCGGGGCGGAAGCCGCGCAGGTTGCAGCTAAAGATGGCATGGCCGCCCTGCGCGAGCAGGCGCGATACGCCAGCCAAAAGCTCAACATGGTCGCGCTGGACATCCCAGGTGCGGCGGCCCATCTTGGACGAGTTCGAGAACGTGGGCGGGTCGACAAAGATCAGGTCCCAGCGGTTGCGCGTCTGGCGCTGGTCGCGAATCCAGGCGAGCACGTCGTCGCGCACAAAATGATGCTGAGGCCCCACAAAGCCGTTCTGGCGCATGTTGCGCTCGGCCCAGTCCAGATAGGTATTGGAGAGGTCGACCGTCACGGTCTCCTCGACGCCGCCATCGGCCGCGTAGCAGGTGGCAGTGCCGGTGTAGGCAAACAGATTGAGGAAGCGGCGCGCCTGCTTGGCGTGCTCGCGCACCAGGTTGCGGGTGACGCGGTGGTCCAAGAAGATGCCGACGTCCAGGTAGTCGTCAAAGTTGACGGCAAAGGTGAGGCCGCCCTCTTCGATGAGCGGCAGGCGACGACGCGCGATATTGGCGCGCTCGCCCGAGCCGCCCTTGCCGGCGCCCTGCTTGCCGTACTGCGAGCCGCCGCGCGAACGCATGCGGGCCTTGGCGTGCACATGCTCGGCGGGAACATCTAGGATGCGCGGCGCGATGGCCAGAATGTCGAGCATACGGGCCTGGGCCAGTGCGGGGTCGATGGTCTTGGGCGCGGCGTATTCGGCGATGACGAGCCAGCGGCCCGGCGTCTGCGGGCAACCCTCGTACAGGTCGATAGCGGCGGAGTAGTCGGGCAGGTCGGCATCGTAGACGCGGTAGCAGCTCACGCCCTCGCGCCTGGCCCACTTGCGGCGCAGACGGGCATTCTTGCGCAGGCGGTTGGCGAACTGCTCGGACTCGGGGATGAGCACGGGCAGCGGCTTGCCGTCGCCCAGGTCGAGCATGGCGGCAGGCTCGGGCATGGCGGAAGCGGCGGCTTCATCGTTGACTTCGTTGGCATCCGCAGCCTCGGCCTCGGCATCCGCACTGGTCGCAGCCTCAAACGCTGCGGCGGCGTGGTCGAGCGAAGGCCAGACTTCGACGGTCGCCTCTTCGTTGTTGGGCATGACGGCGATCGAGCGCTCGGGCTCGGTGTGGAGCGCGCGGGCCAGCAATCCGTCGCGGGTGAGCGCGGCGACCGGCGCCGCGGCAAGCTCGGGCGCGCGGCGCAACTCGCCGATGAGCGTCATGGTGTCATGCATGAGCGAAAGCGGTGTCTCGTTCGTATCCGCGACCACGGCGGCGCCGGCGACAGCGCCCGCGTGGTCCAGTACGGTGGCGGACTTGGCGGCGCAAAAATCGACAAAGCGCTTGTAGCCGGCACATTTAACCATGCGCTCAGCGGTCTTGCGGGCGGCGGGGTCAACATCCACGGCCACGATGCGCGCCTGGCGCTCGCGCGCTGCCGCCTCGCGCCCGCGCGCCTCGGCAAGCAGCTGCTCCCACAGGGCGGCATCGTGCAGCTGCCAGCCCTCAAAGCCCCAGCGCTCGCGTGCGACGCCCGGGGCGCGGTCGGTCAGAATGTTCACGGCCTCCAGCAGCAGGCCGCCGCCGGCGCACGAGGCATCGATCAGCGTGGGAAGGGCTTCGTTCTCGTAATCGTCGGCCGTCAGCTCGCGCTCGCATAGTGCGGTCCAGCCGACCTGCGCCAGCACCAGGGCGGCGTAGTCGGGGCGCAACACGTGTGCGCCCTCGCCGGCACGAGTCGCAGCGGGCGGCAGGCGTTTGAACAGCGGGTCGCCCGAAAGGTCTAGGCTTATGCTCGCGCGGCGCTGGCGCAGCGAAAGCAGTAGGTGAACATCGGGGTCGGCGGCATCGACATCGGCGCGACGTCCCGTGGTCTCGGCCAGGCGGTCGCACAGCGCGTCTTTGGCACGCAGGGCCGAGAAGCGCGTGTTGCGCAGCTGCTCGGTCACGCCGCGGGCGGTAATGGCGATGGTGGCGCCGGGGCGGACGATGTTCTCCCAGGCGATGTCGTAAACGCTGTCGTACAACTCATCGGCATCCTGTGCCTCAAAGCGCCCGAGTACCACGAACACGCGGCTCGCCAGGCGCGACCACAGACAGGCGCGGTAGCCTTCTTCGAGCTCGCCCTCAAACGTAGCGCGGCCTTTCAGGCGGCGGACATGCGAAAGCCCGAGGCGTTTAAGCTCATCGGCGAGTGCGGACTCAAAGCCCTCGGGGCAGCTTGCGTAAAATTCCATGGGTGACCTCTCTGGTTGCGTCGCTCCATTATATGATGGATGCTTCGTTTGCCCTTATCCTCGAAAGGAACCCATATGATTGATGCGTGTCCCGAACCCGCTGTGCTCTTTTTTGACGTGGACGGCACGCTGACGTCGTTCGATCCCGACGATATGACCGATAAGGACTTTTCGGCGGTTCGCCCTTCGCAGACGGTGGTTGAGGCGTTCCATGCACTGCGCGATGCGGGGCACAAGGCGTTTATCTGCACGGGTCGTCCCCTGTGGCTCATCGCGGACAGTTTGCGTGCGCTCGACCCCGCGGGCGTCGTTGCCATGGCGGGGGCCACGCTCGAGGTCGAGGGCCGCGTGGCACACGAGGACTGCATTGACGAGGACATTGTTGAGGAGCTCGCGCGTCGCATTACTGTGGCGGGCGGCGAGGCGTTGTTCGAGACGAACGGTGCCACCTATTCACTTGAGCCAGTTGGTGTCGAACAGTCATTTCTGCTAGGCGCCGGCGTGGTGCATGGCGTTGATCAGATGCGCGTCGATGGGCATTTGCGCGTAGGCAAGGTGTGCATTAACGCGTGCGACCTAGCTCGCGTAGCCAACGACGATGGCTTTATCGAGCGCGAGTTTGAGCTGTGCAACACCGGTGGTCAGAATCGCGAGCTGAGCCCCAAGGGCATCGACAAGGGCGTGGGCGTGGCGCGAGCGCTGGAATACCTGGGTCGCACCGGCAACGCGCGCACCTTTGGCTTTGGCGATTCCGGCAACGATCTGGGTATGCTCGCCGCCGTCGAGACGGCTGTAGCCATGGGCAACGCCATGCCCGAGGTCAAGGCAGTCGCCGACTACGTGACCGACGATGTCGCACACGATGGCACCGTCACAGCGATGCAACATTTCGGCCTCATCTAATGAATCTCGCCTTCTGACGTTTGCTCAAACTGCGACTCTTTGCTTTTGCATGCTCAATCGATTTATCAATCCAAACACTGAGGTGTTTATACCGTTCGCCGAGAAGATAAAAACCCGCAGTTCACGCCTTGATAAACGTAGGTAAAGTATTTAGCAGTTTATCGGCCGTATGCTAACGAAAGGAATCAGGCAGATGGCAATCAAGGTGTTCGCTGACGGTGCAAATCTCGAGGGCATGCTCGACATGTACGAGAACGGCAACGTTCAGGGTTTCACGACCAACCCGTCCCTTATGAAGAAGGGCGGCGTGACGGATTACCGCGCGTTTGCCAAGGAGGTCCTGGCCCACATCACCGATGTGTCCGTGTCGTTTGAGGTCTTTGCCGACGACGTCGAGACCATGGAGGTCGAGGCCCGCGAGATCGCTACCTGGGCCGAGAACGTCTACGTCAAGATTCCGTGCGTGACCACCAAGGGTGAGTCCACCGCCGAGCTGGTGCGCAAGCTTTCGGCCGACGGCATCAAGGTCAACGTCACCACCATCTTTACGCCTACGCAGGTCGACGAGATGGTCGAGGCCGTTGATGCCGAGACACCGTCCATCATCTCGCTCTTTGCCGGCCGCATCGCCGATACCGGCGTCGACCCCATTCCGTTTATGACGGAGTCGGTCAAGAAGGCCGCCGCCAAGCCCAACTGCGAGGTCCTGTGGGCATCCACGCGTGAGCTTATCAATATTTACCAGGCGGAAGGATGCGGTTGCCAGATCATCACGGTGCCCAACAGCATCCTGGCCAAGCGTAAGAACATCGGCCGTGACCCGTACGAGGTCTCGCTCGATACCGTGCGCGGTTTTGCCAAGGATATCGCCTCGCTCGGTTTCCATATCCTGCCGTAACGCGAACGCTGGCTACATCGCGGGTTGTTCGCCCCGGCCTTTCCTTTCCCTATCGCTCACGCGCTTCGCGAGGGTCGCGCTAGGCAAAGGAAAGGCCGGGGCTGCCGACACGAACTTGCCGGTAGGTTGGTGATAGGCTTCCATATCCTGCCGTGGACAAAGGTACCCCCGCCTGCGCCGTGCAAAATTGAGAGTATTCAGCAAGGTAAAGGCTTTTACCAGCTGGGTGAAGCATGGAACAGCCCCCGTTTTGGCTCTGATGACGCTAAAACGGGGGCTGTTTCTTGCTTTTTCGTCTCTGAGGGGCATCCGGAACGGTGGAATTTGCAGAATACTCGCGATTTTGCACGTCGCGAGAGGGGGGACCCTTGCTTTGGCGGTTTACTTCCCCTGCACCATGGTGAGGGAGATCTTCTTGCGGTCGCGATCGACCTTTTCAACCCACACCTTGACCGTGTCACCGACGCGCACCACGTCGCTGGGGTGCTTGACGAAGCGGTTGGCCAGCTTGGAGATGTGCACGAGGCCGTCCTGGTGCACGCCCACGTCGACGAAGGCGCCAAAGTCCACAACGTTGCGCACCGTGCCCTTGAGTTCCATGCCGGGCTCCAGGTCGTCGATCGAAAGCGCCGAGCGGCTAAAGACCACCTCGGGCGCGTCGTCGCGCGGGTCGCGGCCGGGCTTCTTGAGCTCGTTGACGATGTCGATGAGCGTTAAGGTGCCGCAGTCCAGGTCGCTTGCCAGCGCCGAGATGCTGCCCAGGCGGCGCTCGATATCGGGCACGCCGCCGCGGCTGAGCTCGCTTGCCGCAACGCCGGCGCGCTCCAGGACGGCCGTGGCCACCTCGTAGCTTTCGGGGTGGACGCTTGTCGCGTCGAGCGGGTTCTTGCCGCCGCTGATGCGCAGGAAACCTGCGGCGTTGAGGTACGCCTTGGGTCCCAGCTTGGGGACCTTCTTGAGCTGGCGGCGATCGGTAAAGGCGCCGTTTTCCTCGCGGTAGGCCACGATGTTTTTGGCTACGCTCGGCGTAATGCCCGACACGTAGCCCAGCAGGCTTGCGCTCGCGGTGTTGACGTCGACGCCCACACGGTTGACGACGTCTTCCACCACGTGGCCCAGGGTGCGCGAAAGCTCGGCCTGGTCAAGGTCGTGCTGGTACTGGCCAACGCCGATGGACTGGGGCGGAATCTTGACGAGCTCTGCCAGCGGGTCTTGCAGACGGCGGCCCAGGCTCATGGCGCCACGTACGGTGACGTCCAGGTCGGGATATTCCTGGCTGGCGAGCTCGGAGGCGGAGTACACCGACGCGCCGGCCTCGTTGACGATGGTGTAACGAAGGCTGGGCGCCTGCTCGGTAATGAACTCCGAGACGACTTCCTCGGTCTCGCGGCTGGCGGTGCCGTTGCCGATGACGATGGTGTTGACGCCGTCCTTCTTGACGAGGCGGGCGAGCTCGCGCTTGGTGCCGGCGACGTCGTGGCGCGGCTTGGTGGGATAGACCACGCCGTGGTCGAGTAGCTTGCCGGTCTCGTCCATGACGGCGACCTTGCAGCCGGTGCGGTAGCCCGGATCGAGCGCGAGCACGCGGGCGCCGCGCACGGGGCGTGCCGAGAGCAGGCCTTCGAGATTCTTGGCAAAGACGTTGATGGCCTCGGTCTGGGCGCGGACGGTGAGTTTGGCGCGTGCCTCGCGCTCCAGCGAGGGGGCCATGAGGCGCTTGTAACCGTCAGCGATAGCGGCGTCAAAGACGGGCGCAAAGACGCCCTGGCGACGGGGCCAGCGGCTGCCGAGGCGCGCCGTGGCGGCGGCACCGTCGACGTTCACGCGTACGCGGAGCTTGCCCTCGCGCTCGCCGCGGTCGATAGCCAGCACGCGGTGGTTGGGGATGCGGCGCAGCGGTTCGTCATAGCTGTAGTACGGCTCGTAGGGGGTCTTCTCGGCGGGGTCGGTGGCCTCAACGACGATGTCGGCGGTGTTTTGCGTAAAGGCGCGCAGATCGGCGACGTTCTCGGGGTCCTCGGCCACCGTCTCGGCCACGATGTCGGCGGCGCCGGCGAGCGCCTTTTCGGGCGTGTCGAAGCCGGCCTCCTCGTTGACGTATGCCGCGGCGGCGTCGAGCGCGCTGCCCTTGGCCGAGGCCTGCATGATGATCATATTGGCGAGCGGCTCGAGTCCCGCCTCGCGGGCCTTCTGTGCTCGGGTCATGCGCTTTTTGCGGTAGGGTTTGTAGAGGTCCTCGACGCGCTGGAGCTGCGTGGCCTCGCGAATCTGCTGCTCAAGCTCGGGCGTGAGCTTGCCCTGCGCGTCGATGAGCAGGATGACGTCCTCTTTGCGCTGCTCAAGATTGCGCAGGTAGGACAGGCGCTCGTCGAGCGCGCGCAGGGCGACGTCATCCATGCCGCCGGTGGCCTCTTTACGGTAGCGCGAGATAAAGGGGATGGTGTTGCCCTCGTCGATGAGCTTGACGGCTGCCTCGACGTTGGCGGCCTTAAGGTTGAGCTCGCGCGCGAGCTGGGCGATAAGATCCATGGGACTCCTTGCGTTTAAGGTGCGTTTGCAGCACAGAGCTACCAAGGATACCACCCGTCCCAAAAGACTGTTTTGGGGCCGCGCCATGAAAGCGGCCTATCTACTACGTTTGAACCGTGTGGGTCGACCATCCCCCGGTTTTCCGAAAAGTGGCAAGCCGTTTACCTGCGGTTTTTATTCCGCGAAATTTGGCATGGTTGAGGGCGATCGGTTAAACGTAGTAGATAGGCCGCTTTCGTGGCGAACGAATCAAGCTGAGGTGCAAAAAGGCCCCCATCTCAGAAAAATCGTCAGCGAAGTAGCAAAAAGCCCCGCGGGCAGGAGGCTGCTCGCGGGGCAAAGAAGAGGGGCTTATTTGTGGCGGACCGAGGGGCTCGGCATGGGGTTTCTGTCGCGGCCGCTCTTAAGGCGTTACAGCTCGACGAGCTGGCCGGTCTCGGCGGCCTCCTTGACGGCGTTGAGAAGCGTGAGCGTCTTGACGTTGTCGGCCGGCGTCACGACGGGCTCGACCTCGCGGCGGACGACCTTCACAAAGTGCTTGAGCTGCATCTTGTGGGGAAGCGCCGGGTCGACGGCCGGAATCTCCATCTGCAGCGGCTTGTGCCAGTTAGAGGCGCCGTCGTAGGAGAACTGGTGCAGGCGGGGCAGCGACAGGGCGCCCAAGGTTCCGCCGATAAAGTAGGCGTCAGCGTCGAAGGGGCGGTACTGCGGATCCTCGCGAGCGGTTGCCTCCCAGTTCCAGGGGCTGGCGGTGGCGTCGGAGATGGTCATGCTCGCGAGCGCGCCATCGGCAAAGCGGACGTTGACCACGGCGGAGTCCTCGGTCTCAAAACCGCGGGCGGCGCTGGACTGCATGCCCTGGACGGCAACGGGCTCGCCCAACAGGTAGCGGAGCAGGTCGACGTCGTGCACCAGGTTGACCAGGATCGGGCCAGCACCCTTCTTGCGGCGCCACTCGACATCGAAGTACTCGTCGTTCTTATAGATCATGTAGTGGAAGCTCGACACGGTGAGCTTGCCCAGCTCGCCGGACTCGATGATCTCCTTGGCCTTGTTGACGAAGGGGTTGTGGCGACGGTGCTGACCCACGAGCACGGGCACACCGGCGGTCTCGGCCTCGGCGGCGAAGGCCTGGGCATCCTCAAGATCGTTGGAGATCGGCTTTTCGACCAGCGGCACGATGTTGCGCTTGATGGCCTCGCGAGCAACGCCCAGGTGCAGGTCGTTGGGGGTGGCGATGATGACGGCCTCGGGCTTGACCTCGTCCATCATCTGGGCGGGATCGGTAAAGAACGGCACGCCGGCGGCCTCGGCCGTGGCGCGGGCGCCCTCAAAGGCGTCGGCGATGGCGACGAGCTCGGCCTCGGGCTCCTCGGTGACAAAGCGGATGTGGTTGCGGCCCATGGCGCCGGCGCCGATGACGGCAATGCGGACGGGGTTGAGCTCAGACATTTCGACTCCTTAATGCTGGTGGCTGGCGAATGTGGCAAAGGGACTGTCCCTTTGCCACATTGGTATAACTAGGCGGACTTCTTCTTGCTGTCGGAGACCATCATGTAGACGGTGAGCACGACGGCGATGGCGGCGATCACGATGGCGCCGTAGAAGGACTGCTGGTAGGCAGCGCTGCCGGCCTCGGCGTGATACAGCACGGCGGTGATGGGCTGGCTGATCCAGGTAGAAGCGGCATAGCCCAAGAACATGATGCCGTAGTTGACACCGATGTTGCTGGTGCCAAAGGCGCCACCGGTAAGCGGCGGGTAGATGACGAGCAGGGCGCCAAAGCTAAAGCCGAGCAGGGCGAGCGCCACAAAGAACATGCTCTGCGTAAAGCTCATCGACATGATGACGAGTGCGACGATGGTGACGACAAGGCTGATGAGCAGCGACTTGTAGGCGCCGAGCTTGTCGATGATCTGACCAAAGGACAGACGGCCGACCAGGTTGGCGCAGGTGTTGACGGAGACCACCACGCCACCGAGGGCGACGGCCGCGGCGCTCGTGGGGTCGGCGAAGAGCTGGACGGCGGCGATGGAGGCAACCTTGCCCACGAGCAGGGTGCCCGCGGTGGCGGCAAAGGCGAAGGTGACGATGAGGACCCAGAAGCGCGGGGTCTTGACCATCTCGCCTGGGGTGAGGTCGCCGAAGGTGCCGGCGTGCGCACCGCCCTTGGGGGCCTCGAAGCCCTCGGGCAGCCAGCCGGCCTCGGGGGCCTTCAGGAACAGGGCGGAGGCGGCGATCATTACAAAGAAGATGACGCCGAGTGCCTTGAGGGCGCCAAAGATGCCGAGACTCGGGATGAGCAGCGAGGCGAGCACCGGGGACAGCACGGCGGGGCCGGCGGTGGAGGCGGCAAGGGTGATGCCGGAGGCGAGGCCCTTCTTGTCGATGAACCACTTTTGGCCGGTGGTGAGCGCGGGGTTGTAGCCCAGGCCGTTGCCGATGGCGGCGACGAGCGAGAACCACAGGTAGAACTGCCACGGCTCGGTGACGGTGCCGGACATGAACCAGCCCACGCCGTAGCACACGGCGGCAGCGATCACGACGTTGCGCGGGCCGATCTTATCGGAGATGCGGCCGGCGAAGATGCCCGTCACGGCCATGATGGTCTGGAAGACCGGGAAAGCCCAGGTAAGTGCGCTGGACCACTCGGGGTAGACGGCGAGCAGGTTCTTGGACACGACGGAGTACAGCGCGATGGAGCTGATGAAGAACATGGTGACGCACGCGGCGGAAAGCACGACGGCGCGACCCTTGTTGGAGTTGGTGGAAGCCATGGGACTCTTTCTAATCGATGCGGGGGGAGGGGAGGGGCAAACGCCGCTGAGGTGCTTGCCCCGCGCCCCTTTCTACCGGGCTGGTTTACTGGTCAGTCGGCTTTGCGACGCCGGACTCATCGGACCAGAGCTCGACGCCCTTGTTCTTGAGGTAGTTGTCGGCAAAGGCGCGGCGGCCGCCGGGCTTGGCGGTGAGGTCGCCCATCATGTTGGAGAAGCCGCCGTCGACCTTGATGGCGTCGCCGGTGGTAAAGTCTGAGCGCGTGGACGCCAGGAACATGACGGCGTTGGCGATATCGCTGACCTCGCCGATGCGACGCGTGGCGATGAGGCGGCTGCGGCTCTTCTCGACCTCGGGATCGGCGTAAAAGCTTGCCGACATGGGGGTCTTGACGAAGCAGGGCTCGACGCAGTTGGAGCGCACGCCGTAGGGACCCCACTCGGCAGCCAGCATCTTGGACATCATGTTGACGCCCGCCTTGGTGGAGCTGTACACGCCCGAGAACGTTTCGGGGGAGTGACTGGCGACGGTGGAGATGTGAACCAGGCGGCCCTGGCCGGCCTTGATCATCTCGCGACCAAAGCGCTGCGAGGTGATGAAGTAGCCGGTGAGGTTGACGTTGATGACCTCGTTCCAGTCGGAGAGCGGCAGGTCCTCCATGGCTGCGAAGCGCAGGATGCCGGCGGTGTTGACGAGAACGTCGACGCGGCCGAAGTTGGCGATGGTGGCGTCGACGGCGGCCTGAACCTCGGCCTCGTCGGTGGCGTTCATCTTGTAGCCCTCGGCGTGGATGCCAAACTCGGTGGCGAGGTCGGCGGCTGCGGCCTTGACCTTCTCCTCGTTCAGATCGAGCAGGACGACGTTGGCGCCGTTGCGGGCGAACTCGCGGCAAATCTCGACGCCCATGCCGCCGAGTGCGCCGGTCACGGCGCAGACATCGCCCTCGAGCTTAAGCCAATTGCTCATAGGAACTTCCCTTCTTGTGCCTCCCAGTGGGTCGCTCCCATTAACCGACCCACGTGGTTTTCGCTGGTTATCGTATGCTTTACATTTGCGCAGGTGAATTGCATATTTGTTAGAATGGTGTTAACCGTAGGTTTACACCGTGCGATGCAGTTTATGCTCAATTGAGCGCGTAACCTGCGAAAACGACCCCCTGTGGCGCCATGTTGCCACGGGCGCGAAAACAGGAGATTGACGTGTACGATCGACGACTTGAGGCCATATCGGCCGCCGCAGAGTTGGGAAGCTTCTCGCGTGCGGCGGCAAAATTGCGCGTGTCGACTCCGGCGCTCGTCAAGCAGGTGTCGGGCTTCGAGGCCGAGTTCGGCATCACGCTGTTCGAACGCTCGCACTCGGGCGTCAAAGTGACGCCGGCCGGCGCACTGCTGGTGGACGACGCGCGCTCGATCATGCGGCAGTCCGAGGACGCGCTGCGCCGTGCCCGACGCGCGGCGGGCGATGGCGGTGCCGTGCGCCTGGGCGTGTCGATGATGTGCCCGGGGCGCCAAACGCTGTCGATGTGGACGAGTGTGCACGAACTGGAGCCGTCACTGCGCTTTGAGATTGTGCCGGTGAGTGACCTTTATGATGAGCGCGAGACCGTCATGCGCAGCTTGGGCCGCGAGGTCGATGTGGTGCAATCGAGTTTTTCTACCCCACGCTGGGGTGATGCCTGCCAAAAGCTCCTTATCGTCAACGTACCGTTTTATATTGATGTGCCGCGCACGAGCCCGCTTGCGCGCAAGACGCGCATCACAGTTGCCGACCTGGAGGGCATGCGCCTGCGCGTGCTCCGTCACGGCAACGACGCCATGGACAGCCTGCGCATCGACCTTTTGGCCGACGGCGGCGTGGACGTGATCGATGTGGATAGCTTTGACTTTGCGCTCTTTAACGAGGCGGAGGAAAAGGGCGATGCAGTGCTCACTTGCGGGGCGTGGTCGGGCGTGCACCCGGCTTTTGTAGGCGTGCCGTTCCTATGTGGCCGCGAGGTGCCGGTCTTCTTGCACTACCCGCTCGAGCCCACCCTCCAAGTCCAAAAATTCGTCAACGCCATGGCCCAACTCCTCAAGTAGCTCATTTGGCGCGGGTAGTCTTTTTGGGACGGGGCTTTTTTAGCTACCCAATCTGGTGCCGTCGAAGCATGACGCCGTATTTGGCACAGGGTAGCTAAAAAGCCCCGTTCCAAAAAGACTAACAAAACGAGGCCCTGGTCAAACGGCCAGGGCCTCACAAACTTTTATTCCGTTCTAAATGACGGGCTGATTGCGCGCAGGAGGGTGCCCCGGGGCGGCGGGGTATTTCCTCCGCGCGCAGTTTCGCAGCGAAGCGAGAATGTTTGAGCACGGAGGAATTACCCCGACGCCCCGGGGAACCCTCCGTCAGTAACCGTTCCTACTCCAGCTCAAACGCTCCCGTGTACAGCTGGTAGTAATACCCGCGCTTAGCAATCAGCTCGTCATGGTTGCCGCGCTCGATGATGCGGCCGTGGTCCAGACAGATGATCGCGTCGGAGTTGCGCACGGTGGACAGGCGGTGTGCGATGACAAACGTCGTGCGGCCCTCCATGAGCTTATCCATGCCCGCCTGCACGATGGCCTCGGTGCGGGTGTCGATGGAGCTCGTGGCCTCGTCTAGAATCATCGCCGGCGGATCGGCGACGGCAGCGCGGGCGATCGAAATCAGCTGGCGCTGGCCCTGCGACAGCTGGGCACCGTTGCCGGTAAGCATGGTGTCGTAGCCGTCGGGCAGGCGGGTGATAAAGTCGTCCGCGCCCGCGAGCTTGGCCGCTGCGATGCACTCCTCGTCGGTGGCGTCCAGGTTGCCGTAGCGGATGTTGTCCATCACGGTGCCGGTGAACAGGTTCACGTCCTGTAGTACGACGCCCAGCGAGCGGCGCAGATCTGCCTTGCGGATCTTGTTGACGTTGATGCCGTCGTAGCGGATCTTGCCGTCGGCGATGTCATAGAAGCGGTTGATGAGGTTGGTGATGGTCGTCTTGCCGGCACCGGTGGCGCCGACAAACGCGACCTTCTGGCCCGGCTTGGCAAACACAGACACGCCGTGCAGCACCTCGTGGTCGGGCGTGTAGCCAAAGTCCACGTTGTCCATGACTAGGTCGCCGCGCAGCGGCACGTACTCGATCTCGCCGGTTGCGCGGTGCGGATGTTTCCACGCCCACATGCCGGTGTGGTGGTCAGCCTCCTCGAGCTGCCAGGTGTCGGGGTTGACCTGCGCGTTGACGAGCGTCACGTAGCCTTCGTCGGCTTCGGGCTTCTCGTCGATGAGCTCAAAGATACGGTCGGCGCCGGCGAGGCCCATGACCACGGCGTTGATCTGCTGCGAGATCTGGCCGATCTGTCCGCAGAACTGCTTGGTCATGTTAAGGAACGGCACCACGACGGCGATCGACAACGCCATGCCCGAGATGCTCAGGTTGGGCACGCCCAGCGCCAGGAAAATGCCGCCGGCAAGGGCCACCAGCACGTAGAGCAGGTTGCCCAGGTTCATGAGGATGGGCATGAGGATGTTGGCGTACATGTTGGCCTTCTGCGAGACCTCAAAGAGCTTTTCGTTGCGCTCGTCAAAATCGGCCTCGGCGGCAGACTCGTGGCAGAACGCCTTGACGACCTTCTGGCCGTTCATGACTTCCTCGATATGGCCCTCGACCACGCCGAGCTCGGTCTGCTGCGCAATGAAGAAACGCGCGGAGTTGGAGCCGAGCAGCTTGGTCATAAAGGTCATAAAGGCGACGCCGGCGATGATGACCAGGCACATCCACACGCTGTAGTACAGCATGATAAAGAACACCGTGACGATGATGATGATCGTCATGAGCAGGTTGGGCAGCGACTGGCTGATCATCTGACGCAGCGTGTCGATGTCGTTGGTGTAGTGGCTCATGATATCGCCGCGCTGGTGCGTGTCGAAGTAGCGGATCGGCAGGTCCTGCATGCGGTTGAACATCATCTCGCGCAGCTTCTCCAACGAGCCCTGCGTGACGATAGCCATGGCGCGGTTCCAGAAAAGCGAGGACAGGACACCGACGCCGTAGATGCAGGCGAGGGTGGTCACGAGCTGCAGAATCTTGGGCTGTGCGGCTTCCCAATCGCCCGACTGCCACGATTCGCTAATAATCTGCAGGGCGCTCTGCAGGAAGGTCGCGCCGATGGAGTTGATGATGGCGCAGAGCACCACGCCGGCGACGACAAGGGGCAAAAGCACGGGATAGAAGCCAAAGAGCGTCTTGATGAGGCGCGACATGGTGCCGCCCTTACGGTTGAGCGCGCGCTCGGCGGTCGTTGCCTTACTCATGTGCCTCGCCTCCTTCCTGGGTCTGAGCTTGCGTTGCGGATGCCTCGGTGTCGGCCTCGACGGCCCCTTCGCCCTCGGCAGACATCTTGTTTTGCGAGGTAAAGGTCTCGCGGTAGATCTCGCTCATCTTAAGCAGCTCGTCATGGTTGCCGATCTGCGCGATTCGGCCGCCCTCCATGACGATGATGCGGTCTGCGTCCTGTACGGAGCTGATGCGCTGGGCGATGATGAGCTTGGTCGTGTTGGGCAGATAGCTTGCCAACCCTGCGCGGATCTTGGCGTCGGTCTTGGTGTCGACGGCGCTGGTGGAGTCGTCCAGGATCAAGATCTTGGGGCGACGCAGCAGGGCGCGTGCAATGCACAGGCGCTGCTTCTGACCGCCCGAAACATTAGAGCCGCCCTGTTCGATCCAAGTGTCATAGCCCTTGGGGAAGCCATCGACAAACTCATCGGCGCAGGCCAGATGTGCCGCCTCGCGGACTTCCTCGTCGGTGGCGTTCGGGTCGCCCCAACGCAGGTTCTCGGCGATGGTGCCGCTAAACAGCACGTTTTTCTGCAGCACCATGGCGACCTGGTGACGCAGCGCGTCCAGGTCGTAGTCGCGCACGTTCACGCCGCCCACGCGCACAACGCCTTCGGTGGCGTCGTACAGGCGGGCGATGAGGTTGACGAGCGTGGACTTGGCCGAGCCGGTGCCGCCGATGATGCCGATGGTCTCGCCGCTCGTAATGTGCAGGTCGATATCGTCGAGCGCCTGGCGTTTCGCATGCGCGGAATACTTAAAGCTCACGTGGTCAAAGTCGATGGAACCGTCGGCAACCTCGAGCACGGGCTCGGCGGGATCGGCGATCGTGGGCTCGGCGGCCAGCACCTCGGCAATGCGGTGTGCCGATTCGTCGGCCATGGTCACCATGACAAAGATCATCGACAGCTGCATCAGGCTCATGAGAATCTGGAAACCATAGGTAAAGGTCGAGGAGAGCTGGCCCACGTCGAACAGCGTGCCCTGGCTCGTGATGATGAGCTTGGAGCCCAGGTAGATGATGACGACAAACGCGCCGTTGACGCAGATGTTCATCATGGGGTTGTTAAAGGCGAGCAGCTTCTCGGCGCGGGTGAAGTCCATCTGGACGTCGCGCGCGGCGGTCGCGAACTTCTCCTTCTCAAAGTCTTCGCGCACATAGCTCTTGACCACGCGCATGCCGGTGACGTTTTCCTCGACGGACTCGTTAAGGGCATCGTACTTGTGGAACACGCGCGAGAAGATGGGGCGCACCTTAAAGATGATAAAGAACAGTCCAAAGCCCAGCAGCGGAATGATGACCAGGTAGACCATGGCAACACTGCCGCCCATGATAAACGCCATGGTAAAGGCGAAGATCAATACCAGCGGCGCGCGCACGGCGATGCGGATGATCATCATAAAGGCCTGCTGCACGTTGTTGATGTCGGTGGTCAGGCGCGTGACGAGCGAGGAGCTCGAGAACTCATCGATGTTGGCAAAGCTGAACGTCTGGATTTTGTAGAACAGGTCGTGACGCAGGTTCTTGGCGAAGCCGCAGCTCGCATGGCTGCAGGTGACGCCTGCCGCGGCGCCAAAAGCAAGCGACGTCAGCGCGATGAGCACCAAAAAGCCCGCGGTGGGAAGCATCTCGGCTACGGTGGCGCCGTCTTTGATGGCGTCGATCAGGTTGGCGGTGATAAATGGAATCAGCATCTCGCAGAGCACCTCGCCAAGCACGAGCAATGGCGTGGCAACAGTGACTTTCATATAGTCGCGGATGCTGCCCATGAGGGTTTTAATCATCCAGTTCCTCCCAGGTTACACGGATTTTCTCGAGCATTTCGGCGAGCTGCTCGCGCTCGTCGTGGGTGAGGGCACTAAAGGCTTGCTCTCTAAAGCGAATGCGGGCCGCCTGGTCGATGCGGGCGTTTTCCCGGCCGGTTTCGGTCAGGCGAATGGTGAGCTGCCGTCGATCCTTGGGGTTACGGCTGCGCTCGATGAGGCCGTTGAGCTCGAGCTTGGACAGGATCTCGGAAAGCGACCCCGGCTTGAGGTCAAAGTGCATGCCGAGTTCCTGCTGCGACATCTCGCCGCCGGGTTGCTTGGCCAGCAGGCAGATGATGGGCGCCTTGCCGGATACGCCTCCGCCATGAAAATGCATGTAATGGCCGCAAAAGCCCAGACCGCTCAGGATGCGCTTGGCGAGTTTGTCTTCGACGCTGACCGCTTCGGGTATGTCTACCGGTTGCGACGGGTCACCGCCGGGCTCATGCGGAAGGACGAGTGGTTCAACACACATATCTAAGCTTCGCTCCTTTCTTTAGTTAGGTAGTTGAATTGTTTTGTGCCTAACCAATTTAGGAGCACGGTAAATAAATGTCAAGGTACCAAACTTATAGTTACGGCGTTTTGCCAAACGCCGTAACCGCTCGACGCTGCAAACGCTCCTAAGCGGCAATCTGGCGTTCAATCGTCGGGCATGGCCACAAGGCCTATGCCCTCCTCTTTCACGCCACCTTGCTCGCCTAGGAGCGTTTTCGCTCATATGACCCAATCCGCTGTCAAGAGCCAC
>NZ_QRVG01000018.1 GCF_003459245.1 Collinsella sp. AF23-2
CTCCTATCTTTTTAGTGCCCTCGGATTGGGTCATAGTGTCTATTCCGCTTTTTTAACGCGCGGCTTATCAACCAGCGCGGACTCACCGCTCTCGCGATACTGGCGGCACCAAGCCTTGACCGAAGACTCGCTGGGAATCTTGTGCTTGATCATGGCCTCGCGAACCGTTAAGCCGTTTTCCAAGCGGTCCTTGACCACGGCGAGCTTAACTTCGTACGAATAGGTGTGATGATGCGAACCGGCGTTGAGAACGGCGTCGGCACCGCCCACGGCATACGCGCGGGCCCACTGACGAGCCGTGGCCTGGGGAATGCCAAGCTCCGCGGCGAGGGCGCGATGACCGACCCCCTCTTGGAGGACCTCGACGGCGCGCTGCCTAACCTCGGGCGCATGCGTGCGAGTCCTAGTTGCTTCCGACATACCTGCCACTTCTTAGCCTTAACCGTTAATCTGCTTTCTTACGTGCAAGTTAGATAGTAGCATTTTACTGTTTGCTCAAAGCAGTTAATTAAAATAGACGCGGTGTTATCTGGGCATTTGGCACCAATTTACGACATTTCTTTATCGATTATTTACGCTGGTAGCTGACTCGCAGCCAATCGTCATTCGCTTGTCAACAAAATTGGCATCTCTTTATGTCCTTTGCTATAGCGGATATGATTATTAACCCCTCCCCCAATTATTTTGAGTAATCGGCAAGGCAGTAGACGTCCTTACTCCTCATGATTACCGCGCATTGCCATCCACCGGAGCAAAACAAAAAGGGCGGGGCCTGCTGCGCTTGAAGGCCCCGCACCGGTTGACACCCGACGGGACACAGCCGGGCGAGACGGATCCGTGCTACCGTCCCGCCTGGCCGCGATGTTCAGCTACAGCTCGTTGGCCGCGTGATACGCCGTGCGAATGGCGCTCGCAATGTCGGCGGTGCGCTCGCCCGAGCAGTCGCCCACGCAGGTCACGGGTACCGTCACGCCCTCCAGGTCAAACGCGTTGGCCTTGGAGCCCACGGCCATCACCACGTAATCGCAGGCGATCTTCACCGGCTCCTCGGCGCCGTCCTCGGTGGTGCGGACGGCCTCCACGCCCTCGTCGGTAATGGCGGTCAGACGGGTCTTAACATGCTGCTCAACACCATGCTCGGCAAAATCGCTCATAATCAGCGGCAGAATGGTCTCGGACTCGCCTGCGGCAATCTTGTCGAGCATCTCGACGATCGCCACCTCGCAGCCGTGCTGCAGCAGGTACTCGGCAGTCTCGGTGCCCACCAGGCCACCGCCAATGACGGCGACGCGCCCGCTGAGCTCCACCTTGCCGGCCAGCACGTCCCAGCTCGAGACGACCTTCTCCGAGTCGGCACCCGGAACGGGAATGACCACGTCGTGCGCGCCCACGGCCACAATCGCGGCGTCGGCGGCGTTGAGGTCCGCGGGGCTAGCGGCGTGGTTGAGCTCAACCTTCACGCCCAGGCCGGGCAGAATCTTCTCGTAGTACTCCACCGAGCGCATGATCTCGTCCTTGCGCGGAGGCGCGGCCGCCAGCACAATCTGGCCGCCCAAATGGTCGCTCGCCTCGTAGACGGTCACGTCGTAGCCGCGCTTGGCCGCCACGCGCGCGGCCTCCAGGCCGGCAATACCGCCGCCCACCACGGCGATCTTCTTGTCACCCTCGCCCGGCTTAATGGCGACGGTCGCCTCGTCGCCGTTCTCGGCATTGAGCACGCACGAGATGTACTGACGGTTTTGGATCGCGTCGACGCAGCCCTTGTTGCAGTTGAGGCACTCGCGAATGGGCTCACCCGTGGCGGCCTTCAGCGCAATGTCGGGGTCGCACATGAGCGAGCGGCCATAGGCGATGATGTCGGCCGCGCCGTCTTCCAGGATCTTCTCGCCGGCCTCGACCGAGACCACACGGCCGACGGTTGCCACCGGCACGGAGACCAGGGCCTTGACGCGCTCGGCCACGGGCAGCGTCCAGTTGTAGGGCATGGCGCCCATGGGCGGAATAGTGTCGCCCATGTTGCCGGTATGGTTGGCCTGCGCGACCTGGATCATGTCGATGCCCGCACCCTCGAGCAGCTTGGCAAACTCGCAGGCCTCGTCGGGCAGCAGGCCGCCCTTGCCGCGCGGCGTGCCGTCGGGGTTCTCCATGATCACGGGGAGCTTGTACTCCACCATCAGCTGCGGCGCGGCTTCCTTAATGGCGGCGACGACCTCCAGCGCATAACGGACGCGGTTCTCGAACGAGCCACCGTACTCGTCCGTGCGCTTGTTGAGGATCGCGGAGCACAGCGAACCCACCAGGCGGTCGCCGTGGACCTCGATGGCGTCGATGCCGGCCTGCTGCGCGCGGGCGGCCGAGGCGGCGATAGCCTCCTTGATCTGGGTGAGCTGCTCCACGGTGGCCTCGTTCACAAAGTGCTGCATGTCGTGGTGCAGCTTGGCGTATGCCTGCTTGCGGATCTCGTTGGACTCGGCCATCTTGGCGGCAAAGGTCTCCTCGTCGCCGGCGGCCTTGGCCTCCTGCGCGGCCTTGGCGGCGGCCATGGAACCCATGACCATGCGGCCGACGCCGGGGACGTCGTACTCGGGGTGGAACAGCTGCAGGGCGATCTTGGCGCCGTGCTTGTGGACGGCGTCGGCCAGCGCCTTAAACGTGGGGATCTGAGCGTCGGTCGCCAGCTTGGGCGTGGGGCTTGCGGTCATAACGGGAGCGACGTCGCCGATGACGATGTAGCTCACGCCGCCACGGGCCAGACGCTCGTAAAAGGCCAGGCTGCGCTCGCCGATGGAACCGTCGCGCTCCTCGTAGCCGGTGGTCAGCGGCGGGAACATAATGCGGTTTTTGAGCTCAAGGGGGCCAACCGTAATGGGTTGAAACAGCTTGGACGCAGGTGTGGTCATGGACATTCCTCTCTTGTAGGCGCGGCGGCGATGATGCCGCGTAGTTGTCTAGAGGATATGACATGGGAGCACAGTGGTGCAACGGAAATCGGCAGACAGCAGGTAGCGGCAGGTGGAAGGGGCGGGGCGGCCCGTCGGTTTGTCTCGATCTGTAACAGTTAGGCCCACTTTTGGCCTCCACCTGTTACAGATCGAGACAAACCAAAACCGTCCCGGCGGAAAATCTCAATCTGTAACAATTACAGACCAAAACCAACCCTAACTGTTACAGATCGAGACAAACCAATCCCGTCTGCCGAAAGATCTAGATCTGTAACAGTTACTCGGCAAAATGGGCCCCAGATGTTACAAATCGAGACAAACGGGACCCACCTGCAAGATAATCTCAATCTGTAACAACAACTCGGCAAAATCCGTCCCTCGTGTTACAGATTTAGACAAACGGAGACCGTCCTGCCGAAAGATCTCAATCTGTAACACCTAGCCGCCCAAATCGGGTCCACCTGTTACAGATCGAGATTATGTTTGAGAGGCTGAGAGCAGAGGCCCGAGCGAAAAAGCGGACAGGCCGACGGCATCGCCCCGCCGTCATATCGAGGGCCACAGCAACCCGAGCGCGTGTCAACCCCGCAATTCCGGACATTTCATCCCTTTTCCGGCTGCCCCTCCTCCTTTCATCCAGGATGCCCGGACGGCAAGAGTCGGAACGTCTCCTCAATATCCAAACTTCACGCAAGCCCAATGCGAATAGAGACGGACCTGGCAAATCAAGACACGGCTAGCCGTTCGCACCCAAAGCCGTTTGCCTAAAAATGTATACCGCTGGCCGAAATGGAAAGATGGTAACAGCGAAAAAGACTAGCCGAGCTCGTTTTAAGCACCGTTTGTTCCGTCCCACATGTTTTGTGAACACTCTAACTATCATGAAGCCAGTAAACAGAGGTAGACATCAACATCCAACGCCGGCAAGTATGCGAGTGTCGTCTCTGCCTAAGGGGCAAGCCCCCGAGATTAGTTAGGAGAGGGGAAGAGATGGATAAAGTCAAAACGGCCTTCCAGAACTTTGGCCGCGTTATCGTCGACCCTATTTTGTACCTTTCGGTGACGGGCATCATTTTGGCCATCGCCACGGTATGCTCGCTCGGCAGCGGAGTTGTCGCAGATCTGGGCACGCTGCTCTCCGCGGCAACCAACTCCGCGGTGATCGGCAACCTGCCGGTGATTTTCGCAGTCGGCCTTACGGCAGGCTTCGCAAAGAAGCAAAAATCCAACGCGGCAGTGTTTGGACTTATTAGTTACCTCATGTTCCTGTATGTCAACAACGCCTACCTGACGCTCACCGATCAGCTGGCAAAAGCTGGCGCGATGGGTCTGTATGGCACTGGCCAGGCAACGGTACTGGGTCTTCAAGTTACCGATGTCAACGTCTTCGGCGGCGTACTCATCGGATGCTTCTGCGGTTGGCTCTATAACAAACTGATCGACGTAAAGGTATCGGAGTATATCCGGATTTACGGCGGACCCCGCCTGGCCCTTCTGGCGATGGTTCCGCTGAGCATTGTCTTCGGCATCGGAGCGACTATCGTGTGGCCCCCTATCGCCAACGCCATCAGCAACGCTTCTTCATTCATCGCAGCCTCGGGTGGTCTGGGCGTTTTCATTTACGGCTTCCTGAACCGCGTCCTCGTACCTCTCGGCATGCACCACTTTATGTGGATGCCGTTTGACTACTCCGCGATTGGCGGCACGGCGGTCGTCGCCGGCCAGAGTGTTTCCGGCGCAGCAAACATCTTCTATGCCGAGCTTCCCCATATCGCCGACGGATCCCTCACCACAGTCGACCCCTCTGTCCGCTTTGCCATGTTCGGCTTTGGCAAGGAATTCGTAACCCTCGGCACTGTGCTCGCAATGATTGCGACTTCCCGTCCGGAGAATCGAAAAGCTGTCGCAGCCATGCTGGTGCCCATTTACATCACCGCCATGCTCTCCGGCATCACTGAGCCGCTCGACTTCATGATCCTGTTCGCGTCTCCGATTCTCTGGGTTGCCTACAGCCTGTTCTACGGACTGGGCGAGATGCTCCTGTTTGTCCTGGGAGTCCGCTTGCTTAACATGTACGGTGGCATCGAGCTGCTCACGCTCGGCCTGCCTTTGCCAATGGGCGTCACCAAGTTCCCGATTTACATCGTCTTGGGCATCGTGTTTGCCGCCGTTTCGTTCATCGTTCTGGCGATGGTGATCAAGAAACTCAACCTCATGACGCCCGGCCGTTCCGCAGAGTGGTCTGCAGAGGTCTCCGGAGACAACAATGCTCTCGAGTCCTCCGGAACTCCGGAAGTCGACGCAAAACAGCAGGAGATGGTGCAGAACATCATCAACGGCCTTGGCGGCAAGGACAATATCAACACCATGGGCTGCTGCATGACTCGTCTCCGTGTCGAAGTCAAAGATCCCAACAAGGTCAACGAAGAGACCATCAAGAAGGCTATCGACAAGGGCCTGTTTAAGAACGGCACCAATGTCCAGATTATCGTGGGAACCAACGTGCACTCCGTCTACGACCTGCTGCGTCCCATCCTTAATCTGGAAGATTAACAGTCGCTTAAGCGATAAGCGATAAGCGATAAGCGAGGGGACCTCATGTTGACCAAAACGTTTCATTCAATCCAAGGCATGTTCGAACGCCTGCTCAACATGTACAAAGAAAAGTCGACAAGGGGTCTTCTCGTACTTATGGCTGCATTCGCATGTGGTTTTATCTGGCCGCTCCTGGGTCTACTCGCTGCGGTTTGGACCCGGCGTTCAGGAAGGCACGCGGACGCAGGCAGCATTGCAGGCATGGCGGCGGTCATCAACATCGCCACCTACTTCGTGCAGATAGTAACCAAGATTGTCTGCAGCTCAATTTGATTTGAAAGGCATGAACAACATGAACGGATACAAGATTGTCATCTGCGGCGGCGGCAGCACCTATACCGCTGGCATCGTCAAAGACCTGATCGACCAAAAGGATGAATTAGGAATACGCGAGCTTTGGCTCTATGACATCGACGAGGAGCGCCAAGACACAGTCGCCGTGGTGGTTAAAGCGGTTATCGATGACCTTGCTCCCGAGATCCCCTTGCATGTAACCGTCGACCCCAAAGAGGCGTTTACAGATGCGAACTTTGTTATGGCGCAGATGCGCGTGGGCGGGCTCAAGATGCGTATCCAGGATGAGCAGATCAGCCTGCGCCATGGCGTAGTCGGCCAAGAGACTTGCGGAGCAGGTGGCATGGCCTATGGCATGAGGACCATCTTCCCCATGTGCGAGCTTGTCGATTTCTGCGAGGAGTACGCCTGCAAGGACTACTGGATCGTCAACTACTCCAACCCCGCTGCCATCGTAGCCAAGGCGATGCACAAGCTGCGTCCAAACGCTCGCATTCTCGACATCTGCGATATGCCGGTAGAGATTGAAGCCCGCATGGCGGAGATTTTGGGCTGCGAACTCGACGACATTGAAGTCGACTACTTTGGCCTCAATCACTTTGGGTGGTATACCAGCGTACGCTGCAAGGGCGTCGACGTTACGGACAAGCTCAAAGAGCACGTGCGTAAGTACGGTTACATTTCCGAGGCAAGTCTCAATGACGCCTTGGTAAAAGACCCAGATTGGGCCCACACCTTCAAGAATGCGGCAACGATTTCTACGCTATTCCAGGATTACCTCCCCAACACCTATTACCAGTATTACCTGTTGCCCGATGCCTGCGTGGAGTACATGGACATCAATAACACGCGTGGCATGCAGGTCGTAAACGGCCGCGAAAAGCGTATCTTCGACGCATCTGCGGCGCTTAAGCGCGGTGAAAAGGTCGATCTCACGCAGTTCTACGTAGGCGTCCACGGCAGGTTCATTGTCGATGTCGTCAAGTCCCTGGCGAAGGATTTGCGCCATCGCCAGCTGGTGATTGTGCCCAATAATGGCGCAATCGAGAATCTCTCGGACGACGCGACCGTCGAGATTCCGGCGTACATCACCGATCGAGGAGCCGAACCGATCCGCGTCGGGAAGATTCCCCGCTTCTACAAGGGCCTTATCGAGCAGCAGGATGCCTGCGAGGGCCTTGTGGTCGAGGCCGTTATCGAGGGCTCCTACCAGAAGGCACTCGAGGCCTTCACCCTCAATCGCACGATTCCCTCAGCGCGCGTGGCTAAGGAAGTCTTGGACGACATGATCGAGGCGAACAAGGGCTATTGGCCTGAGCTGAAGTAGAGAAGCCATCCAGATAGCACAAGCACAAAAGGTGGCCTCAAGGCAAAATGCTTTGGGGTCACCTTTTGTATGACTAAATCTCCGCAAAACTCGTAAAGATGAACGAATCGGCCTCGTGTTTTACACGATAGTTCTCTTGATAATCCTGATTGAATATAAGCGAATAAATAACCTGAAGCGTATACGTGAGCGAGATCATGGAAGAGTAATTGGCAACCTTTCCAATCACGCGCTCTGATTTTGGAATGAGCAAGACAGTGTCGCATTGCCTGGCGAGCGCCGAATCAGAAAACGCCGTGATTAAACACGGCTTGATTCCGCGCTCGGAAAGAGCGGCGGCGTATTTGGAATAATCATAGTGAATGCCGCTGTAGCTTAGGAATAAAAACAGGTCGCCGGGCCTACCGTTCTTAACGTGCAGCGTCTGCAGGCCCCCGTCGTCTGCCATGGTGACATGACGATCGAGCTTGAGAAGATTGTTGCGAAAGATACATCCCGCCAGATAGCTTTCCCCTTTAGCAAAGATGTAAATTCGCGGGGCGCTAAGAACTGCCTTGGCGATTATGCTCAATTTGGCGCTATCGAGCTCGATTTTCGTTTGATCTATGACGCCCTTCAAGAGATTTGCAAGGTTGCCCTCGATGGCCTCAATTGAATCGGTACTGCCAAAAGGACGATTGTGATCGACAGTGGCAGCCAGAAGATAGTCTCCGCTTATCTCCTGGATGAGCTGCATGATCAACTCTCGATAGCCGCTTAGGCCCAATTTCTTACAAAAGCGGATGATAGTCGCGTTCGAAGTGTAAGTCTCCTGTGCGAGCTTTGCCATAGTGAGGGTCTTAAGGTCGCCGGTATGATTGAGCAGATAGGTAGCAATGGCTCGGTCGGTTTCATTAAAAGACGCGCTGTTACGCAGGCTGTCAAGAATCATGGTCGCTCCGATCGCTTTAGTTTGCCACTTAATTATGTCATTATCAAAACGACGGGCAGCTCTTCATGCGCTGACTTACGCCCTGCAATCTCTCTTCTGATATTCCGCATGCTTCGGCAACATTAATTGGGAGGAGCGTGTCACTCAGTTCCTAGAGAACAAATGCGAAGAGGTTCGATTGCCTGAGTTCACTGCCCGCCTTGAGGCAAAGAGACGGCCCCGGCCAAGCTCCATGCGGATTTGAGGCAGCATGGTGCTTGTCTGTCGGCATCCTACAACCTGTAATCCATACTCCCCCGTTTCTGTGCTGAGAAGAATAGGCGGGGTTCCAAGGGGACACGTCCCTTTGGCGCGCAGGGGTCCGGGGATGGCGCGGTCCATCCCCGCCACTATTATTAAGCTAAGGACCGCCGAAACTCCTCCCAATTGGAGTTTATCGGTCGATAAGTCAAGCCGACCGGCCCGCGATTATCAATGGTTTATTTGCTTCACATAATAAATTGACTCAGGATTCACCCGCAATTCACCCGCAAAGTAAACCGATAAAGAAAAAGCTCGGAAGCAATTTTGCTTCCGAGCTGCAAGTTCTTGGTCGCGGGGGCAGGATTTGAACCTACGACCTCCGGGTTATGAGCCCGGCGAGCTACCAGACTGCTCCACCCCGCAATGTCTGGGCGCCTCATGTGCGCAAGAAAGAATATTACGCGGGAGTTCGGTAAACGGCAAGGAAAATCTCGTAGAGCATAATTCCTTCATATTTAAACCCCTCAGCCCCTATCACCGTAAACGAATTGCAGCCGAGCGCCGTCGACGGCACGTATACAATGGTGCGCGTCCTTTTATGCCAACACCGGGAGTAGACATGCTGCTCGCTATCGATATGGGAAATACGCAGACGGCCATGGGCCTGTTTGACGGAGACGAGCTGGTGCAGTCGTGGCGTATGCCCACCGACCGCTCCTATACCGCCGACGAGATCCACGTGCGCCTGATGGGTTTCTTTAAGATGTACGGCCTCTCGCTCGATACGGTTGACGCGATCGCCTTTGCGGGCGTGGTGCCGCAACTCTCGCGCGAATGGCACGCCGTGGCCAACCGCATCGCGGCAGACGCCATCGTCATCGGGCCGCAGACGGCCGCCGTGACCAAGCTGCGCGCGGCGCGCCCCCAGGCCGTGGGCGCCGACCGCGTAGCCAACGCCGTTGCGGCCGAGACTTTCTACGGCGCGCCGGCAATCGTGGTGGACTTTGGCACCGCGACCAATATCGACGTCATCGATGAGGACGGTTATTACATTGGCGGGGCGATTGCGCCGGGCATCCGCATCTCCATGGACGCGCTTGCCGCCCGTGCCGCCAAGCTCGCCAGCGTGCCGCTCGAGGCGCCCGAGCACGCCATCGGTCGCGACACCGAAGAGTGCATCAAGGTCGGCGCCGTGATGGGCGCCGCCGCCATGGCCGAGGGCCTGGTCACGCGCATGAAGCGCGAGCTGGGCCGCGAGGACGCCACCGTTATCGCCACGGGCGGTCTCGCCGGCATTGTCGCCGATTCGACCGATGCCTTCGACGTGGTCGACGGGCAACTCACCATCAAGGGCATCTGCGAAATCTACCGCCGCATGCAGGAGCTGGGATAGAGTAAACGCCAGGTCGCAGCAACCAGCCGCCAATCCTATTCCTCAAAATCGAAAATTTTTCAGTTTTGAGGAATAGGGTGCTGACAGCCCATTCCCCAGACAACAAGACCCTCCCCGGCAGCCGAGGAGGGTCTTGTTGTCATCGCTATCTTTGAGCGCGGGCGCCTCGCGTTACAGTCCGCGAATCCGTACGGCCTCGGGCGGAAACTCCTGCTCGCCGGCATCGGTCTTGATGGTCGCGCGGCCCCAGATGTCCAGGCCCGCAAACACACCGACCGCAAGCGGCAAGCCGTTGGGCGACACCGCCGCGACCTGACGACCCAACAGTGGCACCATGTCAAAGTACTCGCCCAGCACCGGAGCCAGCGGGCCGGCAGCGCCCTGTGGTGTGTTGGCGGCAACCGCCCAGGTGTCCACGCGGACCAGCACGGCGGCGGCCAATGCCTCGATCAGCGCCTCATCTGCCATATCCACACCAAGCTCACCCAGCGCCGCACGCTCAATATCAACCGTCACCGCGGCAAACATGCCCGCAGCACCGGCACCGCCGTTCACGGCAACACGCGCGAGTGACGTCTCAAACGCAGGCGCACCGCACACGATGTCACTCGGCCACTGGATACCCACCTTACCGGCAAGGCCCAGGCCCGGCGTCGACGTCGTGCCCACGAGCGCGTCCATCATGCCCATCGCGGCCACAAACGGAAGACCGTGGAAGGCGTGCATGTTCACGTCGGGGCGAACGACCAGCGAAAACGTCAGCGAAGCATCGCCCGCGCTCCACGCGCACCAGCCCGCGGACACGCCCTCGCGGCCCGCGTCACGCGCCGCGTCGAGCTCGGTGCCGGCGGCAACAGCATTCATCTCGATCATCTACATGCGCCCCAATTCGCCCACGATATGGCCCACGCGGTCCTCGGGCCCCTTGACCTCGACGCCGTTGTAGCGGAAGAACCGCGCCGGATCGTGCATCAGATCCTCGAGCGGCACCAGCACAAAGTCGCGCTCGCCGATCAGCGGATGCGGCAGGCGCAGCTTTTTGCCCCCGTGGGTCTCGCCGTCCATCCACAGCAGATCCAGGTCGATGGTGCGCGGGCCGTTGGCCTTGGCCTTTTTGGAGCGGTCGCGGCCCAGCTCGGCCTCGATCTTCATGAGCTCGTCGAGCAGCACCAACGGCGCCAGCTCGGTCTTGATCTCGATGACGGCGTTGGCAAACGCGTCCTGACGCGTCTCGTAGGCCGGCTCGCTCTCGTAGATCTTGGAGGAGTTGGACACGCAGGTGAGTGGAATCTCGGCGATCATGTCGCGTGCGGCGCGGATGTTGTCACAGCGATGCCCCAGGTTGGAGCCCACGGCCACAAACGCGCGGCGCGGCTGCGGCTTGGCAACCGCCCAGTAGCCGTTCAGGAACTGCGCAAAACCCGCGGCGTCGTGCACGCGCACGATGTTGGCACCGGCCTGGATGGCGCCCAGGCACACGCCAAACGTAGCGGCATCGCGCTCGGCGGCCTCGGTCACGCCCGAGACGGCGCCCACAAAGCGCTTGCGCGATACGGCGCACATGAGCGGATAGCCCAGTGACGCCATCTTGGCAGTCTCGCGCTGGATGACGATGTCCTCGTTAGCCGACTTACCAAAGCCCGGGCCAGGATCGATGCAGATGCGGTCGCGCGACACGCCGGCGTGGATGAGCGTGCGGGCCTGGTCGGACAGAAAGCCCATAACGCGGCGCATGATGGGCGCCGAATCGGGCAGGGTGAAGCGGCGGAGCTGAGAGGTGGGCACGTAGGCCTCCTCGCGGCGGGCGCTGCGGCGCATCATGGCCGCCAGGTGATCATTGGGCTCCGATGCGGCCTCGGTGGCTGCGGGCGCGGCCTCGGGCGCGGGCGCGACGGTCTCGGCGGCAGCAGCCTGCTCGGCGGCAGGCGTCTCCTGCTCGCTTGCAGGCTCGGTCGCGGGCTCAGGTTCGCCAAACGGCAACGAGGGCTGCACCACGCCACCCGGAAGCTTGGCCTCCGGCTTAGGCTCACCCAGCAACTTGCCGCGACGGCGACGAGCCGGCTTCTCGGCCTCACGCGCGGCCTCGGCAGCCGCCTCGCGCGCCTTCTCGGCAACAAACGCCGCTGCCGAGGTATCGAGCTGCACCGTTGCGTGCGTGCGGGTGGGCACGGCGACCTCGCCGGCATGCATCACAATGACTCCGCAGGTGCTCGTCTTAACAAACTCGACCATCTTGGGGTCGGTGAAGCCGGTCACGTCGTTGACGATCGAGGCGCCGCAGCGCACGGCCGCCTTAGCAACCGCCACGTGGCGCGTGTCGATCGAGACGATGGCGCCCTCTTTGGCCAGCGCGCGCACCACGGGCAGCACGCGGCGAGCCTCCTCATCGGGATTGACCGGGGTAAATCCGGGGCGCGTGGACTCGCCGCCCACGTCGATGATGTCGGCGCCGGCGTCGAGCATCGCCAGGCCGTACTCGATGGCGGCATCCGGGTCGAAGTGCTCCCCGCCGTCGCTAAACGAATCGGGCGTCACGTTGAGGACGCCCATGATGCGCGGACGGTCAAAGCTGAGCTCGTACTTTCCGCACCGCCATGTCTTGCTGTCGTTCGCCATGAACATCCTCCTAAAATGCCCACGCCGCCGCGCTCGGGCGCTGGCGGCGTGGTCGCTTTGCAATCAGTCTTTCTATTGTATCCGCGCACGCGGGCTAGAACGCAAACGCGGCCGCGATGTCGCAAGAAATCAGCAGGTCGGCATTTGCATCCTGATCGGTGGGGGCAAGATTGCAAATGGCCAGCGTATCGCCGGTAAAGTAGCGTGTAAGGCCCGCCGCCGGATACACCACGAGCGAGGTCCCGCCTACAATGAGGGCATCGGCCGCGGCGATGGCGGCAACGGCACCGGTCAACACATGCTCGTCGAGCGGTTCTTCGTAGAGCACCACATCGGGCTTGATGCGACCACCGCACGCGGGGCACACGGGCACGCCCGCGGCGTCCTCGTGCTCGCGCGAGCAAATCCACTCGGCGCTATAGACCGCTCCGCACGACTGGCAAATGTTGCGATGGACCGATCCGTGCAACTCAAACACGCGCTGCGAGCCCGCCATCTGATGCAAGCCGTCGATGTTTTGCGTCACCACGACATCGAGCTTGCCAGCTCGCTCCAGCTCGGCGAGCTTGGTGTGACAGCGGTTGGGCTTAGCGTTAAGCGCGATCATCTTGGTGCGGTAAAAGTCGAAGAACTCCGCCGGATGCGTCTCGTAAAAGCTGTGCGAGAGCATGGTCTCGGGCGGGTAGGCAAACTGCTGGTGATACAGGCCGTCAACGCTGCGAAAATCGGGAATGCCGCTTGCCGTGGAAACACCAGCGCCACCAAAGAACACCATGCGCTTGTGGGTATTGAACAGCTCCGCCAGCGCGGCGGAGGCCTGCTTGGGATCTGTTATCGCTTGCGTCATGTTTGTCCTCCGTCCATGTTGGTCGGGGCGGCTGCGATTGCGCCGTCGCCCACGGAGCCCACCCCGCCCCTGTTGCGCTAATCTTAAGCCTGCCAACCCCGTCGAAAGGACACCATGCCTCAGACTTACACTTTCGCCTCGTGGAACGTCAACGGCCTGCGCGCCGTGCTCAAAAAGGACCCGAGCTTTATCCAGATCACGCAAGAACTCGACGTCGATATCCTGGCGCTGCAAGAGACCAAGCTGCAAGAAGGCCAGGTCGATATTGACCTGCCCGGCTATCACCAAACCTGGAGCTACGCCGAGCGTAAAGGCTATTCGGGCACTGCGGTCTTTAGCCGCCAGGAACCGCTGCGCGTGCTGCACGCCGATGCGCTGCTGCCCTACGCCGGCGAGGGTGAGGCAGCTGAGCTCGTTGCCCAAGCCGCGACCGAGGGCCGTGTCTGCGCGCTGGAGTTCGACAAGTTCTGGTTTGTCGACGTCTATACACCCAACGCCCAAAATGAACTCGCCCGCATCGACGTGCGCATGGCCTGGGACGATGCTTACCGCGGCTTTTTGAACGCGCTCGAGCGCGAGACCGGCAAACCCGTCGTGACCTGCGGCGACTTTAACGTGGCGCACGAGGAGATCGACCTTAAGAACCCCAAGTCCAACCGCGGCAACGCCGGCTTTTCGGACGAGGAGCGCGGCAAGTTTACCGAGCTGCTCAACGCCGGCTTTACCGATACCTGGCGTGCGGCAAACCCCGACGTCGAGGGCGTCTACAGCTGGTGGAGCTATCGCTTTAATGCCCGCAAGAACAACGCCGGCTGGCGCATCGACTACTTCCTGGTAAGCGACGCAATCGCCGACAACGTACGCGACACCGGCATCCGCGGCGACATCTTCGGCAGCGACCACTGCCCCGTCACCCTTACGTTGGAGCTCTAACTCCAGCTGCCCCCGGAGACGAAGGAAAACGGATCATTTTGGGCCTCGTGAGGGTGTCCGCGTGACCCATCCGCCACGAAACACGCCCATCTACTACGTTTAAGCCACCACCCTCAACCACAGCGAACAACGCAAAAAGAAAACCGCAGGTAGAAAGCCTGCGGTTTTTCATAAAACGCGGTCATGGTCGGGAGTATCAAGCTAAACGTAGTAGATGGGCCAGTTTCGTAGCAAGCGCCGTCAACTGATTCCCTGGGGACATCTGGGGACGGAAGAAAATGGATCAATTTGGCTCTCTGAGGGCCACGATGCCCGTCATATCAGCCGGCCATTCCAAAACTATGCCGGTTTACGGGGCTGAATCGCGAACCCCCAACCATACGCAATTCCGAGATAATAAAACCGCAGGTGAACGGCTTACTCTATTTCGAAAAAAGCCGGCATGGTCTGCCTGCGCCAATCTAGCCCCGTAAACCGGCATAGTTTTGAAATGACACTTCGGCAGTATTGATTCCCGCCCCGACGCAACCAGCCCTACAGCCTGTATTTCACGACGACACGGTTAATGCGACGGCACCAAGGCTTGTACAAGGCGGCCAAAAACACGCAGGTCGCAAGGCCGTGCGTAATATCGAACGGCACTGCCGTGGCAAGACGCGCCACGGCACCCGCCCAAGTAAGCGGCTGTACAAAACCAATGATGTCATATGCGTTGATCACGACGCCATAGAGCAGGCCCGACGCAAAGCCGTACGCCAGCAGTACTGGCATGCGCACGGTGCCGTCGACGCGGTCGAACGCACCCGCATACGCTAGCGCGCCGCCAACATAGCCAACCAGCCCCCAGGCATACATCTGCCACGGCGTCCACATGCCTTGTCCAAAAAAGAAATTGCTGGTCAGCGCCGCCAGCGCGCCAACCATAAAACCATTGCGGCGACCAAGCGTCGCCCCCGCGATAATGGCGATGGCACTCACCGGTTTAAAGTCGGGAATGGGACCGAACAAGATGCGCCCCGCCGCGGCCAACGCCGCCAACACCAGCGTGGGCATAATCTGGCGCAGGCCCGGGCGCGAAGCCTCGTAACCCGCAAAGAACAGCGCAAGCACCAGCGCCACCACAACCAGCATGGCCAACGCTGCCTGCTCAACGCCCGCCAGCAACGCCGCAGCCATCACCGCAGGAACCGCCAGCAGCAGCGGGATTTCCATATGTTGCAAGACGCGTGACAACGGCAGCCCCCATCAAACGAATGTCCGTTTATGGTAGCACGGGCAAAATGAGGCCGACCAATCCCCCGGCCGACCTTGGCTGCCAGTCGATCAGGCTTTCGCCACGCGACCGGTCTTGGCGCTATTCGCCCGTAACTTTAGCGGCAATGGCCGCGACAAAAGGATCAAACAGCAAGCCGCCCACAACGACAAAGGCCCATCCGCCCACCACGAGGCGAACCCAGCGCGAGAAAAACGGCACACCGTCGATAACGCCAACGCCTGACTGAAACGCGACTTCAAATAGCCCGATAATGCAGAAGAGCAGAGTAGCGCCCACAACGGTTCCGCAAATCCGTGCGCCCGGAGTGTTCCGATCAAAACCAAAAAACTCAACGCACGTCTCAATTGCTTTGCCAAAGAGCGGCAAAAAACCCACGAACTGTGCAATACCGATGGCCAGAATAAGCTGCCCCCAGAAACCAGTAAGTCCCTGAAAATCTAAGCCAGGCTTTCCCTCAACAATCGGCAGAAATGAACACATGAATAGAGGATTAACGATGCCGTTGAGAATGGTCACAGCGGTACTCTTTTTTAGTGTCAAGTAGACCAACTCCTTTTGCCCTTGTCGGCCAGGCCCAAAGGGCGGAAGCGAATATTACATAAGTGAATCGGGAGACGGCAGGAATGGCGACACCAGCGCCGTCGCGCCAAACAGAACAGCGCACCCAAAAAGCAGCGTTTCGTAGCTCTCGCCAATGCAGAAGGAGAGGGCCACGGGAATCAAAAACGTAAGTCCCAGTGAAACGGTGCTCACCACGCCGCCGGCGCTTCCCGCAAGTCCCTCGCGCACCTCGGGCAGCATGTAGGGCAGCGACTGAACGACCGGACCAGCGACGGAGCTCGAAACGCCGATCGCAAACATCAGCCCCACAGAAGGATGGGAGACAAAAGCCTCTCCTGCCCACATAAGGGCACTTCCCGCCATTGCGGAGATGGCCATAAACACGCGATAATCGCCAAATTGCGCCCGCACATAGGGTCCAGCCACGCTGCCGACAATCGATCCAAGCGTCACGAAAGAGGCGAGAAGTCCAGCAGCCTTGGGTTCAGTTGAAGCCTCAAGCGCTGAAACAAGATAACCCGAGTACGCCGTAGCCGATGCAAGGGCAACTCCAAGCAGTATCGCCACGAGCCAAACTATCGGCATCTTGATTACCGCCGCAAACGCACTTGCCGACGATGCAGCAGGCTCCGCGCCCTGAACGCCAAAGCCATCTGCAGCCTGCAGAACATCTGCCGACGGCGCAACCAGCAGCCACAGCAATCCAAACACGGCAAACAAAACCGCGGCAAGGGCATATGCTCGTCCGGGCGTTGCAAAGAGAGGAGAGGTTGCAAGCGAGCAGGCGATTCCGCCCGACCCCGCAGCGTAGAACCATCCCATGGCCCTATCGGTTTCTCCGCCAAAAGCGGAACCAAGCACTTTTAGAACGATGGCATTCACGACGCATGGTGCCGCACCCAGAAGCATGGTCGCCGTGAACAGCGTCGCAAACGATGCGCACTCCGCGCGAGCAGCCGCTGCAATTGCAGAAATCGCCGACGCGATGAATACGAGCGCCTTCACGCCATATCGATCGGCGCAAACGCCGACAGGCATGCCGAATACAACGGCAGGAACAAACGGGGCAAACAGGACGGCTGAAAACTCGGCCGAGGTCAGATGCAGGTCCGACACAACCAGATGTGTCAATCCCGACACCTGATACTGCGCGTAGTTCGCAGCAAACACGATGCCGCACACCACAAACAGCAGGGCATATTTTTCGACCGTCCCTTTGCTCACGTTCATCACCCTATCTATGCTTCATCCTTGCGATAGACGACGCGTCCGTTAAAGATCGTCGTCTCGACTTCGAGATCGCGAAGCGCCATCGGGTTCATTTCAAACGGATTGCCCGACAGGATGACGATATCGGCAAGCTTGCCGGCGGCAAGGCTGCCCAAACGGCGCTCAAAGCCCTCGACATATGCTGAGCCGAGCGTGTGCGCTTGCAGCGTCTCGCCGAGCGTCAGGGCATTCTCGCGGAAGTATCCCTCCGCCGGGTGCCCGTCAAACTCGCTACGCGTCACCGCAGCATACACGGTATCGATAGGATCGATTGACATCACCGCAGGCCAGTCAGTACCAAGCCCTAAGTGGATTCCGCCATCGGCCTCTTCCCTATAGCGCCACATGTGGCTCATGCGCTCTTCGCCAAGAGACTCCTCGTACACGCCCTGCCCAAGGCCTCCGATGGGATGCTGCGGCTGGACCGCAGCATTAATGCCCAGGCGCTTCATGCGAGCAATATCCTCGAGCTTCAGGTTATCTGTATGCTCGATAGCAAAACGCGCCCCCTTGTTGCCGCACACCTCCTCGGCACGCTCGACGGCATCGATAATCATCGTGGCCGATGCGTCGCCGATGGCATGAATACGAACATCGAAGCCATTCTTGCTGGCCTCGAGCATCATGCGGTCAAGCGTCTCCTGGTTGCATGCTGGTTCGCCGCGAAAGTCCTTCCCCGTAGGAGCGTTAAGATACGGCTCATGCATGTAGGCCGTGTACGCCTCGGGACAGCCGTCCAAAATGTACTTGAGACCCGCCATTCGGACGCGCTCGCCGTGATGACGCACACGCAGGGCCTGCGACTCTGCCATCGGAGCGTCGAGCGCAGAATAGTAGCTAATACGCAGCGTACTCAGGTCCTCGCTCGCCAGACGGTCATAGATGTCGTACACGCCGGGCGTGGTCACGCCCAAAGGATACATATCACCGATCGAAGTTATGCCGAGCTTGTTGAACTTGCGCATCGACTTGAGCAACGACGCATCAAGGTCCGGTTTGTTGAGCACAACATCGAGCAAGATGTTCGTCGCCTGGGGCTCAGACAGAAAGCCATTGGGCTCGCCGTTGTCAAAGTGGCGGATAAGGCCACCTTCAGGCGTCGGGGTATTGCGATCAATACCAACCGCCCTAAGCGCGGCGGTATTGCACCACACCACGTGCATCGAAAAATCCGAAAGCACGATTGGGCGGTCGATATCGAGCGCATCGAGGCTGCGGCAATCAGGGTCAATCGGGTTTTCCCATGCAGGCGAATACCAACCCTGGCCGTAAATCCACGGATTGTCAGGGTGTTCGGCAGCAAACTTTGCCACAGCATCCACGCAAGCCTGCTCACTCGGCAGGAACATCAGATCGCAACAGAAGTCTTCATCCTTCTGGATTGAACCAAGCGCAAAATGCATGTGTGAATCGTTGAATCCGGGCATGACCAGTTTGTTGCCGGCGTCAATAACCTCAGTATCGGGACCGATAAACGGCTGCACCTTGTCGGGAGAGCCCACGGCCACAATCTCGCTGCCGCGAACTGCAACGCACCCAGCGCGAGGCTCAAGTTCCTCGGCCGTAAACAGCGCCGTCGTCTTAAGGACGATATCGGCGGGAACCACCGATTCCATGGCTACTCACCGTCCTTGGCGGCGGCAGCCTGCATGGCCTTGCGGCCGAGCTCGGGCAGGAAGAAAACCGGAACCACGGAAAGCAGGAAGCAGAGGCTCTCGAGACCCATGTTCATAGTGTAATCGGCACCGGCAATGGCGGAGATACCGATAGGCAGGAAATAGCTCATGAGCAGGGAAATGGTGCCTACGATACCGCCAGCGGAGCCAGCATACTTATCACCAATCTCGGAAAGGAGGACAGGCATGGACTGCATGATCGGGCCGTTGATGGCGGTAAAGAAGCCATTGATGACCAAAATCGTCCACAGAAGGAAACCAACCGGGGTGTACCACGTCACGAACATCGATATGGCACCGATGAGAGTAGTGACGATGAGAAAACCCTTGAACTTTCCAAGCTTATCGCAGAACGCAGGCCCAACGATGCAGCCGAAAAAGCTGCCAACGGTAACAATTGCGGCCATGAAACCAGCAGTGGCGACGTCTATGCCCTTGCCAAGCTGAAGCGCCTGAGGCAGGAAACCGGCATAGGCAGTGGTAGAGGCAAGTCCAAAACCGACGCCGATGGAGATTAGCCACACGCCAGGACTCTTGATAGCAACCTTGATGTAGTCGAGCACGGGCTCGGGCTCGGGGAGCGATTGCCCCTCGGGCACATCTCGGTCAAGCACAATCCAAAGAACCCAGGAAATGGTCATGACGACAGCAGCGACCATATAAGAGTTAAAGACGCTGCCGAACAAGCCAGCGCAGATCTGAGCGACAACGATGGCAACGCACGAAGCCGCGTAGAACAAGCCCATGGCGAAACCAGTCTGTTCACGGAACCAGGTGCCGAGCACCTTGATGAGGTTGGCGTTGAGTGCCGAGATTCCCATGCCAATCAGGAACATCGATGTCATCTGCATCGTGAACGAATCGAGCGTAAAGCAACGGAGAAAACCGCCGGCAACCGAAATTGCGGTGCAAACCGTGACAACTTTCTTAGAACCGATACGGTCACCAAGGGCACCCAGCGGAATTGAGAAGAAAACGGCGGTAAGCATAGGAACGAGGAACAGCATCGAAAAGCCGACGGTATCGATATTGAGCATAGGCATGACCTCGACGGCGAGTGCTGAGACCTGGTACTGCATGTAGTTAGCCATAAAGCACAGCAAGCAAACGACTGAAACAATCGCCCAACGCCATGAAGGAAGCTTCTCTTCCATGATGACTCCTTTAATAAGTCGGAATAATCAAACAGCTTGGAGAACCGGGCCCTGGCTCTTAGGTATTCATATTTTGCGATTGGCCCCTCACCGAAACCATTCGGCTAACGGCTTATCATCATTCGAAAAAAGGAGTAGTATCTCTACGCAAATTAACTAAAATGCCAGCTAAACCACTACGCAATCTCATCGGAGGTCATCTTGAGCTTTTTGTCCGATTCTGAATGGCTCTGCTTAAACGATCTCGTGCTTTCGATTAATTCCATCGACAGCGACCGCGAGTTTCGCTCGACCGTCCTCAAAAAGCTGCGTTTTCTCATCCCCTACGAGTCGGCTGCATTTTTCCTGAGCGACCTTTCCAGGGATCTCGTATCCACCCCGCAAGAATGGAAAACGCGCGTCTTTCTTGACCCTCTTGGCATCGATGTCCCCGCTGGGATGCTCGAGCTCTACACCGAAAAGTACTGGCAGCAGGACATGATCGTCGCCCACCGCAATCTTACGCGCTCGACGGTGCTGCGCGAGTCCGATCAGCTCAGCCCTGGCGATATCGACAGCAGTTATATGAAGGATTATCTTGGCGGCCGCCACGTCGTCAACGTCAGTTTCTTTAATGACGAGGGCTTTTTGGGATCGCTCAATCTTAATCGCAAGAAAGAAGAGGGCGACTTTAGCGATCGCGAAGTTCAAATCCTTGAGCTCATCGAACCACACCTCACGAACCGACTATCAAAATGGCGTGTGCGCGCCGACCGCAGCTCGTCTGAAATCGTATTTGCTCACGACTACGACGTCTCAGCGCGCGAAATCGATGTGTGTCGTTGCGTGTTATCGGGCATGGACAACGCGGCCATCGCCGAAGAGCTCTCCATCAGCACTGGCACCGTTAAAAAGCATCTGGAGAACATCTTTCGAAAAACACAGGTCAACAGCCGCGTTGGGCTCATGGCGCTCCTTCAGCAGTACACGGCGCTCAAGCAGTAAGACCGTTCTCGCCCGCGAACCCGCTCACGCCCTATAAAACACGTTGTCGGCAAAGAAGTCGGTCGGCGGCTCCATGCAGGCGATCTCGCCATCAAACATCATGGCGATGTCGTCGGCTACCTGCTCGGCAAAATCCAGGTCGTGCGTTGCCATGATGACGGTGCCGCCAGCCTTCGCATGGTCACGCAGGGCGCGAGCGATGATGCGGCGGCTCTCCAGGTCCAAGCCCTTCGTGGGCTCGTCAAGCAGCAGCAGCTCGGGGCCAATCAGCAGCAGCTTTGCCAGCGCGAGCAGCTGGCGCTGTCCGCCCGAGAGGTCGTAGGGGTGACGCGTCTCCAGGCCGTCCAATCCCAGTTGCGCCGCACGCTCCCGCGCCAAGTTCTCGTCATATCCGCAGGTCGAGGCCCATTCCATCAGCTCATCGTGAACCGTCTCGGCAACCAGCAATGCTTTGGGGTTCTGAGGCAGCAGCGCCGCCGAGGCCGCTCCGCGCACCATGCGGCCGCGCTGCAGCTTGGCGGTCTTCGCCAGCACCGAGAGCATCGTCGACTTACCGCATCCGTTGCCGCCCACGACCGCATGCACCGCACCGGCCGAAAACGCCACGTCGAGCCCGCGCAGCACCCAACCGCCCGCGCGATCGTAGCGAAACCAGCTCCCTGCCAGGGTGGTAGCCGACCCGCCGTGCATTTTTTGGAGTATTCTGCTCCCATCCGTGCGCGGGAAGGCTTCCGAGCCGTTCTCGAGCGACGTTTGCGCCACAAATTCGGACGATTTGTCCAATTCCGAACTTTTTTTCGCGCTCGATACGTCCCCGGGCGGCTCCAGAGAGCCCAAATTGTCCTCACGCCTGCTGAATACTCCGTTTTTTGCACATCGGACGGCACCCCACCCCAACATGTCGTCGGAAAACAACGATTCTCGGCGTCCCAAAGAAGCCATATCCGCCACCTCGCGCACGCGACCGTCCTCAATCCGGTACGCACACGTCGCATACTCGAGCATTGGACGCGGTTGATGCGTAGCCACAACAACCGTGCAGCCCAACTCACGGTTCACGCGAAACAGCGCGTGCAGAAAATTCTTCTCGGCAACGGGATCGAGCTGAGACGTGGGCTCGTCGAGTAGCAGCACACGCGGACGCAGCGCCAGGACGGCGGCAAGCGACAGCAGCTGCTTGCGGCCGCCCGAAAGCGTATCGGTATCGCGATGAAGCCAGTCCTCCAGACCAAAGAAATAGCTGGTCTCAGCTACGCGACGGCGCATCTCATCACGTGCTAGCCCCAAGTTTTCCAGGCCAAACGCCATCTCGTGCCACACGGTTTCGCACACGATCTGGTTCTCGGGATCCTGGAACACATAGCCCACGCGCTCCGCCGATGCCCGCACGTCCATGTCGGCAACGTTCTCGCCCAGCACGCGCGCATCACCAGTGCGCTCGCCCGCCGGCGCGATCTCGGGCTTGAGCAGCGACAGCAGCGTCGACTTGCCCGAACCGGTACCGCCAACAAGCAGCGCAAATGCACCTTGGGGAACACGCCAATCAAGCCCCTCGAGCACCGGTGCCTCGGCCCCGGGATAGGCAAAACTAAGGCCCTGCACCTCAATCGCCGGAATATCCGGGCCGCACGCCGCGCCCGACACCGGGCCCCTATCCAACCGAGCCATCAGCCAAACCTCTTCTCATCAATCGCGTGCGACGCGCAAGGCAGCATCATCCAGGCAGCGTACACGACATAGCCCCGCCACGGCGCCGGCACCGAGAGCTGCGGATAAAACGAATACTGCGTTGTCGCGGTCCATGCCACCGCCACCGCGGCGGCACCAAACACCGCAAGCCCAGCCAGCGCGGCAACGTCGCTGCGCCCCAGTCGATACCGCGCATACGTCGTACGACGCGTCGCGGCACCCCACCCGCGCGAGCGCATCGCGTCCGCGCGCTCCAGCGAATCTTCCATGCCCCAGCCCATCAACACACTCGATGCCCGCAAACGCGAACGCACGGGGTCGGCCGGCGCGCTGCCCGGCACATCAATCGCATCCTGCACCGCCAGCACCGTACGACCGCGGCGCAAAAACTGCGGGATAAGCCTCATGCACATCGAGATCATGAGCGCAATCACCGGCGCGGCATTGCCCAGCAGCGCGAGTACCTTGTCGTATTCGAGCATCGATGCCGCCGCCTCAAACCACAACACGCTCGCCACAAACAGCCCGCCCATGCACAGGCCGTATACCATGCTCTCCAGATACACCGCGCGCATGCCAATACGGAACAGCTCCGTCGAACCCGAGGCGCTAAACAGCGGATTGAGCAGCGCGACGATCAAAATCACCGGCAGCTGCCAGCGGAGCGCGCCCAGCGTGCGGGCAGCCCCACGCGTCGCAAATCCATACGCCAGCCCGCCTGCGAGCGACAGCGCGATCAGTACCGGCTGCATCGAGAACATAGTGAGCCCCAGCGTCAGCACTATATAGAGTGCCGGCACAGCCGGATGCGACATCGAGAATGCCGCGACGGGCCCGCCGCCAAACTCCTCTCGTATGTTATCCACGGGCACCCCCGTTCCCTCGCTCAAACAACAGCTCCGCAGCACCGCCAACGCCGCACGCACGCAGTGCAAACGCCACGCCGGCGGCGCAAGCCTCAACCGCCGCAAACCAATCGTTACGCGCTCGTCATATGCCTGCGGTATCATATTGCGCCGTGTATCGTTTCCAAACACACGTCTCTATAACGTAACAGGAGATCACATGGACGCAACCGCAATTATCCTCGCTGCCGGCGAGGGCACCCGCATGAAGTCGAACCACTGCAAGGTTTCGCACAAGATCCTGGGTAAGCCCATGGTCCAGTGGATCGTCGACGCTACCATCAAGGCCGGCTGCAGCCGCGTCGTGGTCGTCATCGGCAGCCACGCCGACGAGATGCGCGCCCTCATCGACGGCGCCTACGCCAACAGCGCCACCAAGGTCGAGTGCGTCGAGCAGACCGAGCGCCTGGGCACCGGCCACGCCGTAAAGGTCGCGCTCGAGGCCTGCGGCATCACGCAAGGCCCCGTCGTCGTGCTCAACGGCGACCTGCCGCTCATCACCGCCGACACCGTCGCCAAGTTCGCGCAAACCGTCGCCACCGGCGAGCTCGCCTGCACCGTCATGACCATGACCCCGCCCGATCCTTTCGGCTACGGCCGCATCAAGCTGGGCGCCGATGGTCAGATCGAGCGCATCATCGAGCAGAAGGACTGCACGCCCGAGCAGGCCGCCACGCTGCTGGAGTGCAACGCCGGCTGCTACGCATTTGACGGCACGCAGCTCGCCGCCCACATCAACGAGATCGGCAACGACAACGCGCAATCCGAGTACTACCTGCCCGACATGCTCGAGATCCTCAAAGGCCACGGCCAGGCTGTCTCCATCTTCCACTGCGACGACTACCGCGACGGCCTGGGCGTCAACAGCCGCATCCAGCTCGCACAGCTCACCGCCATCGCGCGCGACCGCATCAACGAGCACTGGATGGCCGAGGGCGTTACCTTCATCGACCCCACACAGGCCTGGATCGGCCCCGATGCCGTTATCGGCCGCGATACCGTCGTGTGGCCGCAGACGCACCTGATCGGCCACGTCACCGTGGGCGAGGAGTGCCAGCTCGGTCCCAACAGCCGCCTCACCGACACCACCGTCGGCAGCGGCTGCACCATCGATGAGACCATCGCCATTGAGGCCGTCATCGAGAACGGCGTCGACTGCGGCCCGCGCGCCTACCTGCGCCCGGGCACCCACATGCTCGACGGCTCCAAGGCCGGCACGCACGTGGAGATCAAGAAGTCCACGATCGGCGAGGGTTCCAAGGTGCCCCACCTGTCCTACATCGGCGACACCACCATGGGCTCCGGCGTCAACGTGGGCGCGGGCTCCATCACCTGCAACTACGATGGCGTGCACAAGCACAAGACCGTCATCGGCAAGGACGCCTTCATTGGCTCCGACACCATGATGGTCGCGCCCGCCCAGATCGGCGACGGTGCTCTCGTGGCCGCCGGCTCCGTCATCACCGAGCCGGTCCCGGCAGACGCGCTCGGTCTGGGCCGCGCCCGTCAGGTAAATATTGAGGGCTGGGCCGCCGATTACCGCCGCCGCCTGCACGAGGACGACGAGGTATAACGTTTTACCAAGCACAAAAGGAGCTGCTCCATGGGGGCGGCTCCTTTTTCTATCGTGACCTGCGCAACCGGATGAGTGGTCGGTTCGTGTCCGTTGGCGGTAAAGACGTTATCAAGACCCGATAAACCCCGCCGCGCGGTTACAATGCAACAAGGCATCTATATGGCATTCGATGTATAAAGGAGAAGGGTAATGCCGATTAATGATCCCGAGAAGTCGGAGAATATGCGCAAGTCCATCCGCGTGTATTCCGGTTCCTCCAACCGTCCCCTCGCTCAGAAGATTGCTGAGTACCTTGGGGTCGAGCTTTCGGGCCTTACGCTAAAGCAGTTCGCCAATGGTGAGATTTACGCCCGCTACGACGAGACCGTCCGCGGCGCCGACGTCTTCCTGATTCAGTCCGTGGCCGGCGGCAACGTCAACGACATGCTCATGGAGCTGCTCATCGCCACCGACGCTGCCAAGCGCGCATCCGCCCGCTCCATCACCGCCGTTATCACCCACTACGGCTATGCCCGCCAGGACCGCAAGGCCGGCCCGCGCGAGCCCATCACCGCCCGCCTCGTCGCCAACCTGCTCGAGCGTGCCGGCGTCAACCGCATCATCACCCTCGACCTGCACCAGGGCCAGATCCAGGGCTTCTTCGATATCCCGGTTAACCACCTGTCCGCACTGCCGCTATTTGGCCAGTACTACAACGACATGCACTTCGACACCGACAACCTGGTTGTCGTCTCCCCCGACGTGGGTCGCGCCAAGGCCGCCAAGAAGCTGTCCGACATGCTCGGCTGCGACCTGGCCATCGCCCACAAGGGCCGTCCGCGCCACAACGCCGCCGAGGTCATGGGCATCATCGGTGACATCAAGGGCAAGACCTGCATCATCAACGACGACATGATCGACACTGCTGGCACCCTGTGCGCCAACGTCAAGGAGCTCAAGGCTATGGGCGCCGGCGACATCTACGTCTGCGCCACCCACGGCATCTTCTCCGGTCCGGCCATCGAGCGCCTGAACGATGCCCCCATCGTCGAGTGCGTCGTCACCGACGCCATCCCCGTCGAGGTCGGCGGCAAGATCAAGACTATCTCGGTCGCCGAGGAGTTCGCTCAGGCCATCTCCGCCGTTTACCACGAGGAGCCCGTCTCCACGCTCGTCGGCGGCGACTTCGCGCTGTAGTCGCATCGTCCTTGCAACCCGGCGCATCGCCGCCGGAACAGAAGAAACCCCCGCGCTCCCCCTTGCTTCGCAAAGGTCGCGCGGGGGTTTCTTCTGTTCCGGCGGCTCGCTCTGCCGCGGCCGCGCTTTTGTCTGGTGGGATTTCGCTGAAACGAAGTCTCGCCTTCGGCGGGCGTGGTAGCCTTTGTCGTTGAACGAACTACTTATGTAACGAAAGGAAGCCTATGGCAGCTGCACAGCCGCTTAAGATTCGCATGGTTGCCGGACTCGGCAACCCGGGTGAGGAATATGCCGAGACCCGCCACAACGCCGGCTTTAAGGCGATCGATGAGCTGGCCCGTCAGGCCGGCGTCACGTACTGGAAAAACCAGGCCGGCGCCGAGGTCGCGCTCATCAATATCAACGATGCCGAGGAAGAGGGCGGCAAGCGCCAGATTGTGCTGGTCAAGCCGCAGTCATACATGAACACCTCGGGCGGCCCCATCTCCAAGCTCTGCCGCGAGTACAAAATCAAGGCCGAGGAGCTGCTCGTAATCCACGACGAGCTCGATATTCCCGCCGGCGATGTGCGTGTTAAGGTGGGCGGCGGCCACGCCGGCCACAACGGCCTGCGCTCCATCATCGACAAGATGGGCAGCCGCGACTTCAGCCGCATCCGCACCGGTATCGGCAACCCTCCCGGCAAGATGGCTGTCGCCGACTACGTGCTCAAGCAGCTGCGCGCCCGCGAGGCCGAGGACTTCCAGGACACCTGCGCCCGCGCCGCAGACGCCGCCGGCCTGGCAATCGTGCACGGCGTGATCTATGCCCGCGACCACGTCAACGGCTCCGCCTCCGCCAACGGCAAGCACTAAAACCTACCATTTAGGGACAGGTTTATTTCGGCAGGTTTTATCTGCGTAAACGCCGCAGTCGGCACATCGCAATAAACACGCTGCCACCATACATGCATAACGCCCCAAAGGGGGCCGGCCTCACCGATGCGCGAGGCCGGCCCCCTTTGCCGTTTTGCCTGATAAAACCTGCCAAAATAAACCTCTCCCCCTTTGGTAGGCCGAAGTGGATAAACCCTTTTCCCGACCGCCGAAGACACACGTAAGCGACATGTCCATGAGGGTATAATTTGCACCGTATGTCTGCACAACGCCTGTGCGCGTACGGTTTTATTCGGGCTACCGTCCATTTCCGTGGAGGCACGGTTCGGCGGCCCTAACAAGAGAGGGGTTCTATGTATAAGATCCTGGAGAAGACGCAGTTCTCGGAGAAGGTGTTCAAGTTCCGCATCGAGGCGCCTGCAATCGCCAAGCATGCGCACGCTGGACAGTTCCTCATGGTTCGCGCCAACGAGACGGGCGAACGTGTCCCGTTTACCCTGGCCGGCTGGAACGGTGACGAGGGCTGGGTCGAGTTCATCTTCATGGTGATCGGCAAGACCACCGAGATGCTTTCCACCTACGAGGCCGGCGAGTCGCTGCGCGACGTCGTGGGCCCGCTGGGCGTTCCCACCGAGATGGCTGAGGGCCCCTGCGCCGTCATTGGCGGCGGCGTCGGCCTGGCAATTGCCTTCCCGGTCGCCAAGCACCTGGTCGAGACCGGCCACGAGGTGCACGCCATCATGGGCGCCCGCACCAAGGACCTCCTGCTCATGGAGGACCAGTTCCGCGAGCTCCTCGACGAGGACCACATCCACATCACCACTGACGACGGCTCCTATGGCGAGCAGGGCGTTGTCACCGCTCCGCTGGAGCGCCTGCTGCAGGACAAGGCCGTGAGCCAGGTCTTCTGCGTCGGCCCCGTTCCGATGATGAAGTTCTCGACCCTCACCGCCCAGAAGTACGACACCCCCATCACCGCGTCGCTCAACCCCATCATGGTTGACGGCACCGGTATGTGCGGCTGCTGCCGCGTCGAGGTGGGCGGCGTGACCAAGTTCGCTTGCGTCGACGGCCCCGACTTCGATGCCACCCTGGTCGACTGGGATGACCTTCGTGCCCGCCAGGCCGCTTACCGTTCCGAAGAGGGCGCGTCCCTCAAGGCCTATGAGGAAAAGAGCTGCGCATGCCACTAGTTAACGGTCGTTTCGTTGCCGATATGAAGTCGCCCCGCACCCCCGATAACGAGGAGCCGGCTGCCGAGCGCGCCTGCGACTTCCGCCCCGTCGACAAGGGCTTCACCGAGGAGATGGCGCTGGCCGAGGCCGAGCGCTGTCTCAACTGCAAGAAGCCGTTCTGTGTTGAGGGCTGCCCCGTCAACATCAACATTCCCCGCTTTATCGAGCAGATCCGCGCGAAGGACTTCGGCGGCGCTCTCGATACCATCCGCGAGGACTCCATGCTTCCCGCCATCTGCGGTCGCGTCTGCCCGCAGGAGAACCAGTGCGAGGGCAAGTGCATCCGTGGTAAGAAGTCCGAGCCCGTGGCCATCGGCCAGCTCGAGCGCTTCCTGGGTGACCGCCCCGAGCTCGCCTCCACGCCCAAGATGGCCCCCAAGAACGGCAAGAAGGTCGCCGTCGTGGGCTCTGGCCCGTCCGGCATCACCTGCGCCGGCGAGCTCGCCCGTAACGGCTTTGACGTCACCGTCTTTGAGGCCTTCTTTACCGGCGGCGGCGTGCTGGTCTACGGCATCCCCGAGTTCCGTCTGCCCAAGGCGGTCGTCAAGCGCGAGATTGACGGCCTGGAGGACATGGGCGTCAAGTTTGAGTACAACTCCGTCGTGGGCAACATGGCCACGGCCGAGGAGCTGTTCGAGCAGGGCTTCGACGCCATCTACGTGGCGACCGGCGCTGGCCTGCCCAAGTTCCTCAACGTCCCCGGCGAGAACCTGCCCAACGTCTTCTTCGCCAACGAGTACCTCACCCGCGTGAACCTGATGAAGGCCAACAAGTTCCCCGAGTACGACACCCCCACCAAGCACGGCAAGAACGTCGTCGTCTTTGGTGGCGGCAACGTGGCTATGGACGCCGTCCGTACCGCCAAGCGCCTGGGCGCCGAGCACGCCATCATCGCCTACCGTCGTACCGAGGACGAGATGCCCTGCCGTCGCGCCGAGCTGCACCATGCTAAGGCCGAGGGCGTCGAGGTTCTGCCGCTCGTCTCCCCGCTCGAGTTTGTCGCTGGCGAGGACGGCTCCGTGTGCGCCGTCAAGGTCCAGAAGATGGAGCTCGGCGAGCCCGACGAGTCCGGCCGCCGTCGCCCGGTGCCCATCGAGGGCGCCATCGAGGAGATTCCCTGCGACGTCGCGATCTCGGCTATCGGCACCAACGCCAACCCCTTCGCAAAGAAGATCGGCGGCAAGATGGAGCTCAACAAGTGGGGCTACATCGTTGCCGACGAGGAGACCGGCCAGACCACCGATCCCCGCATCTGGGCCGGCGGCGACATCGTCACCGGTGCCGCTACGGTCATTCTGGCGATGGGCGCCGGCAAGAAGGCCGCCGCTTCCATCACCAAGAGCCTGCTGGGCGAGTAATCACCTGCAGTGCTAGCCATCAAACGGCAAAGTCCCCGTCGAGCACACGCCCGGCGGGGACTTTTTTATGCCGGCCGCCCAAACCACCACGATGGGGCAGGCACCTTTGTGGTGGTTTGGGACTTGCCCGGTCGTTTTGTCTCAATCTGTAACAGCTGGAGTCCGTTGAGCCCTGCAGTTGTTACAGATTGAGATATTGTGCCGGCCGGCCACGCTGCATCTCAATCTGTAACAGTTAGAGACCAAATATGCCGCCTGGTGTTACAGATCAAGACGTTGGGCTGACGGCCGAACGGTTCATCTCAATCTGTAACAGTTAGAGCCATTTTCGCTGGCTTGGTGTTACAGATCGAGACTATGCAAAAGCCGAGGATAGGCACTGCCGCCAAGGCCTTCCCCTCAGCCTAAAACAAAAACCACCACAAAGGTGCCTGTCCCCTTTGTGGTGGTTTTGGTCGGCTAGCCTTCGAGCTGCGCCACTTTATAGCGGTAGGCTGCGGCGATGACGTCTTTACAGCCCTCGCGGCCCAACTTGGCGCGGTTGACGACGATGTCCTTGCCGCTCGTCATCTTCCACTTTCCGGCGCTGTAGCGCTTGTAGAACGCCTCGCGCGCCTTCTGCTGCTGCTTGACCAGCTTGGCGCCCTTCTTTTTGTTAAGGCCGCGCTTCTTGCGCACGATCTCGACGCGGTCCTCAAAGGGTGCGGTCACCAACACGGCAATGTGGTTGGGGTTGTTGTGAAGCAGATAATCGGACAGGCGGCCTTCGATAATGCAACTCTCGGTCTCGCCCAGGTCCAAAATCACCTGGCTCATCTTTTGGAACAACTTGTCCGAGTACGAGCGCGCGTCGTAGCGGTCGGGCAGAAACGCCATGTTCTCCACAGCCAGACGCTCGTCGTAGGCGGCCATCTTATCGAGCGACTCGCCCGCACGCAGCGACGCGCGCACCAGCAGCTCGTTGTCGTACAGAGGAATCCCCAACTCGTTGGCGAGGATGCGTCCGATCTCGTGGCCCTCGGCACCAAAGTCGCGCGCGATGGTAATGACCACAGGACTCTTCTTGTTCTCCAGATCGCTCATCGCGATTCCTTTCTAACAAATGAGAAAAGGCAATTCCTGATTCCCATTTTGTCACTTACGACCGTCCTGGTTTCCCAAGTGCGGCAGATTGCCCCGAAAGAGGAGCGCCGCGTACTAAATGTACGCAAGCGACGATTGAGGGGCAAGGTGCCGTGCTTGGGGAAGCAGGACTATGCGGCCACGATGCGGCGTTGATATGCCCTCACCAACAACGAGATACCAAAGTTGAGCATAAAGTACATCGCAAACACCAGGCCGTAGAGCATAAGTACCTGCGACAGATCAATCGCGTGGGCCATCACGACGTTTGCCGTGTACATGAGCTCGGCCACGTTAATGCCCGAAAGATACGAGCTGTCCTTAATGACGGTCGTGCATTGGCTAAACAGCGCCGGAATGATCGTCTTAAACGTCTGCGGCAGAATGATGTAGCGCATGGTGGCAAAAAAGCCGAAGCCTTGGCTCTGCGCTGCCTCAAACTGGCCGCGCGGAATCGAGTTGAGGCCGCCGCGCACAATCTCGGCCATAACAGCGCTGGTAAACAGCGTAAAGGCGATGGTCGAAATCACAATGTCCAAGCCCTGCACCGTAAAGTAGATAAACAGGATCCACAGCAGGTTCGGCGTGCAACGGAACAGCTCGATATAGGCACTCACCAAAATACGGAACGGGCGGGGCGCATAGCTTTTAACAAGCGCCAGCACCGTGCCAAAGATGAGCGAGAAAAAGATCGACAGCGCCGAGATCTCGATCGTCTTAACAAAGCCGCCCCAAATGTAGAGCAGGTTGGTCGCGTTGAAGATTTCCATGCGCTAGGCCTCCTCTACGTTGTCGAGCCCCAGCTCGGCGAGGCTCACGCCGCGCGGACGCTCCTTGGAGCGGCGCTCGAGCCACTGCACCAGCATGGCGAGCGGAAAGCAGATGATGAAGTACATAAGGCAGCAGACGATGTATCCCTGCAGGTAACCGTACAGACTCACAAAGTTGTCGGAACGGTACATAAGGTCGCCGCCGGCCACAAGCGCCAGCACCGACGTGTTCTTGACTAGGTTGAGTGCCTGGTTGCACAGCGGCGGCAGAATGATCTTGAATGTCTGGGGCAGCACGATGTACCAGTACGCCTGCGCACGGGTGAAGCCCTGGCTCTGCGCCGCCTCCATCTGACCGCGCGGAACCGCCTCGATACCGGTGCGGATGACCTCCGAGATGTAGGCCGCGTGATACAGGCCCACGCCCAAGAAGCCCAGCACGAACGGCGCGATGCGCACCGGCTGGTCGGCACCGGTTATGGCCTGCAAAAACTGCGGACCAGCCATGTACATAAAGAGCACCTGCACGGGCAACGGGGTGTTCTGGTAAAACTCCACGTATACGCGGCTTATGGCGCGCAGCACGCGCGAACGGGTGGTAGAGAACACACCCAGCAGCGTGCCCAGCACCAGCGACAGCAGCAGACCGGCAACGACCACCTGTAGCGTCACGCCAAAGCCCTCCCAGAAGGGCCCCATGTTTTGAAATGTCGTCGACCAACGGTCGGCGTCAAATAATCCTTCGAGCATTTGATTCCTTCCTTGGACGATGCGCCTATACAAGACCCCAGGTCTTGACCTCTTGGTCGAGCCAGCCGTCGGCCAGACGATCGCAAATCACCTGATCGACCACGGCCGAAAGGTCGCAGCCCTTCTTGGTCGCCACGCCGTAGCCCTGCTCGCCAAACTTGACCTCGGGCTGCAACAGCTCAACGGTCTCGTTCATGTAACCGGCCAGCGTGGAGCGGTCCATGGCAAAGACGTCGATATTGCCGGCGTCGAGCGAGCTCTTGATGATGGGGTAGCCGCTAAAGGCCCTAAACTCGGGCTTGCAGCTAAAGCCGTTGTCCTTGATCATCTGCTCGATCAGGCCCTGCGTGGTGGCACCCTGGCTCACGCCGATGACCTTGCCGTCCAGGTCCTCAATCGAGGTAAAGCCCGAACGCTTCTTGACCATGAGTCCCACGTAGTCGGTGCGGTACGGCGTCGAGAAATCCCAGCTCTTCTTGCGCTCGTCGGTGATGGTGTAGGTCGCTGCGACCACGTCGAGTTGGCCGTTATCGATCAGCGGGCCGCGTGTCTTGGGCGTTACGTCGGTAAACTCGACAAGCTCCTGGGCACGGGCTTCCTTGTAGCTCACGCCAAAGACAGCGGCGGCGATCTGGTAGCACAAATCGACTTCCATGCCCTCAAAGCGGCCTTTGGCGGTGTCGTAATAGCCGTAGCCGGGAACATCTTTCTTGACGCCGGCATTCAGATGGCCGCGCGACTTGATGGCCGCAAGCTTGGATCCCTTGTCGGAACCCTCGCCGCTGGTGGAGTTGCCGCAACCGGTGAGCGCGGTCCCCGTCAGCGCGAGCATGCCGGCGCCCGCCAGCTGCAAAAAGTGACGGCGCGACACGGCCGCCCTCGTCATATCCGTCATGTCCATCACCGCGCCTAGTGCAGAATCTTGGACAGGAACTCGCGGCAGCGCGGGTTCTCGGGGTTATCGAAGAAGTGCTCGGGCGTGCCCTCCTCCAGGATGCGGCCGTCCTCCATAAAGATGACGCGGTCGGCCACCTGGCGCGCAAAGCCCATCTCGTGCGTCACGCAGATCATGGTGATGTCCTCCTGCGCGAGCTCAATCATAACGTCCAGAACCTCCTGGACCATCTCGGGGTCGAGCGCCGAGGTCGGCTCGTCAAACAGGATGATGGGCTGCTTGGTGCACAGGGCACGGGCGATGGCGATGCGCTGCTGCTGACCGCCCGAGAGGTTCTGCGGATACTCGCCGGCCTTATGCGCCATGCCGACGCGCTTGAGCGCGGCGACGGCGATCTCGGTCGCCTCCTCCTTGCTCTTCTTTTGCAGCTTGATGGGCGCGAGCGTCAGATTGCCCAGCACCGTCATGTTGGGATACAGGTTGAACTGCTGAAACACCATGGAGCTATATTTGCGAGCCATTTCCAGGTGATTCTTCTTAGTGAGCGGCGTACCGTCGATGATGACCTCGCCCGACGTGGGCTCCTCAAGATAATCGACACAGCGGATGAGCGTCGACTTACCCGAGCCGGAAGGCCCGATCATTACGAGCTTCTCGCCGCGCTTGACGGTGAGGTTGATATCTTTGAGCACATGCAGGTCGCCAAAGTACTTGTTGAGATGCTTGATCTCGATCATGTCTGCCATGAATGTCCCTTCCCTGCGTTTACACGAGTTGAACTATTGTACGGAAAGAACCACGTTTCCGCAGCCCACACTACATTCCCGTAAAGAACCCGCAATCTTCCACCCACTCATTGGGCACTCATTTAAGTCTGTCCCCAGTGAGCGCCCAACCGCCCTTGTTGAGCATAAGTCAGCGAAAACCCGTACACGCGAGCAAGGTGACGTGAAATGAAAGGGCGCAGACCTTATGGTCGCGCCCTTGAAATTGAACGTCAGATTGCCGCGTGTACGGGTTTGCAGCGTCGAGCCGTTACGCGGTTTGGTAAAACCGCGTAACAAATTACGCGAGTTTGGCTCCGACGATCTTTGCCGCGGCCGGCTTATCGAAGTTGCCGCCAGTGGCCTTGCCGAGTGCACCCATAACCTGGCCCATCTGCTTCTTGGACGTGGCGCCCAGCTCGGCGATGACCTGCTCGATCAGAGCCTCGAGCTCCTCGCCCGAAACCTGCGCGGGCAGCAGGCTCTCCAGAATCTTGACCTGCTCGGTCAGGTTGTCGGTACGCTCCTGGTCGGTGCCGGCCTTGATGGACATCTCCAGTGTCTCGCTCGTCTGCTTGATCAGACGCTTGATCATGCTGTTGACGTCTTCCTCGGTCACATCGCGGCGCTCATTGACCTCGATATTCTTCACCTCGGCCTTAACCTGGCGAATGATGGACAGGCGAACCTTGTCCTTGGCCTTCATGGCCGCGATCATTTCCTTCTGCAGCTCTTCGTTGGTCATCTGCAAATCCTCTCTAATAGCGTGGGCGGCACTCGCGCGAGCACCGCCCCATGATTACTCAGTCGTCGACGAATCGTCGGTCGAACTCTTGGTGATGCCCTTCAGACTCACGTTATAGGGTACGTCCTTGGGCATGGGGTTGACGGTAATGTCGGCGTCCTTCTTGTACTGCTCCAGCCACTCACTGTACGCGGTACTGGCCGCCTGCGTCTTCACCACGTTGGAGACGTACTTCTTGATGGCCTTGGGCACCTGGTTGATGTCATCAACCTGATTATCGACATGGAAGTAGTCGGTGCACTTGATGATGTGGTAGCCATAGGTCGACTCGATGACTTCGCTCACGTCGCCCTTGTTGAGCCCCTCGAGCGCCGTCTGGTAGCTGTCGACAAAGGTGGTGAGCTTATCCCAGCCCACATCGCCCTTCTTCTCCTTGGAACCGGTGTCCTCGGAGTACTGCTCAACGGCGTCCTCAAAGCTCAGCTCACCGGAGTTGATCTTGTCCAGGCACTCCTGCGCCTTGGCCTTGGCGGCAGCCTTGTCCTCGTCGGAAGCGTCGGAATCAACCTTGATCAGGATGTTCGACGAGCGACGGGCGTCGTTGTAGCTGGACAGGTTTTCGTTGATGTAATCGACAATCTCGCTGTCCTTGGGTTTGCTCGTGGGCGCGGCGGCATCCTTGAGTTTCTGCTGCGCCAGACTCTCCTTGAGCGAATCCTTGTAGGTATCCTCGGTATAGCCGTAGGTCTTGAGGGTCTTCTTAAAGGCCTTGGCACCGCCCGCGCTCTTGCACGCGTCCTTCCAAGCCTTCTCGACCTCCTCGTCCGACACCGTCACGCCGTTCTCCTTCTGTGCCTGTTGAAGCAGAATCTGCTGCGTGTAGGAGTCGATGAGTTGCTTGCGATACTTCTTGGGCGTGAGGTCGTTGTCGACCAGATACTGCGCCCAGTCCTTGTCCTTGGTGTAGCCGTAGGACGTGCGCATGCTCATGATCTGCTTGGTCACGGTGTCCTCGGTGAGGTTGGTGCCGTTGATAGTAGCAGCAACACCGCCGGTCAGCTTGTAGCCCGAGGTGTCCTCGGCCTGCGACATAAGGCCGGAGCACGCCATCGCCGAGACGGAAAGCAGCATCGCCAGCACGCCGATGACCACCAGAACGATCTTGACGGTCTTGGACACGCGGGTCTTGCGCTGCTTCTTGCGAGAGTTGGAGGCGGCGCGAGCCTGCTGCTCGGGCGTCGGCTCGAGTGCGGGGTTCTTTTTCTTATTTGCCATAGTTGGCCTTTCGCATAACGAATCGAACAAACGCCATTGTGTCACAACGCAGCCCCCGCGGCACGCTTGGTGCATTGGGGACAGGTTAATCTGCACCATTTTGGTGCAAAGGGGACAGCTCTGGCAGCCGGCAGTTAGGGACGTTCCTTTTCTGCCGGCAGTTAGGGACAGTCCCCAAGTGCCGGCACATAAGGAACGTCCCTAGGTGCCGGCTTAGCCCCACCTTAGAAGTGGCGGCGGATGGCGTCGACCATGCCCTGCGGCGTGGTCTGGCCGAGCACGTCGGCTGCGGCATCGCCGTCCATAAAGATGTTCATGAGCGCCTGCAGAGCCTCGACCTGGCCGCCCGGCTCGGCGATGCCCAGATTGATGACGATCTGCGCCGGCACCGGAGCGCCCATGCCAGCCATAGCGTTAAATGTCACGGGCGCGGAGGGCTTCACCACCGCGATATAGGGCTTGGCCACAAACCCCGGATCGGTATGCGGAATGGCAATGTTTGCCGCCGGCATGGCAAGACCCGTGGGATAGGCATCCTCGCGCGTGCGAACGGCGTCGAGCCAACCGTCGGCAATGTAGCCGCGCGGAGCAAGCTCACTCTCGAGTTGCGCAAACACCTCACCCGGCGTCGCACACTCCCAATCAAAAAACACCAGCTCAGGCGTAAACAGCGCTTCGTTATCCGCCATGCGCTCACCTCTCTCACCTAGTCATTCAGGAACGTCCCCGATGACTACCCAAAACAAAAGGTGGCCACGCGCGCCTTGGCGCCAATGACCACCCTGACCACTCAACTAAATTGTACTGTGCGCCGCTAGACGCGGGGCGCATCAATTGCGACCTTGCCGCTCTCCAGCACGTGGACGCGGCCGTCGGCGAGCATTTGCACGACCTCGGGATACAGCACGTGCTCAATCGCGTGGATGTGCTCCTCGAGCGCGTCGACATCCCAGCCCTCCTCGACAGCCAGCGCACGCTGGGCGATGATGGGACCGTTGTCGTAGACCTCGTTGGCAAAATGCACGGTCACGCCAGTTACCTTGACGCCGCGCGCAAAGGCATCGTCAATCGCATGCGCACCGGTAAAGCTCGGCAGCAGCGCCGGATGCAAGTTGACCACGCGGTTGGGAAACGCCGCCAGCAGCGGTGTGTGCACCATGCGCATATAGCCGGCCATCACCACGTACTCGCAGCCGCGCTCGAGCAGCTCGTGCGCGATGATCTCGTCGGCGGCAATAGGGTCGGCATAGACATCCTTGGACAGCGTGAGCGTCTGGATGCCCGCGCGCTCAGCGCGCTGCAAACCCTTAGCCGAAGGACGGCTCGACACCACAAGCTCAATCGAGGCGTTGAGCTTACCGGCGGCGATCAGATCGATCAGCGCCTGCAGGTTGGTACCCGAACCGCTGATGAGCACACCGATCTTGAGCGGCTCGACCGTATCGGTGCCGGTCGGACGGGTGTAGGGCACAAAGCCCAGGCCCTCACTAGCAGCCATCTGCTCGTTAGCGCTCATCGGAGTACACGACCTTACCGGAACCCTCGACGCACTCGCCCACGCGGAACGGCTTCTCGCCCAGCGCGACCAGGGCTTCGGTAACCGCGGCCTCGTCCTCGGGGGCGACGATCAGGCACAGGCCGACGCCCATGTTGAAGGTCTTGCATGCCTCGTTGGGCGCGAGCTCGGCCTGACGCGACACGTAGGTGATGACGGGCGGAACGTCCCAACCCATCTCGGCGCCGTTGCGGGTGACCACGGCGTCGACGTCGTCGGCGAGTGCACGGTTGAGGTTCTCGGTAATACCGCCGCCAGTGATGTGGGCGATGGCATGCACCGGAGCGCCGCCGCGGAGCAGCTCCAGGATCGGCTTGACGTAGATGCGCGTGGGGGCCAACAGAGCGTCTGCCAGCGATGCACCGCCGAGCTCTTCGAGCGGACGGCTCAGCTCCTCGGCCTTAGCGACGGCCTCGGGCGTGCCCGGCTTAACGCCGTCGACGCCAATGACCTTACGCACGAGCGAGTAGCCGTTGGAGTGCACGCCGGTGGAAGGCAGGCCCAGGATCACATCGCCCGGGCGGACGTTTGCGGGGTCGAGCATCTTGGGACGGTCGACGACGCCCACGGTAAATCCGGCAAGGTCGTAGTCGGCAGGAGCCATGACGCCCGGGTGCTCGGCCATCTCACCGCCCACGAGCGCGCAGCCCGCGAGCTTGCAGCCGTCGGCCACACCCTTGATAATCTTTGCCATGTGCTCGGCCTCGATGTGACCGATGGCAACGTAGTCCAGGAAGAACAGCGGCTCGGCGCCCGAAGCCAGAATATCGTTGACGCACATAGCGACCAGGTCCTGGCCAACCGTCTCGTGACGGTCCATGATCTGGGCGAGCACGAGCTTGGTGCCCACGCCGTCGGTACCGCTAATCAGGATCGGGTCTTCCATATCCTTGAGCGCGGCGGCCGAGAACAGGCCGCCAAAGCCGCCGATGCCACCGATAACCTCGGAACGGTTAGTGTCCTTGACCATCTGCTTAATCGCGTCGACGGCGCGGCCGCCCTCGGCGGTGTCGACGCCAGCGTCCTCGTACGTCACATGCTTGCTGTCGCTCATCTGAGCCTTCCTCTCCCACTACCGTGGCGCCGCACGGGCGCCAAACGGTGCTCATAGTTGCGTTCATTTCGGCGCGCGCCATAACAGCACGCGCCGTCATATCAACAAAACAGCAGGTAAAACCTACCAAAATAAACCTGTCCCCATATGGCAGGTTTTATGCCTCGCCGTGCTCCTCTTCCCAGCTGCGGTCGTCGTATTTCTCGATCACGGCGTCGTCGTCAAAGTGCAGCGGCTTGTCCAGGTTGCGGGGCTTAAAGCCCTCCATAAACTTGTCGCGGCCAAAGCTCTCGGGAATCGCCACGGGGTAGCGGCCGGTAAAGCACGCATCGCAGTAACCGCCCTTGGGCATGACCTTAAGCAGGCCCTCGACCGAAAGGAAGGCCAGCGAATCGGCGCCGATATACTCGCAAATCTCGTCGACCGTCTTGTTGGCGCTGATAAGCTGCGACTGCACGTCGGTATCGATACCGTAGAAGCACGGCCAGATGACCTCGGGCGAGTTGATGCGGATATGAATCTCCTTGGCGCCGGCGTTGCGCAGCATCTTGACGAGCTGCACCATGGTGGTGCCGCGCACGATGGAGTCGTCGATGACGACCAGGCGCTTGCCCTCGATGTTGTCGCGCAGCGGGTTGAGTTTCATACGCACGCCCATGGCGCGCAACTCCTGCGTAGGCTCAATAAACGTACGGCCCACGTAGCGGTTCTTGATAAGGCCCTCGCCAAAGGGAATACCGCTCTCGTGCGAATACCCCTCCGCAGGCGGCAGGCCGGAGTCGGGCACGCCGATGACCAGGTCGGCCTCGACAGGCTCCTCATGTGCCAGCTGACGACCCATGTCGTAACGGCAGGCATAGACGCTCTTGCCGTTCATGATGGAGTCGGGGCGGGCAAAGTAGACCTGCTCAAAGATGCAGTTGGCGGGCTCTTCGGCTGCAGGCACGCCCTGCTCGGATACCAGGCCCTCGGCGCTGATGCGCAAGATCTCGCCGGGACGGACGTCACGGACGTACTCGGCACCCACGATGTCGAGTGCGCAGGTCTCGGAAGCAACGACCCAGCCGCCGGCGCGCGTGACACGGACGGCGGAGTCGACCGTCGCGGCGCCGTCCTGCGACGGCAGCTGCGAAACGGCTGCGGCATCGGCCTGGTCCAGGCCCTCGTCCACCAGCTTGCCCAGCACGAGCGGGCGAATGCCGTGTGGATCGCGAAATGCGTAGAGCGCCTGCTCGTTGATGAGCGTCATGGCGTAGCCGCCGCGCACGAGCTCCATGGTCTTGCGAATACCCTCGCGCAGGTGGCCCGTACGCTGGGTAAAGTAGCCGATAAGCTTGGTCGCGACCTCGGAATCCGAATTGGAGAGGAACGGCACGCCCAGCTCGATCAGCTGACGGCGCAGCTCGTCGGTGTTGACGAGGGTGCCGTTGTGCGCGAGCGCGATAATGACGCTGTTGATGGTAGAGAGGTGCGGCTGAGAGGCTTCCCAGCTCTTGGCGCCGGCAGTGCCGTAGCGCACATGACCCACGGCCAGCTGGCCGGAGAGCGTCGACAGGTCGGCGTTGGAGAACACGCGGTCGAGCAGGCCCAGATCTTTGCGGACCATAACCGTGCCGCCGTCACCCACGGCGATTCCAGCCGATTCCTGGCCACGGTGCTGCAGCGCACGCAGGCCAAAGTACGTCAGTCGAGCCACGTCGCGATCGGGCGCCCATACGCCGAAAATGCCACATTCCTCATGCAGCTGGTCGGAGTCCGGATCATACGTCGACATGGTGTTCACCTGTCCCGCGGCACGCTCGGCCGCGCGGATGGTTTCTTGAGACATGGTATCCCCTCAGAGCCTCGTATTTTTGGCGTTACCCGCCTTATTATACGCACGGCGCGACGTGCTCCCCAGCGCATGAGCAGCGCTTTTTAAAAGCCCACCGAGCTAATAATCAGTTTTGTTGCCAAACATTTTATCGGTCTGTCCAGTGCAAGCGCCCGCCCATTACAGTCTGAAATAGGCCATCGATAAATTTCGATG
>NZ_QRVG01000019.1 GCF_003459245.1 Collinsella sp. AF23-2
GCTGAGTCCTGAGGCCGTTGCAATGAAAATGAGAATCAAGGATTTTCGTAAAGATTGCATCGCCCGCCCGGGTTCGACATAGAGTCGGCCCGGGCATCTTTATAATGCTGGATTATAGACCCATTTGATTCCGACCGAACAAGGGAGCGAACATGGATCGCAGCAAGGTACCCGCCGTCCTGTCCATCGCAGGATCAGATTCCAGCGGTGGTGCCGGCATTCAGGCCGACATCAAGACCATCACGGCGCACCGCCTGTATGCCGAGACGGCCATCACCGCCATCACCGCACAGAACACCCTGGGCGTCACCGCCGTGCAGAACATCTCCCCGGATATTGTCGCGGCGCAGATCGATGCCGTTTTTGACGATATCCGCCCCAACGCCGTCAAGATTGGCATGGTTTCCTCTGCCAAGATTATCGATGTTATCGCCGACCGCCTGAGCGCCTGGAACGCGACAAACGTGGTAGTCGACCCCGTCATGGTAGCCACCTCGGGCGCACGGCTGATTGCCGAAGATGCCGCCGAGGCGCTCACCCGCCGCCTGTTCCCGCTAGCGACGGTTATCACGCCCAATATTCCCGAGGCCATGGCCCTGCTCGACTACGAGGTCGACTCCGAGCGCACGCAGCAAAATGCTGCCATGCTCCTCACCCGCCGCTTTGGTTGCGCATCCCTCGTTAAGGGCGGGCATCTTGTCAACGAGGCCAACGATGTACTGGCCGAACCCGCGCCACTCGATGACGAGGGCAACCATCTGGGAGATCCACTCACCACGTGGTTCCGCCACAAGCGCATCGAGACCGACAACACGCACGGCACCGGCTGCACGCTCTCGTCCGCCATCGCCTGCGCGCTGGCACAGGGCATGAATCTTGCCGATGCCGTCAACGCCGGCAAGGCATACCTGACAGGCGCTCTGGCCGCCGGCCTGGACATGGGCAAAGGCTCCGGCCCCGTCAACCACATGTGGCAGTACTGAGATTCGCAGCCCAAAACCGCCGCAAAGGGGACAGGCACCTTTGCGGCGGTTTTTCCTTTTTGACGTCTAGCCGTCGGCGAGTTGAATTCCCAACAAACCCGAGAGTGCCAGCGCCTGCTCGGCATTGACCGTCAGGCCACGCAACTCATGGTAATCGCCCGAAACAACGGGCGCCACAAATGTACAGCGCGACACATCAACGCCGGAAAGCGACGTCTTGAACACATCAACACGCGTCAGGTCACAGCCATCCAAGCGAACCTGCCTCAGCTTGGCACCCTGAAGCGCAGCCTCGCTCAGACGCGTATCGCATGCTGTCATAGGGCCAATACGCCCCTCCGAAAGATTTGCGTAGCTCAAGTCGCACGATCCAAACGACACACTCGACAGGCGCGCCTTGAGCAAGTTGAGTCCCGGTGCCGAGCAATCGACGAAGTCGCAGCGATTGAGCCAGCAGCCTTCCATATTGCTGCGAATAAAACGGCAGCCGCGAAACATCACGTCGCGGAAAGCAGAACCGCTCCAGTCGACGCCGTCGAACACGCAGGACCGAAACACGACGCCATCGAACGTCGCGCCGTTCGCAACGTCGTAGGCAAGCTCCAAATCCTCAAAAGCGGTGTTTGAGACAAGCTCGTCGCCCTCGGCAAAGAGGTCAATGAGCTCGTCCATGCCCATATGGCAACCGAGCCGCTCGCTAACGCGGGCAAATCCACCACAAAGGTGTCTGTCCCCTTTGTGGTGGTTTGGGATCACGCTACTCACCAAGCATCTCTTTGAGCTTGGCTGCCACGGCGTGACCCAGGCTCTCGTGGCTTTCGGGCATCATATGCAGATAGTCGATATCGCCCGGCTCGGCAAAGTCGGCGGCATTCAAAAAGTCGCAGCCAAACTGCTCGGCCACGTGCGTATAGTACTCGCCAAAATGCTCAGATGCCTCAACGGAATGCTCGTCAAAGTCGGTCATATACACATCGGCGATCTGCGGCTTGATCTTGATAGGAGCCATCAGCAGGATGCGCGGGCAAGGCGCAGCGTCGGTCCACGGAAACGCGCGGACGGCGCGAATCAGCGCCATGGCGCCACGGGCGATATCGGAAGCTGTCACGTTAAAGACCGTCTTACAGTCGTTGGTGCCCAGCATGATCACAATGGCGTCCAGCGGCTTATGAGCCTCGAGCAGCATCGGAAGCGCGCGAATGCCGTTGAGGTTAGTGTCCAGATGGCACATGTCGTCGCGTACCGTCGTGCGGCCGTTGAGGCCTTCTTCAATTACATGCCAGCCCTCGCCTAAGTCACGTTGGGCCACACCGCACCAGCGCACATCCTGCGCATAGCGCACCGCGGTACCGTCGCGCATACCCGCCGGATCGTAACCATAGGTGTTGCTGTCACCAAAGCACAGAACGTTTTTCATCGTAAGCTCCCCACTCAATAAAAAGCCGACGGAAGCAGCCTCTCCCGTCGGCTCGACCTATCTGTCAGCACGTACCGATTACAGGTACCTGCGCCAATCGTCCTCGTCCTCATCATCCTCGGTAGCAGCCTGGGCCTGCTCGGCGGCGCGAGCTGCCGCAGCGCGAGCGGCAACCTGGGCATAGGACTCCTCGTTGCGCTCGGGGAAGTTTGCCAGCACGTGCTCGAACTTGGCAAAATCCTCATCCCAGCGCGTAGAAGGCACGGCAAAGAAGACCTGCTTGACCTTAAAGTCGCCCGACGCGAGCTCCTTGCGGAAGAGCTCGGCCACGGCCTCTGCGTCAAAGCCGTTGTTGTCGCAGCCCCAAGCGCCCAGCACGAGCTTCTCGCGACCTAGCTCGTCACAGATGGCAAGCACAAAGCGAATGCGATCGTGCAGGGCGTCCAGCAGGGCATCGTCACCCACGCGATACTCCTGGCGAGCGCGCTTGACGTTGGGCGCGGCGGCAACGATTACGTCGGCATACGCATGCACGTGGTTGCGCTCGAAGCGTACCGCAGGCACCACCAGCGCACGGTTTCGGTAAAGCTCGCAGTTGATGTTGCGGCGACGGTTCTCGCCGTACCACTTACGCTGCTTATCGAGAACGTTGTACAGATACGAATCGGCGCACAGCGTGGCCTCCTGGCCCAGATAACCCTGAATATAGCCACCGCCCGGGTTGGTGAACGAGGCAAAGGCGAGCACGGCCATGTCGCAGAACTGCGCATAGCCGCGACCGTTATCGAGGATTGCCTGCGTGGCGGAGGCATCAAGCACAGTGACCTCGGGCAGGACCGGAGCGGGCTCCTCAGCAGGCGCGGACTCAGCTTCGGCGATTTCCTCGGCAGGCTCCTCGACGGGCTCGGGCGCTGCCTCGGTCTCGGGCGCTGCCTCGACCTCGGCAGCCTCCGCGTTCTCGACGTCCTCGGCGACCTGCTCTTCGGGGGCCACAGTAGTCTGAACCTTGGCCTTCATCGCCGCGACAAAGCCGGCGGGCATGCCGTCAAACTCGCGAACACCAGCAAGCGAACGCTCGATATCCTTGGCGCACGCTTCGGACACAGTCATCACATGGCGCTCGGCGGCCTTGGCACGGGCCTCGCGCTTGGGATTGGGCTGACCCGCTCGGTTGGACCTGCGGTTACGGTTCCTGTTGTCGACGTCTGCCATACGTGGTCACCTTTCCTGTCGCTGCCGCCATCGGCTTTTTCTCATCCATGATACCCCGCCGCGTACAAAAAAGACGGCCCCGAAGGACCGCCTTTCGCATCGATTTACACGCACGGCAAGCACCGCTGCAATTTGGCACTAGTCGCGACGACCGAGGATGTTCAGGATGCGCAGGAACACGTTGATAATGTCCACGAACAGATTGGACGCCATGAGCACCGCATTGGGCAGCGTGGGCGGCACCGTCGTGGCAACATAGGTGTCGTAGCCAATAAAGCCGGCGAACACCACGATCACGATCAGGTCGGTGATGGTCTGCGAGACGCCCATAAACATCAGCACGATCTCAACCAGAATAGTGGCGAGCAGAATGCCAAAGCCGATGCCATATACGCGCTGGAAAAACTTGGGGAACGTCACGCCCAAGGCGCCAAAGACAAAGGTGATGGCGGCCGTGGCGATAAAGGCAGTGTTGATGGTGGGCAGGTCGTAGTTGGCAAGGCCAAACGACGCGGTCAGGCCAAAGGTACTCGCAAAGATTACGTAGCCCACAAGGGACAGACCCACGGACTGCTTGCCCGCAGCAGCCGACATCATGACCATGCCGACGATGGTTAAAATAAACGAGCCAAAGACCAGTGGCAGGGCGGCGCCGCTCATCATCATGCGGGCAAACGCCATGGTGCTCGTAAAGTAAGCACCGGCGCCCATGGCGCAAAAGCCCAAGAAGATGAGGGCGGACATGGCAAGATTGTACGCGCGCGGCGACATCTCCTTGGCGCGGCTTGCGCCGGTCTCGATGGGGCCGTTCTGATAGCCCTGGATATCGTTCATACTTCGTCCTTTCAAAAAGCGCCACAACAGCGCCGTAGGTGACAAGATTCCTGCCATTGTACCCGAATGCCGCGCGCTCTTACCTGCGGCGCTCGCCCTCGAGCGTACGATCAAAAGCCCAGACCCACCAACGCATCACGTGCGCCTGCGAGCCGTCCGCCCGCTCACGCGTTTGGTCCTCCAGATACAACTCGGTCGCATGTCCGCCAAAACGTACCTTATAGGTTGCCGTACGAATGCCGTGAACCGTCAGGCCAAAACCGGTGGACGAGACAATCTCGTCGATCGTAAAGCAACGGCCGTCGACCCAGCAGACGGTGACCGGCACGACTTGTCCGCCCGCAAGGATGCGGGTCACGACGTCCACATACTGCTTGTGCACGCGCCGAGTTTTGCCGTCTGTCTGTCGATATTCCATGGCCCCTATTATCGAACGCATGTTTGCATATTGTAAAGCGAACAGACTGTGGTTTTGGGGTGTTGGGGCGCGCGCACGTGTCCTCATGGTGTGTTAGCAAAAAGAACACCCGCGGTCAACAGGGCTAATATTCATTTTTAGTGCCAAAAAATTCACTGCTCCCATCAGAACTCGGTAAAGAAACCCGCAGGAGGTGATACGATTTATCATGTTTCTGTAACGTGCCTGCAAACTTCGAGAAAGCCCATATATGGACGTAACGTTCTCAACCTTCCTCGGCCAACTTGTGTCGAACCCAGTCCTTGCCGTCACCGTGATCCTCGCGCTCGGCGCCATCTTCGTCAATGGATGGACCGACGCACCCAACGCCATCGCGACCTGCGTCACCACGCGTTGCATGCCCGCCCGCGCCGCCATCCTCATGAGTGCCGCATTCAACTTCCTTGGCGTGCTCATCATGACGCACTTTAACGCGAGCGTCGCCAACACCATCTCCCATATTGTCGACTTTGGCGGAAACAGCACCATGGCGCTCGCCTGCCTGTGCGCGGCGCTGTTCTCCATCGTCGTCTACGGCGCCACAGCGTCGCGTTTTGGCATCCCCACCTCGCAAAGCCACAGCCTTATCGCCGGCCTGACCGGTGCCGCCATCGCCCTCGGCGGTGCGAGCAGCGTCAACGTCCACGAGTGGATGAAGGTCATCTACGGCCTGGCGCTCTCCATCGGCCTGGGCTTTGTCATGGGCTGGGTCCTGTGCAAGCTCGTCTCGATTCTTTTCGCCGCCGCCAACAGGCGACGTGCCAATGTCTTCTTTAAATACGCTCAGATCGCAAGCGCTGCGGCCATGAGCTTTATGCACGGCGCGCAGGATGGACAGAAGTTCATCGGCGTGCTCTTTTTAGGCGTGGCCTTTGCCAGCGGCCAGACGAGCGTCGGCGATGCCGGCATCCCCATCTGGATTATGCTGCTGTGCTCGGCCACCATGGGCATCGGCACCAGCGTGGGCGGCGAGCGCATCATCAAGTCCGTTGGCCAGAGCATGGTCAAGCTCGAGAAGTACCAGGGCTTCTCCGCCGACCTGGCGGGCGCCGCAAACCTGCTGCTTGCCACGCTCACCGGCATCCCCGTGTCCTCCACTCACATCAAGACCTGCGCCATCATGGGCGTCGGCGCCGTCAAGCGCCTTTCGGCCATCAACTTCGGCGTCGTCAAGGACATGATGTTCACCTGGTTCTTCACCTTCCCCGCCTGTGGACTCATCAGCTTTGTCATGGCCAAGCTGTTCATGATGTTCATCTAGTCAAACCGAGCGTCCATCCGGACCGTAATACTTCGCCCACCCGTCTTCGCCTCGAAAGGACCCACTCATGGCAAAGAAACCCGATTCGTTCTACTTTGACAACTACGTCGCCTGCGCCGACCTTGCCGTCCAGGCCGCCGAGCTGCTCACCAAGATTTTCGAGAACTTCGATCCTGCAAAGATTCACGATATGCTCGACAAGATGCACGCGATCGAGCATGCGGCCGACAAGAAGCACCATGAGCTTGAGGACGCCCTGCTCACGGCCTTTATCACCCCGCTTGAGCGCGAGGACCTGGACCTGATGAGCTGCTCGCTCGACACCGTGCTCGACCGTATCGAGGGCGTCGTGCAGCGCGTCTACTTCACCAACATCCAGAGCATCCATCCCGACGCCATCGTCATCGCCCACAAGGTGACCGACGCCTGCCGCGCCATGAAGGACCTGATGGTCGAGCTGCCTAACTACCGCAAGTCCAAGACGCTGCGCGAGCTCGTCATCCAGATCAACACGATCGAGTCCGAGGCCGACGACCTCTACATCAACGCTATGCGCAACCTGCATGTCAACGGCAAAGATCCGCTCGAGGTCATCGCCTGGCGTGACGTGTACGCCTTCCTGGAGTACTGCGCTGACTGCTGTGAGAATGTGGCCGATGTCGTGGATTCGATTGTCATGAAGAACAGTTAATTGGGGGCACGTGTCCCGGCGGCGAAGGGCCGGCCACGGTTTGCTTTCTCACTCCGGCTGCTTTGCAGAGTCATTCGAAAGTAAACCGTGGCCGGCCCTTCGCCTTACGTACCACCATTGGGGACTTTGGCTGATAGTTGTAGCGCAATGGGGGTTTGGCTGAAGGGACCTTTGGTACCCGTTCGGACACTTTGGCCCTTGATGAGCGTTTGGCCGATTGCTGCTTTGGGTACTCTTTGGGTTACTTTTGGTTTGTTTGATTTTTAATTTTAGGAGGGCTTGTATGTCTTATTTGGATCTGGCTCGTGGTCGGTATTCTTGTCGTTCGTTTGAGGACCATCCTGTTGAGCAGGCTGTGGTGGACGCCATTGTTGAGGCTGGGCGTATTGCTCCTTCTGCTTGCAATAATCATCCTTCTCGTGTGATGGTGTTGGATACGCCTGAGCTTCTGGAGAAGGCTGCTGCTTGTCAGCCTCGGTTTGCTCGTGATGGGTCTATCTTTGGGGCTCCGCTTGTCTTCCTTATTTGCAGCGTTACCGATGATGCTTGGGTGCGCCCGTATGATCAGATGAACTCGAGTGCCATCGATACTTCGATCGTCTGCGATCAGATGATGATGGAGGCCACCGAGCAGGGCCTGGGAACGTGCTGGGTATGCCATTTTAAGCCTGAGGTGGCACAGGAGCAGTTCAATCTGCCCAAGGGCGTCTATCCCTATCACATGCTCGTCTGCGGATATCCTGCCGACCACATCGCCGATCCCGAGCATCGCGAGGCCCGTACCATTCCCCTCCCCGACTTCCTCCTCAAGTAGGTTTTGGGACATGCCTTAAAACCTACCCTTGACCGCTCACCCGTTCGCCGAGTTCTGCACCATTATGTGCAGGGCTCGGTTTTTTATGTTACGCACCCCGGCACAGTCATAAAAAAGGACCCGCAAGCTGCAGGTCCTTTCTAGGCACTAAATTGTAGGCCGAATGTTAGTCCAGGTCGTCGGCAGCAAAATTGTCGATCGGGGCGAAGGGATCGGCCACGGGGACAACCGGATCAGCGACGGGCAGCGGCTCGGCGGGAACAGTCACCGCAGGAGAAGCGGCAGAACCGACCGGCGTGGAGGCCATGAGGTCGGCCGGGAAGGAGTTCTGGGCATCGTCCATGAAGTGCTGGATGAGCTTGAGATACTCGGCCTTGAACTCCTCACGAGAAGCCTTGAGACGATCGATCTCCTCGAGCTCGGCCTGCTTTTCGGTCAGAGCCTGGCGGATAACCTCGCGGGCCTTGGCGTCAGCCTCGTTGCGGATACGCTCAGCGTTCTCGTTGGCATCGTTGACGATGGTCTCAGCGGTCTGCTGGGCAGCGATCAGGGCAGCGGAAATCTGGCGCTCCTGAGCGGAGAAGTCAGGGGCGGGAGCAGCCACGGGGGCGGCAGGAACGGCCTGGGCGGTGGCATCCTGAGCCTGGGCAAGCTGAGCCTGTGCGTCGGCAAGCTGCTGCTCGGTAGCAGTCAGACGACCCTTAAGGTCAACGATCTTAGCGAGCATAGCGTCAACCTCGGAAGACAGCGTCTCCAAGAAGACGTCGACCTCGGCAGGATCGTAGCCACGCTTGGCCTCAGAGAAAGTCTGAGCCTGGATGTCTGCGGGGGTAATAGCCATAACAAGTCTCCTTTTTCATCGCCTCGGCGCTACACGCCCGACGTAAGTTACTAAGTCAGTTCTATACGAGTATACCTATAAGAAGCTGCAGAACCAGCCTCTGCACCAACTGCAACGCAATAATCGCAACGACCGGCGAAAAATCGATACCGCCCATCGGCGGGATGAAACGACGGAACAGGTTGAGCCACGGACCGCACACGCTATCGAGCACCGCAGCAATATCCTGAAGCAAACCACCCTGCTTCATGGGAATCCACGTCATAAAGCAGTAGACGACAATAAGCGTGGAATAGAAGTTGAACAGCGTGTTGACCAGCTGGACGATAGTGTAGATGTTGATGGGAATCTCCTCGTCTTGTCTTTACTTGAGGTAGCCGTCGGCACGAAGCTTCTTGAGATCGGAATCTTTGACCTCGCAACCGGCGGGCAGCACCATGAACACGCGGTCGCCCACCTCCTTGACCGCGGCACCCAGACCGCAGGCAAAGCCGTAAGAGAAGTCCAAGACGCGCTTGGCAACTTCGGTGCGTACGCCCACAAAAATCAGTGCGACAGGCTGCTTGGTGCGAACGCGGCGCACCACGGTCTCCACGTCGTCGTAGCTCTCGGGGCGCAGGACATAGGCCGGCAGCTGCGGCGTGGCGTTGATGATATTGCTCGCATAGGCCGAGGCATCGCTCGGTGCAGGCGCGGGCGCAGCGGCGGCACGGGCGCGGGTGTTCTCGGCGTAGCTAGACGGCGTGTCATAGGCACCAGGACGATAACCGCTCGCAACACTGTCCTGCGAGCGCGAAGGCGGGTTATACGTCGTAGCATGGCGGGAGTCATCGCCGACCAGCTGACCGGAGCGCGTATACACGGCAACCGACTCAGCTTCACCGCGGCGCGTCTGACCAAGCAGGCCGTTGCTCGGCTCGTCTTGGGTGTAGAAGCCCTCGCCCGAAGCACCGCTGTAGCCGTTGCCCTGATAACTATCGTCATAGCCGTCATCGTAGCCGTAGTCGTCGTCCTGGCCATAACCCTGGTCGTAACCCTGCTGGCCGCCCAGGTGCATCTTATTTTTAATCTCGTCAAGGAAGCCCATGGTTGTGTCCTCTCGCGGTTTAGTGCAGGCGCCCCGATAATCAGTGCGCACTTCAGAGCCTTATTTTACTGCAAACTCCGGGCTAAATACTACCCTGCCCAGGCGAACGAGCGTAGAGCCCTCCTCAAGGGCAGGCTCAAAGTCCTCGCTCATGCCGCAGGAAAGCTCGGGCAGGCTCAAATCGGGATGCGCCGCCTCCAGCTCATCCCTCAGCTCACGAAGCCCCGCAAAGGTGCGGCGTGCTACATCCTTATTCCCCCGGGGCGCCATAGTCATAAGCCCCTGTACGCAAATTCCCTCAAGTTCCGCAAGCTCACCCGCGGCGGCGCGAATCTCATCGGGCGAAAAGCCTCCCTTCGACTCCTCACCACTCACATTGACCTCAATGAGCACACGCTGGGGGCCGGCGAGCTCGCCTGCCTCAATCTTGCGGACAGCACGGCTCGAAATCGCCTGCGCCAGATGAAGCGAACCCACCGAGTGAATCAGCTCGGCTGAGCCCAGCACCGCATTGATCTTATTGGTCTGCAGGTTGCCGATCATATCGAAGCGCACCTCGGGCAGCCCCGGATGCTCCGCCAGACCCGTGAGCTTGTGAACCAGCTCCTGCGGGCGGTTCTCGGCAAAATGGCGATACCCCGCCTGGATGGCGGCAACGGTCTCATCGACACCAACGGTCTTGGACACGGCAATGAGGCTCGCGGCGTCATGGGGACGGCCTGCGCGATCGAGCGCCGCATAAAAACGTTCCAGAATCTGCTCGCGGCGAGCGCGCATCAAGTCCAAATAGTTATCCATTGCTAATCGCCTCCGCTGACAGCCAAACAAGTAGTCCCATGCTAACGCAAGAGCGCGGCCCCGCATGTGCAAGGCCGCGCTCACTTAGGTATTTACAATCTTTCGACGAACGGGGTTACTTACTCCTCGTCGTCCTCGCCATCGTCCTCGTCCTCAAGATGATCGAGCAGGTAGCGAAGACCCTCGCTGACCTCGTTAGCGGGCACCTTGGCAACGTAGCGGGCGTCGACGGCGGGCCTCATGATAACACCCTCGCCCGAAGGCACGCGCATGCTCTCGAGCTCATCCTCATCAGTGCGGGCGATATCGCCGGCAGTCATACGCTGTCCGGTCAACAGGAAGGTCAGACGGCAGGCGGCATCGATGGAAATCGAAGCGATGCGATCGAGGTAGCGCGAAACCATGATGGCGCGGCGCAGGTCGTCATAGTTGCTGTCGTCGTCCATAAAGTCGCCCGTATCCATACGGTTAAAGGTGCGGAAGAACTTCTCGTAGGCGGCGTGCACTGGCTCGTCCTCGACGGCCAGGTTGCAGATGATGGACATGTCATTGGTGACGAGCGCAGAAAGCGAAGAGCCCAGCACCTGGTAGACGGCCTCAGCCTCGGCCTCGACCGTACCGACAAGCTCCTTGGGCAGCGAGATGTCGGCCTTGATCATATGACGCGTGGCACGGCAGATCTGACGGACCTTATCGGTCATGCGTTGCAGGTTAAAGTCGACGTAGATGATCGTCTGAAGCAGGCGGAAGTCGGAGGCGACCGGTGACTGCGTGGCGATCAGGTTGTAGCAAACGGCCTCCAGGTTGGCGCAGCGTGCGTCAATCGAAAGTGTGCGCTTCTTGGTCTTGGTGGCGAGCTTGCGGTCGTCGGTCACATAGGCCTTCACGGCATCGTGGAGGGCCAGGTCGACGGCCTCATAGATGCTCAGCATCTCGTGACGGGCCTCGATGAGCTGACGGGAAAACAGTTTGCGCATGGTTCACTCCAATCAGTTGGGTGCGGTCATGCCGCCCGCACAGTGAATACGCACCGGACCAGGTCCGATCGGCTTGGGACTAGTCGCACCGATCAGCCAAAGCGGCCGGTGATATAGTCTTCCGTCCGCGAGTCCACCGGGCTGGCGAAGATCGCGTCGGTTTGACCATACTCGATGAGCGTGGCGGGCTCGCCGGCAACTTCCTGCAAGAAGAATGCGGTGTAGTCGCTGATACGAGCTGCCTGCTGCATTGAATGCGTGACGATGATGATCGTCATCTCGGGCGCCAGCTCGGCCATCAGATCCTCGACCTTAGAGACGGACGTGGGGTCGATGGCGGAGCAGGGCTCGTCCATCAGAAGGACATCGGGTTGCACCGCAAGCACGCGCGCGATGCACAGACGCTGCTGCTGACCGCCCGAGAGCGCCAAACCATCCTTGTTGAGCTGATTGGATACCTCTTTCCAGAGGTTGGCGCGCTTGAGCGATTCTTCCACGATGTCATCGAGGTCGCTTTTGCTAGTCACGCCCTGCAGACGAGGGCCAAAGGCGACATTCTCGTAGATGGATTTGGGAAACGGGTTGGGCTGCTGAAAGATCATGCCCACGCGACGACGGAGGTCGACCGGGTCGACGCCCTCGGCATAGATATCATTGCCGTCGAGCGTCATGGTGCCCTCGACGCGCGTACCCTCGATCAGGTCATTCATGCGGTTGATGCAGCGCAAAAACGTCGATTTACCGCAGCCCGAAGGGCCGATAAACGAGGTGATGGCGTTTTTGGCGATGTTGAGGTCAAGCCCCGTCAGCGCATGAAAGTCACCGTACCAAAAGTTGAAATCCTTGGCCGTGATGGCCGCTTGCTCCAGCGTGGGAGCGGACTGATAAACGGACATGGGACTCCTTAACTAGCGACGCTTGCGCGACAGGAAGCGCGCAAACAGGTTGAAGGCCAGAATGATCACCATCAGCAAGAGCGCGGTGCCGTAGGCTGCGTTCATGTTGATGCCGTCGTTGGCAAGCAGGTACAGGTGAACCGTCATGGGGCGGCCGGAATCGAGCGGCGAAATAGGCAGGTTGATGGCCTGGCCCATGGTGTAGAGCACCACCGCGGTCTCGCCAATGGCACGGCCGATGGCAAGGACGATGCCCGTGGCAATACGGCCAAAGGCAGAAGGAAGCACGATCTTGGAGACAACCTGCCACTTGGTGGCGCCCAGGCCGTACGCGCCCCAACGGATATAGCGCGGAACGGCGCGAATGGCCTCTTCGGTGGTGCGCATGACGATGGGAAGCATCAAGAGCGCGAGCGCCAGAGCGGCCGAGACCATCGAAAGGCCCAGGCCCATGGCCTCGACAAACAAGGCGTAGCCAAACAGGCCCATAACGATGGAGGGCACCGAGGCCAAAGCGTCAGCAGCGTAGCGAATGAGCTCGACGACCTTGCCCTGCTTGGCGTACTCGGCCAGATAGACGGCTGCCAGCACAGCGATCGGCGTGCAGATAAGCATGGCGAGCGCCGTCACGTAGACGGTCGAGACGATCGTGGGCCAAATACCGCCCTCGGCGTTGACGCCCTGCGGCCAACCAAAGATAAAGTCGAGCGAGATATGCGGCAGGCCGTTGATGACCACGTAGGCGATGATAGCGACCAGCACCAGCGTGGTGATGTATGCTGCGACACGGAACACGCCGAGCATGATCTTGTTGGACAGGTCTTTGTTAATGCGACCCTTCTTGCCGTGGGAAAGGGCACGCTTAATGCGCTCGCGCGACGAGGTCGTATCGACCGTCGTGTCAACGGAATCGGACATAGCCTACCCCCTCTTCTTCTTGGAAATCAGACGGACGATGCCCACCAGCGTGGCGGAGATGATAAACAGGACCACGCCCATGCCGAACAGCGCCGAGCGGTGCAGACCCGAGGAATAGCTCATGTCGAGCGCAATCTGGCTCGTGAGCGTCGAGATAGGGCTCGCGATGCTATCGGGAATGACCGGGGCGTTGCCCACGACCATGAGCACGGCCATGGTCTCGCCGATGGCACGGCCCATACCCAGCACGATGGCATCCACGATACCCAGCTTGGCAGCAGGTAACACGACCTTATAGATGGTCTGCCACTTGGTGGCGCCCATGGCATAGGATGCCTCGCGAATGCCCATGGGAATGGAATTGAGAGCATCGATGGTGAGCGTGGTGATGGTAGGGACGATCATGATGGCAAGCACGAACCACGCCGTCAGCGCACCAAAGCCAAGACCACCGGTCAGTTGTGCGATAAACGGGCGGATGATGATCATGCCGAAAAAGCCGTAGATGATAGAAGGGATGCCGGCCAGCAGGTCGACGGCAGGGCTGATGAGCTTGCGCACGCGCTTGCCGGCGATCTCGACCAGGTATACGGCCGTACCCACACCTAGCGGCACGCCCATGGCGAGCGCACCGACGGTCACCAGACCTGAGCCGGCAAGCAGCGACATGATGCCGTAGTGGCCCTCAGAGGGCGCCCACGTAAAGCTAAAGAAGTCCGCCAGACCGATGTCGGTAAAGACGGGCAGCGCCGAGTACGTGGTAAAGACAAAAATCAGGATGACGGTAACGACCGCCAAGAACGCGCAGGCAAAGAAGATCCACTGCAGCGCCTTCTCCTTGATATAGGTACTGCGCGATACGAGCGCCAGCTCGCGCTTCTTGGGCGTCTGAACATTCTGCTCAGTCTGGGAGTTTTCCTGTGCTTCCATGCTACTCACTCCCCTTCTCGTCGTTGGTGACGGGAATAAAGCCCGCCTCGCGAATCTGCTTGTCCATCTTTTCGGACGTCACGTAGTCGATGTAATCCTGCGCCTGCTGCGAAGGCGCACCCTTCACAAAGAAGTAAAGGTCGCGCGAGATGGGATAGCCGCCGCTCGCGACCGTCTTCTCGGACGCCTCAACATGATTGACCGAGACGGCCTTGACCGAGGTCTTGGCATTGAGGCTATCGACGAAGCCCAGCGAAATGTAGCCAATGGCACCGCGCGAACGAGATACCACGTCGCGCACCTGGCCCGTGCCCGAAAGAACGGCCGAGCGGCGATCGAACGGGGTGCCGTCCATCACGATGGTACGAAAGGCCTCACGCGTGCCGGACGCCTCATCTCGATTGATGACCTGAATCCTCAGGTCCTCGCCACCGACCTCTTTCCAATTGGTAATCTTGCCGGCGTAGATATCGCGGAGCTGCTCGGTCGAGAGGTTATCGACCGGGTTATCGTCGTTCACGATGACCGCAATACCGTCGTGGGCAATGACGATGGGAGTCAGGCCCAGACCCTGTTCGTCGGCATTGAGTCCACGGGAGGAGCTGGCGATATCGGCCGTGCCGGCGCTGACGGCCTCGATGCCAGCGGAAGAACCCAAACCGGAAACGAGCACGTCAATGCCGGTCTCCTCCTTAAAGCCCTCGGCCGCAATCTCAGCGATAGGAAGGCAGGTCGTGGAGCCGGCGACGGTAATGGAAGAGGTAGAAGATCCCGAAGAACAGGCACACAGCGTAAGCGTAAGCACAGCGGCGCTCAGGACCGATACGATCTTTCTCATAGCATCACGCCGATCGCAGCATGGCGCCCACAGGTGCCGCCCTCGTTACGGTAGGAATAAAAGCGGTCGTTCTGACGCACAGTCGAAAGCTGGGTATCCACGATATTATCCGCGTCGACACCGACATCTACCAGCGCCTCGCAAATGGCAGCGGAAAGATCGAGCATGCGAGAGGTGCTCGCATCGACGCACGAGAACTCGGCGGCAAAGCGATCCATGAGTTCCTGGGATACCTCATATTCGTCACCCAAGATATGGGGGCCGATATAGGCGGAAACGTCGCTCGCATCGCAGCCGGCAGCATCGCAAAGCGCCTGGCACGCCTTGGCAGAAATACGTGCAATCGTGCCCTTCCAACCGGAGTGCACCACGGCAAATCCGCCAGGGGCCACCAGCACCACGGGGACGCAGTCGGCAAAGCAGAGCAGCACGGGTACGTTATGCGCCGTACAGACGATGGCATCGCAGCCCTCGGCAATCTGCTCGCGGACGTCCTCAAGGTCATCGGCGCCGTTCGAGGTCACCGCAACGATATGGTCACCATGGACCTGATTGGGAACGAGCAGGTTGTGCTCGCACTCGGCGGCACCCATAGCCTCGAGCGCGCGACGACGATTTTCTTGAACAGCAAAGGGATCATCGCCAACATGCGAGCCCAAGTTGAGTGAGGAGTACGCATCTTCGGAAACACCACCGGCGCGCTCGGTGAAGGCAAAGCGAACATCGGATGTCGCGCCCTCCACCAACGTAACTCCATCATGGTCGACACGCGAAACTTTGTCCGCACGTGCTGCCATACTAAAGCCTCCTAATAACACAAGTACCGCGGCATCGCCGCTACAGCCCGCGTTTATACGGCTGTCATACTTCTCTAAAAGGATACCCGCAGCGGTAGGGACCAAACGTAAAGGGAACGTAAGGAGATTGGAGGCTTTCGTTTACAAACGAGAAACAAAACGGGGTGCATCCAAATGGACACACCCCGTGCAGGTCGTTGAGAAAAACGAACTAGAAGCTACCGCGCTTCAGGAAGTCAGGAAGCTCGAACTGGTCGTTGCCAAAGTTGGGCAGCTCGGTACCACCGACGTTGCGGGTCGGAGCGGCCTGAGCCGGGCTGGCAGCCGGAGCGGTGCGCTGCGGCTCAGCGGAAGCAGCAGCCTTGCTCTGAGACTGCTGAGCAGCAAAGAGCTCGTCCTGACGGTTGACGTTGGAGTCGGAGAAGCCCGTAGCGATGACGGTGATACGCACCTGATCGCCCAGGGACTCGTCGACAACGGTACCGAAGATGATGTTGGCCTCGGGGTCGACGGCGTTGGCGACAACGTCGGCGGCGTCGCTGATCTCCTGGATGCCCAGGTCCTTGGAACCGGCAATGGAGAGCAGCACGCGCGTGGCACCATCGATGGAGCTCTCGAGCAGCGGGCTGGAGATGGCCTGCTGGGCAGCGTCGACGGCACGAGTATCCCCAGAAGAGGTACCGATACCCATCATGGCGGTACCGGCCTGCTTCATGATGGTCTTAACATCGGCGAAGTCCAGGTTGATAATACCGGGGACGGTGATGAGGTCGGTGATGCCCTGGGTGCCCTGGGAAAGGACGCCATCGGCAATCGCGAAGGCCTCGAGCATGGTGGTCTTCTTCTCGGCGATGTCGAGCAGCTTATCGTTAGGGATGACGATCATGGTATCGACGCAATCGGAGAGGGTCTTGATGCCCTCCTCGGCGCTCTTCTTGCGCTTGCGGCCCTCGAAGGTGAAGGGCTTGGTCACGACGGCGACGGTCAGTGCGCCGACCTCGTTCATCGCGATATCGGCAACGATGGGAGCAGCACCGGTACCGGTGCCACCGCCCTCGCCACAGGTGATGAACACCATGTCGGCGCCAGCGAGCGCCTCGGCAATGTCGTCGCGGGACTCATCGGCAGCCTTGCGGCCAACCTCGGGGTTGGCGCCGGCGCCGAGGCCGCGGGTAAGGTCGGTGCCGATGTGCACCTTGATATCGGCATCAGAGATCGCGAGTGCCTGAGCATCGGTGTTGATGGCAACAAACTCGACGCCGCGGATGCCCTCTTCGATCATTCGATTGACCGCGTTGGTACCGCCGCCGCCGACGCCGACCACCTTAATGACGGCAAGGTAGTTGTTGATCTCTGTCTCGTGCATGTCGGTCCTCCGAACAAAGGTTATAGCCATAGCATGGGTCGACCCCTGCGCACATTAACCTTCAGGTTGAAAGTAAATGCAAAGGTAAACCGTATTATGTTTGCACATTATGAACGTATCAGTCAAATAATTGACCGTGAAAACCAAACAAACCAGATAAACGGCGTGGTATGGCCCCTCAACAAAGCATCAACCAGCGCTACGAGGTCGGAGCATTCCTAAATGTGTAGTTGCCCGGAGAGCGCACATTGATATACGTTACGCCCTCTACCTGCGAAAGCAACTTGGTGACTACGCGTTCCTTCTTGGCGATATCGTCCGAATCGCCCAGCGACACCTCAATGCCGTTATTGAGGTTTGCCGAGATGGCTTCGACCGAAGGCGTGGAAATATCCTTGACTTGTCCCAAGAACTCGCTCGAAAAACCACGCACATAATCCAAGCCAGCCTTAACGGCCTTGGAGCTCACCGCCTGGCCGGAAACCGGAGCGACATCCGCCGAGACATCAGTCAGCAACACCGCACCATAGTGCTTAGCGAGCGCCAATGCGGCATCAATGCCGGTCAGGGTATTTGAGCCCTGCCCTGTCGTGATGACGTTGCCCTGGTCGTCCACTTCGACCGACGTCGACAGCGGGGCGATCCAGGTGTCATCATCCCCGATGGCCCAGGCAAGGTCATCGGAGCTGATATAGGCAATTGCGATGACCTTGCGCTCCATCGGCGTAATGATGAGCGTATGCGGGAACTGACGCTGGACATCCACGCCCGAGACCCACGGGTTCTGCTTGAGGTCCTCGGTAATCTGGTCGGGATCGACGTTAAAAAGCGACGTTCCCTCGGGCAAATCGATCAGCTGGATAGCATCGTGCTTCGTCACATGCTCGCTGCCTTGAATCTGAATATCAGTGGCGGTAAACAATCCAGAGTTAATCACCACGATGGCAACGACGACGAGCACGGCCAAGACGGCCAGAACGCCGCCCACGATTTTGCCTTTGCCTGTAACGACAGAAGCGGCGTCTGATGTTTTATTTACCATCGCCCCAAGTGAAGACAACGGGTTGACGCCTTTTTTACTCGAAGGCTTCTTGGCGGTAGCCGGCACCGATGTCAGCGAGCGCGGTTTCGATGCGCCCAGCGTGCGACCCGGACGCGCCGCCTTAGTTCCTGTCGAGGGTTTAGGAGTTGCCATAGGACGGGCAGGCTTGACGCCCATAACAGGCTTTGACGTCACCGAGGGACGCGAGGACTTTTTTTCGGCCGGACGATTACCGAGCTGCGAGCCGACGACCGGACGACCGGCCTGTCGAACATGCCCGACAGACTTAGAGTGCGCGACGGTATTGCGTTGAGGTTTGGCAGGCGCGCCGGAACGCCCTCCGGCGCGGCGGAAGGTGGGTTTCGATGCTCTAGAAGCCGAGGAATTTAACTTCCGGTCTGAGCTCGATGCCATACGCCTCCCTCACCTTTCCGTGCACATGTCTGATAACCGCGGCAACGTCATCGGCCGAGGCAGTTCCGTTATTAACGATAAAATTAGCGTGAACGGGCGAAACTTCCGCGCCGCCAATCGAAAAACCCTTTAATCCACAATCCTCGATAAGCTTGCCCACGCTCGCATCGGGCGGGTTGCGAAAGACCGACCCGCAGGATGCGCGACCCATGGGCTGCGTACGCTTGCGCCTCGTCAGGTACCGTTCCATGCGCTCGCGAATGTCGGCCTTGGGCGCCGGTTTAAGCTTGAGCACGCACTCGAGGATGATCTCATTGCGGGGAAGGCTACATTCGCGGTAGCCCCAAGTGATCTCGGACCCCGCATAATGTTTGATACCGGATGCCGGGTCAAACGTTACGACATCCTCAACCAGCGAGCCAATCCACTCGGTCCGTGTGCCGGCATTCATAGATATCGCACCGCCGACCGAACCAGGGATGCCAACGGCAAACTCAAGGCCCGAGAGGCTCCGCGACAGGGCATCGTTAACCAGGCGCGCAAACATCACGCCCGCACCGACCGTCAGCGTACAACCGTCATCGGCAACAACCGTGCGCTGAAACTCACGTCCGAGCGAAATGACGGCACCGCGATAACCGCCATCGGCAACCAGCAGATTGGAGCCCTTGCCAATGATGACCCACGGCACCTGCTCGCGATCGAGCACCGCCACGGCGCGGCGGAGAGCATGATAGCTATGGCACGTCACAAAGAGGTCGGCCTTGCCGCCGATACGATAGCTCGTATGACGCGCAAGGCGCTCGTCCTCGATCACATCCGTGTCGATCATGCCCGAGAGCGCCATGACGGCGTTAAACAGACCCATTAGACTTAAGCGTCTTTCTTGGCAGTCAGATACTCAATGAACTCGGGACCGACGGTCGTAACGTCACCGGCACCCATAGTGAGCAGCAGGTCGCCCTCGCCCACCATCTGCTCGAGCTCCTGATTGAGCTCAAGACGGCTAGAGCAGTACACGACCTCCTTGCCAGGATGCTTGGCGCGCACGGTATCGGCGAGCATCTTAGAGGTGACACCCGGAATGGGCATCTCGCCAGCCGAGAACACATCGATCAGCAGCAGTTTATCGGCATTGGCAAATGCATCGGCAAAGTCGTCGCACAGAGCCTGCAGGCGCGAATAGCGGTGCGGCTGGAACACGACGTCGACGTGCTTGTAACCCAGCGACGAAGCGGCAGCAAGCGTCGCCTTGATCTCGGTGGGATGATGGCCGTAATCATCAACTACGGTAATGCCATCGATATCGCCCACGTGGGTAAAGCGACGGCGGACGCCCTCAAAGCTCGAGAGCGCCTTGGCGGCGGCGTCGATGTCAAGGCCCAGGACATGGGCGACGGTGAGCACCGCCGTGGCGTTGAGCATGTTGTGGCGACCGGGATTGCTCTTGATCTCCACAGCGCGCTCAGTGCCGTCCTCAAAGCGAACGATAAAGTCACTCTGGATGCCCTTGACATCCGGGTGCATGCAGACGATGTCGTTGCTCTCGGCAAAGCCGTAGGAAAGCACGTGACGGCCCGTCGACTTGGCGAGCTCGACCAGATGCGGGTCCTCACCGCAGACGATGACGGTGCCGTCCTCGCCCACCAGGCTCATGAATTTGGCGAAAGTTGCCTCGATCTCCTCGATACCCGAGTAGTGATCGAGGTGGTCGGCCTCGACGTTGGTCACAATGACTACGTTGGGGTTCAGGAACAGGAAGGAGCTGTCGGACTCGTCGGCCTCGGCGACAAAGTAGTCGCCCGAGCCGTTCTTGCCGTTCGTGTCATAGCCCTCAACGATGCCACCGATCAGGAAGCTCGGATCCAGACCCATGCGGTCGAGCATGGTGGCACACATCGAAGACGTGGTGGTCTTGCCATGCGTGCCGGCAACAGCGACGGTGGTGTAGCCGTGGCCCAAAGCAGAGAGCATCTTGGCACGGGGCCACACGGGAATACCAAGCTCGCGAGCACGCACGAGTTCAGGGTTGGACTCCGGAATAGCGGTGGAGACAACAACCACGTCGGGCTTGACCTCGTCGATCGTGGCGGCCTCATGGCCCACATGCACCTTCACACCAGCGCGGGTAAGCTGGCGGATATAACGTGACGTCTTAAGGTCGGAGCCGGTAACGGCATAACCGCGCTCGTGCAGAACGAGGGCGATGCCGCTCATGCCGGCGCCGCCGATACCGATAAAGTGGGCGCTCTTAAACTCGGGCGCGGAGGTTGCAGTCTGGGAATCAGCCATGTGCTCGTGTACTCCTTGCGTAAACACTGCCTGTAACCCGTTAACTGTACCGCACCTACCGCATCAGCGCGAGGGCGACCGAAGATATCCCGTCTAACTAACGCAAACCCTCTACCGCATCCGCCAGAAGAGCGGCGGCTCTATCCTGAGCCAGACCACGCGCCGCCTGACGCATGGCGTCGCGCGCCGCCGCGTCATCGACCAGGTGCAGCAGCTCATCGGCAAAGGCAGAACCGTCGATATCGGCATCGGCGCAGAGCACGCCGGCCCCGGCGTCGACCAGATAACGAGCATTGGTGGTTTGGTGGTCGGCCGTCGCATGCGGATACGGCACGAGCACCGAGGGCACGGCGAGCGCAGCGATCTCGGCCACGCTCGATGCACCCGAACGCGAGAGCACCAAATCGGCAGCAGCCAGCATATCGCCCATGTTGTCGATGTAAGGCTGGACGCGGTAACGCTTCGCCTCCTCGGGCGTCAGCGCCAAAGCGCGCTCGGTCTCCTCAAAGCCGTCGGCACCCGTCGAATGCAACACATAGAGGTTCTTGCGCGAAAGCAGCTCGTTTTTGAGCGAAGTCACGCGCTCGTTGAGGTGCTGGGCGCCAAGTGAACCGCCAAAGACGAGCAGCAGCGTAGCGTCCTCGGGAACGCCAAGTGCCTTGCGGCCACGATCGCGATCGCCCTCGATCACCGAGCGACGTACGGGGTTGCCGGTCATGAGCACGTGGTCAGGGTCACCTTCGCGCTCAAAGACCGAACGCGCTGCCGGCACCGAGATGCACACGCGGGCGGCGTGGGAGTTCATCATCTTGTTGGCCAGGCCCGGAACAGAGTTCTGCTCATGCAGCAGATACGGAACGCCTGCGCCCTTGCACCACCCCAACAGCGGAACCTCGACATAGGCACCAAAACCGATGGCGGCATCGGGCTTGCCGACCTTTGAGAAATGATTGGCGAGCGCACGCTTGGCCTTATTGACACGCCACAGCGAGGTCAGCGCCGTCCAAGGACGGGAGCGGTCGAAGCCCGTGACCGTAATGGGCACAAAATCAAACCCAGCCTCGGGGACCAGACGACCCTCGAGCTTGCGCGACTGGCCCACGAACACAACGTGGTGGCCACGGTCATGCAGCTCCTCGGCCAAAGCGAGCGCGGGGTTAATGTGTCCTGCCGTGCCGCCGGCTGCAATAGCAACGGTCATCTTATCGGTCATGGTAGTCCCTTCGTACACGCGGTCCCTGGTCGTCGGTGCGCAAACGCGCCGACGGGTCCGAGTTCAAATCGATTCGATTATATCCGCCGCCCGCGCTGCGAGGGCTGGGGCGCTGCGGACGACCTTGCGGCGCCGTCCGCGGACGTGGACGAGCTGCCGGCTCGGTCGCAGAGCCATCCAGAACGGTAAAGCCGTTACGCGAAGATCGCTCGCCGCGTACGTGGGGCACGCCGGCGGTACTCTCATCCATAACGGCAAAGCTCTCGCGGCGACGGTCGTACTCATCGCGACGGGCGCTCTCGTACGAAACGCGCAGGATCAGACCGGCAAGCATAAGCGACACAATAATCGACGAACCGCCGTAGCTAATAAACGGCAACGGTTTGCCCGTCATGGGAAACACGTTGAGGATGCCCAGCGCATTGATCAAAAGCTGCACCGCGAGAATGACCGCGGAGCCAGACGCCATGAGCGCGCCCCGACGATCGGTCGCCTGCTCGGCAATGCGAAACGCCGAGTAGATCAGCATCGCAAACACCAAGAAGAACAGCACGGTTCCGACAAAACCGACTTCCTCGCCAATGATGGCCAGGATGTAGTCATTGTGCGCCTCGGGCAGATACGAGTACTTCATGGTTGAGTTGCCGATGCCACGGCCGAACAGACCGCCCGAGGCAAAGGCCATGATGGCAAGCGTGGCCTGATAGCCGTCACCATACTCGTCGGCCCAAGGGTTCAAGGCAACCTGAATACGCACCATACGGTATGGCTCTGCGACAAGCGCAATCACGATCACGAGAATGCCGAAGATTAGCACGCCGATGATAAATCTGGGGTCGAGACCCGCAAACAACGCCATGCACATGAGGGTCAACAGGATGATCAGGACGGTACCGAAATCGGGCTGGATAAAGATCAGAAAGAGCGAAATGCCCAGGTAGATGCCCATCTTGCGAAGGAATTCGTTGATGTTGCCACCGGGCGAAAAGAAGCGATCGAGCATGATGGCCGAATACGCAATGGCAAATGGCTTTAAAAACTCGGAAGGCTGGAACTGAATGCCGGCGATGTTGAGCCAGCGCGTGGCGCCACGGCTGCCGCTGCCCACCAAGAACACCAGAAACAGTAGCCCTATCATGCCTATGAGGAAGATCCTGAGCACGTCTTCCCCAAACCAACTGTCCGGCAAGATGCGCACGATGGCAACCATAGCCAGCACGCCAACTCCGGCAAACGCGGCTTGCCGAAACAGAAAAAACGTCGCCGAGCCATTCTCGTGCAGCGCCTCGACCGAAGACGCCGAGTACACCATCAGCAGGCCAAAGCACACCAAGGTAAACAGGCAGGCCATGAATATCAGACGGGGGCGCATGATACGGGCGGGAACGCCGGCAATATAGCGTTCGCTAAACGTCTGCCCGCCGCGACCGGAACGCGGTGTGCTGCGCCGCGAGGAACCACGGTCCGAGTCGGGCCTCCTCATACCTTGTCGGGGGCTCTCCTCTCTCACCGGCAACCCCTATTCCATTTGCGATTTCGCCGCAGCGGCAAGCTGCGCCACATAGTCCTTAAACACGCGGCCGCGCTCCTCATAGCCCGAGAACTCATCGAACGAAGAGCAGGCAGGAGAAAGTAAGATCACGTCGCCACGGCTAGACAGCGAACGGGCAACGTCCACGGCATCGCGTAGGTCATCCGCCTGGGCGATATCCACATCGCCATCGACATCGGCCTCGTCCATAGCGGCGGTGAAGCGCTCGCGCGCATCGCCAAAGCAGACGACCGAGCGCACGTTATCCATAACAACGCGCGCGAAGTCCGTGAGCGGCGTGCCCTTATCGTGGCCGCCGAGCAGCAAGATCACGTCGTCATCGGGAAATGCCGTCAGTGCCTTCTCGACCGCGTCGGTGTTGGTCGCCTTGGAATCGTTGACGTAGCGCACACCGTCAATCTCGCCGCACGGCTCCACGCGATGCTCGAGCGGCTGGAACGAGGCCAGACCGCGGCGGACACCATCGACATCGGCACCGACGGCCAGAGCAGCCGTGGCGGCACATAAGGCATTGATGACATTGTGGTGGCCCGAGATCTTGAGCTCGGACGTGGCGACAAGCTGAGTCTCGACGCCCTTCAGGCGCACGACCATTTTGCCGTCGCGCACAAAGGCGGCGTCTGCACCCTCGGGCTCGTCAAAAGCGACCTTGCAGATGCGGCGACCCGGCGTATAGATGTACTCATCGAACTCGTGAATGCCGGCGTCTTCGACGTCGACAACCACCAGATCGTCATCGACCATATTGTCAAACAGCTTGATCTTGGCAAGCGCATAGTTCTTATGGCTCTTATGCCAGCCCAAGTGGTCGGGAGTGATGTTGAGCAGCACTGCCACGCGAGGGTGGAGCTCGGTGGTCGTAGCAATCTGATAGCTCGAGAGCTCAGCCACAAACCACTCGTTGTGGGCTCGGCCGTCAATCTCGTTGACCGGCGGCTCGCCGATGTTGCCGACAGCTACGCTGGCCTCGCCGGCAGCCTTGAGCAGATAATCGGTCAGCGACGTGGTGGTCGTCTTACCGTTGGTGCCCGTGATGGCAATCCAGTTATCGGGCGACAGGCGATAGGCAAACTCTGGCTCACCCATAATCTGAGCGGCATGTTCGCGCCCGGCCTTAAAGAAGCCCGAGAACTCCGAGATGCCCGGGCACGTCACGCATACGTCATAGGCGCCCTCGACCTGTTCGGTCCCATAGACAAACGACGCACCAGCAGCCTCGAGCGCACGCGTGGCGTCATTGGGCTCAGAGGTGCCGCCGCCATACACGGTAACGGCGCTTACGCGCTCGGGATGTGCCAGCGCCCAGCGGGCGACATCGAGACCGGATTTGCCCTGACCCAAAACGAGCAGGCTAAAGACATCAGCAAGAGGCATGAAAGACCACTATCCCAACTGGAAGAACAGAGCAAGGCCAACGGCACCAAATGCCGCAGCGATAATCCAAAAACGGATGACGACCTTAGTCTCGGCCCAACCCTTCTTTTCGAAATGATGATGGATGGGCGCCATAAGGAAGACGCGCTTGTGCGTAAAGTGGAAGTAGACAACCTGAATCATGACCGACAGAGTCTCAACGATAAACAGGCCGCCGATGATGAGGGAGACGACCTCGGTGTTGGTCATGATGGACGTGCAGGCAAACGCGGCGCCCAGAGCAAGCGAGCCGGTATCGCCCATAAAGATGCTCGCCGGATAGCAGTTGAACCACAGAAAGCCCAAGCAGGCACCGGCACACGCGGTGCAGAAGATGGACAGGTTCACGTCTCCGTGCAAAAACGCCATGGCAGCCATGGCGAGCATGGCGATCATGGAGGTGCCGCCAGCAAGACCGTCAAGGCCATCGGTCAGGTTCACGGCATTAGAAAGACCGGCAATCATCAGCCAGCAAAAGACAATATAGAGCCACGGGAACGAATAGCCGCAGATGGTGGTCGAAAGCACGCCAAGGTCGATCGTCAACCCACCGGGAAAACGAATCTCGGGGGCGACGCCGCACCAGTTGACGGCAAGTACCGTAAAGGCGACACAGATAATGGTTAGGCCGATCATCTTGGCATGGGGCGTCAGACCGAGCGAGCGCCCATGCGTAACGGAAGTCAGATCGTCGATCAGGCCCAGCACGCCGGTCGCCAGCGTGGCGAGCAGCACGAGCACGAGCTCAGTGGTGAGCTTGCCCATCAGCAGGCAGGTCAGCGAGATCGCGACGAGGATGACAACACCACCCATGGTGGGCGTTCCCTGCTTAACCAAATGACGCTTGGGGCCGTCGGCACGAACCTGCTGGCCGATACCCTCGACCTTGAGCAGCTTGATCCACCACGGCATGAGCAGCAGCGCAATGGCGGCGGCGATGCCAAGCCCCAAAAAAGCCTGATACGTTGGATACGAGGGATTGCCGAACATGGGCTAGCACACACCTTCCACAAAGCGGTCGAGCTCAACAAAGCGGGAACCCTTGACCAGTACAACATCATGTTTTTCAAGCGCGCCGCCCATGCGGCCGAGCACCTGCTGATAATCGGAGAACACCTGGATGCGGTCCTCGTCCATGCCCATCATGCGTGCGGCATCGGCCATAAGCTGGGCCAGCTCACCACCCACGCACGCCAGCATGTCGAGCTTCTTGGCGGCGGCATAGGCGCCCACGAGCTCATGCATGCGAGGAGCCTCATCGCCCATCTCGCCCATCTCGCCCAGGATCGCCATGCGAGACCCCGCACACGAAAGCGAGCACAGCAGATCGAGGCCAGCAGCCATGGATTCGGCACTGGCGTTATAGGAGTCATCGATGACGCGTGCACCGCTCTTGGCGCGCTTGATCTCCTGGCGGTGTCCGGTGATCGTGAGACCCCTAAAGGCAGCATCGATCTGCTCGGGCGTCACGCCCAGGCGATAGGCAACCGCGGCGGCCTTAACGGCATTAGGAACGGACTGCACGCCGGGGATGGCAAGCATGGTATCGATCGTCTCACCCTGGCCAAAATCGAGCGTAAAGACCGGACGGCCTTCGTCATCAACACGAATGTCGCGGGCACGGACCTCATCATCGTCCGAGACGCCGGCCAGCATCACGTCGATACCAGCAGGCTGGGCGAACGTGTCGCGAATGAACGGCGTAAAGTCGTCCTCGCCGCCCAAAACCAGCAGCGGCAAATAGTCGCCGGCGGCGCACATGCCCTGGACAATCTCGGCCTTAGCGCGGGCGATGTTCTCGCGGCTGCCCAAAATGCCGATATGAGAGGTGCCGATTTTGCTCACGATGGCAAGGTTGGGATTGGCGGACTGGGACAGGCGCTCGATCTCGTGGAAATGGTTCATGCCCATCTCGAGCACCAGGACCTCGGTATCGGCCGGAGCGGAAAGCACCGTGAGCGGCATGCCGATCAGGTTATTGAAATTGCCCTTGGTGGCCCAGACACGATAGCGCTTGGCGAGCACAGCGGCGAGAACGTCCTTGGTCGTCGTCTTGCCGATGGAACCGGTAATGCCAACGACCAGGCAGCCAAGCTCCAGGCGATACGCGTGCGCCAAACGCAGCAGAAACTCCTCGGGATCATCGGTCAGCAAGATGGCACAGCTCTTGTCCTGCGCCAGCGAGACCAGCTCGGCCTCGGGCTCACGCGTCATCACGACGGCGCCGGCACCCGACTGGACGGCACGGGAAGCAAAATCATTGCCGTCGACGTTTTCACCGGGAAAGGCGACGAAAATCGTCCCTTCCTCGACCTGGCGCGAGTCGATAACGCACCCGCGGCATACCCGATCGACTTCTCCCGTCACGGTTCGGGCCCCTGTTGCGGCCGCGAGGTTGTTGACGGCGATCTCTATCATTGCAGCTCCCCTGTAAACCTAAATAATGCTATCGGCGTATTGTATCCCAGCGCCGCGCATGCGTGGTGCAGGGCATGTGAACACCCCTCATATGGGACAACAAACCACGCCCCAAAGATTGTAACCCCCTACTTCGTGTGCGGGATACCCAGCACGTCGAGCGCGTTGGCCATAATGGACTGGAACGGCACCGCAGCGGCATCTGAGCCGCTCGGCGTTCCGTCGAGCGTGATATAGCACAGCACCTTGGGCGATTGTGCCGGTGCAAAGCCCATAAAGGACGACATGTAGTTCTCCTTGAGGTAGCCGCCGTTCTCGTCGGCACGTTCGGCCGTACCGGTCTTACCCGCCACGTCATAGCCGTCAACCGCGCCGCCAACGCCCGTTCCCTCCGACACGACCGTCTGCATGCACGATGTCACCTGGGCGGCAGCGTCGTCCGATATCGCACGCTCGCCTTCGCCCCAGTCCTTCTCATCGCCCTTGCTGGACTTATAGAAGTGCGGAGTCATCATCACGCCGCCGTTCGCGATGCCGCCCACGGCACGTGCGACCTCAATCGGCGAGACAGACAGCGCCTGGCCAAAGCTCATCGAGCCCAGCGTGGCGCCGTCGTACTGGTCACGCTCCTTGACGATGCCCAGGCTCTCGCCCGGAAAATCGACACCAGAGCTGTGACCGATGCCCCACTTGTCCACATAGGTGGCAAAATCATCGGCGCCGATCTTGCGTCCCACCAGGACAAAGCCCACATTGGACGAACGGCGCATCATTTCGCGCACGTCCATGGTCATGGTGTAGTCGCGCTTATCGGCGTCGGTAACGGTGTCGTCGCCAACCTTAATGCTCGCCGGCACCTCAAACGACGTGCTCGAACGCACGGCGCCCAAGTCGAAACCGGCACCGGCCACAAGTGTCTTAAAGACCGAGCCGGGCTCGTAGGCATCGGTAACCAGGCGCAAGTTCATGTCCTCGGTCTTGGCGTTTTCCAGATCGGTCTGGTCATATGTCGGATACGAGCATGCCGCCAGAATCTCGCCCGTCGTGGGATCGGTGACCAGGGCCGAGCCATTCTTGGCCTTGGTCTTTTCGACCGCCTCGGCCAGGGCGTCCTCGGCGGCACGCTGGATATTGACATCGAGTGTCGTCACGATGTCCACGCCGTCCACCGCGGCAACCTTCTTATAGGCGCCGCCCGCGATATAGCTACCGTCCCTCGCCCGCTCGCGCACCAGCGAACCGTTCGTTCCGGTCAAAAGCTTGTTGTACTGCTTCTCAAGGCCCGTCAGACCGTCGTTGTCCACGTTTACCACGCCAAGCACCTGCGATGCCAGGTTGCCATAAGGATATACGCGCTTCATGGCCTGCTCAAAGAGCACGCCTGGCAGGTTCTTCTTCTCCAGCGCCGCAGCATCGTCCTCGTCCACCTGGCGTTTGATATACACCCAGGTGCCATCGGACATAACGAGATCACGACAGGTTTTCTTATCGATGCCCGTAGCTTTGACCAGTGCCGAGACCGTCTTGTCAACGTCCTCGATAAGCTGAGGATTCACGGCGATGTTGCGGCATTCGACCGACGACGTCAGCACGTTGCCGTTACGGTCGTAGATGGTACCGCGCTTGGCATACAGCGCCTGCGCAAGCAAGCGACGTGCATCGGCACGGTCGCGTAACTTATCGGCTTCCACGATTTGATAGTCGGCAAGGCGAAGGACGCCCAAGCCCAAGCCAAACCCGATGAAGCCCATGACGGCTTTGCGACGGGGCAGCGGCGTGCCCGTGAGCCATTCGGTCGACGAGCTCTTGCGCGGTCTGGTGTTATGCATTTGAGGACCACTCGAGCTACGGAGACGCGACGCGGGGTCGTTGCCATAGGACGGCCTCGCGTTGTAAGATGGCCGACCCGTTCCTTGATAACCAGAACGTCCCCGCGATGAGGGACGTCCAGAACCGCGACCCCCGTCGGAACCGCGGCGATAGTCATTTGTCATACTCAGCTACCGTCTTGTTACTGAGCGGTCGCGGTCGAGCTAGCGCCCGCGGCTGCATCCTGCGAAAAATCAAGTGTAACGCTCTCGCTGGGCTCCACCATGCCATAAGCGCCCGCAAGGTCGCGAATGCGCGTGTCGGCACCATAGACCGAATGCATGACCTCCAGGTCGGAGCTCTCATCGGTCGCCTTCTCGAGCGTGTTGGTAAGCGCGGCATTGCTGTTGAGCACCTGGGCCGTAACGCCGGCGAGCGCCACACGGGCGACACCGATCGTCATGAAGATGGCCGCAATGATGCAAAACGTTTTAAGAACGCTCATGAAAACCGGGCTTACCGCCTGGTTTGCCTGACGGCCCGCGCCCGTGTAGACATCAAAGCGCGGCGTGCGCTGCTCGCGGGGAGCAACGGGGGCCTGCGGTGTCTCACGATAGGCGGGCATGGCGCTCATATCATAGGCGAGTGCTGCGTTTGAAGTGTTGTAGCCCATGATATGCCGCCTCCCATCCCGAGTACGTTGGTAGTGTGTTTAAGCTTCGTTTATGGTGCGAGCGGGAGGTCCAATATCGCGCGGTCGCGTCTACAGACGCTGCGCCACGCGGATCTTGGCTGATCTCGCCCGAGGGTTGCGCGCAACCTCATCGGGTTGGGCAACCAGGGGTTTGCGGGTGATGACCTTGAGTATCGGCACGTTGCCGCACACGCACACCGGAATCTCCGGCGGACACGTGCACCCCTGGCTCATCTCCTTAAAGTGGTTCTTTACGATACGGTCCTCGAGCGAGTGATACGAGATGACGCAGATGCGTCCGCCCGGGTTGAGCCACCTGGTGGCGGCGTCTAGCCCTCGCTCGAGCACATCGAGTTCGTGATTGACCTCGATGCGAATGGCCTGGAAACTTTTCTTGGCCGGGTGTCCGCCATGCCGACGAGCGGCAGCGGGGATACCAGCCTTGATGATCTCGACAAACTGACCGGTGGTTTCGATCGGTTCTTGCTCGCGGCGGCGCACGATCTCGCGCGCGATCTGCGAGGCGAACTTCTCTTCGCCGTAGACGCGTAGAATCCGGGCGAGGTCGTGTTCGTTATAGGTGTTGATGACCTCAGCTGCGTTTAAGGTGTTGTTACCCGGATCCATCCGCATGTCCAATGGGGCGTCCTCGTTGTACGAAAAGCCCCTGCCAGGGATATCGAGTTGCGGCGACGAAACGCCCAAGTCGAACAGGAAGCCATCGACCCCGGGCACCTCGGCCGAGCAAAGCAGCTCGTCCAAGTCGCCGAAGTTGCCCTTCAGCAGCTGGTGCGGTACGCCGGGAACCTCGCGGTCCAGACGGGCGCCAGCGGCCTCGAGGGCCATGTCGTCCTGATCGACGCCGAGCAAAAGGCCGGTCTCCCCCACCTGCGCGGCCATCTTTACCGAATGGCCGGCACCGCCAAGGGTGCAGTCGCAGACAACGGAGCCGCTCTTGAGCTGCAGCGACTCAAGCACTTCGCCGAGCATGACAGGTTCATGCCGATATTCTTGTGTCAAGATCCCACGCTCCATCCGTTACTCGTGCCTTGCCCTTACGAGAAGAAGAGGTCCAGCAGGGCCTCGTCATCATCGTCCTCATCGGCCGTAGCGCGGTCCCAAACCTCAAGGTGGTCGTAGTTGCCCACAACCGTGACCTCGCGGTCGAGGTTCGCCTGCTTGCGGAGAGACTCAGAAAGACCGATACGACCCGCGCTGTCCACATCCATCGACGTGGTGCGCTTGTTGATCGCCCTCATGAGCTTCTGGTCATTAATGTCACGCGGGTTAAAACCCTCGTGGCCCTCACGACCCGCGAAGAGTCCTTCGACCCACTTATCGAAGGCCTCGGCAGAGAACACGTACAGAGCATCGACATCCAGGGCTTTGAACACGCGAACGTGCTCTCCAAGCTCCTCGCGAAGGGGTGCAGGCAGGGACAGACGACCTTTTGCATCGAGATTGCGCTCGTATGCACCAGTCATTCCCATGTGCGCCCTCCCCTCGGTTACTCAGATGGCACGTACGCGGGGAACCACCCCGCCTGTCGACGTCATTAATAATATGGGGAACCGCCCCATTTTTCAACACCTTTCCCCACCGCTTCCCCCACCCCGCCCCACCACTCCACCCACCATATATTGCAAAACACCCCCAATCATATGTTCGAAAACACAATATGTTGTGTTTACAGCAACGGCGGGATGCCACCTGTGGCACCCCGCCTTTCAACCTCAACCTTCAAGTTGACCTTGAGGCGATTTTTGCGTCCCTTTACATGCCGTTCACATCGCCCCCAAACTCCCCCACCCAAGGCACATGCGGCCCGCCACCGCGACGACAAGTGGCGAAAATGGGGCGGGCCCCAGATTGCCTATGCGCGCGCAAAAACACGCCGCGGCAATCTGGGGTCCGTCCCCAAATACCTATAGATATGCAGGCCAGCGATGTGTTAGCGATGTGCCAGCGGGTGCGCCGCCAGATAGACCTCGGTCAGTTGCGTACGATCGACATGCGTGTAGACCTGCGTGGTCGATATATCGGCATGTCCCAAGATCTCCTGTAGCACACGGAGGTCTGCACCGCCCGCAAGCATATGGGTGGCAAAGGAGTGGCGCAGCGTATGGGGATGGAGTCCCACCAGCCCTACCTGGCGCCCGTAGCGCTCACAGATGGCATGGATGCCCTGGCGCGACAGACGGCGGCCGTTCTTATTTAAAAAGACCGCCGAAGTCTCGGTTCCGCGGGCATGGGCTGCCAAGCGAGAACGCCCCTCAGCTACATAGAGCGTCAGAGCTCGCGCCGCGCTTCCCACCAACGGGGACAGGCGTTCCTTTGAGCCCTTACCGCGAACGAGTACAAAACCATCGTCGATATGGATATCGCCCACATCGAGCCCCACCAATTCGCTCACACGCAAACCGCATCCGTAGAGCACTTCCAAGATGGCATGGTCGCGCAAGCCCATCTCGCCCTCGGGGAAGTCTTGATCGAGCAGCGCCGAGACATCCTCCACCGATAGATACTCCGGCAAACGCTCAGCCTTTTTAGGCAGGCGCAACGCCGCCGTTGGATTTTGGGCCACAGCCCCATCGCGCACCAAAAAGGCATGCAGGCCCTTCACGGCCGCAAGTGCACGCTCCACCGAGGCATCGGAATAGCCCCCATCGCGACGGTCGGCGACAAAGCCCTCCACGACCTGACGAGTCACCTCATCAAAAGACATGATGCCCGCCCGCTCCAGATAGGCGCAGTACGTCGTCAGGTCACGACGATAGGCCGCAATCGTGTTGCGCGCCAAACCCCGCTCGACCGCGAGGTAATCGAGATACTCCCCCGCCGCCACGGCGAGCGACGAGGGAGTAGCTTCGGTATGTTCTTTGTTCGCCGGCACCCTTAGTCCGTAGCGAGGTTCATGGGCGTCACCTGCAGGCGATCGACACCCTCGTGCTGACCGATCGAGGCACGCACGAACTCTCGGAACAGCGGCTGCGGGTTGGTCGGACGGCTCTTGAACTCGGGGTGAGCCTGGGTTGCCACATACCACGGATGCACGTCGCGCGGCAGCTCGACCATCTCGACCAGGCGCTCGTCGGGCGAGAGGCCAGAGATAACCAAGCCGGCGTCCTCGAGCTGGTCGCGGAAGGCGTTGTTAAACTCAAAGCGGTGACGGTGACGCTCGTAGACGAGATCCTCGCCATATGCCTCGCGAGCGAGGGTATCGGCGGCGAGCTTGCACGGATAGGCGCCCAGACGCATGGTGCCGCCCTTCTCGGTCACATCCTCCTGCGAGCTCATCAGATCGATGACGCTAAACGGACCGTCCGGGTCGAACTCGGAGGAGCTGGCGCCGGCAAGGCCGACGACGTTGCGGGCGAACTCGCACACGGCCACCTGCATACCCAGGCAAATGCCCAGATACGGAATCTTGTGCTCGCGGGCAAACTCGGCCGCGAGGATCTTGCCCTCCAGGGCGCGCTTGCCAAAGCCGCCGGGGACCAGGATGCCCGAAGCGTCGCCCAGAACTTCGGAGACATTCTGCTCGTCGAGGCTCTCGCCGTCGACCAGCTGGACGTCCACATGGCGATCGTAGAAGACGCCCGCATGGTGCAGGGCCTCGATAACCGACAGGTACGCATCGGGCAGCTGCGTGTACTTGCCAACGACGGCGATCTTCACCTTGTCGGCGTGATGGTTGGCGTGATTCTGTTTGCGCAGGAACTCGTTCCACTCGCTCATGTCGCGCTCATGCGGGTCCAGACCCAGGCGCTCGCAAATGCGCAGGTCAAAGTCCTGCTCGGCAAGCAGCTGCGGAACATCGTAAATGCTCGCGCAGTCCTCGTTGGTAAAGACGCAATCGGTGTCGACGTCGCAGAAGCTTGCGATCTTTCCGCGGATAGCGTCATCGATATGGTGGTCGGAGCGCAACACGATAATATCGGGCTGGATGCCAAAGCTGCGGAGCTCCTTGACGGAATGCTGCGTGGGCTTGGTCTTGACCTCGTGGGCGGCGGCGATATAGGGAACGAGCGACACGTGGATGTAGCAGACGTTCTCGGGGCCGGCCTCCTTGCGGTACTGACGAATGGCCTCGACAAACGGTTGGGACTCGATGTCGCCGATCGTGCCGCCCAGCTCGGTGATGACTACATCGGAGCCGGTCTGCTCCTCGATGCGGCGGAACTTATCCTTAATGGCATTGGTGACGTGAGGAATCACCTGCACGGTACCGCCCAAAAAGTCGCCGCGACGCTCGCGGGCGATGAGGCTTTTGTAGATGGCACCGGTCGTAAAGTTGGAATCGCGGGTCAGGTTCTCATCAATAAAGCGCTCGTAATGACCCAGGTCCAGGTCGGACTCGTAGCCGTCCTCGGTCACAAAGACCTCACCATGCTGGAACGGGCTCATGGTACCGGGGTCGACGTTCAGATACGGGTCGGCCTTCTGCATCGTTACTTTGTAGCCACGCGACTTGAGCAGACGGCCCAGCGAGGCCGCGGTGATACCCTTGCCCAGGGACGAAACCACGCCACCGGTTACGAACACATGCTTGGTCATATTGAGTTACCTGCGCTTCCCGTAGAAGTTGTTTATCCACATCTTACGGGTCTTCATTGTAATACTCGCGCCGCGGACCGTCCGCAATTTTTCTCGCGTGCGATTGCATTTCTCAATCTTGAAACAAAACGCCGCCCGGTTTCCCAGGCGGCGTCGCTATGGCAAGGGTTACATGCTGCTATCGATCAGCAACCTCGTCCTCAAGCATTTCTTGAACGAGCATGCCGGTACGGACGCCCTCAAGATACCACTCACCACGTTCGGTGAGGCAAATGCCATTTGCAAGCTGACCGCCGTCGTCGCTATAACGCGAGACGACATCAATCATACCTTCGGAATCCAAGCGATCGATTGCGGCGCGGGCACGATACGGCGAAACCCCCACGCGCTCGGCAAGCGTTTTGCGCGAGAAACCATACGGCCCGCCATTGTCTTCGGTTTGCTGGTCAATCTCCATCAACACCAGCACCTCGACACGCTTCATATCGTTAACACTCGCACGACCCTTGCCCGCCATAGCAGCCTCCTCAAACCGAGCACGAGCATCTAACGCGCCGTGCGCGACCGACACACCTCACGATGACAGGTAATATCCATCATGCGGCATCCCGCTAAGGATGAAATAGTTACGGTTATTGTATACCGCTCAAATTGTTTCTAGACAGGTAAACAGCTATTTTTCGCCGAAATAGACGCTTTATTGATCAAAAAGCCGTACCGGGCGCTAACCCGATACGGCCAAAATGCAATGCAATTACCGCGGTGCTTCAAACTTAGCGATGGAAGAAACCGCGGCGCTCAAACTTGGGCTCGCAGCACACGTTGATGCCCAACTTGCGCAGTACCGTCTCGTCCGTCGGCGAGATAATCACGCTAAAGAAGGCATCGCAGCCGCGCAGCTGCTCCAGGCCCGAAAGGACGCGAGCGGCCGTCTCACTCGTGGCCGAGGTGATCGACAGCGCCATAAGCGTCTCGTCGGTGTGGAGGCGCGGGTTTTTGCTGCCCAGGAAATGCGTCTTGAGCTTGCTGATGGGCTCGATCGCCTCATCGCTAATGACCTCGAGCTCAAGGTCGACGCCCGAGACATGCTTAAGGGCGTTCATAATGAGCGAACTTGCGGCGCCCAGGCGCGTGGAGGTCTTACCGGTCACCACGGAGCCATCGGGCATGACCATGGCACCCACGGGACCACCCGTCAGCTGCTCCCTAGTGAGGGCCGCCGAGCGCGCCGGTGAGTAGTTCTTATCGATGCCGGCTTTCTTCATAATAATCTTGAGACGGTCGACTTGCTCATCGCCCACGCCGGTACGGCGCGCATTTTCGACCGCGGTAAAGTAGCGGCGGACGATCTCCATCTTGGAAGCGTCGCGGCAGGCATCGTCATCGGTGATGGCAAAGCCGACCATATTGACGCCCATGTCCGTAGGGCTCTGGTAGGGGCTCTTGCCCAGGATCTTTTCCATCAGGGCACGGACTACCGGGAAGGCCTCGACGTCGCGGTTGTAGTTGACCGTGGTCTTGTTATAGGCCTCCAGGTGGAAGGAGTCGATGATGTTGGCGTCATCGAGGTCTGCCGTGGCGGCCTCGTAGGCAATATTGACCGGATGCGTAAGGGGCAGATTCCAAACCGGGAAGGTCTCGAATTTGGCATAGCCGGCGGCCGTGCCATGCTTGTGCTCGTGATAGAGCTGAGACAGGCAGGTGGCAAGCTTGCCCGAGCCAGGACCGGGGGCAGTGACCACAACGAGCGGTCGGGTGGTCTCGACAAACTCGTTCTTGCCATAGCCATCGTCGGACACGATCAGATCGACATCGTGCGGATACCCCTCGATGGGATAGTGCAGCTTGGCGGGAATACCGAGCGCGTTCAGGCGGTTGCGGAACACATCGGCAGCGGGCTGGCCGGCGTACTGGGTGATGACCACGGCCGCGACGGCAAAGCCGTTGCCGCGAAACAGGTCAACCAGGCGCAAAACGTCCTCGTCATAGGTAATGCCCAGGTCACCGCGAGCCTTGTTCTTCTCGATGTGGTTCGCGTTAATGGCGATGATGACCTCGACGTCGTCGGCTATGCTCTTGAGCATGCGAAACTTGCTGTCCGGCTCAAAACCCGGCAGCACGCGGCTCGCGTGATAGTCGTCAAACAGCTTGCCGCCAAACTCCAAATACAGCTTGCCGCCAAACTGCGAGATGCGCTCTTTAATATGAGCGGCCTGCAGCTCGATATATTTCGCGTTGTCGAAACCCTGGCGCATGTATGGCTCCCGTCCCGTTTCGTAAATTAAGTTCCTACGCGATTATAACGGAGCAGACCCTCCCCGATGCCCAGGCCATCAACAGGCACCAACCAAACACGCCATCGATAAGTTGCGGTGAAATAGCTCCTGTTTAACCCCTCAAGACGGCCAAACGGGAACTATTCCACCGCAACTTCCCCTTTTGGCGCAAAGTAACCTGACCCCTTTGCACCAACAGCAGAAACGTCGCGGGCAGAGAACGGACAGCGAACAGGCACCAGAGCGAGCAAGCCGCCCCCTGCGCCAACAATGGCAGCGCCGCAGGTTGAGCATAAGTCAGCGAAAGCCCACCAGAGCGAGCAAGGTGACGTGAAAGAGGAGGGCATAGGCCTTTTGGCCATGCCCGACGATTGAACGTCAGATTGCCGCTCTGGCGGGCTTGCAGCGTCGAGTGGTTCCGGCGTTTGGTAAAACGCCGGAACACAAGAGCGCCCCCTCCCGCGCACGGAACGGGAGGGGGCTAAAGGTAGGAGTCTGTCCGGTGGGTTGACCCCACCGGACAGACGATGACCAGGTGATCCTTTACAGGATCGTCAAGGTTTCCGTGGGGTACCCGTGGGGTACTTAGATCAACACGCAGGCGACGGTCAGGATGATGGCGCAGACGACGGAGAGCGCGACGATGAGCTTAAGGGCAAACTTGAGCCAGGTCGTCCACTCGATCTTGGCCAGGGCGAGACCGCCCATGATGGCACCGGAGGTCGGGGTGAACAGGTTCACGACACCGATGGCGGCGGAGAAGATCATGACCATGACCTCAGGCGAGAAGCCGAGCTTAACAGCCAGCGGTCCCATGATGGGCATGGAGACGGTAGCCATACCAGAGGTCGAGGGGATCAGGAAGGACAGGCCGAAGTAGACCAGGAAGCTCATGGGAGCGAAGATCACGCCGGACAGGCCAGCCAGAGCATTGGCGGCAGCGTCGAGGACGTAGACGTCGAGGCCGGTGTTAGCCATGAGGACGGAGATACCACGGGCGAGGGCGATGACGAGAACAACGGACATCATGTCGGCAGCACCGGTGATGAAGGTGTTGACGATCTGCTTCTCGGACAGGCCACCGATGATACCGATCAGGATAGCCATGAGGAAGAACCAGGTGGAAGCCTCGTCGAAGTACCACTGGCCAATGGGCAGGCCGGTGATCAGGGCAGACCAGCCCTGGACGACGGTGTTACCGTCGGCATCGTAGACAGCGCCAGCGTCAAAGAAGTTGGCGACGCCCTCGTTGAGGTCTGCCAGCGGGATGAAGCCGACGATCATGACGACGAAGGTGAAGGCGAAGGCGATCAAAACGCCCTTCTGACGACCGGTGAGCTTGACCTCCTTGTGAACCTCGGAAGCAGCCTTGCCGTGAGCCTCTTCGGCGTCCTTGAGCTCCTGCATCGACAGGATGGTGGAACCCTTATCAGCCTTGACCTTCTTGGCATAGTTCATCACGAAGACGATGGACATGGCAGTAGTGACAATCCACAGGACGGCACCGAGGCCGATGATGATGGACTGATTCACGGCAATGTCAACGCCGGTCAGAGCGTCGACGGCAGCGCCGACGGCGAACGGGTTAACAGTGGAGCCGAGGCAGCCGCAGCCAGCGCCGAGCAGGACGGTAGCGGCGCCGACCATAGGGTCGAAGCCAGCGGCCATCATGGTAGCAGCGAGCAGGGCGTAGAAGGGAACGGTCTCCTCGCACATACCATAGGTGGTACCACCGAGGGAGAAGATGAGCATCAGCACGGGAATGAGCATAATCTCGTTGCCCTTAAGCTTCTGCACCAGAACGGCGATGCCGTTGTCCAGGGCGCCGGTCTCGGTCATCATGCCGAGGAAGCCGCCCAGGATCATAACGAAGAGGCAGACGGGCAGAGCGTCAGCGAAGCCCAGGATCGGGGCGGTGCAGAAATCGCTCAGACGGGCGGCAGTAACCGCGCCGCCGGACGTGCCGGAGACGATAACGGTAATCACTGCGACAATTGCCAGCAGAGCAAGAAGAATGGTGAACGATGAAGGCATACCGCGCTTTTTCTTAGCGGTCTCAGTCATAGTTCTCATCCCCCCTTCATAAATCATTTACTGATCTCGCCCGAAGCGGCTCTTCCGTGCCGTGCCTGCCGCTTGATGCGAGATTATTACCAGATAAAACCGCTCGGGGTGTGCAGCAATACACCCCGAGCGAGATGCTAGATGCTCTTACTTGAGCGTGGCGTACATGACAGCCTTGATGGTGTGCATGCGGTTCTCGGCCTCGTCGAAGACCTTGGAAGCGGGGCTCTCGAAGACCTCGTCGGTGACCTCCTGCTCGGTGATGCCGAACTGCTCGCACTTCTCGGCGCCAATGGTGGTGTTGGTGTCGTGGAAGCTGGGCAGGCAGTGCAGGAAGATGGCACCCGGGTTGGCCATAGCCATGACCTCGGAGGTGACACGATACGGGGTGAGCTGAGCGATGCGCTCGGCCCAGACCTCGTCAGGCTCGCCCATGGAGACCCACACGTCGGTGTAGATAACGTCGGCACCGGTGACGCCGTCCTTGACGTCGGTGGTCAGCTTGATGGTGCAGCCGTTGGCCTCGGCGATGGGCTTGCAGGCCTCGATGACGTCGTCAGCGGGCATGCACTCCTCGGGGCCGCAGGCCACGAAGTTCATGCCGAGCTTGGAGCAGACGACCATGAGGGAGCGAGCAACGTTGTTCTTGCAGTCGCCCATGAAGACGAGGGTCTTGCCCTTGATGTCGTAATTGAAGTTCTCCTGGACGGTCAGGATGTCGGCGAGCATCTGGGTGGGGTGCCACTCGGTGGTCAGGCCATTCCATACGGGCACGCCAGACTTAGCAGCGAGCTCCTCGACGTCGTCCTGGGCAAAGCCACGGAACTCGATGCCGTCATACATGCGGCCGAGAACGCGGGCGGTGTCCTCGATGGACTCCTTCTTGCCCATCTGGGACGAACCGGGATCGAGGTAAGTGACGCCCATGCCAAGATCCATGCCGCCGACCTCGAAGGCGCAGCGGGTACGAGTGGAGGTCTTCTGGAAGAGCAGAACGATGTTCTTGCCCTCGAGATAACGGTGCGGAACGCCAGCGCGCTTCATGTCCTTGAAGTTCTTGGAGAGCTTGAGCAGGTACTCGATCTCCTCGGTGGTGAGGTCGAGGAGCTTGAGGAAGCTACGGCCGGAGAGGTTAACACCCATGGTTCAAATCCTTTCGAAAAAATGAATTACGTAAATAGTAGCGGTGCCCGTTTGACGGGCGAAACCGGTGCGGTTGTAGGGGGACCGCACCGGAAACGGAAAGACTTAGAGGTCCTCGCGCCAGAAGGGCATGCTCATGCAGCGC
>NZ_QRVG01000002.1 GCF_003459245.1 Collinsella sp. AF23-2
ATGAATGTGGGAGGTGTTCGAATGAAGTCGATAATCAAGGCCAATGACTAGGTCGGAAAAATTCTTAAAAAAGTTCTTGCCCTGAGCTGATTCGTCCGTATAATAAACTTCGTTGCTTGAGAGCACGCACCTATTCCTCGGTAGCTCAATGGTAGAGCACGCGGCTGTTAACCGCGCTGTTGTAGGTTCGAGTCCTACCCGGGGAGCCAGAATTTCTCAGCCCATTCCGCTGGGCTTTTAAATTCCTCGGTAGCTCAATGGTAGAGCACGCGGCTGTTAACCGCGCTGTTGTAGGTTCGAGTCCTACCCGGGGAGCCAGGTTGTAAAACCCGTCGCTTATGCGGCGGGTTTTTTCATGCCGCGACCACTTGACTCGAACGTTGCCATATCAACATTTCGTGTCGAGGATGTAATCCCGCGACCCACCACCTCAACATGGCGCGGTCGTTGTAGAATATTGCAATGATTGCTCCCACGACATGGTGCCGCGAGCACCAGATAAGGAGATTCTTGTGTCTGAGACCATTAACGGCAGCCTGAGCGTCTCGAACGACGTTATTGCCGATATTGCCGGTTATGCCGCGATGACGTGCTATGGCGTCGTCGGTATGGCTGAGCAGCTCCAAGGCGCCGAGAGCGTGCGCCTGCTTGCCGGTCAGCGCCTCCGCAAGGGCGTGCTTGTCTCCGCCGACGAGAACGGCCTTACGGTCGATCTTCACGTCGTGCTCGAGAACGGCGTCAACATGAAGTCCGTCTGCCACAACCTTTCGAGCTCCGTTGCCTTTACCCTGCAGGAGATTGCCCAAATCGATCCCGCCAGCCTTAAGATCGGCATCCATATCGACGCGCTCAAGAGCCGTCTGAACTAGCATCCGAAAACGGAGATTCAAATACCCATGATTGCAAAGACCATTCGCACCTGTTTTCCGATCGCTGCGGCTGCCGTTTCTGACAAGGCCGAGGAGATCAATAAGCTCAACGTCTTCCCCGTACCCGACGGCGACACCGGCACCAACATGTCGCTCACGCTCGCCTCGGTGACCAAGGAGCTCTCCGCCCTTCCCGCCGATGCCGACATGAAGGCCATTGCCGGCGCCATCACCCACGGCTCCCTGATGGGCGCCCGCGGTAACTCCGGCGTCATTACCTCGCAGATCCTGCGCGGTGTGGCCGAGGGCCTTGTCTCCGCCGACGAGCCCATTACGTCCGCCAACATCGCCTTCGCCTTCCGCCGCGCCGTCAAGGTCGCCTTCCAGGCCGTCCGTAAGCCCATCGAGGGCACGATTCTCACGGTGCTGCGCGATGTCTCGACCAAGGCCGACGAGTGCGAAAAGAAGAAGTTCTCGGCCGAGGACGCGCTCGATGCCATCGTCGTCGAGGCCTACCAGTCCGTCGCTCGCACGCCCGACCTGCTGCCCGTCCTCAAAGAGAACGGCGTGGTCGACTCCGGCGCCTTCGGCTTTGCCATCTTCTTGGAGAACTTTGTGGCTGCAGCACTTGGTCGCAGCACCGTTGTCGAGGATTTCTCCGCTACGTTCGATTCCGCTGGCTCTGCACGCGATGCCGCTCTTGGCCGCGTTGAGATCGAGGCCAACGACGATTGGGAGGGCTCGGAGTTCCGCTACTGCAACGAGTTCCTCTTTAAGGCCGACGCCCCGTTTGACGAGGACGAGTGCCTTAAGTTCCTGGGTTCCATGGGCGACTGTGAGCTGCTCGTGGGCGCATATCCCGACTACAAGATCCACGTGCACTCCAACACCCCGAACCTGGTGCTCGAGCACATGCTGCAGCTTGGCCAGATCTACGAGGTCTTTATCCACAACATGGAGATGGAGGCCCACGACCGTACCGCCAAGATCCACGAGGACCAGGAGAAGGCCGCCGAGCCCGCGAAGGCCCTGGGCTTTGTCGCCGTTGCCGCCGGTTCCGGCGAGGCAGACATCCTCAAGTCCCTCGGCGTTGACGTGATCGTGTCCGGTGGCCAGACCATGAATCCCTCGACTGCAGACCTGCTGGGCGCCGTCGACCAGGTCAACGCGACCTCGGTCATCATTCTGCCCAACAACGGCAACATCCGCATGGCCGCCGAGGCCGCTGCCTCTGCCTGCACCGACAAGAAGGTCGCCGTCGTTCCCACCAAGACCGTTCCGCAGGCCTTCTCCGCGCTGTTCGCGGTCCTGCCCGATTCCGAGCTCGAGGATGCCGTCGCCGCTATGGTCGACGCCATCAGCGAGGTCCGCGATGGCGAGGTCACCCGCGCCGTGCGCGACTCCAGTGCCTCCGACGGTTCGCCAATTCACTCCGGTGACGTCATGGGCATCATTGCCGGCTCCATCGACGTGGTCGGCTCCGACGTGAAGCAGGTCACGCTCGATTGCATCAACCGTATGCAGGAGGAAGAGGAGGGCGACGCGCTGACGATTCTGGCCGGCGAGGAACTGTCCGATGAGGCCTTCCAGGAGATCGTCGACGCTATCGAGGAGGCTCAGCCCGATCTGGAGATCGACGCCCATCGTGGCGAGCAGCCGCTCTATCCCGTGATCTTCTCGATCGAGTAGGCAACTGCCCATGTCCGAACTGTGCTCCGTGCCGCGCGTCTCGGAGCGCTTTGCCCAGAGCAATGCGCTCGACGAGGATATCGCGCGACTCAAATATGTTTCGGGTAAACGTGAGGAGGCCCTTCGCCGTCTGGGAATTCGGACGGTGGGGGACCTCCTTCTCCATATCCCTCATCGATACCTGGACTTTACGCGCTCCTGGTCCATCGAGATGGCGCCCATCGGTACCGTGTGTACCATCATCGCCACGGTCGATCGTATCGTCCAAAAGCAGCCGCGTCCGCGCATGCAGGTGACCGAGGTCTCACTCGTTGACGAGACGGGCGTGCTGCAGGTCGCCTTTTTCCGCCAGCCCTGGATTGCCCAGCAGCTTAAGCAGGGCGACCGCCTAGCCGTAATGGGTAAGGTCGAGTTTGCCTACGGCTTTAAGCAGATGGCCTCGCCGCACTTTGAAAAGCTTGAGGAAGGGCGCGCCGCGGGCACTATCCTGCCGGTCCATTACGTGAGTGACGGCGTGAGTCAGGCATGGATGCGCCGTATCGTAAGTGGCGCGCTCGAGGCCGTCGGCAATCCCTTTGATCCCATTCCGGCACGCTTACGCGTTAAACGTCGCCTGATGAGCCATGCCCGTGCCCTTCGATCGATCCACTTTCCCTCGAGCATGGCTGAGCGCGAAATCGCGCGCGCACGGCTTGCCTACGAGGAGTGCCTCTACCTGCAGCTGGCGCTGCGCCTGCGCAACGACGGTGTCTTGGTCGAAGTCGCTCCCTACGCCCACGCCGCGGGCGAGCACCTGGCCGCGCTCAAGCAGGCCCTGCCGTTTTCGCTGAGCGACGAGCAGGAGGCCGCGTTCCAAGACATCCTGCGCGATATGTGCGATGGCGGGCGCGTGATGAACCGCCTGCTGCTGGGCGATGTCGGTACCGGTAAGACCGCCGTTGCCGCCTGCGCGCTGGCTGTGGCTGCCGATAGCGGCACACAGGCCTGCGTTATGGCGCCCACGGGCGTGCTGGCGCGTCAATATGCCGATAAGACCGGCCCTCTGCTCTCGCAGGCCGGCATGTCTTGGGCGCTTCTGACGGGTGCCACGCCGGCCGCAGAGCGCGAGCGCATCCATGCACAGCTGGAATCGGGAGAGCTCGACGTCCTCTTTGGAACCCACGCGGTCCTTTCGGATAACGTGGCGTTTAAGTATTTGTCGCTCGTAGTCATCGATGAGCAGCACCGGTTTGGCGTCGGCCAACGCAATGCCTTGCGCGCGAAGGGCCCCGGTGCCGATCTGCTCGTTATGACGGCAACGCCCATCCCACGTACGCTGGCGCTTTCGGTCTACGGCGATCTGGACACGAGCATCATCCGCCATCGGCCCGTCCCTGGCGCTGGCGTGACGACACGCGTGCTTACCGAGTCGAGCCGCGACCTTGCCTATGGCGCCATCCGCGAGGCGCATGAAAAGGGTCAGCAGGCCTACGTGATTTGCCCGCTCGTGGAGCCGAGCGACTCGGCCGATGAGCTGGAGGACGTGCCCGGTATCGCCCGCGACGGCGAGGGCCGCGTGACGGTCCCCGTGCCGCTGCACGATACGGCGACCGAGCTCGATCGCCTGCGTCTGGCGTTGCCGGGTCTTGCCATCGAGCGCCTTCACGGCCGCATGCCAGCGGGGGAGAAGGACCAGGTTATCGATGCCTTCAAGCGCGGCGAGATTGACGTGCTCGTCTCGACTACGGTGGTCGAGGTGGGCGTCGACGTGCCCAACGCCACCGTCATGGTCATCGAGAACGGTGAGCGCTTTGGCTTGGCGGCCCTGCACCAGCTGCGCGGCCGCGTGGGCCGCGGCAGCGTGTCGGGCACCTGCCTGGTCATGACGCACTCCAAGGGCAACGGCGGCGCTTCGGCGGCGCAAGACCGTCTCCAGTCGCTCGAAAAGACCTCGGACGGCTTTACGCTCGCCCAGATGGACCTTCGTCTGCGCCACGAGGGCGAAATCCTGGGGTACCGCCAGCATGGCGGTGTGACTCTGCGCTTTGTCGACCTGGATGCCGACGAGGAGCTGATCGAGTGGGCCCATTTGGACGCGGTCGAGCTCTTGCGGTATGCTTGCAACCTTGACTCCGTGGCGACGCGCCCCCTGCGCGATGCGGTCGCCATGCGATATCGACACATTTTTAAGGAGGTCAGCGGAGGATGAGAATCATCGGCGGCGAATGGCGCGGTCGTAAGATCGAGGAGCCCCGTGGTCGCGATGTCACCCGCCCCACGACCGATCGCGTGCGCGAGGCATGCGCATCTATGGTCATGTCGGCATTCGACTTCGATCTGGACGAGGTCCGCGTGCTGGACGCCTTTGGCGGCTCCGGTGCCTTAGGGTTAGAGATGCTCTCACGTGGTGCCCGCTCACTCACGACGTTCGAGATCGATCGGGATGCCGCGCGGCTCATTACCAAGAATATCGAGTCGCTCTGTCGTGACCGTGCGCGTTGGCGCGTGGTCTCGGGCGATATGCTGGTGAGTGCCTCGCGCGGTCGTGTGCCGGGCGGCCCCTTTGATCTGGTCCTGCTCGACCCGCCCTATGCTTTTGGCGCCGAGCCGGTCGAGGTGCTGCTGCAGAACCTGGCTCAGCAGGGTCTGCTTGCACCTGGCGCTTATGCCCTGTTTGAGCATGCCGCCGCCGATGCGGGCGCGCATTCGGCAGGCTTTGAGATCGTGCGCGAGAAACGCTACGGCATTACCTCGGTCGACCTGCTTCGTTGGGTCGGCGATGACGATGGTGAGGAAGATTGCGCTGGCACCGATGCTCACAACAACGATGCCACGACGTTTCAGGAGGACGACCATGAATGACACCATCAACCGCGTGATCGTCCCGGGCACCTTCGATCCCATCACGTTTGGCCATATCGACGTCATCCGCCGCGCCCGCCGCATCTTTCCCAGTGTGATCGTCGCTGTTGCCGAGTCGCAGGGTAAAAACGGTGTGGGTACCACGTTTATGCTCGATGAGCGCGTGGCGCTGGCTCGCGAGGCGCTCGGTGATATCGACGGCGTCGAGGTCCTGCCCTTTACCGGCCTCTTGGTCGACTTCGCTCGCGAGCAGGGGGCGGGGGCCGTTGTCAAGGGCCTGCGCGCCATGACCGACTTTGAGTACGAGCTGCAGCAGGCAGACCTCAACTACCGCTTGGATAACGAGCTGGAGTCCATCTTTGTCATGAGTGCGCCGCAGTACGGCTATATCTCGAGCTCGGTCGTTCGCCAGATCGCCTCGCTCGGCAGCGATGTATCGACGTTTGTTCCGCCCAACGTGGTCGAAGCGCTCAGACATCGCTTTTCGTGACGTTTTTTATTGCCTGGTGGCATGTGGTAAACTAGCACGATGATATGTTACCTATGAAAGGAGACCGGATGCCGGGCGAGAATTTTCCTGGCGATAGGATCGTCAGCTTGGTCGATGAGCTCGAAGGGCTGATCGAGGAAGCCAAGCCGCCTTTCGGCAAGAACGCTCAGTTCAAGGTCATCGACGCCGACGTGTTCTTCAACATCCTCGACGAGATCCGCATGAGCTATCCCGAGGAGTGGCAGAAGTCCCGCCGTATCCTTAAGGAGCGCGAGGAGCTTATGGCTTCCGCCGCCGCCCAGGCCGATTCCATCATCGCCGACGCTCAGCAGCAGGCCCTCACCATTGCCGGTGAGCAGGAGATCGTCCGCTTAGCGCAGCAGCAGGCCGACGACATCCGCGATCGTGCCCAGCAGTACGAGCGCGAGACGCGTTATGCTGCCGAGGACTACGCAGAGCAGGTCTTTACGCACCTGGAGGAGAACCTCAAGAGCCTGACCGGCACCGTTACCCGTTGCCGTCAGCAGCTCAACGAGGGTGCCGCCCAGCAGAATGGTCAGTGGTAATGGCTGAGTTCCCGAGCGTTACCGTCGATCTTTCTGAGCAGCTCGAGTTTCCTGGAGATTCGTATCCGCTGACCGGTAAGGTCGATGTCGCCACCTACACGGTGGGCGAGAAGGAGTACCAGCTGCAGGACGGCATCGACTACGACGTTGTCTTTACCAATGCCGGTACCGGTGTCTTGCTCACGGGCATGGTCCGCGCGCACGCCACCGGCGAGTGCGACCGTTGCTTGGAGCCCGCCTCGTTTGATATCGCCGGCGAGATCGAGGAGTTCTACCTCTTTGAGGAGCCCGAGGATCCCGAGGCCTACGAGGACGGCTACGAGCTCCTGGGTGAGGACCGCATCGTCGATCTGGGTGAGCCCATCAACGACGCGGTCGTCATGGACACGCCGTTTGTGGTGCTCTGCAAGCCTGATTGCCGCGGTCTGTGTCCCACTTGCGGTTGCAATCTCAACGTCGAGCAATGCGATTGTGCCGCTCAGGCAGAGGCAGAATGGGCCGCTGCCACGGAAAATCCATTTGCAGCATTGAAGAATCTCAAGCTCGATGAGTAAAACTGTGGTAGTATCGCTACTTGCGCGTAATCGCCACACTGGATAGTTCATAAGGAAGGTCACTATGCCCGTACCTAAACAAAAGCAGGGTCGTATCCGCACTCACACCCGTCGTTCCGCCAACATGAAGATCTCGGCTGCGGCTCAGTCCACGTGCCCCCGTTGCGGCGCTGTCAAGCTTCCGCACCACGTGTGCCCCAGCTGCGGTTTCTACAAGGACCGCGAGGTTATCGTTACCGAGTAACGCTATACTCTGGATGCGATGCCGTTCCAAATGGAACCACAATGGCCGGCTCAATGAGTCGGCCATTTTTGTATAAGGAGCATGTATATGAGTAACGTTCGCGTTTGTGTAGACGTTGTGGGCGGAGACGAGAAACCTCAGGTTGTTCTCGATGGTATCGAGGCTGCGCTTGCCGCCGATCCCGATATCGAGGTCTTGGCAGCTGGCCCCGCTGAAATCGTTAATCCCTTTGCTGCTTCCCATGCACGTGTTGAGGCCCTTGAGGCACCCGACGTTATCGCCATGGATGACGATCCCATTCGCGCCGTGATGACCAAGCGTAAGTCCTCGATCGTGCTTGCCTGCCGCGCCATCAAGAAGGGAAATGCGGACGCGTTCTTCTCTGCCGGCTCGACCGGTGCCATGACTGCTGCTGCCACCGCCTATGTGACGCCGTTTAGGTATCAGGCCGAAGGCAAGAAGCAGCCGGTACGTCCCTGTCTGACCAATGCGCTACCCAATCGCGCCGGCGGTCTGACGGTGCTGTGCGATATGGGCGCCAACCCCGATGTTGAGGTGGACGATATGGTGCGCTTTGCGCAGATGGGCAGCGCCTATGCCCGCGTCGTCTTGGGCGTTGACCATCCTCGCGTAGGTCTGCTCGCCAATGGCACCGAGGACGAGAAGGGCTCCAACTTTACCAAGGCCTGCTTCCCGGCCATGAAAGCCGCCGTTCCCGGCTTTGTGGGTAACTGCGAAGGCACCGATCTTACGTCGGGCAATTTTGACGTCGTGGTCGCCGACGGCATGTCGGGCAATATTGCGCTCAAGGCCACCGAGGGCGCTGCCAAGTTTTTGCTGCAGGAGCTCAAGGGCGCCTTTATGGCCTCGCTCGGCACCAAGATCGCCGCGCTGCTCATCAAAAAGCAGATGCGCGGGATTAAGGCCAAGCTCTCTGGTGATGCCAAGGGCGGCGCGATTCTTTTGGGCCTGCGTGGCGTGGTCCTAATCGGCCATGGCGCCACCTCGGTCGAGGCTGTTAAAAACGGTACGCTCGCGGCGGCCGAAGCCGTGCGCGCGGGGCTGGTCGAGAACGTCGCCAACTCCATGGACGGCATCGTTTTGTAAGAGCGAGTTAGAGCGCTGTTATGTGCCTCGCGGCCTGCTTCGTGGGGTAGAATCAGAACCGTGTCTTGGTACCGCCCGGGCGGTACCATTCTTTTGGTATTCATGCACTATGAGAGGAAGCGCTATGGACCGCTCCGAAATCTTCGACAAGATCGCCGAGGTCGCTGCTGACGTTCTGGGCGTCGATGTTGCCGAAATTAGCGATGAGACCACCTTTGACGACCTCGATGCCAACTCGCTCGAGCGCCTGCAACTGGTTACGGCTATCGAGGACGAGTTCAATCTCGAGATCGATGACGAGACCCTGCTCTCGCTCAACTCTGTCGCCGACGCCGTCGACGCGATCGAAAACGCCAGGGAGGCTTAGGTCTTGGCTTTATCCGAACGACTTACGCGCGCCCAGGAGATTCTGGGCCACGAGTTCAATGACAAGGTGCTGCTGCGCGCGGCCCTTACGCATCCTTCGGCCGTCGAAGGCCAGCCAGTCTCGGCAAGCTACGAGCGCCTTGAGTTCTTGGGTGATTCCATTTTGGGCGCCGTTGTCGCACGCTCCCTGTTTGTGTCCTATCCGGAGTTTGACGAGGGCAAGCTCACGCGCCTGAAGGTGTCCCTTGTCTCGGGCGCCACGCTGTCCGAGGTGTCGCACGAGCTGGGTATCGATGACATCATCATCTTTGGTGCCTCCGAGACCGGTACCGGCGCGCGCGGCCTGCACTCGGCGCTCGAGAACGTCTACGAGTCGCTCGTGGGCGCGCTGTATCTGGACGCCGGCTGGGATGCCGCGGCGGAGTTTATCCACCGTACGCTCAAGCCGCATTTGGCTTCCGAGCGTGCCGAGCATCCTGCAAACCCCAAGTCGTTTTTGCAGGAGTGCGTGCAGGCCGACGGCCACGAGCCTCCCGCGTACAAGCTGGTCGGCTCCAAGGGCCCTGCGCATGCGCCCACCTTTACCGCCGTGGTGTTGATCGATGGTATTCGCCAGGGTCGCGGCTCCGGCTCCTCAAAGAAGGAAGCCGAGGGAGCCGCTGCACTCGAGGCACTTGACCGCATGGGCTACACCACCAACGGCGTGATTCTCAACAAGAAGCCTGTTTAAGCGAGGAACCGTGTATCTCAAGTCCCTCACGCTCAAAGGGTTCAAGTCGTTTGCCGACCGCGCCCATATGACGTTTGAGCCGGGCCTGACCGTCATCGTCGGTCCCAACGGCTCGGGAAAATCGAACATCTCTGACTCGATTCTGTGGGTCCTGGGCGAGCAGAGCGCCAAGCAGCTGCGCGGCCAGGCCATGGAGGATGTCATCTTCTCGGGCTCGTCAGCGCGCAAGCCGGTGGGTGTCGCCGAGGTCACGCTGGTGCTCGATAACTCGGACCATATGCTGCCCGTCGACTTTGACGAGGTCGCCATCACCCGTCGTATGTATCGCTCGGGCGAAAGCGAGTACCTCATCAACTCGAGTCCGTGCCGCCTGATGGACATTCAGGACATCCTGCACGATTCGGGTCTGGGTAAGGATACGCATTCCATCATCAGCCAGGGCAAGCTCGACGCCATTTTGCAGAGCCGCCCCGAGGAGCGCCGTGCCCTCATCGAGGAGGCTGCCGGCATCTCCAAGCACAAGCGCCGCAAGGAGCGTGCGCTCAAAAAGATTAAGTCGATGGACGAGCACTTGACGCGTGCCCGCGACATCAATAAGGAAATCGCCCGTCAGCTGCGACCCCTGGAGCGTCAGGTCGATCGCGCGCGCAAGTACAAAGAGCTTTCCTCGCGCGCGAACGAGCTTACGCAGATGCTAGCCGTCGACGAGCTGCGTTCGCTGCAGTCGCAGTGGAACGACCTGGAGAGCCGCTCCAAGGAAGGTGCCGCCGAGCTGGAGCTTGCGCAGTACCGCTTGGGCGAAAAGGAACGCGAGCTCGAGAAGCTCCAGGTCATGCTCGAGGAAAAGGGCCTGTTTGTGGGCGATCTGGGCGAGCAGCGCCGCCATATGCAAGACGTGGTCGGCCGCATTAACTCCGATATGCGCCTGCTCGAGGAAAAGGGCCACAACATGGTGTCGCGCCTGTCCGACATGCGCGGCCAGATCTCGAGCTCCGAGCATCAGCGTCGTCGCGTGGTAGAGGAGCTCGAGGACGCGCGTGCGCAGCTTGAGGAAGTGACCGGCGCGCACATGCAGGCCCAGGAGGACGTTGACGCCGCTGGTCCTGCCGCCGCTCAGCTCCACGAGCGGCGCGTGGCGCTCGACAATCAGATTTCGCAGCTTACGCGTGAGCAACGCGATGTGCAGCGTGTGGCCGATAACGCGGCGCTCGAACTCGCCAAGGTGAAGGACTCGCTGAGCAACGCCGAGGTCGAGGACAACATGTACGCCTCACGCCTGGAGCAGATCGACGAGCAGCTCGAGGAAGTCACGGCCTCACTCGAGAGCCGTCGCGACCGCGCTGAGGAGCTCGACAGTGCACTTGATCAGGCCCGTCAAGCCCAGATTGATGCTCGCGAGGCTACCGAGGTCGCCCGTGCAGCCCTTAAGGACCTGCGTGCCCGCGAGAGCGAGGCGCGCAACAAACTGTCCGAGGTGCGCTCGGAGCTTGCCAGCCAAAAGAAGCTCGATGCCCGCATGGCTGACAGCTCGCCGCTGGTGAGCCGTCTGATGGGTGCGCTGGGCGACGATGTCTCGGGTCGTCTGGGCGACGTGCTCGAGGCCCCGCGTGAGCTTGAGGGCCTGGTTGAGCAATTGCTCGCCGGCGATATCGATGCGCTGCTGTTCGACGATGCGTCCGCGCTTGAGCGTGCCGGTCGTGCCGCTCTGGACCAGAAGAAGGCCTCGGGCGAGGCGCTGCTGGTCGCGCGCGGTGTGAGCGCCTCTGCTGCCGCTAAGGGCGCTGCCGGTTCCCGCCTGGTCGATCGCCTGTCCGTACGCGCCGGCTATGGCCCGGTTGTCGAGGCGCTGCTCGGCGGTTATTACGTCGTGGACGATCTTGCTGCCGCGCTGTCGGCGCCGGTCGTTGACGGCGTGATTTACGTGACCCCCGATGGTGCCCGCGTCGCCTGCGGCGGCCTGGTGCGTGTGGGGCTCGACGCCGGCGAGGCTTCGGGTGCTTTGGAGCGCAAGCGTCGCATTCGCGAGCTGGAGGGCCTGGAACCCGATCTGGCTGCTGTGTTTGAGCATGTTTCGGATCAGGTCGTCGAGGCCAATGCGGCCGTCGAAGAGGCGCGTGCCGCTGAGGGCGATGCCGCCGGCGAGATCGCCCGTCTTGAGGGCGAGCGCCGCTCGCTGCTCTCCGAGATTGGCCGCCTGGAGCAAAGCGCCAACAACGCCGAGGTCGAGCGCGTGCGCATCTCCAAGCGCCGCGAGCAGGCCGCCGAGGCCGTTCGCGCTGCGCGCCCGCGCGTGGACGAGCTCACCCGCTCGCGTGACGAGGCCCGAGCGCAGGCAAGCGATCTTGGCCTTCAGATTGCCGAAGCCAACGACGAACTCGACCGCGTTCGCCGTGACGATTCCGAGGCCGCCGGTAAGCTTGCTGATGCCAAGGTCCGCCTGGCCCAGACGAGCGAGCGCCTTCGTTCTCTGAAGGGCCGAGTACCCGATCTGGAGCATCGCCTGGAGGGCATCGACCGCCGTATCCGCGGAACACGCCAGGCCTCGCGCTCACTCGAGCTGCTGCGCCTGCGCGTCGATCCCATGCACGAGCGCTATTCGGCCCTGCTGGAGCGCGCGTCGGATTGGGCAGCGCGTCTGCGCGACCAGGCCTCTCTGGAGGAGGCGGACTCCGCTTCGCTCAAGAAGACCATCGAGGATGCCAAGGCAGAGGTTGCCCGCGCTAAGGAGAAGGTCGATACTGCCACCGCCACGCAAAACGAGTTTAAGGTCGCGCGTGGCAAGCTCGAGGTGCAGGTAGAGGCCGCCATTAAGGCCATTACCGCCGATGGCAACACGGTACTCGAGGAAGCGCTCATGCTTCCCGCGCCCACGGACCGCGATGCCGCCGAGCGCGAGCTCAACCAGCTTGTGCGCCAGATCAACAACCTTGGTCCCGTGAACCAAGTTGCCATGGAGGAGTACGAGCAGCTCAAGCGCCGCGCCGATTACATCGAGGGGCAGCTGGCCGATCTGGAGAGCGCGCGTAAGGCGCTCACCAAGATCGCGGTGGCTATTGATCGCAAGATGCGCAAGGCGTTCCTTGTGACGTTTGAGAAGGTCGACGCGAACTTCCGCGAGATCTTCGCTATGCTGTTCCCGGGTGGCCAGGCTCATCTGGAGATGACCGATCCTGAGCATCCGGCCGAGACGGGTATCGAGGTCGTGGCGCAGCCGCGCGGCAAGCGCATCACCAAGATGATGCTCATGTCTGGCGGCGAGAAGAGTCTGACGGCACTCGCCCTGCTCTTTGCCGTGTACCGCACGCGCACGGTGCCGTTCTATGTGCTGGACGAGGTCGAGGCGGCACTTGACGACGCCAACCTGTCCAAGCTCATCGGCGCGCTCGACGTGTTGCGTTCCGATACGCAGCTCTTGGTCATTTCGCATCAGCGCCGTACTATGGAGGATGCTGACGTTCTCTACGGTGTCTCGATGCAAGCCGACGGCGTCAGTCGCGTCGTCTCGCAAAAACTCGATCGCGAAACCGGAAAGGTCGTGAATGCATAATGGGATTCTTTGACGCTCTCTCGCGCGGACTTGAGCGCAGCCGCGAGGCCCTCAACGAGGTCTTCTACTTTGGCGGCGAGGTCGACGAGGACTTTTGGGAGGACCTTGAGGACACCCTCGTTATGGGTGACATGGGTGCCGAGGTCGCCATTCAGGTCTCCGATGACCTGCGCGAGACGGCCGCCAAGAAGAACCTCAAGACCGCCCCGCAGCTCCGTCGTGCCCTGGCTGAGCAGCTCGAGCAGCATTTTGTGCCCGCCGAGCGCGATCCGTTCTCCGACACGCCGAGCTGCGTGCTGTTTGTAGGCATTAACGGCGCCGGCAAGACCACGACGGTCGGCAAGATCGCGAGCGCCATGGCCGCCCGCGGCAAGAATGTCGTGATCGGTTCTGCCGATACCTTCCGCGCCGCCGCCATCGAGCAGCTCGATGTGTGGGGTCAGCGCGCCGGCGTCCCCGTCATCAAGCGCGATCGCGGCTCTGACCCGGCGAGCGTTTGTTACGACGTGCTCGACGAGGCCGACAGGCGCGGCAGCGACCTGGTGCTGATCGACACCGCCGGCCGCCTGCACACGAGCCCCGAGCTCATGCGCGAGCTTGCCAAGGTGGTTAACGTGACGCGTAAGCGCGCCGCCAATATGGCCGCCGGCCCCATGCCCGTCTCGGTCGTGCTCGTGATCGATGCCGCCACCGGCCAGAACGGTCTGAACCAGGCGCTCGAGTTTAACGAGGCGCTGGGTCTGGACGGTATCATCATGACGAAGCTCGACGGTACGGCAAAGGGCGGCATCGCCATGGCCGTGGCCGAGAAGCTCAAGCTCCCGATTCTGCGCGTGGGCGTGGGCGAGCAGGTCGATGACCTACAGGAGTTCAATGCCAAAGATTTCTGCCGCGCCCTGGTGGGCGAGTCCAATTAAGGAGTGACTAGTGTTTGATTCTCTGAGCGATCGCCTCAATGACACATTTGACCGCCTGCGCGGCAAGGGTAAGCTGACCGAGGCCGACATCACCTCGGCCATGCGCGACATTCGCATGGCGCTGCTCGAGGCCGACGTCAACTTTAAGGTTGTCAAGGAGTTCGTCGCCAAGACCAAGGAGCGCTGCATGACCGCCGAGGTCATGGAGTCGCTGTCGCCGGCGCAAAACGTCGTCAAGATCGTGCTCGACGAGCTTACCGAGATGCTCGGCTCCACCGAGAGTAAGCTCGTTTTTAGTAACCGCATTCCTAATGTCATCATGCTCGTGGGCCTGCAGGGCTCCGGTAAGACCACGGCGGCCGTAAAGCTGGCCTACCTGCTCAAGAAGCAGGGCCGCTCGCCGCTGCTCGCCGCGTGCGACGTCTACCGTCCCGCCGCAGCCGACCAGCTAGCCACGCTTGGCGGAGAGATCGGCGTGCCGGTCTTCCGCGGCGACGGTGCACACCCGGTCGACATCGCCAAGGGCGCTATTCAGGAGGCCGTCGACCACCTGCGTGACGTGGTCATCGTCGATACCGCCGGTCGTTTGCAGATCGACGAGCAGATGATGCAGGAAGCCGTGGACATCAAGAAGGCCGTCAAGCCCGATCAGGTGCTGATGGTCGTCGATGCCATGACCGGCCAGGATATCGTCAACGTCGTCTCGACCTTCGCCGAGCGCACCGACTTTGACGGCGTGATCATCTCCAAGCTCGACGGCGATGCCCGTGGTGGCGGCGCGCTTTCCGTGCGCCAGGTGACCGGCAAGCCCATCAAGTTCGTGAGCATGGGCGAGAAGCCCGATTCGCTGGAGCCGTTCTACCCCGACCGTATGGCCAAGCGAATCTTGGGCATGGGCGACGTCGTCGGCATCATCGAGAAGGCCCAGGAGGCCGCCGATGCCGAGCAGCTCGAGGCCGCCGAGCGCATGCTGCGCGAGGGCTTTACCATGAACGACATGCTCGACCAGATGAAAGCCGTTAAGAAGATGGGCGGCATGAAGGGCATTCTCGGCATGCTCCCCGGTGGCCAGCGCGCGCTCAACCAGATGGGCGGCAACTTGGACGAGGGCATCTTCGACAAGAACGAGGCCATCATTATGTCGATGACCAAGGAGGAACGCCTGCGCCCCTCCATCATCAACGGCCAGCGTCGCGCCCGCATTGCCAAGGGCGCCGGCGTGACCCCCACCGAGGTCAACAGCCTTATGAAGCAGTGGGGCGAGATGAACAAGATGATGGGACGCATGCGCACGATGGCCAATCAGGCGCAGGCCGGCGGCAAGAAGGGCAAAAAGGGCAAGAAGGGCAAGAAGATGCGCATGCCCAATATCCCTGGCCTGGACGCTATGGGTCTGGGCAGCATGGGCGGCCTGGGTACGGGCGGTCCCAAGTCCGATATGGAGCTGCTGCGCCAGATGGAAGCGCAGATGCGTAATAAGAAATAGAGCTGTAATTCCAGCTTGATATGGCAAAGGCCACTCGGAAGCTACCGGGTGGCCTTTGTTGTTGGCTTTGATAGTTGGGCTGCGTTCAGTATCGCGCCCCGAGCTCGCGGTGCCGTGCCGTTAGTGGCAGCCGCAGCCCTCGTGGCCCTCGTGCTCGTGATGGCCGTGGCAGCTGCAGGAATCGCCATGCTCGTGAGTGTGGTCGTGGCCGTGGCCATGGCAGTCGCAGGTGGCCTCGCCGGTCTGCGCGAGCGTGCCGGCAATGAGGGCCTCGACGCAAGCGTCGCAGCTGCCCTGGGCACCTGCGTATACTGTGATGCCGGCTTGGGCAAGCGCGTTGATAGCGCCACCGCCGATGCCGCCGCAGATGAGCGTGTCCACGCCGCCGTTGGCGAGCAGGCCCGCAAGGGCACCGTGGCCGGTGCCGCCGGTGTCCACGACCTGCTCGTTGAGCACCTTGCCGTCCTGGATGTCATAGATCTTGAACTGCTCGCTGCGGCCAAAGTGCATAAAGATGTTGCCGTTGTCGTACGTCGTTGCCACCCTCATGGTGCCGACCTCCTTTGCTGGCCATGCGGCCGTCGTCGTGGTGATGGGGGAGTATGCGATATTGCCGCCTTCGATGACGATCGACCGTCCATTGACCAGCGCGTTTGCCACCTTGCGATGTGCGCGGCTGCAGATTGCCGCCACAGTGGCGCGGGCAATGCCCATGCACTGGGCGACTTCCTCCTGATTGAGGCCTTCCAGGTCGCATAGGCGCAGGACCTCGAGCTCGTCGACCGTCATGTCGATGGCATCTCCGCTGGCAAGGCCGTCGGGGGTAAAACCGCGATATTCGGGGATGATCCCTACGCGGCGTAGTTTCTCGCGTCTTCCTGCCATACACCCTCCAAATCTGACATATGTCAACAATAAGATAACGCGCGAGCGGAACCGTGCAAGGCATTTTTGGCATATGTCAGAAAATGAGGGCTTATGTTTTGGCTGTGGGGTCGCGTGCGCCTGGGCTACAATGAATTTCGCTTATAGGCGACTGACAGGAGGGTCAATGAGCAAGGCTGATCAACAGTTTGTAACCATGTGCCGCGATATCTTGGACCATGGCACCACCACCGAGGGCCAAAAGGTCCGACCGGTGTGGGAGGACGGCACCCCTGCCTATACCATTAAAAACTTTGGCGTTACGGCTCGCTACGACCTGCGTGAGGAGTTTCCCGCGCTCACCCTGCGTCGCACGGCGCTTAAGTCTGCCATGGACGAGATTCTGTGGATCTATCAAAAGAAGTCAAATAACGTCCACGACCTCAACAGCCATATTTGGGATGAGTGGGCCGACGAGACTGGCTCCATCGGCAAGGCCTACGGGTACCAGATTGGGCAGAAAAGCCATTATGCCGAGGGTGACTTTGACCAGATGGACCGCGTGCTGTACGACCTTAAGAACACGCCGTACAGCCGCCGCATCATGACCAACACCTACGTGTTTAGCGACCTGTCCGAGATGCACCTGTATCCGTGCGCCTACAGCGTGACCTATAACGTGACGCAGCGCCCGCAGGACGATAAGCCCACACTCAACATGATTCTCAACCAGCGCAGCCAGGACATTTTGGCCGCGAACAACTGGAATGTGTGCCAGTACGCCATCTTGCTGATGATGGTCGCGCAATCGGTCGATATGATTCCCGGCGAGCTGCTACATGTGATTGCCGATGCCCACATTTACGATCGTCATGTCGATATCGTCCGCGAACTTATCGAGCGTCCGCAGTTTGCGGCGCCTAAGGTAACGCTTAACCCCGACGTGCACGATTTCTATGCGTTTACGACCGATGACCTGATCGTGGAGGGCTACGAGCACGGCCCGCAGGTCAAGAACATTCCCATTGCGGTGTAGGTGGTGCTCATGACGTGTAAGCTATCTGCCATCGTCGCCGTGTGTGACGATTGGGGCATTGGGTGCGAGGGCGACATGGTGGTGTCCAATCGCGCCGACATGCGCCATTTTGTGGCGTGCACCAAAGGGTGCCCGGTTATTATGGGACGCAAGACCCTGCTGAGTTTTCCCGGTGGGCGTCCGCTCAAGAACCGCCGCAATATCGTGCTCACGCGTGACGAGAGCTTTGCTGCCGAGGGCGTCGACGTGGTGCATAGCGTCGACGAAGCGCTCGCCGTGGTTGCCGATGAGCCCGTTGCGTGGGTGATCGGCGGTGGCGAGGTGTATCGTCAGTTTTTGCCGTACTGCGTGGAGGCCGAGGTCACGCATGACCACTGCGTCCATCCCGTGGACACGTACTTTCCCGACTTGGACGCCGATCCCGCGTGGGAGATTGCGCGGCGTGGCGGGGTTGCCACGATTGCCTCGGGCGAGGGTGACGAGGGTGTCGATTATGAGTTCGTGACGTATCGTCGCGTTGAGGCATAAATCGCCTGGCGTGAACGGTATCATCGGGTTGATTGAGTGCATGGGGCGGCGCTTAGCGTCGCCTCGTTTGGTATAGATGTGCTGTAAAGAAGGGTGCGGGCTGGCTGCTATGACTGATGCCGTTGAGGTGCTGCGAATCGATTCGCTCGAGGACGAGCGGCTCGATGCCTACGTGCGACTGACCGAGCGTGAGCTTCGCTGCGTGCTGGAGCCGCAGAAGGGCATTTTTATCGCCGAGAGCGCCAAGGTCATCGAGCGTGCGGTTCGCGCCGGATACGAGCCGGTGAGCTTTCTTTTGGGCGAACGCTGGCTCGATCAGATGATGCCGCTGTTTGAGCGCCTGGTTGTGCGCGAGGGCGCGGGTCCGGTTCCTGTGTTCGTTGCCTCCATGGAGCTCATGGAGCAGCTGACGGGTTTTAACGTGACGCGCGGTGCGCTCGCGGCATTCCGTCGTCCACGCCAGATTCCGGTAGCCGAGTTCTTGAGTGGCGTCGTCGAGGCGGCGGGTGAGCGCCCGGTGCGCGTGTGCGTGCTCGAGGGCATTGTCGACCACACCAATGTCGGCGCGATTTTCCGCTCGGCGGCTGCGCTGAACGTCGATGGCATTTTGGTGAGCCCCACTTGCTGTGACCCGCTGTACCGTCGCTCGGCCCGCGTGAGCATGGGCACGGTGTTCCAGGTGCCCTGGACGCGCATTGGCAGCGAGGCGCGCGTATGGCCGCATGATGGGCTGGCGGCGCTGCACGATGCCGGCTTTTCGTGTGCCGCCATGGCGTTGACGGATGATTCGGTGTCGCTGGACGATCCCGTGCTGCAGGAGATTGACCGCCTAGCGATCTTTATGGGTACCGAGGGTGCCGGCTTGGGCACCAAGACCATTGCCGGCTGCGACCGAGCCGCGCGCATTCCGATGGCGCACGGGGTCGATTCACTCAACGTTGCCGCTGCGAGTGCCGTCGCCTTTTGGCAACTGTGCCCGCATGTGAGCAACGAGTACCACTACCAGCCGGGGCTGTATCACTAGGCAGATATTTCGCACCGGGCTCTGGTTCGGGACGTTTCGGCCGACGTCGGTCGGTGCTAAGCTGGTTTTGGCTTTCGTTTTAAAGTGCCGTTTTGTTGTTTGACGTACGCTGGTGGGGAGGGCGTGTGGCTAAGAAATCTACGGCTATCGATGTAACGCAGGGCGTTATTTGGCAGCAGCTGCTGTCGCTGTGCGTCCCCATCTTCTTTAGTTCGTTCTTTCAGCAGGCATACACGCTTATCGGTACCTATATCGTCGGTCAGTTTGGCGGCAAGCTCGCGCTGGGTGGCATTCAGGCCACGATGGTGCTTACGGAGCTCTGCATTGGTTTTTGCGTCGGTGTTGGTGCTGGATGTGCCGTTATTACCGGCCAGTTTTTTGGTCAGCACGATGACGAGCGCTTGAGCCGATCGGTCCATACGGCCATGACGCTCGCGCTGGTGGGCGGCATTGTCATTTCCATTCTGGGCATGGTGTTTGTCGAGCCGATGCTTGTGCTGATGAATACACCGCATGAGCTGCTGGCCGAGGGTGTGGCGTATGCCCGTTGCTACTTTGCCGCCATGTTTGCGGCGCTGCTGCTCAATATGGGCACCGCGCTGCTGCGCGCCGTGGGTGATACGCGTGGCCCTGCCGTGATCATTGCCTCCGGCTGCCTCGTGAACGTGGTACTGGATATCATTTTTGTCGCCGTGCTGCATATGGAGGCCCTGGGCTGCGGTATCGCTGTGGCGCTGACCATTTGCTCCAATGCCACGATGATTGTGATTCGCATGATGCGCGCTCCGGGCGCGTGGCGCCTGTCGCTCTCTAAGCTCGGCATCGATCGCGGCATTTGCAAGAGCATGCTTTCGTGCGGTTTGCCGCTTGGTTTTCAATCGGCGGCGTATTCGATCTCCAACGTCTTGATTCAGGTGTCGGTCAACTCGTTTGGAGCCGATGTCACGACCGCTTGGGGTCTTTCCGGTCGCCTGGACGGCATTATCTGGATGGTGACCGAGGCGCTTGGTGTGTCGATTACTACGTTCTCGGCGCAGAACTTTGGTGCGCGCAATTACGATCGCATGCGAAAGGGATACCACACGTCGCTCGTGCTTTCATTTGTGCTTATCGGTGGCCTGTCTGCCGTGCTGCTGGTATTCTCGGGCCCGCTTTCGCGTCTGTTTATCGACGATGCCGCAATTTCGGCCTACACCACGACGATTCTTCATTTCATCGCGCCGTTCTACGCGATCTTCTCGATTATCGAAAACGCGTCCGGCTCCATCCGCGGCGCTGGCGTGAGCTTCCAGCCTATGATGCTCACGATATTCGGCACGGTCGTGCTCCGCGTGGCGTGGGTGTTCGCGATTATGCCGCTCGACCCCTCGCTCGAGCATCTGCTGCTGGTCTACCCCGTAACCTGGGTAATAACCGCCACGATGTTCACCATCTACCACCACAGCGGCAACTGGCTAGGCCGCGCCACTGCCTAGCCGGCACTTGGGAACTGGCTAGGCCGCGCCACTGCCTAGCCGGCACTTGGGAACTGGCTAGGCCGCGCCACCGCCTAGCCGGCACTTGGGGACGTTCCTTTTCTGCCGGCACATAGGGACGTTCCTTTTCTGCCGGCACATAGGGACGTTCCTTTTCTGCCGGCACTTTGGGACACTCCTTGGGAAGTAATTTCGCCTTTTTCGGAGACTCTGTTTGTCGTGCCCTGTAAACTGTCAAAACGGGCTTAGCAAATTAGATCGTCCGCGCCTATCAGATGTTGCCCGGTGGGTTTGTGATGGGAGGGCGATATGCCAAGAACGGGTAGAGTCGTTTCGTTAACAGGCTATAACCACATAATCGCACGCGGTAATGGCGGCATCTGCATCTTCGAAGACGATGAAGATCGCTATCGGATGCTTACGCTGTTCGAGGATAAACTTGTCGGTAATGGCGTTGGCGTTACAGCATGGTGTCTCATGTCGAATCATTTCCATCTTATGGTCGACGATCATCATGAGAAGATATCTTCGTGCATGAGCGGCGTTCTTACCTCGTATGCGATGTATTTCAATCGCAAAACAGATCGAGTTGGGCACTTGTTCCAAGATAGATTTACTAATATTCCGGTCGAGAATGATGTACAAGCAATTTCGCTTGCCGACTATATTCATATGAATCCGGTCAAGGCAGGCATTTCCGCCGTTGATACATATCGTTGGTCCAGTTACCGAGCGTATGCTTACGGTTATGATGGATTTGGATTCTGTGACCCCGGGATTGTTCTAGATCTCGTGGGTGGATCTCTTGAGTATCGTCACTATCTTGCCGATCGAATTGACCAAGCGCCCTACGATGCTGAGCCTCGACCACGCATCCTGGATGATGAGGCTCTTGAGGTCGCCAAAAGCGTTGCCGCCCCTATATCACTTCCCGAGCTTGCTTCCATGAAACCATCTGAGCGGAAGCCCATTCTCTGCAAATTGAGAAGAGCGGGTCTCACGATTAATCAAATAGTGAGGGTCGTTGGCATTGGTCGTACGTCTGTTGTTTCTGGTACGGCAGGTTGGAAGAAGATTTAGGTTACTGGATAGGTGACGGCGCAGGAGTGTCCCCAACTGCCGGCAAAAAAGAAACGTCCCCAAGTGCCGGATTAGTATTCGATGCCTTGGCGGGCTAGGAGGCCTTCGTCGAAGTAGTGTTTGATGGGACGCATTTCGGTTACTAGGTCGGCAAGGTCGGCGAGGGGCAGCAAGCCGCGGCCGGTGAGCACGAGCTCTGTGGTGGTCGGTTTCATTGCGATCAACGCTTCGACATCTTCGCGCGTCACAAAGCCTCGGCGCATGGCTTCTCCCAGCTCATCCAAGATCAGCATGTCTACCTGGCTAATCTGCTCGCGTGCGAGCTCCATGATCTGCGCGGCGCAAGCCTCGGGCGTGTCGCGATCGGCCTGCACAATGCGCAGTCCCAGGCGCGGCGCGGCATCGTGTTCGGCGCAGTGCAGCTTCTTGGCAAACTGCAGCATGAGTACGTTGAGACCATAACCTGTGGCACGCAAAGCCAGCCCCAAGGCGGCCGTGGTTTTGCCCTTTCCGTCGCCCGTGTAGATCTGAACCTTGCCGACTTCCAGTGATGCCATCTCTGTCCTTTCGTGCCCGGCGTCGGTTTATCGTCGCTCGGGTTGGGTATTCTAGAAACCATTATCAACCCCAGTAGATGGAGTTCAAGCAGATGGAGATGGATGACAACAAACGTAGACGGAATATGATCCTCTACGTGCTCATCGCCTTCGTCGTCTACCTCGTGCTCTCGACCGTTCTGTTCCCCAACATCGGTCACACGCAGCAGATTACGAAGACCGATTACTCGACGTTTGTCAAAGCGCTCGATAAGAAGAGCGTCAACAAGGTCGAGTACAACACGGACGATTACACGATTTATTACACCAAGAAGGGCGAGGACGAGAACATCGCCTACAAGACGACCGGTGTGCCGAATGATGCGGGTTTTACCGATCGCGTGCTTGAATCCGGTGCGTCCCTGGAATCGGTCGTTCCCGACAAGAACTCGGGTTTGATGACCTACTACCTGCTCACCCTCATTCTTCCCATGGCGATTTTCTTCCTGATTGGCTGGTGGCTCAACCGCCGCATGAAGAAGGCCATGGGTGATGACGGTCCGTCGATGAACTTTGGCGGCGGTGGTTTTGGCGGCGGTGGACTGGGCAAGTCCGGCGCGCGCGTGATCGCCTCCAAGGACGTGGGCGTGACCTTTAAGGATGTCGCCGGCCAGGAAGAGGCCAAGGAGTCCCTCAAGGAGGTCGTCGACTTTCTGGAGAAGCCGCAGCGCTACGAGGAGATCGGCGCCAAACTGCCACGCGGTGCTCTCCTTGTCGGCCCTCCGGGTACCGGTAAAACCCTGCTCGCCAAGGCTGTGGCCGGCGAGGCGGGCGTGCCGTTCTTTAGTATTTCTGGTTCTGAGTTTGTTGAGATGTTCGTTGGCCGCGGCGCCGCTAAGGTTCGCGATCTGTTTAAGCAGGCCAAGGAAAAGGCCCCGTGCATCGTGTTTATCGACGAGATCGATACCATCGGTAAGAAGCGCGATGGCGGCGGCTTTAGTGGCAACGACGAGCGCGAACAGACGCTCAACCAGCTGTTGACCGAGATGGACGGCTTCGATAACCACAAGGGTATCGTCGTTCTTGCTGCTACCAACCGTCCCGACAGCCTTGACCCGGCCCTGCTGCGCCCCGGTCGTTTTGACCGTCGCATCCCCGTTGAGCTGCCCGACCTGACCGGACGTAAGAACATCCTCGAGCTGCATGCAAAGAGCGTGAAGACGGAGCCGCCGATCGACCTGACCGCGATTGCCCGCGCCACGCCCGGTGCCTCGGGCGCCGACCTGGCCAACATCATCAACGAGGGCGCGCTGCGTGCCGTCCGCGAGGGTCGCAAGCGCGCGACTCAGGATGACTTTGAGGAGTCGGTGGAGGTCGTCATCGCCGGCCAGCAGCGTAAGTCCACGGTTCTGTCCGACCACGAGAAACAGGTCGTGTCCTATCACGAGATCGGCCATGCCATCGTTGCCGCCCGCCAGAAGGGTTCTGCGCCGGTTACCAAGATCACCATCGTGCCGCGTACGAGCGGTGCTCTGGGCTACACCATGCAGGTCGAGGAGGATGAGCGCTTCCTGACCACGCGCCAGGAAGTCCTGGACAAGCTCGCTGTCTATTGCGGTGGCCGTGCAGCCGAGGAGCTTATCTTTGGCGAGATGACGACCGGTGCCGCCAACGATATCGAGCAGGCCACCAAGCTCGCCCGCAACATGGTGACGCGCTTTGGCATGTCCGATGAGTTTGGCATGATGGCGCTTGGTACCGTTCAGAATGCGTACCTCAACCAGGATACGTCGCTCACCTGCGCCCCCGGTACGGCCGAACGCGTGGACGCGATAGTCGCCAAGCTGATCGAGGATGCGCACGACCGCGCTCTGCAGATCCTCAAGGAGAACAAGTTTAAGCTCCATGAGCTGGCTCGTTATCTGTACAAGAAGGAGACGATCACGGGCGAGGAGTTCATGAATCTCCTCACGCGCGAGAATCCGCTGATGCCAAAGCAGCAGTAATACTGGTTGCGCAGTGTCTATCGCCCCATTTGAGTGTCCATCTCAAATGGGGCGTTTTGCGTGGGGAGAGTTGAATATGAAAATCGTGGTAAGTGCCTGCTTGATGGGCGAGAGCTGCAAGTATAACGGGCTCGATAACTACCATCGCGAGCTGGTCGAAGCGTGCGAATGCACGGGGACCGAGGTACTCTTGGTGTGCCCTGAGGTCTTTGGCGGCCTGCCCACGCCGCGCAAGCCGTCCGAGATTGTGAACGGCGAGGTCCGTACCTGCGAGGGCGTCTCGATCGATCGCGAGTTTCGCCTGGGCGCAGAGCGCGCACTCGATATGTGCGAGCAGGCGGGCGGCCCGTCCGAAATCGCTGCGTGCATCCTTCAAGATCGTAGTCCCTCGTGCGGTGCGGGTCGCATCTACGACGGAACGTTCAGCGGTACGCTCACTGCGGGCAACGGTGTTTTTGTCGACCTACTGCTGCACCACGGGTATCGTGTGATTCCCGCAAGTGAGTTCGACCCCAGCATACTGGAACATTGTCCATAGCACTCGAACCCAACACTTCCTCACGGGTGACCGTTTTGGCATCATCCGTGAAGTTTATATTGAGTACGACCCGGTCATCAAAGACGTAGACCGAGTTGACAGGCACGTACCCAGGCAGCCCCTCCCCGCGGCTCTCGCGCAGGAACGCGTACACGGCCCTCCCGTCTCTTGCGCCCCTCCTGGAATTGTCCACATCAGTGTAGCCAATTCAGTCCGCCAAGGGCTGAAGCCCGGACAACGCGGCGATGGAGGGCTTCTTCGGCCTGCTCAAGAAGGAGTTCTGGCACGGCAGGGACTGGTCGGACTGGACCCCCGCCCGCTTCATCGAGGAGCTCGGGGGCTGGATCGGTCGATACAATACGGAGAGGCGCAGCGATGCGCTCGGTGGCCGCACGCCGGCCGAGTTCCGCTCCGCGCTGGGAAGGGCCGCGTAACGGTCCAAGAAATCGTCCGCAGTCCCCATTCTTGCCCCTTTGGGACAGCTTCTTGTTGGGGCGTGCCTGCCCCTAACCCTGCTAGGAACGAGTACAGCAAACTGGAATTTTCAAATTAGTCTTTGCAAATTACCTTTGAACCTTCACCATCAATTACAATTCCCTGACGGTTGTTAATTGGGCATAGATTCAAATCCGAAAACTCAGTCATTATTTTCTCGGTAACTTTCTTAAATGGTGCTGTAAGAAAATGCGGAAGAACATAGAAATCAATCAAATTAAGCCCTGAATCATCTTCTTGTGAGTAGTCCTCCGGCTTTTCATCCATTTGCTCGATATATTGGATGCTTGGAGCGCATACAATCGCACCTGCCGATTCACCAATCATCAGTTTTCCCTTTTCCAATTCTTTCTTCAACAGCTCATCCGTTCCCGTTTTACGGAGCTGGTCTATAAGGAAAAAAGAATTTCTGCCGGTAAAATAGATCACATCTGAATCTTCAAAAAGAGACTGTATCGTTGAATAAGCCTCCGTTGAAATATCAATTTCAGTTACGATTGCTCCCAACTTTTTGAATAATTTTCGAGCCGAGCCGACATAACCGGTGTAGCCTTCACGCAGCGAAGCTGTTGGAATAAATGCGACTTTTTTATTTTCAATTTCTTCCTTTACCAGACTTCCTACACTTGAAAAGTGAGAACATAAAAACAGTTTCATCAATATTCTCCTATATATAAATTCTTATTTGTTGAACTAAGCCGTGTATACCATACTCTCCAATGAAAGAACGCCCTGATATAGCGAAATTTTGCCGTTTTCCTGCGTACGTGCGTACACACTCCACAGGAATTCTAAGGGGCCTGCCCCCTTAGCACACGGACTTTGGAACAAAGTCTAGTGTGTTACGCCTTGCCAGAGGTGTACGGGCTCCCGGTATGCACGTACGCAGCAATTGCCATCAATGCGCCATATAAGTGGCGATCAAGTTCGCATAAAGCGACCTTGATCCCGCAAAACAAAAGGCAGGATACCATCACCACGATGATACCCTGCCTCTGTTCGTTCCTGTTTACCGTTCCGAGTAGTCCTTCCGCAGAATTTCCGATAAACAAAAAACGTACCCGAACCCTTTCTCGTAAAGAATCGGGTTCGAGTACGAACTGAATGCTGGAGCAATAAAAAACCACCAGAAAGGTGCCTGTCCCCTTTGTGGTGGTTTTGGGCCAGTCCTAGAGCGTGTGGCCGTAGGTGTTGGCAGCCTTGATGGCGGCGGCGAACTTTTCGTCGGTGAAGGGCTCGGGGTTTCCCTGCTTCCACTCGTTGGTGGCGTGCGCATACTCGCACAGGGCGGGGATATCGGACTCGGAAAGCCCGACCTGCTCAAGCGTTACGGGCAGCCCCATCTCCTTGTTAAAGGCTGCGTAGCGCTCAAGGTTCTCGGTGTCGCCCGTGTAGGCAAACAGCACCAGCACGCCCAGGCTCACGACCTCGCCATGCAGGTAGGTGCCCTCGCGCGGAATGCTGCAGGTGGCGTTGTAGAACGCATGCGCCACGCTCGAGTTGTAGTAGTAATCGTTTTGGTTGGTCAGGTTGGAGACATAGCCCGTGTTGACCACGATATCGAGCGCGATCTGCTTGACGGCCTCGGTCGACAGGTTCTGGCGAACGTCCTCAAGACCCTGCACGCCATAGGTAAACAGCGGCTCGGAGCAGGTGTGCGCGAGCGCCAGGCCAAGACCGGCGGTGTGCTCCAGGTTGCCGGCGCTCGTGGCGTATTCGACCTCGGGCTGCTTGGACAGGGCGTCGCCTACGCCGGCCCAGAAGTACTCCGCCGGAGCCTCGGCAATGATCTTGGGGTTGATGAAGATGTGTGCGGGGCGGTTGGGGTACGAATAGCCCTCGAGCGAGCCGTCGTCGTTGTAGACAACGGCAATGGCGGTCGCGGCCGAGCAGTTGGAACAGATCGTCGGCACCGTAAAGACGATCTTCTTGAGTTCGATGGCCGCCGTCTTGACGGTATCGAGCGCCTTGCCGCCGCCGCACGCGATAAGTACGTCGGCCTCTTGGCAGGCGGGGGAGTTCACAACCTTGGCGATATTGGCGCGCGTGCTGTTGGTGCCGTAGACACGCGTCTCCAGAATCTCGACGTCGGTTCCCGCCAGCGCGGTTTCGATTCCGGGAAGCGCCGCGGCCAGCGCTCGTTTGCCACCGATGATTGCGACCTTGGTCGCTCCGTACTCGGCCAGCGCGCCGGGCAGCTCGTCAAAGCAATCCTCGCCGACGGTATAGTCGCTCATTCCAATCGTGCGCATAGCAGCCTTCTTTCGTTAGATAAAGTGCTTTCAGGTATTTTGCTCCAAGAGAAGGCTAGTGACCGTGAGAAATTTCTAAAGTATGAAACCGATGTTGAGGGTTTTTCGCCAGCGTTGACCGTGCTACCATACAGCGCAGAAGCGTTGATGGGGACGAGTAGTCGGCCGTCCGCATGCTACAGAGAGCGGGGAGCGCTGAGAGCCCGTGCATGCGACCGATGAAAATCACCCCGGAGCTGCGATCCCAACGGACGCGCCGTGCAGGCACGTCTTAGTAGACATCGCCGAGATGGTCGTCGATACAGGCCAGCCGAGTAACGGATGCGAGCGCGCGATAACGCGAGCGAGGGCATCTAAGCTGGGTGGTTAAGCGAAGAGCTTTTGCGGGCACGCTGCCCGTTTTGTGGCGCTTCGTCCCAGCTTGTAAGGGACGGGCGCTTTTTTGGTGCCCAACGGGCGTGCGCGCCCACGACATGAAAGGGGTACCGTGGCAAACGAGTACAAGCAGACGATGAATCTGCCCAAAACCGGTTTTCCCATGCGTGCCGGTCTTTCCAAGTCCGAGCCCAAGCGACTCAAGGACTGGCAGGACAACAAGGTCTACGAGCAGGTTTTGAAGAAGAACGAGGGTCACAAGAAGTTCGTGCTGCACGACGGCCCTCCGTACGCCAACGGCCCGATCCACATCGGCCACGCCATGAACAAGATCTCCAAGGACATGATCAACCGCTACTGGATGATGCAGGGCTATGAGGTTCCCTACGTCCCCGGTTGGGACTGCCATGGCCAGCCGATCGAGCACAAGGTCGAGGAGAAGCTCGGCACCGAGAAGTTCAACCAGACCTCCACGGCTAAGATCCGCGAGCTCTGCAACGAGTTTGCTGTCGAGAACATCGAGCTGCAGAAGGCTGGCTTCCGTCGTCTGGGCGTGCTCGGCGACTGGGACAACCCCTACCTGACGCTCTACCACCAGCATGATGCTGCCGACATCGAGGTCTTTAAGGCCATGTTCGATAAGGGCATGATCTATCGCGGCCACAAGCCGGTTCACTGGTGCAAGCACTGCCACACCGCTCTGGCCGAGGCTGAGATCGAGTACTCCGACGAGACGAGCCCGTCCGTCTTCGTCCGCTTTGAGATGACTTCCAAGCCCGCTGGCCTCGAGAGCTTCGACGGCCCGGTCGACTTTATCATCTGGACGACCACGCCGTGGACCATCCCCTCCGACCAGGCAGTTTCTCTCAAGCCCGGCGCCGCCTACGTCGCCGTTGAGCATGATGGCCGCGCCGAGGTCATGCTCGAGGACCTGGCCCCCAAGTGCTGCGAGGAGTTTGGCTGGGAGTACACCCCGGTCATGGTCGACGGCAAGCCCTATGTGGTTCCCGCCGAGACCTTCCACCACATCCACTATAAGCAGCCGATCTTTGACGGTGTCGAGGGCGTGGCCCTGCTGGCCGATTACGTCGGTGTCGATGACGGTACCGGTATCGTCCACAACTCGCCCGGCCACGGCGTCGACGACTACTTCGCCTGCCTCAAGGAGGGCATCACCGACATCTGCATGCCGGTCGATGACGACGGCAAATTCTACACCGGTGAGGAGTTTGGCACCGGCGGCCCCTTCAGCGGCATGGATACCGACGAGGCCAACCCGCACATCATCGAGTTCCTGCGCGAGCGCGGTACCCTGGTCCTCGAGAAGAAGATCACGCACAGCTATCCGCACTGCTGGCGCTGCAAGCATCCGGTGCTCTTCCGTGCCACCGACCAGTGGTTCGTCTCGATGGACAAGACGGGTCTGCGTGAGCAGGCTGGCAAAGAGGTTCGCGAGAACGTCAAGTGGTATCCGGCTCACGCCGCCAACCGCATTGGCGCCATGGTCGAGCAGCGTCCCGACTGGTGCATCAGCCGTCAGCGCAACTGGGGCGTGCCTATTCCCAGCTACACCTGCGCCGACTGCGGCGAGAAGGTCATGAACGACGACACGCTCGATGCCGTCATCAAGCTCTTCCACGAGAAGGGCTCCGACGCCTGGTTCACCGACGCTCCCGAGAGCTACCTGGGCGAGGCCTGCGTCTGCCCCAAGTGCGGCGGTCATCACCTTAAGGCCGATAAGGACATCCTCGACGTGTGGTGGGACTCTGGCGTGTCCTGGAAGGCCGTCTGTGAGTACCGTCCCGAGCTGGAGTACCCGGCGGACGTCTACCTCGAGGGCTCAGACCAGCACCGTGGTTGGTTCCAGAGCTCGCTGCTTACCTCGGTGGGCGCCAACGGCCACGCTCCGTACAAGGCGGTCGTCTCGCAGGGCTTCACCCTCGACGGTCAGGGCCGCAAGATGTCCAAGTCACTCGGCAACGTCATCGACCCCAATAAGGTCTGTGACGAGATGGGCGCCGACATCATCCGCCTGTGGGTTGCCTCCGTCGACACCAGCTCCGACGTTTCCATCGACCACGAGATTCTCGCCCGTACGTCCGATGCCTACCGTCGTTTCCGCAACACGCTGCGCTTCCTGCTCTCCGAGCTCGAGGGTCAGTTTGAGCCCGAGACCGACGGCGTCGCCTTTGCCGATCTGCTGCCGCTCGACAAGCTCATGGTTGCTCGTCTGACCCAGGTCCAGGCCGAGGTCGACGACGCTTACTCTTGCTACGAGTTCCCGCGCGCCTACCGTGCGCTCTACGACTTCGTGGTTACCGAGCTTTCCAACGTGTACCTCGACGCCCTGAAGGACCGTCTGTACTGCGAAAAGCCCGGCTCGCTCGAGCGCCGCAGCGCCCAGACCGTGCTCGCCGAGCTCTTCTCGATGCTCATGCGCGATCTGCAGCCGATTCTGTCCTACACCGTCGATGAGGCCATGGCCTATGCGCCCGCCGGCTGCGTCGATCATCAGAAGTACGCCGCGCTGCTCGATTGGTACAAGTCGCCCATCACGATCGACGAGGCCAATGAGTTTGAGGGCGTGCTCGAGGCTTCGCTCGAGCTCCGTGGCGCCGTGACCAAGGCCCTTGAGGATGCCCGCTCCGTCGGCACCTTCACCAAGAGCCAGCAGGTCCGTGTCAAGGCGGTCGTTCCCGCCGAGATGTATGCGCTGCTGACCGGCGACAAGGCCGTCGACCTCGCCGAGTTCTACATCGTCTCCGCTGTTGAGCTCACCCAGGGCGAGGAGCTCTCCGTTGCCATCGACGCTGCCGAGGGCGAGTGCTGCGACCGTTGCTGGAACTACCGCACCACCGTCGGCGAGTACAACGGCCACGCTCACATCTGCGAGAGGTGTGCGAACGCCCTTTAAGGCACGGTAACTCGGCATTTTAGTTATAGGGAGAATCTGGGCGCCTTCGGCCCATTTGCTCTGTTGAATAAAAGCGGCATTCTGTTTTCAGAATGCCGCTTTCGTTTTTAGCTGGTTATTTCGCTTGTGTTGGTGGATATGTCGTGCGCTCTGCGTGTGGCAATATAAGATGGTTACTTGCACTTAACGTTATTTGAGCTTTGAGGGTAGGGGATTTCTTTGGGTCGTGGTGCGGATATGACGCCGCCTTTGCGTTGGCGCCTGGGCGTTGCTGGTGGGGTGGCGCTCGTTGTGCTGCTTGTTGACCAGCTGACCAAGCTTGCGGTTCGTGCCGTTGGCGATGCTCTGCATGTGACTGTTATCCCCGGTGTGATCGATTTCGTGTTTGTTCGCAATATCGGAGCCGCCTTTAGCATGGGTGAGGGCCATGGTATGGCTTTTGCCGTGCTGGCGCTAGCGGTCATTGTCGCCATTGCCGTGTACCTGGTTCGTGCGCCTCAGCTCGCTCAGCTGGAGGTCGTGGGCATGGCTATGGTTGCGGGCGGCGCCATCGGTAACGCGATCGATCGCCTTGTCTTTGGCTTCGTGACCGATTTTTTCGCCACCACCTTCATCGACTTTCCCGTCTTTAATGTGGCCGATATCGGCATTACGGTCGGTGTGGTGCTGGCGCTCTTCGGTTACATGTTCTTGAGCCCCGCGGCTCGTGAGGTCGATGCGACCGCCGAGCTTAACGCCCGTGACGAGGCCCGTGCCAAGCGCAAGGCTAAACAACGTGGGGAGCGTGCCCGCAAGATTCGCGAAAGGACTGAGCGCTAATGGCCGACATCCATATCCTTGTTGCCGACGATGCCGCTGGTCAGCGTCTTGACGCCTATCTGGGCGCCAATGACGGCTGCCCTACGCGCTCTGCCTGCGCACATCTGATTGAGGGTGGGGTCGTAGTGGTCAATGGCGAGACCTGCCTGTCCAAAAAGTACGCCGTGCGAGCCGGTGACCGTATTTCGGTTGATTTGCCCGAACCGCACGATCCCACCGACGTGATTCCCGAGGCCATCCCGCTCGACATTCGCTATGAGGACGACTACCTCATCGTGCTCTCCAAGCAGCGCGGCCTGGTGTGCCATCCTGCGCATGGTCATGAGAGCGGTACGCTCGCGAATGCGCTGGTCTATCACTGCGGTATCGACCATCTGGGCACCGTGCAGGGCGAGGACCGCCCCGGTATCGTACATCGTTTGGATCGCGATACCTCGGGTCTTATGCTTGCGGCAAAGGACGACGATACCCAGCGCGCGCTCCAAAATCTTATCCGTACGCGCACGCTCGACCGCCGCTACATTACGCTCGTTCACGGTCATATCGCCATGGATGAGGGCACCATTAACACCGGCATTGCCCGTTCTACACGTGACCGTGTCAAGATGGCGGTTTCCGATGATCCTTTTGCACGCCAGGCCATCACGACCTTTAAGGTCCTTGAGCGCTTTGATTCCACGCGCTTTGATGACGGCTACACACTCGTTGAGTGTCACCTGTTTACCGGTCGCACGCATCAGATTCGCGTGCACATGCGCCATATCAACCACGCCTGCGTGGGCGATCCGCTCTACGGTAAGTGCGATGCGCGTGCCGATCAGGGTCTGACCAGGCAATTCCTCCATTCCTGGCGCGTGGCGTTCGATCATCCCGTGACGGGAGAGCGCATTGAGTGCCGCGACGAGCTGCCGTGGGATCTCGCCGCCGTCCTCGACGACTTAGCCCCGCGTTCGCTTGGCCGCACTGCTGCCGGCGACGAAATCGTACCGCAGCTCGGCCTGCTCGAAGCCTAGCCAGTATTAGGTGGTTTCTTGAACTCGGTAAGCCTGCGGTAAGATATACGGTTGTTTACGTAACACGTTCCTGGGAGCCTGCATGCTCGCCTTTTTACAAACCAACACACCCATCGTGATCTTCAACCAGATTGTCGTCACGCTGCTCACGGTCTGCTTCTTGTACCAGGTGGTCTTCTTTGTCATCGGTGCTCTCCGCGGCGAGGTTGCGCCTCCCAAGGCCAAAAAACTCCACCGGTATGCCTTCTTTATCGCGGCGCATAACGAGGAGGCCGTGATCGCCAACCTCGTTCGCTCCATCAAGGACCAGGATTATCCGTCCGAGCTCATCGAGGTCTTTGTCGTCGCCGATGCCTGCACCGATAACACCGCGCAGCTCGCGCGCGAGGCGGGCGCTGTCGTGTACGAGCGAAACGACCTGGCCCGTAAAGGCAAGAGCTGGGTCATGGACTTTGGTTTTGACCGCATTCTTAACGAGTATCCCGATACCTTTGAGGGCTACTTTATCTTCGATGCCGACAACGTTATCTCCCGCGATTACGTCTCCAAGATGAATGACGCCTTTGACCAGGGCTTCCATGTGGTCACAAGCTACCGCAACTCCAAGAACTTTGGCAGCTCGTGGATCTCGGCAGCGAATGCCACTTGGTATCTGCGCGAGGCGCGTTTTCTCAACAACGCGCGCAACATCTGCAAGACGTCCTGCGCCGTATCGGGTTCGGGCTACCTTATCTCGGCTAGCGTTATTGAGGGCATGCACGGCTGGCAGTTCCATACGCTGACCGAGGATATTCAGTTCACCACGTTCTGCGCTATTCACGGCATTCGTATTGGCTATGCGCCGGCGGAGTTCTTTGACGAGCAGCCTGTGACGTTTAAGGCGTCCTGGAAGCAGCGTATGCGCTGGACCAAGGGCTTCTACCAGGTGTTCTTTACCTACGGTAAGCATCTGGTCAAGTCGACCTTCCGCTATCATCGTTTTGCCGCCTACGACATGTTTATGACGATTGCCCCTGGTATGCTGTTATCGCTGATTTCGATGCTCGCCAACGCCACGTTCCTGATCGTCGGTGGTCTTTCGCATGGCTTTTTGGCTACCGAGGTTGAGATGCAGGCTTGTGCCGCCTCGCTCATTATGACCTTCGCGATGATGTATCAGACCTTCTTTATCCTGGCGCTACTTACGACCATCTTCGAGTACAAGCACATTCATTGTGCGCAAAAGTGGCGCCTGGTGACCAACCTGTTTACCTTCCCGATCTTTATGTTCAGCTATATCCCCATCACGGTGGCTGCGTTGTTCCTGAAGGTCGACTGGGTCCCGACGCAGCATGCCGTCAGCGTTACCCTCGACGAGGTCATGCAGGGCGCTAAATAACCACCACCAAAACCACCACGAAGGGGACAGGCACCTCTGTGGTGGTTTTTGCTTTTGAGAGACTGCCCCGGGAGGTGTTCAATGGTCTATATTCCCTTTTGGATCTGCGCCTTTGCCGGTGCGGTGATTGATGTCCGTGAACGGCGGTTTCCCAACGCGCTTGCCGCCGCATGCGCCGTGGCGGCGTTTGCAGGCGTTTGGCTGGACAGGGGCTTGAACACGGCGCTTGACCACGCCGGTCCTGCCGTTATCGTGTACCTTTCCCTTGTGCTCACTGAGTCGCTCTGGCGTCGTGCTCGCCAAGCCTCCGGCATCGGCATGGGGGATGCCAAGGCGCTCTTCGCGCTTTGCACGTTCGACCCTCTGGGGGGCATCGTGGCATTTGCCGTCGCGCTCCTGGTCCTGGCCCTCTCCTGCCTCTTCACAAAATCGCGCTCCCTGCCATTGCTCCCGTTTTTGGTGCCGATATTTGCCATAATCGAGGTCGTGGGCTGCACATTGTAACCGATTGCGCATCCTTTTTAAGGAGCATGCCATGGCAACTAATCAAGAAACGGCCGTCATTAAGGCGCGCATGGACCGCATTCCCGCGGCGTTGTCGCCCGAGCTGGTCGAGCGTATCGCCGCCGACCGCGCCTCGGGTGTCGTTAATCCTTATCGATGCTGCGACGACCAGGTCATTCGTCGTATAGATCGCGCTGCCGACAAAGGCACGCTTATGCGTCCGGCGTTTATGCGCGATACCGAAAAGATTCTTCATCTTCCTGCGTACACGCGTTATGCAGGCAAAACGCAGGTCTTTAGCTTTCGCAGCAACGACGACCTGTCGCGGCGCGGCCTTCATGTGCAGCTCGTCTCGCGCATTGCCCGCGATATCGGCCGTGCCCTGGGCCTCAACTGCGATTTGATCGAGGCGATTGGCCTGGGCCACGATTTGGGCCACACGCCCTTTGGCCATGCCGGCGAGCGTTTCCTCAACGATATCTATCACGAGCGTACGGGTCGTTATTTTTTCCATAACGTGCAGTCCGTCCGCGTGCTCGACGCGTTGTACGGCCGCAACGTGTCGCTCCAGACGCTCGACGGCGTGCTGTGCCATAACGGCGAGTACGAGCAGCGTGTCTTTGAACTCTCGGACATGGCGTCGTTTGACCAGTTCGACCGTACCGTCGAGGACTGCATTGCCAAGGGCTATGGCGCGATCGAGCACCTGCGCCCCATGACCCTCGAGGGCTGTGTGGTGCGTATCTCGGATATCCTCGCCTACGTCGGTCGTGATCGTCAGGACGCCATTGCGGCGGGCCTGCTGTCGCCCGACGCTTTTGACGATGGTCGGGGCGGCGCCTATAACAGCTGGATTCTCACGCACGCTTCCATCGATATCGTTGAGCATAGCTATGGTAAACCGCGTATCGAGATGAGCGAGGACCTGTTTGAGGAGATCCGCCGGGCGAAGCGCGAGAACTACGAGAAGATCTATAGCAAGGGCGGTATCGAAGGCGATTCTGAGGCAGAGTTGCGTGAGGCCTTCGAAAAGCTCTACGACCGTTGCCTGCAGGATCTAAATAAAGGCGACGAGTCCTCTTACATCTTTAAGCATCACGTTTCGCGCATTGAGCAGCAGCTTTCCTACTACGATCGCACCTATGCCTGGCAGGACGACAAGGATCAGGCCGTCGTCGATTACATCGCAAGCATGACGGATGGTTATTTCTGCGAGCTGACGAGCAAATTGTTCCCAGGTCTAAAGTTTCCGCACCGCACCTATATTAACGAACGGTAGTTCGTATCCTTTCGGTATACTGTTGGTCAACAACGATTTTGATTAATGCACGGGATGGCTATGGACGACCTTTTTTCTGCTTCGACGCGCGAGCGCTCCTTTAAAAATGCGCCGCTTGCGGTGCGTATGCGCCCCAATTCGCTCGACGAGTATGTGGGCCAGCAAAAGGCCGTCGGTAAGGGCTCGTGGCTGCGCGCCGCGATTGAGCATGACGTGCTGTCGAGCGTGATTCTGTACGGCCCGGCTGGCACGGGCAAGACGACGCTGGCCCACATTATCGCCAACCATACCAAGAGCGAGTTTGTCGAGGTCAGCGCCGTGACGGGCACTGTGAAGGACCTGCGCCGCGTAATCGATGAGGCTAAGACCCGTCTGAACACCTACGACCGCCGCACCATTCTGTTTATCGATGAGATCCATCGCTTTTCGAAGTCGCAGCAAGATGCCCTGCTGCATGCGGTCGAGAACCGCACCGTCATTATGATTGGCGCTACGACGGAAAACCCGTACTTTGAGGTCAACTCGGCATTGCTCTCGCGTGGGCGTGTGGTAGAGCTTGAGCACCTGAAGGACGAGGATATCGCCACGCTCATTGAGCGTGCGCTCGAGGCGCCGCAGGGTTTAAACGGTAAGTTCTCGGCCGATGAGGATACGGTTAAGACCATCTGCACGCTGGCCGCGGGCGATGCTCGCTCAGCGCTCACGACGCTCGAGCTTGCGAGCGAGATTGCCGTTACGCGTCCCGATACCGAGGGGACGCCAGCGCCGGCGGCGGGGGAGCGCTATCCCATCACTGTTGACGATGTGAAGATCGCCAATCCACGTCGTGGGTTTTCGTATGACAAAAACGGTGACATGCACTACGACATTATCAGTGCGTTTATTAAATCTATGCGCGGCAGCGACCCCGATGCCACGATCTATTGGCTCGCGCGCATGATCGATGCAGGGGAGGATCCCAAGTTTATCGCTCGCCGCATCATGATTCAGGCTTCCGAGGATGTTGGCAACGCCGACCCGCAGGCGCTTTTGGTGGCGCATGCCGCATTTAAATCTGCCGAGGTCATTGGCTATCCCGAGTGTCGCATCAACCTGGCTCAGGCTGCGCTCTATGTGTGTCTGGCGCCTAAGTCCAACGCGTGCGAGGCCTCGATCGATGCGGCGCTGGCCGATATCCACAGCAGTGGTCTTCGCGAGGTGCCCAGCTACCTGCGCGATCGTCACCGTCCCGGCAGCGACGAGTATGGTGTATACAAGTACCCGCACGATTATCCCGAAGGCTGGGTCGATCAGCGCTATTTGCCCGAGGGGTTGGAGCGCGGCGCGTTCTGGCAGCCTGCCGGCCGCGGTTGGGAAGAGTGGCGTGTGGAGCAAAGCGAGCGCGACCGTACCGGCAACGCTCCCAAGTAGGCCATTGGCGCCTCGCACATTCCCTTTGGGTATCTTTGCCCTTCTTTGGGGTACCATGAAAAACGTCTGTATTTCGATTCCTTCGGGAGGCTTGTATGAGTCCCATTCAAATTGCCCTGCTGGTGCTCGCCGTTGCCGGCGTGTGGGCTGTTGTCGAGCTCGCGCTCACGCTGCGCAAGACCCGCACCGTCGTCGACTCGCTCGACAAGACGGTGAGCGACCTCAATAATACGCTCGCCGAGGCACAGCCCGTGGTGGCAAAGCTCGATGGCGCCGTTGACGAGCTTACGCCGGCACTTGCCCAGATGGAGCCGCTCCTCAAGTCGAGCAAGACTGCCGTTGACGCCCTGACGTCTAACCTCGTTGAGGTTGAGGCGGTCGTTCGCGACATTTCCGAGGTTACGGGCAGCATGGCCGAGGCCAGTAATGCCGTGTCGAGCGTGACTGATTCTGCGGCCGGCGCCGTGCAGAAGCTCTTCAATAAGGTGAAGGCTCCTGCAGCCGACGCCGATCGCAAGCTCGCCGCTGCCGCCGCCGAGGCCGAGCAGCCTACTGAGCGCGTTCTGATTGGCGATGACGATGCCGCTGCTGACGACGAAGATGTTCAGAAGCCCGCAGCCAAGCCTGCTCAGTATTACACCTATACGCCTGCCAAGACTTCCGAGGAGTCCTGCGATGAGTAGTGAAGCAACCTGCCCCATCACGCTGAGCGTTGCCGGTGATCCTCGTCTCGCGCGCTTGGTGCGCATGACGGCCGCCAACGTCGGCGCCCTGTGCTCTATGTCCGTCGATCGCATCGAGGATATCCGCATGGCTGCCGAGGAAGCCTTCATCTTTGGGTGCACCGCGGTCGACTGCGACGACATCACGATCAATTTCGATGTGGACGAATCTCACGTCGGCATGACCTTTACCTTTGGGGAACAGGCCACCGTCGACGAGGATGACCAGGCTACTGTGTATGCCGAGCTCATTCTTGCAAGCGTGTGCGATTCCTACGAAAAGACTGCGGCGCCCCTAACGCTTTCCCTCGACCTCAAGGCGGATATCTAATATGACCGAACGTTCCCGGAGCGGCAAGACCGCTTGGGACAAGGAGAAAACCCGCGAGCTGTTTCGTCGTTATAAGGAGACCGGTGATCCGGATGCCCGCGAGCAGCTCGTCATGTCCCATATGAACCTGGTAAGGTTTCTTGCCAACAAATTTAAGAATCGCGGCGAGCCGCTCGACGACCTGATGCAGGTTGGCTATTTGGGCCTGCTCAAGGCAATCGACCGCTTTGACCCTGAGCGCGGACTCGAGTTCACCACGTTTGCCACGCCCACCATCTTGGGCGAGATCAAGCGTCACTTCCGTGACAAGGGCTGGAGCGTGCGCGTGCCTCGTCGCCTGCAGGAGCTTTCTGCCAAGGTTAACCAGGCTACCGACAAGCTTACCAACGAGTTGCAGCGCTCGCCCAAGGTCGAAGAAATCGCTGAGTACCTGGACGTGACCGTCGACGAGGTCCTGGAGGCTATGGAATCGTCTTCGGCCTATACCTCGGTGCCCATTGAGGCTCCTGGTGCGTCCGATTCCGACGATGCGCCCTCGATTCTCGACCGCTACGCCGACGACGACAACGAGCTCGACTTTACCGATGACCGCCTGGTAATCGAGGAAGCCATCCGCGATTTCTCGCCGCGCGAGCGCGAGGTTATCGAGCTGCGTTTTGTGAAGGGCATGACCCAGATCGAGATTGCCAAGAAGCTTGGCATCTCGCAGGTGCAGGTCTCGCGCCTGCTGCGCCGTACCCTTAAGAAGATTCAAGATAAGATTGACCCCGACGGAGTGATGATTCGTTCATGAGTGAGCACCCCCAACAAATCGACCGCACGCTTCGCGATACCCGCATTCTGACGCTGCGCATTTGGGGCGTCGTCGGCTGCATTGTCATCGCTGCCGTCATCTTTAACCTTATGGGCATCCTGGCACCGGTCATCGAGTTTCTCGCTGTCGGTTCCATCATCGCTTTTGTGATGTCTCCGATCACCAACTGGCTCGAGCATCACGGCGTCGGACGTGGCCTCGGTTCGCTCATCGCACTCATTGTGGTTGTTGCCGTGCTCGTCGGCGTCGTCTGCATCCTATCGCCTATTTTGCTCGGTCAAATCATGGAAGTCCTGAGCCGCCTGCCCGAGCAGCTTCGTGTTGCGGGTGGCGATCTCAACGAGATGCTCTCGCACGCTAAGACGCTCAACAACACGCCGCTCAAGGAGTATCTGGACGACAATCTTTCTTCGTTGGTTACCGTAGCGTCCAAGTACGTCTCGCAAATCGCTGCTGAGCTCGGCCGCGGTGTGTTTCCGCTCATTACCAACACGGCCTCGCAGCTGTTCGTCATCTTCCTGGGTCTGGTGCTTGCCTACTGGCTTGCCTGCGATTATCCTCGCATGCACCACGAGGTCTGCACCATCATCGGGCAGGAAAAGGAGACCTCGTACCGCTTTATGGTGGCCATCCTTTCGCGTTCGGTCGGCGGCTACATGCGTGGCATGGTCATCACATCGATCTGTGGCGGTTTTCTTGCCTTTATTGGTTTTACGATCATCGGCCATCCGTATGCAGCACTCATGGCTATCTTTACCGGCATTATGCACCTGGTTCCGGTTGTCGGTCCCTGGGTGAGTGCGGCGATCGCCACGGTGCTCGGCTTTATGTTCAGCCCCATGCTGGCGTTGTGGACGCTTGTCGTGACCATGGTGGCTCAAAACGTCACCGATAATGTCATTTCGCCTAAGGTCATGCAGAGCTCGGTGCAGGTGCATCCCGTTATGAGCCTGACGGCTCTCGTTATCGGTTCGGCACTCATGGGTCCCATCGGCATGGTTATCGCCATTCCGCTGTGCGCGGCCCTCAAGGGCATTTTCGTCTACTACTTTGAGAACGAGACCGGCCGCCAGCTTGTGGCCTATGACGGCGCCGTGTTTAAGGGCACGCCGTACCGCGATGCCGATGGCAACCCGGTCGCCGCCTACGACGCGCTCGGCGACGACACCTTCATCTACGAGTCCGAGCTCATCGGCAACGAGACCGCGCCCGAGGCCAAGGCTATGCCCAAGCCCGAGCTCGATAATCCCTGGATCAAGCTCTCGGGTCTTCAGCCCGATGCCACGGGTTTCTTCAAGAATCCCTTCGCCAAGGATGACGATTCCAACTCTGATGACGATACCAAAACCGGCATCGACGGGTCCATGGACGATTCGGATTCTAAATAGGCCCCATTAACGTTTCTTGAAGTTGTAAATGACAAGAAACGCGAGCAAAGCGATTGATAAGGGACCGGCAACATAGAAAAAGAGAATGTCAATTGCGCGTAAAGTGTAATAAGCCTTATCGCCGGACATTACTGCATACAACACGTAGCCAAATGCTGGTTGGTTTGCGTACCAGCAGGAGAAAGCCAATAGCGTTAAAAGTGCCGCTAACAGAAGTGCATTGAGGAAAAATCGTTTGCTTTTCATCGATCGCTCCTTCCGGGTGACTCTTATATGTAATTCTACAGCAGTCCTTTTTCAAAGGATCGCACAGTACTAAATAACGTGCACTTTCGCTGGAGGGTCGCTGTTTGGCGGCCCTCTTTTTTGCACAGGCGCGGTGGGATGGTAATATCTTTACGTTTGAACTGTTTCGATGTGAAACCGAGGAGATTCCCTCTATGAGTGCTGACTACCCGTCAATGACTACGGCCGAGATTCGCTCTAAGTTCCTCAACTTCTTTGAGGAGCGCGGTCTTAAGCTCTATCCTTCTTCGTCCCTCGTCCCCGACGATCCTTCGCTGTTGCTTGCCAACGCCGGCATGAATCAGTTTAAGGAGTACTACCAGGGCAAGAAGACCATGAAGGAGATCGGCGCGATCTCCTGCCAGAAGTGCGTCCGCACCAACGACATCGATTGCATCGGCGAGGACGGCCGTCACCTGTCCTTCTTTGAGATGCTCGGCGACTTCTCCTTTGGCGGCGTCTCCAAGCAGCAGGCCTGCGCTTGGGCCTTTGAGCTCATCACCAAGGAGTTCAAGCTGCCGCTCGATCGCCTGTACTTCACCGTCTTTACCGAGGACGACGAGACCCATGACGTATGGCGCTCCCTGGGCGTTGCCGAGGATCACATCTCCCGCTTGGGCGAGGACGACAACTTCTGGGCCGCTGGCCCCACCGGTCCCTGCGGTCCGTGCTCTGAGATCTACTTTGACATGGGCGAGGAGGTCGGTTGCGGCAGCCCCGACTGCAAGCCTGGCTGCGACTGCGATCGCTTCCTTGAGTTCTGGAACCTCGTGTTTACCCAGTACGACCGCCAGGAGGACGGCTCCATGCCGGAGCTGCCGCACCGCAACCTCGATACGGGTATGGGTCTGGAGCGCATGGCCGCTATCATGCAGCACAAGACCGCTAACTACGACGGCGATCTGATGCAGCACCTCATCAAGCTCGGTGAGAAGATCAGCGGCAAGACCTATGACGCCGACGATTACTCCGGCGCCAGCCGCTCCCTGCGCATCATCGCCGACCACTCCCGTGCCGTCGACTTTATGATCTCTGACGGCATCCTGCCCGGTAACGAGGGTCGCGAGTACGTCCTTCGCCGCCTGCTCCGCCGTGCCGTGTTCCACGGTCGTCTGCTGGGCATCGAGGGCGCCTTCCTGACCAAGTTCATCGACGAGGTCAACGCTCAGATGGGCGAGGCCTATCCCGAGTTGCTCAAGAACGTCGCGCTCGTTAAGGGCATCGTCGCCTCCGAGGAGGAGCGTTTCTCCACGACGCTCGACAACGGCCGCTTCTACCTGGATGAGGCTCTGGCCGCGCTTGCCGAGGGTGCTGTCCTTCCGGGCGACGTCGCCTTTAAGCTGCATGACACCTTTGGTTTCCCCATTGACCTGACCGTCGAGATTGCCGGCGTCGCTGGCCACGACGTCGACATGGACGGCTTTACCGCCTGCATGGAGGACCAGAAGGCCCGCGCTCGCGCCAATGCCAAGGGCGACGCCTGGGGCAGCTTCAACGACGTGTGGGTCGAGCTTTCGGACAAGGTCGCTGCGACCGAGTTCGACGGCTATGACAACGATGTGATCGAGGATGCCAAAGTTGTCGCTATCGTTCGCAACGGTGAGTCCGTCGAGTCCGCCGCTGCGGGCGAGGATGTCGAGGTTGTTCTCGACTGCACCCCGTTCTACGCCGAGATGGGCGGCCAGCAGGGTGACGCCGGCGAGCTTTCCGCCGAGGGCGTTGCGCTGACCGTTTCCGATACCAAGAACCACAACGGCCTGTATGCTCACGTCGCCCACGTCACCGAGGGTACGCTGACCGTCGGTACTACCGTGACCGCCGCGCTCGACGCCGAGCGCCGTGGTTTCCTGCGCCGCAACCACACCGCCACCCACCTGCTCGACGCTGCGCTTAAGCAGGTCCTGGGCGAGCATGTCTCCCAGGCTGGCTCGCTGGTGACGCCCGAGCACCTGCGCTTTGACTTCACGCACTTCGAGGCCCTGTCCTCCGAGCAGCTCAAGGCTGTCGAGGACCTGGTCAACCAGCAGATCTTCGCCTCCAAGCCGGTCGTGACCCGCGTCATGGGCATCGACGAGGCCAAGGCCGCCGGTGCTGTCGCCCTGTTTGGCGAGAAGTATGGCGACGTCGTCCGCGTTGTCTCCGTGGGCGCCGAGGACCAGCCGTTCTCCCGTGAGCTCTGCGGTGGCACCCATGCCGCCAACACCGCCGAGATCGGCCTGTTCAAGATCATTTCCGAGTCCTCTACGGGCTCCAACGTCCGCCGTATTGAGGCCGTGACATCTAAGGGTGCTCTCGACTACATGGCCGACCGTCTGGCGCTCGTCGACGCCGCCGCTGCTGCGCTCAAGTGCCGCGTGGATGAGGTTCCCGCCCGCGTGGAGAACCTGCAGGCCGAGCTGCGCGAGACTTCCAACAAGCTCAAGAAGGCGCTGACCGGTGGCTCCTCCGACGCTATCTCCAGCGCCATCGAGGGCGCCGTCGAGCTCGACGGCTACAAGCTCGTCGTCGCTGAGCTCCAGGGCCTTGAGGCTGCCGACCTGCGCAACGTCTGGGATACCGTGCACCAGAAGGTCGCCGGTCCTGTCGCCTGCGTCGTCGCCAGCGTGACCGAGAAGGGCACCCCGGCCCTGCTCGCCGCCGGCTCCGATGACGCCGTCAAGGCCGGTTTCCACGCCGGTAACGTGATCAAGCAGATCGCGGGCCTGGTCGACGGTCGCGGTGGCGGCCGTCCCAACATGGCCCAGGCCGGTGGCAAGAACGCCGCCGGCATCGCCGATGCCCTCGCGGCCGCTAAGACCGCGCTCGGCGCCTAAGAATCTAGGTAGTCGCTGTGGTCGCGCTTGCGCTGGACATAGGGGAGACCAGGATCGGCATCGCCGTCTCGAGCCGTGATGGCAAGATGGCGATGCCTGTCAAGGTGCTCCCGGCTGCAGAGGTCACCGGTATGGCCAAGACGTTCCGCTACCTGGTTGAGGACTATGAGCCCGATATCCTGGTAAGTGGGCGTCCCCTGACCATGGCCGGTGAGCCCGGTCCCCAGGCCGAGCGCGTTGCCGCTGTTGCGCAAAAGATTGCCGACGAGCTCGATCTTCCGTTGGAGTTTGAGGACGAGCGCCTGTCCTCGCAAGAGGCAAAGCGTATCCTGCGCGAGCAGGGCCTCAACGAAAAGCAGATGAGGGGCAAGATTGACATGATTGCCGCCAGCCTGTTTTTGCAGACGTGGCTTGATCGTAAAAACGAGGAGGTTTCGCATGCCTAGCGCTTCCGATCCGCGCCAGCCGAATTGTACACGTCAGTCGGCGTCGCGCCCTGCCCAGCCTGGCCAGCGTCCGGCACAGCCGACCCAGCGCGCAGCTCAGTCTGCCGCGCGCCCGGTGCAGTCCTCCTCTCGTTCGGCCCAACCTGTTCAACGGACGGGTCAGCAGCCTTCTGCTCGTTCGGTTCAGTATCCGGCTTCTCACGCGGCTCAGCAGCCCACTGCTCGTTCGGCTCAGCCTGCAGGCGGTGCTCGCTTTAAGCAACAGGCACCTACCCAGCGAACGCAGGCCCCCCAATCGCATTCGCATCACGCTCGCGGGTCGCATGGCGTTGCTCCGGCGACTCGCTCGAGCTACAACACGCATGCTCGTCGCGGTGCTCAAAAGAAGAGTTCTCCGGTTCCTATGATCATCGGCGTTGTGGTGGCCGTAATCGCGCTTGCTACTATCGCTTTCTTTGTCGTACCTGCCGTTAAGGGCTTCTTTGCCGGTGAGGATGCGAAAGTCGCTGCTGGCCAGCAAGTTACGGTGACCATTCCCGACGGTGCTTCGGGCGATACGATCGCCTCGATTCTCTCCGAGAACCATATCGTCGAAAATCCCAAGGATTACTACGCGGCGGTGAAAAAGCTTAACGCCGATATGTCGCTTAAGCCTGGCACCTACTCGTTCACCACACTCATGGATGCGACCAAGGTTGTTCAGCAGCTCATGGAAGGCCCCAACGCGGGCTCCAATGCGCTGACTATCCCTGAGGGTCTGACAGTCGATCAAGTCGCCGATCGCGTGGCCCAGGCCTACGACAGCATCTCTAAGGAAGACTTCCTCAACCAGGCCAAGGCCTCCAACTACGTGGACGACTATAGCTTCCTTAAGGGCGCCGCCAACGACTCGCTCGAGGGTTTCTTGTTCCCCAAGACCTATTCGTTGGGTGATTCGCCGACGGCCGATGACGTGATTCGCGCCATGCTCGATCAGTTTAAGACCGAGTACAAGTCGCTTGACTTTGCGAGCTGCGAAGCCAAGATCAAGGAGCGCTACGGTGTGGAGATGTCCGACTACGACATCGTCAACTTGGCCTCTATCGTTGAGCGCGAGGGCCTCAACGCCGATCAACGTGCACACGTGGCCTCGGTCTTCTACAACCGCCTTGCCGGCAAGCTCGACGGTCTGCGCTATCTCAACAGCGATGCGACCATGATGTATGTCACCGGTGGCGAGGTTACCGCCGACGACCTGCAGAGCGATAGCCCGTATAACACCTATAAGCACGAGGGCCTGCCACCCACGCCCATCTGCTCTCCGTCGCTCGAGGCACTCAAGGCCACGCTTGAGCCAACCGACTCCGATGACCTGTATTTCTACATTACGCAGGACGAGGAGTACTTCTCGCAAACCTACGAAGAGCATCAACTGTCTTGGAATTAGCATGAGGATTTTTAGCCCCAAACGATACGTTGCCTCGGTCGATCGCATCGACCTTGATACCCTGTGGGCCGACGGCAAACGCGCCATTCTGCTCGATCGCGATAACACTCTGGTTCCGCGCGACACCGAGCAGGTTCCCGCCGCGGTTTCCGCTTGGCTCGATACCGCCCGCGCCAAAGGCTTTAAGCTGTGCATGGTGTCCAACAACTGGCATCGCGATCAGGTCATGAGCTCTGCACGCGAGCTGGGACTCGAGGCCATCAGCCACGCCATGAAGCCCGCCCCGTTTGCCTTGAAGGCGGGTCTTAAGCGCCTTGGCGCCACGGCAGACGAGGCGGTGCTGATCGGCGATCAGCTGTACACGGACGTGTGGAGCGGTAACTTTGCCGGCGTTGACACTATTCTGGTCAAGCCGCAGGCAACCCAGGACCTGTGGTACACGCAGATCTTCCGTATCTTTGAGCGCCGGGCCCTGCGCGACCTTCCCTGCGAGGAATAGGTTTCGCCATGTCTCAGCACATCAAACACGGCTGCGACCATATCTTCTTTATCGGCTTTTTGGGCGCGGGCAAATCGACGCTCGCGCGCAACGTCGGCACTATGTTCAAGCGGCGTTTTATCGATACCGATCGTTTGGTTGTGCGTCGATGTGGCAAGTCGGTGACCGAGATATTTGAGACCGAGGGCGAGGATCGTTTTCGCGAGCTTGAGACCTCGGCACTCCGTTCGCTTCAAAGCGAGCGCAGCCTGCTGGTGTCGTGCGGGGGTGGCATCGTCGAGACGCCGGTGAACATTGAGCTGATGCATGAGATGGGTATATGCGTGTACCTCGAAGGCGACTTTGAGGACTCGTTGCGCCAGATTCGCCGCTCCGATACCCGGCCCGATTTCCGCTCGCCCGAGCACGCTGCGCGCCTGTTTGAGCATCGCCGTCCGCTGTATCGCCAGGCCGCCGATATTACCCTTGATATTCGCAACAAGTCCTTCGAGGACGTTTCCTACCTTTGTGCCGAGATGCTTTTGGAGCGTGGACTGCTATGATTCGCCGTCAACTTATCAATTTCCAAAACCGCAGTGTCGATGTCCGCGTTGGATTGGGCGCGTTCGAGGAGCTGTCGCGCATGTTTGCCTCGGCTGTGGGCAAGCCTAAGCGCGCGATGGTGGTTTGGAACGACGCTACATCCGAGCGTTTTGGCGAGGTCGTCGAGCATGCGCTGGTCGACGCCGGTTTTGCCGTGTCGCTGCTCGTCCTCGAGGTTTCTCCTGCCGGTGCTACGCTGGCCGATGCCGATACCGTCTTTGGCGCCCTGTCGGCTAACGGCATTACCTGCGACGATCTCGTTGTCGCTGTCGGTGACACGGCGACCTGCTCGGTCGTTTGTTGGTGTGCCAATCAGTGGTGCGGTCGCACCGAGTGCGCCTTGCTGCCGACGACGTTCGACGCCATGCTCACGGTTGCGACGACCATGAAGCCGCTTGTCGCCTCGTCCGCGCATGCGCTTCCCGCTATCGCGTTCTGTCCCGAGCCGGGCTTGGTCGTGTGTGACCTCGACCTTGTTCGCGAGGCGGCCCCCGAGGACCTCAAGCTCGGCTATGCGGTACTTGTTGGCACCATGCTTTCGAGTAGTAAGTCCCGCTGGAATCAGTTTACCGAGACCGTTCCCGAGATTCTCGCGGGCGAGGAGGTCGCGCTCGTCAATGCCGTTCAGTGGTCTCAGACTGCCCGCAAGGACGTGCTGATGGCTACGAACCCGAGCGCCCGCCATGCGCTCGATTTTGGCAAGACGGGGGAGCGTACCCTGCGCGCCTGCTTGGGCGATGCCGCTTCGCAGGTGCCTGCCTACCAGCTGTTGTCCGAGGGCATGCGCTTTGAGGCGCGCCTAGCACACGATGCCTGCGACTTCGATATCGATTACGTCTTTGAGGTCGATGACTGCCTGGAGGACTTTGGTATCGAGGAGCTCGCCTTCGATCTGGAGCCTGCCGCATATATCGAGGAGTTCCGCAGGCAGCAGTTTGTCCGCTCGAACCGTAGTATGTTGCCGCTGCCCGTGGCACTCGGCGCCATTCGTCTAACGAGCGTTGAGGACGAGGTCCTCGACCGCCATGCTCACGCCTACTTGGCTTCTCGCAAAGAACTTCTCTAGGATTTATTGACATACATCGTCTTTCGTATCATGTTGAGGGGCGGGTTTCCAATCGGTTGCGAATCGCGCGCGATTCCGTACGCTGATTGAGCCCGTCCCGTCTTTATGAAGACAACAAGAAAGGAATCTGCATGTCAGAGTTTGCTGCCGGTCCTGCCGGTCGTATTGAGCGTGTCCGTGCCCTGATGGCTGAGCGCGGCTACGACGCTATCGTGGTGCGCGACGAGGCCAACCTTCGTTGGCTTACGGGCGTGAAGGGCGTCTTCGATTACACCTTCGAGTTCCCGCACGCTGCGTTTATTACAGCCGACCAGTGCCTGTTCCATACCGACTCGCGCTATCTCAACAGTTTTGAGGAGAACACGCCCGCCGGCAGCCCCTGGGTTTACGACATGGACGAGGGCGCCATCCCCGGTTGGGTCGCCGGCAAGATCGCGGCCAACAAGTGCCGCGTCTGCGCTGTCGAGGACGACATGCAGATCAATTTCTACCAGGGTATTCAGCGTGGCCTGGAGGACCGCTCCGTTGCCTGCATGCTGCCGCTGATGCATGACGACATCCGTAAGATGCGCGCCATCAAGGACGCCGAGGAGATCGAGCTCATGCGCCACGCGCAGTCGATCACCGACGCCGCCTTCCAGCACATGCTCGGCTATATTAAGCCCGGTATGACCGAGAAGCAGGTCCGCAACGAGCTCGAGAACTTTATGTTCGCTAACGGTGCCGACAGCCTGGCCTTTGGCTCCATCGTCGCGAGCGGTCCCAACACCGCCAATCCGCATGCCGTCCCGAGCGACCGTGTGATCGAGAAGGGCGACTTCGTTCTCATGGATTATGGCGCGGGCTACTGCGACTATCGCTCCGATATGACGCGTACCGTCGTGATGGGCGAGCCCACGCAAGAACAGCTCGACCTGTACGCGCTCGTGCGCCGTACGCACGAGGAGTGCGTCGCCGCCATCCATCCGGGCGTCGAGGGCAATGACATTTTCAAGCTTTCCAAGAAGATCATTGGCGATGCCGGCTATGGCGATTACTACAACCATGGTCTGGGCCACGGCGTGGGCATTGACATCCATGAGCTGCCCAACTTCAACCGCAGCAAGAATATCATCGAGGTCGGCTCGGTTATCACCATGGAGCCCGGCGTCTACCTGCCCGGCGTGGGCGGCGTGCGTCTGGAGGACTACGGCGTGGTCACCGAGAACGGCTACGAGCCCTTCACCAAGACGCCGCATGACCTTCACGTCATCGATTGCTAGCTCATTTCGATAGATTTTTGGGGCGGGACGTCCGGATCGATTCGGACGCCCCGCGTTCTCTTTTTATGCGCTCGCTGCAGGCGCCGTCTGCAAGTGTATAATTTCGGTCGTATGTAATTTGGACGCTTGTGCGTTCTGCCCATAACAAGAAAGGTCACTATGCCTACCATTTCTACCGCCGACTTCAAGAACGGCCTCGGTCTTCGCATTAAGGACAAGGTCTACACCATCGTCGAGTTCCAGCATGTCAAGCCGGGCAAGGGCGGCGCGTTTGTGCGCTACAAGACCCGCGACATCAAGAGCGGCCGCGTCGTCGAGAACACCTGCAACGCCGGCACCAAGTTCGAGAGCGTCATGCTCACCACCCGTGAGTTCCAGTACCTCTACAACGATGGCACCGACTACATCTTCATGGACAACGAGTCCTATGAGCAGGTTCCCGTTCCCGAGGACATGGTGGGCGAGAACTCCAAGTGGCTGCGCGAGAACGACATCTGCCAGCTGCTCTTCGCTGACGATGAGCTCATGGGCGTGACTCCGCCGATGTTCATCGAGACCACCATCGTCCAGACCGACCCGGGCTTTAAGGGCGACACCGTCCAGGGTTCCACCAAGCCGGCCACGATTGACACCGGCGCTGTCATCCAGGTCCCCATGTACCTCAACGAGGGCGAGGTCATCAAGGTTGACACCCGCGACGGCAAGTTCGTCTCCCGCGTCTAGCAACCAACTCTTCTAGGAGGACTCATGCCCCAGGAAATCAAGATTGACGGCATCGGCATTTCACCCGATGTTCTGACCGCCATCGTCTCGCGCGCCGTGTCGGATGTCGAGGGCATCGCCTCCGTTGGCGTCAAGGACCTTGCCACCAACCTTGTCTCCATGATGCTCTCGTCCAAGGCCCCGGCTTCCGAGCCGGCGGTCGAGGCCGAGGTCGTCGGCGACAAGCTCGCACTCACCGTGCGTGTCGTGGTGTTCTTTGGCTATCCGTTCAAGAAACTCGCCGAGGCCGTTCGCGCTGCCGTGGTCGCTGCCATCGATGCCCAGGTGGGCGTTGAGGTCGAGCGCGTTGACGTTTGCATCGACGGCCTCGTTTTCCCCAAGGAGTAACCTTTGAGCCTTAAGGTTTATCGCGGGCGTACGCTTGCCCGCAGTCAGGCGCTGCAGCTGCTGTTTCAGGCCGAGGCCACGGACAGCCCGCTCGAGCGCGTCCTCGAGGGCGATTTCCTGATCTCGAAGGGCCCCCTCGACCCCTATGCGCTGGAGCTGTGCCGCGGTGCCTACGAGCATATCGATCGCATCGACTGTGCCTTGCGCGCCGTCGCCAAGAACTGGGATCTTATGCGCATGCCCGGCGCCGACCGCAATCTGCTGCGTATCGCCGTCTACGAGATGCGCTTCCCTACCGACGAAGAGGTCTCGGACGCCATCGTGATCAACGAGGCCGTTGAGCTTGCCAAGGCCTATGGGACCGACCAGTCCGCGTCGTTCGTCAACGGCGTGCTGGGCAAGATCGCTCGCAGCGAGGAGCTGCCGGGTGAGGACCTGTACCAGGAGCTGCTGGCCGAGGATCGCGCTCGCGAGGAGGCCCAGGCTGCCGAGGCTGCCGCTAAAGTTGCGGTTGCTCAGGCTGAGGCTGGTGTGCTGGCCGAGGACGCGGACGCCTCCGAGGTTGTCGTCGACTCCGTCGAGGAGTAGTCATGCCAGAGGGTTCTGTCCGCAACTTTGACGAGATCTCGGACCGTCTAGACCAGATTATCGCTACCGTTCGCTCCAAGGATACCTCCTTGGAGCGTTCGCTCGATCTGTTTGACGAGGCGATTGAGCTGGGCTCCCGCGCGGTCGATATGGTCGACAAGTTTGAGCTGACGCCGCGTGAGGCCGATAAGCTCGAACAGGAATACGATGAGGATGCGGCAAACGAATCCCGCGATAGCTAGCCGCATCTCCGGATACGAATGGTTGATGGCATTCATGAAACGCGTGCGTCTTGATGACGAACTGATTTCACAGGGCATCTGCGCCGATCGCGCGGATGCCCTTCGCACTCTTATGGCCGGCTTGGTCTCGAGTGGCGGCGAGCGCTTGACTTCGCCGGGCCTTAAGGTGACCCCGGGCCTGCCGCTGCACGTGAAGGGGCGCATTCCCTATGTTGGCCGCGGCGGTCTTAAGCTCGAAGGCGCGCTTGATGCGTTTGGCATCAATCCGACGGGCCTTGCCTGTCTGGATGTGGGCTGCTCTACCGGCGGCTTTACTGATTGCCTGCTCAAGCGCGGAGCTGCGACCGTTGTCTCGGTGGACGTGGGTCGCGCCCAGTTCGATTGGTCGTTGCGTCAGGACGATCGCGTGACGCTGCATGAGCGCACCAACGTGACGCAGCTGCCTGAGCTTGGCTATGCGAGTGCCATCGACCTGGCTGTATGTGATGTCTCGTTTACCGGCATCGCGAACATTATCGATGCGGTGCTGTTGTGCCTGACGTCTACGGGCGCATTCTGCACGCTCGTAAAGCCGCAGTTTGAGGCTCCGGCGGCGCTGGTGGGTGAGGGCGGCATTGTGACCGATCCTGCCGTGCGCCGCGATACACTCGTGGCGGCGGTTGAACTCTTTGCTGCCAAGGGTCTGTTCCCGGTCGATGTGTGCGTGTCACCCATTCATGGTGCCAAGGGCAACGTTGAGTTTTTCCTGTACGGCACGAGGTTTGCTCCTGGTGAACGCACCGACGATGAGCTGCAATCCCAGGTATCGGCTTTGAGCGAGAAAGCGGCAACGCTATGAAGGTCTTTCTGGTTCCCAATTACTACAAGCAAGAGGCGGTCGAGAGCGGCCTGATACTCGAGCTTTGGCTTTCACGCCAGGGCTACGAGGTGGCATGGGCTGCCGATCAGCGCTCCAAGATCCAGAGCGCGCCCGATGTTGACGATGCCGACCTGGTCATTACGCTCGGCGGCGACGGCACGCTGCTGCGTGCGGCCCGTATCCTCAACTACCGCGAGATTCCTATCCTTGGTCTTTCCTATGGTCATCTGGGCTTTTTAACTGCTGCGAGTCCCGAGGAGCGCGACATTCTGCAGGTCGTGAGCGACGCCCTGTCCGGCGAGCTGCACGTGAGCCGTCGCGCCACGATCGCCGCGGATATCGTGTCCGTGCGCGACGAGGGCACGAAGGATGTCGTGCGCACGTTCGCTCTCAACGACATGGCGCTTACGCGCGGCCCCCTGTCCGATATGGTCGAGTTCGACATCACGGTGTCGGGCCACCATATCGATCGACTGCGTGGCGACGGCGTGGTCGTGTCCACGGCGACTGGTTCTACGGGGTACGCGCTGAGTGCCGGTGGCCCCATCGTGAGCCCCGATTACACGGGCATGGTCTGCGTACCCATTGCGCCGCACACCATTCAGGCTCGTGCCTTTTTGACTTCGCCGAGTGATGTCGTCGAAATCTTTATGTCTGACGACCGCCCGAGCGTTCCGGCGATCGCTATCGATGGACAGTTTATTACTTGCGATGGCACCGTCGAGAGTGTGGCGGTGCGCCGCGGGCCCGGAGATGTGCTGCTGCTCGATTACGGCCCCGAGAGCTTTTATAACTCGGTGAGCCGCGTATTCTACGGAGTCCGTCATGATCGATGAGCTGCAGGTTTCTAACATTGCACTCATTCGCGAGGCGACGTTGGTTCCGAGTTCGGGCCTAACGGTTTTGACTGGCGAGACTGGCGCCGGCAAGACCGCGCTGCTCTCGGCCCTCAAGCTTATTTTGGGTGAGCGCGCGGATTCGTCGACGGTGCGCGAGGGCGAGGCGCTGGCGAGTGTCGAGGCGCGCTTGTTCGACGGCCCGCACGACACGGAAGGCTTCACGGTCCAGCGCAGCCTTTCCGCTGAGGGCCGCAGCCGCGTGAAGATTGACGGCCGTATCGCCAGTGTGCGCGAGCTTTCGGAGCGCGTCGGCGTGATGATGGATCTGTGTGGCCAGCACGAGCACCAGCGCTTGCTCGATCCGGCGCATCATGTTGCCATGGTCGATGCCTGGGCAGGGCGCCCGGCACTCGAGACGCTGGATGCGTACCGCGCCTGCTTTAAGGCATCGCGCGCGGCTGCCAAGGAAGTCCGTCGCGTCGAAGAGGCCTCGCGTGCGCAGGGGAGCCGCGTCGAGGAGGCGCGCTTTGCCCTCGAGCGCATCGGCGAGGTCGATCCCAAGCCGGGCGAGTATGAGGAACTCGAGGAACTGCTGCCGCGCTCCGAACATGCCGAGGTACTCGTTGCCACAGCTAACGATGTCCATGCATCGCTTGCCGCTGAAGGGGGAGCGCTCGATGTCGTGAACAACGCCGTGGCAGAGCTTTCCCGTATGGCTACCGTCGATCGCAAACTGGGTGACATTGCCGATACGCTTTCGGATGCCTGTATCTCCCTTGAGGATTGCGCGAACGAGCTTCGTGCCTATCGTGATGGCATCGCCTTCGACCCGCGTGAGCTCGCTCGCATGCGTGAGCGGTATTCCGACCTCAAGGGCCTGTTGCGTCAGTGGGGTCCAACCATGGACGATGTGTTTGCCATGCGCGATCGCTCGCAAGAGCTGCTGTCCCTGGTCGATGATGGCGATGAACAGATCAAAAAGGCGCGTGAGGCGCTCGGGATCGCCGAGCGCGAGTTGTTTGCCGCCGCCAAGGCACTTAAGCGTGCGCGCAATACGGCAGCCCCGCGTTTTTGTCACGAGGTGGGTCGTCAGATGGCACGCCTGGAGATGGGTAGTGCCGAGCTCGTCTGGGAGTCACGTGATCTTCCCCGTGCTGAGTGGACGCCCGTTGGTCCTTCGAGCTACGAGCTGCTATACCGCAGCGGTGCCGGTTTGACGCCGCGCCCCCTGCGCCGAATTGCGTCGGGCGGCGAGCTCAGCCGCGTCATGCTGGCAAGCAAGGTTGTCCTCGGTAACGCGGACGGTGTCGATACGCTCGTGTTTGACGAGGTCGATGCTGGTGTCGGTGGCTCCACGGCGCGTGCGCTTGCGGGCGTGCTGGCAGATCTCGCCGCTACGCATCAGGTGATTGTCGTAACCCACTTGGCACAGGTCGCCGTCATGGCCGACAAGCATTATGTTGTCAGCAAGGAATCGGGCGATGTTCCCCAGACGCATTTGGACGAGGTAACCGGTGATGCGCGTACCGCCGAGATCGCCCGCATGCTCAGCGGCGATCAGTCCGAGGCAAGCTTGGCCCACGCCAAGCAGATGCTGGAAGAAGCTCGAGGCTAGGCCGTATCAGCGGTGTTGGTGGGACAAAAATATCAGTAGTTCTTGTCCCATGTGTGAAAGCCGCATCGTGCTTGTTACCGCGGGCGACCCTGGGACAAAACTACTGATATTTTTGTCCCACCACGTGCTTGCGTGGCCCATGTGTCACAAAACTATGCCGGTTTACTACGATGAATTGGCGTAGCTCGAGCATGGCTAAAATTGTAAAAAGAAAACCGCAGGTAGAACGCCTGCGGTTTTCTTTTAAAACGCGATGTGTTCGCATATTCCGAATTCATCGTAGTAAACCGGCATAGTTTTGTGGGAACGGTACATAACGACCCTTACTAAAACCTACTCCACGACCTTATCCGGCTGGATGAGCTCCTCGTAGTAGCTGATATGCTCGCGCGCGTCCTCGATTTCGGGCAGCAGGAAGTTGTAGATAACCTCGATGATCATCGTGGCGCTGATCTTGGAGAACGCAAAGTCGCCCGTCGTCAGCAGTGCTTCGTGGTTGACGGTATTAAAGGTGTAGTCTGCCAGGCGCGCGAGCGGGGATTTGCTGTCGCTGCTGATGACGACTATTGTTGCGCCGCAGTCGCGAGCCGCTTTTGCCATGCGATTCAGTCGACGCGATTTGCCGGAGTTTGAGATGAGCACGATGACATCACCTGGACGCAACGTGAGCGCAAAGCCGATTGATGTCTCGCTAATGGTGCTCGCCATGCAGCGCAGGCCCAGCTGCGAAAACTTAAACGTCGCATCGAGCGCGACCGCGTTCGTATTGCCCACAGCTGCAAACTCAATAACCCCTGCATGCTTAAGGGCATGCACAACAGCCGCCAGCGTATCGTGGTCGATCCCGTCGATGGTCGCATTAAGCTCGCTCACCTTGGCAGCCAGAATGTTCTTGAGGCTCTGCTCCATATTGTCGAGCGAGACCTCGTCAGTCAGGCCCTCGTTGCGCTGGCTTTCCAAATCCCTTGCCAACGAAAACTGAAAGCTGCGGAAGCTACCAAAGCCAAGCTTGCGGCAGAAGCGCGAAACGGTCGCCTCGGACGTGGCGGCGGCGCGCGAGAGCTGAGCCGCCGTGAGGCGTGGCGCCTCGGACTGGTGCTCCAGTATATAGTCGACAATGCGCTGCTCGGACTCGCTGTATCCCTGATGGGTACTAATGAGGGAAAGTGCGCTCTTGCTACTATCGGACATGGATGGCTCCTGGTTGGCATGAAAATCGGACTCGCTTTGTAATGTCATAGTATAGGGGGATTTTCAATTACAAGATACACCTTGCCGTTTCAAGAGTTGATGGTAAACTTTCACCTACCGTTTACGGTTATGAAAGAACCTTTCACCGGAGAATTGCGCCCTGTCTCTTCTCACGCGGACGGTAGGTTGGTATCTTTCAGTTGTGGAAAAGCGCGCAAGGACGCGCGTGTAGGGGAGCGCCTGCGGGCGCAAAACTTAAAAAGGAGGGACACATGGCTAAGTTTGACATCATCGCCGCGACCGGTTGCCCGACCGGCATTGCGCACACCTTCATGGCGAAGGAGGCGCTGGAGAAGGCAGCTGCCGAGCGCGGTCTGACCATTAAGGTCGAGACTCATGGCCAGGTCGGTGTCGAGAACGAGCTCACCAAGAGCGAGATCGCCGGTGCCAAGGCCGTCGTCGTCGCAGCCGATAAGGATGTCCAGGCTGAGCGTTTCGCCGGCAAGCCCATGGTTTCCGTTGGTGTTTCCAAGGCCCTGTCCGTTGAGGCCGCCGGTAAGCTGATTGACCGCGCACTTGCCGCCAAGGGCGACAGCACGGTTGCGGCCGCTGCCGATGTCGAGGACGAGGTCGAGGAGAAGGAGTCCATCGGCCACGTCATCTATAAGCACCTCATGAACGGCGTCAGCCACATGCTGGTCTTCGTCGTTGCCGGTGGTGTTCTGACCGCCGTTTCGTTCCTGTGGGGCATCACGTCCTTCGATTCGACGGCTGCCGACTACAACAGCTTCGCCGCTATGCTCAAGATCATCGGCGGCATTGCCATGAACCTCATGGTTCCGGTGCTTTCCGCCTACATCGCCGAGTCCATCGGCAAGCGCCCGGCGCTCGTCCCCGGTTTTGTTGCCGGTATGATCGCCATCCAGGGCCTGCCTGTTAACGCCGAGACCGGCATGATCGACGCCGGTGGCGCCGGCGTGGGCTTCGGCTTCCTGGGCGGCATCGTCGGTGGCTTCCTCGCCGGTTATGTCATCCTGCTGCTCGAGAAGGTCTTTGCCGGTCTGCCCAAGAACCTGGACGGCCTCAAGGCAATCTTTTTGTACCCGCTGTTCTCGACGGCTATCGTCGGCCTGGTCATGCTCGGCATTTCCGGCCCCATGGCTGCCATCAACACCGCCATGATGGACTTCCTCAAGGGCCTGTCCGCCTCTGGCGCCGTTGTCCTGGGTCTTGCCATCGGCTGCATGTGTGCCTTTGACATGGGTGGCCCGGTTAACAAGGCTGCTTACGTCACCGGTACCGCTATGCTCACCGAGGCCCTGGCCGCCGGTGTTGGCACCGACACCTATAACTTCGGCACCAACTTCATGGCTGCCGTCTCCGCCGCTTGCATCGTTCCGCCGCTGATCACCACCTTCGCCGTCGTTGTCGGCAAGAAGTACTTCAGCCAGGAGGATCATGACGCCGGTATCGTCAACCTCATCCTTGGTTGCACCCACATCACCGAGGGCGCCATTCCGTTCATGACCAAGAACATCTGGCCCGTTATGCCCATCATGATGCTCGGTTCCTCTATCGCTTCGATCCTGACCATTATGTTCAACGTCCACGATCCGGCGCCTCACGGTGGCTTCCTGGTCCTGCCCGTTGTCGAGAACGGTCCCCTGTGGGTCCTCGCGATCCTCATCGGCGCCGTGGTCGGCGGCATCCTTTTCGTGGCCTTCAAGAAGTACGACTTCGAGAAGAACCAGAAGGTCGCTCCTGCAGCCAAGCCGGCCGAGGCTCCCAAGCCCGCTGCTGTCGAGGCCCCCAAGGCCGAGGCTGCCGACTTCGTGAAGGTCGAGAATGTCTTTGTCGCCGAGGACTTCGCTTCTCGTGACGAGGCCCTGAGCTTCGTTTCCAACCAGGCTGTCAAGGCCGGTATCGCCGGCGACGCCGACGCCGTGATGAACGCCTTCCTGGCCCGCGAGGCCGAGGGCACCACGGGCATGATGGAGGGCTTCGCCATCCCGCATGCCAAGTCCGACGCCATTACCGAGGCTGCCGTCATCGTCGTCAAGGACGAGTCCGGCGTGACCGGTTGGGACACCATGGACGGCGCTCCCGTCAACGTGGCCATCGCGCTGCTCATCCCGGGTGCCCAGGCTGGCACCACGCACCTCAAGATCCTGTCCAAGGTCGCCGAGGCGCTCATGGACGAGGACTTCCGTGCCACTGTCAAGGGTTCCACCGACGCCGCCGAGATCGCCAAGACGATCAACGCCCGCCTGGTCTAATTCCACGGTACGCGAATAACATCGCCCCCTGTAAAAAAGGCGGAGACCCTCTCCAGGGCCTCCGCCTTTTTTCATGCCCCCCTTAAGTTGCGGTGAAATAGGGACTGTTTAAACGTTTCAACCCCATAATCAGTCCATATTTCACCGCAAGTTAGAAGAAGGGGATAGCGCTGCCTGTCTATCGGATCGTCCGGGCGGACAAATATTCAGCCTGAATTCCTTTCAGCCGACATTACTCTGGATCGACCGAGTTTCCGCAGCTTGCTCGCCCACAGGGGCCCGTGCGCGGCCTGTGAGATTTATCGCGAGTTCCGCACGAGCCGAAGAGCACTTAATGTGCTCTTCGTGCGAGCAGGACTGTAGAGCAGGAAATCTCACAGGCCGCGCACGGGCCCCTGTGGGCGAGCAAGCGGACGACAAACACATCTGTCCAATAATTCGTCTGAAACACAATGAAAAACCGTTTGATGTGAGTTAATATAAACAACGTCGTGAATCTGACTCCTGCCACATGCATGACAGGGGTTAAACACAAAAAAGGAGTCAACTATGGTTTCTGAGAAGGCTACCCTCGTTAATCCTCAGGGTCTGCACATGCGTCCGGCTGGTCTGTTCGCCTCCACCATGGGCAAGTACGCCTGTGACGTGACGGTCGTCACCCCCGAGAAGGAGGTCAACGGCAAGTCCCCGATGGCCCTCATGGCTGCTGGTATCCCCTGCGGCACCGAGGTCGAGGTCAAGTGCGACGGCGCTGACGAGGCCGAGGCTCTGGCTGCTGCCATCGAGCTCATCAAGAGCGGTCTTGGCGAGTAGAACTCAAACGGGTCGCATGTTGAACAACTAAGTTCATATTTGGGGGCGCAGTGACCTGTTGTAAGGTAGCTGCGCTCTTTTGTCATGGATATGGCAAAACGCTTTATCACATGACACGGAGAGAGGAATGGGAATGTATCAGGGAGTCAACGCTTCCGAGGGCATCGGTATCGGCACCGTCATGGTCGCCGTCGATCCCGACTTGACGTTTGAGCCGCACGAGGTTGCTGATTCGGCCGCAGAGAAGGAGCGCTATCAGACCGCTCTTTCGGTCTTCTGCGAGAAGACCCAGGCTCAGGCCGACCACATGAAGGAGACGGTGGGCGAGGCCGAGGCCGAGATCATGAGCGGACACATTGTCCTGGCTCAGGACCCGGGCATGACCGACGCCATCAACGCCGCCATTGACGGCGGCACCTGCGCCGAGCAGGCGCTCATGGACACCTCGACCATGTTCGAGAACATGTTCCTGTCCATGGACGACGAGATGTTCCGTCTGCGCGCCGCCGACATCGCCGACATCCGCACCGGTATTCTGGCCGAGCTGCTGGGCAAGGAGGTCGTCGACCTCTCCGTCCTGCCCGAGAACACCGTCGTTGTCGTGCACGACCTCACGCCGTCCATGACCGCCACGATCGATAAGGCCCACGTTGCCGGTATCGTCACCGAGACCGGTGGCCGCACGTCGCACTCCGCGATTATTGCGCGCGCCCTCGAGATCCCGGCTGTCCTTTCGGTTTCCAACAGCTGCACCGCGCTGCGCAACGGTATGACCGTTGTCGTCGACGGCGGCAAGGGTATCGTCGAGGCCGATCCCGACGAGGAGACGCTCGCCGCTTACACTGCCAAGGCCGAGGCTTTCGCTGCCGAGAAGGCAGCCCTCGAGGCCTTCCGTGGCAAGCCGTCCGTGACTGCCGATGGCATCAAGAAGATCATCGCCTGCAACATCGGTAACCCCGATGACGTGCCCAACGCGCTCGATCACGACGCCGAGGCTATCGGTCTGTTCCGCTCCGAGTTCCTGTTCATGGACTCTGCTGAGCTTCCTTCCGAGGAGGAGCAGTTCAACGCCTACCGTAAGGTCGCCAGCGCGCTCAAGGGTGCTCCGGTCATCATCCGCACGCTCGATGTGGGCGGCGACAAGGAGATTCCGTATCTGCACATGGTCAAGGAAGATAACCCCTTCATGGGCTTCCGCGCCGTGCGTTACTGCCTGGCCAATCCCGACCAGTACAAGGTACAGCTCCGCGCTCTGCTGCGCGCTAGCGCCTTCGGTGACGTCAAGATCATGATCCCGCTCGTCACCTGCGTCGAGGAGGTCTTGGCTGTCAAGGAGCTCGTCGAGCAGTGCAAGGCCGAGCTGACCGAAGAGGGTCGCAAGTTCAACGAGAACATCGAGGTCGGCATCATGGTCGAGACGCCCGCCGCTTCGCTGCTCGCAGACCGTCTGGCCGAGGTCGCCGACTTCTTCTCTATCGGCACCAACGACCTGATCGGATACACCATGTGCGCCGACCGTGGCAACGACACCATCTCTAACCTGTACCAGGTGTACTATCCCGCCGTGCTCCGCTCGCTCAAGAACATCATCGAGAGCGGCGTTAAGGCCGGCATCATGGTCGGTATGTGCGGCGAGGCCGCTGCCGATCCGCTGCTCGAGCCGCTGCTGATCAGCTGGGGCCTGGAGGAGTTCTCGATGAGCGCTCCGTCGATCCTACGCGCCCGCAAGACCATCAGCCAGTGGACCAAGGCCGAGTGCGACGAGCTCGCCGAGAAGGCGCTCGCCTGTAACACCGCCGCCGAGGTCAAGGCACTGCTTGAGTCCGCAGCTCGCTAATTTGGTATCAGAGGTATCCGCGTGGTTGGAATGGGCCGGCCACGCGGCCCTCACATATACAGGGGGTACTGTAAATGTTCTACACGCTAACCGCTAACCCGGCTGTCGACATGACGGTTTCGAGCTCTCCGCTCGAGCCCGACGAGAACGTCCGCACCGGCTCGGCCAGCTACACGGCTAACGGCAAGGGCCTCGACGTGTCCTTCGCCTTTAAGAAGATGGGCGTCGACACCGTCGCGCTCGGCTTCTTCGCTGGCTTCACGGGCAAGTTCATCGTCGAGGAGGTCATGAACCTGGGTTGCCTCTGCCGCCCGGTCTGGACCGACGGTATCACGCGCATTAACACCTACGTCAACGATGGCCAGCACGAGTACGGCATCCTGAACCCTGGCGCTCCTATTACGCCGCAGCACCAGGAGGAGCTCTACAACATCCTGGACACCGCGGGCGATCTTGAGTGCCTGATCGTCTCCGGCTCCGTGCCTCCCAAAGCTACGCCCGACTTCCTGGCTCAGGTCATGGAGCACGCTCAGGCTCGTGGCGCCGACGTCGTCCTGGACCTGTCCTCCGACAAGCTCAAGGAGCTCGCTCACAAGAAGCCGCTGCTCATCAAGCCGAACCATCACGAGATGAAGGCCATCTTCGGCGTGCCGGTCGACACCGACGACGAGGTTCGCGTTGCCATGAAGATGGCTCACGACGCTGGCGTTCAGAACGTGCTGCTCACCCGTGGTAGCCGCGGCGACGCTTACTTCTCCAACGGCGAGGACATCTGGTACGCCAAGCGTGAGTTCAACATCAAGCTGGTTTCTTCCGTCTGCGCCGGCGACTGCACCCTCGCTGCGTTCCTGCACAAGTGGTACAGGGATCGCGACAACGTCGAGGAGGCCATGAAGCTCGCTATGGCCACCGGCGCCAACGTTGCCGAGTCCGTCGGCATCGGCGACTTCGGTCACGTCGACGAGTACAGCAAGCGCGTTGCTGTCCGCAAGCTCGATCGTCAGTAATCGAAACGCGACATATTCGTGCGCATGCGGCGCCCCGGTTTCGGCCAGGGCGCCTTTTTTGTTCGGCCATGGGGGAGAGGTGTCCTTCCGTACTTCATCGCTTCCACACCGTTCGCCGAGTTGTCCTAGCCTTTTACCGATGTGTGGAATATACTTTCATTAACACGTTGCTTCGTGAAAGGAACATTCATGATTTACACGCTCACTGCAAATCCCGCCATTGACTACAACATCGCCTGCGACGGCCTTGCTGCCAACACCGTCACGCGTACCCGCAACGCCGTCTACACGCCCAACGGCAAGGGTCTCAACGTCTCGTTTACGCTTGACCACTACGGTGTCGACACCACGATCTTGGGCTTTTTCGCCGGCTTCTCGGGCGAGTTTATCGTTAAGGGCGCTGAGGCCCTGGGCGTGCCCGTCAAGCCCGTGTGGACCGACGGCATCACGCGCGTCAACGTGTTCCTCAATGCCGGCCCCGACACCGAGTACAACATGGTCAACGCCGGTGCCGCCATCAACGATGCCAACGAGCAGGAGATGTTTGAGCTTATCGATTCGCTTGATGACATGACCTGCCTGGTCATCAGCGGCTCGCTGCCTCCCAACACTTCCGAGGGCTTCCTGGCCGAGGTCCTGCGCCGCGTCAAGGCCAAGGGGGCCGAGTTCGTCCTCGATATCTCGAGCCATCAGTTGGCCGACCTCATTGCTATGGAGCCGCTCCTCATTAAGCCTAACGACGACGAGCTGCTCGACATCTTTGGCATTAAGGTGAGCGGCGGCGACGACGAGTCCGTTAAGGGTGCCATGGCCGAGCTGCACGCCAAGGGCGCCAAGAACGTGCTGCTGACCCTCGGCGGTGCCGGTGCGTACTTCTCCAACGGCGAGCACATCTGGTTTGCCAAGCGCACCTTTGACGTCAAGCTGTTGTCGACGGTGTGCGCCGGCGATTCCTCACTGGCCGCCTTCCTGTCTGTGTGGCACGACGCCCCCGAGCGTGTTGAGGACGCTCTGCGTCTCTCGATGGCCACCGGTGCCAACGTGGTCGAGTGCCCGGGCCTGGGCGATTTTGCTAAGGTCGATGAGTATCAGAAGGGCATCGCCATCCGTCAGGTCTGCTAACGCAGCGCACGGACCTTGCATCTTTGCTTTGTAGAGCACCCGTCTCGGATTGCCGAGGCGGGTGCTTTTTCATGTTTGTAGTCGATGCCTTGGGATCCAATCGTGCTTGAAGCGCGTTCGCGTGTGCGCCCGCTCTCATTTCTTGCTAGACTTCATGGAAACCATCAATCGATATGCCCGCAATTGCAGGAGGCCACAGGAATGTGCAATGTTTCGCTCAACGCTACGCAGCCGTCAGCTGCCTCTCTGCGCGTGCTGTGCGCTCTTGAGGATGCTGGTCTTGAGGCCTGGTACGTGGGCGGTTGGGTGCGCGACGCCCTGATGGGTTGCCCCAGCCACGATGTTGATATGTGCTGTAGCGGCCTGTGGCAGGAGTCCAAGGTGGCGCTCGAGGCCGCTGGTATCGCGGTCGTGGAGTCGGGCATTAAATTTGGCGGAATCACGGCTATTTCCGATTGCGAGCGTATCGAGGTCACCACGTACCGTCTGGATGGCTTTTACACCGATGGTCGCCATCCCCAGAGTGTGGAGCGTGCCGCCTCGCTCGAGGACGATCTGGCGCGCCGCGACTTTACCGTCAACGCTATGGCATGGCATCCCGAGCGCGGGCTTGTCGACCGCTACGACGGCCAGGGTGACTTGGAGCGCAAGCTGATTCGCGCTGTCGGCGATCCCAAGCGTCGCTTTAACGAGGACGCCCTGCGCATGTTGCGTGCGGTGCGCTTTGCCTGCCGCCTGGACTTTATGATTGAGCCCGAGACTAAGCGCGCGCTTGCCGAGTGCGCGCCGCTGCTCGACGCCGTGGCGCGCGAGCGTGTGGGTATTGAGCTTGAGGGCATTCTTTCGACCGGTCATGGGGGAGACGCGATGCTGCGCTACCCCGAGCTCATCTGTGCCTCTGTGCCTGAGCTGGCAGCGGGTCGCGGCTTTGATCAGCGAAGTGTCTATCATGCGTTTAACGTTTACGAGCATATCGCCCGTGTGCTGACGGTGGCAGGGGAGCTTGCGCTGTGCGACGGCGTCGCGCCCTCGTCGAGCCTTATGTGGGCGGCGTTTTTGCACGATGTGTCCAAGCCCGATTGTTTCACGGTCGATCACGCCGGCAGCGGACACTTCTACGGTCATCCCGAGCTCGGCGCCAAGAAAGCGCGCGTCATTATGGATCGCCTGGCGCTCTCGCACGACCTGGTGCGCGACGTGTGCCTGCTCATCAAATATCACGACAAGCCGCTGCGCCCCGAGCGCTCCTGCCTGCTCAATATGATGCGCGCGCTTTCGGGCGAGGGCGTCGACACGCCGCGTTTGATGGACGAGCTCATGGATCTTAAGCGTGCCGACACGCTCGGCAAGGCCCCGTCGTGCTTCTATTACGTTGAGACGATTGAGGAGATGCGCGCGATGGCGCACGAGCTGCTGAAGGCGGGGGAGCCCTATACGCTCAAGATGCTCGCCATCAACGGCGGCGACCTGATCCGTGCCGGTGTGAAGCCGGGGCCTGAGCTAGGCCAACTACTCAACGCTGCCCTCGATGCCGTTATCGAGGACAACATCCCCAACGAGCGCGAAGCTCTTTTGGTTCATCTCAACTTGAATTAGCTACCAAGTTTACCTGCGTATTCCATAACCTGCCGACAATTTTTCGGCAATTTGGAATTTCTTCTTGCGCTGACGTTTTTTGTCCCGTAATATATTTCCTCGCAGCACGGCAGTGCAGATGTCATGTGGCCCGTTCGTCTAGCGGTTTAGGACGCCGCCCTCTCAAGGCGGAGATCACCAGTTCGAATCTGGTACGGGCTACCACTTCTTTTCTGCTGAGGCTTATGGCCCGTTCGTCTAGCGGTTTAGGACGCCGCCCTCTCAAGGCGGAGATCACCAGTTCGAATCTGGTACGGGCTACCACGCATCTGATACCCGGTCTTCCCTTGGAAGGTCGGGTTTTTTATTTTCAAACAACCGTCTGCAATTCCCGTTTGAACCAGAGCTTTGCGTTCTGTCTATGGCCCTTACGGGTACAATATCCAAGATATTTTGACTGTTAGAAGGAGTCTCATGACGGAGTCCTCTCAGCATACGTCTAAGCCCCAGGTCGAGGTTGAGGCCTCGGGCGGAGATGACAATAAGAGCGCACGCCGCGGCGCCATCTTTATCGGCGTCGTGCTGGTGGGTTATATCGTCTATCTGGTGGTAACCGGGCAGATGGGGCAGTTCTGGGCCGCAATGTCGAGCGTCCAGGCGCCATGGCTCGTTGTCGCGTGTCTCTGCATGTTCATGTATCTGTTCTTTGGCATTGTGGCCTATGCGATCGCCGTCTGGCTCGACCCATATTCGCCCGTCGGTATTCGCGACCTCATTTCGGTCGAGGCGAGCGGCATCTTCTTTGGCAACCTTACGCCCATGATGATGGGCTCGACTCCCGCCCAGATCTACCGCCTGACCAAAGCGGGCCAAAACGTCGGCGAGGCCGGAGCCACGCAGTTCACGCGCTTTATCGTGTACCAGTTTGGACTCGTTGCCTGGGGCGCTATCCTACTGCTTGCTCGCATGCCGTTTTTTGCCGAGCGCTATGGCGACATGACGCTGCTGTGCGTCTTTAGCTTTGGTGGACACTGCTGCATCTTGCTTGGCATCTTCGCCGTCGCGCTCATGCCTAAGACCGTCACGCGCGTCGCCCATTGCATCATTAATTGGCTCGAGCGCATAGGCGTCTCGTCCACTAAGATCGAGGGATGGCGCACGTTTGTCGATGGCGAGATCTACTCGTTCTCCGAGAAGTTCAAGCTTTCGGCTGGCCACTTTTCGTCCATGCTGCTCACGGTGGTCATCACCATGCTGCAGCTCGCGTTTTTCTACCTCGTGCCGTATTTCCTGATGCTTGCCTTTGGCCACCACGAGGTCGACTTTTTCTCGGTCATGGCCGCGAGCGCCTTTGTCCAGCTGCTGAGCTCTGCGGTCCCCCTGCCCGGTGGAACTGGTGGCGCTGAGGGCGGCTTTGCATTGTTCTTGGGTCATTTCTTTGGGTCGGCTTCGACCGCTGGCTATCTGCTGTGGCGCCTCATTACGTTTATTGCGCCGACCATTTTGGCTGCGCCCCTGCTGGGCCTTAAGAGCGCCCACAACGAGAGCATCCATGCGCGCTGGGATCGCGTGATGCGCAAGCTCGGCCGCACGCCTCAGACGCCCTCTGCGCCCACTATGCCGCACCCCACGAATGCTGTTACCGTTGATCCCAAGAAGCGCGCTCAGAAGGCTTCTGGGACCGCTAAGCCGGCTCATAAAGCCTATGTGCGCCAGACAGGCGATGGTATTCGCGTATCTCCGTCGGCACTCAATAAGAAGAAGCATCCCAAGTCGCAGTAGGGCAGTCGTGCGTTCTTCATGATGCGGGGCATATTTGTGCTGTATGGGGGATAATCCTCTTACGTAGATTATCTCTCATCTGTTGATGAATGCTCGCATATCGAAGGGACACGCCCATGGCAACCAGCAAACCGCGTCTTGATCGTCGCATCATTCGCAGCCGTAATGCCATCCTTTCGGCTTTCGAGCGCCTGCTCATGGAAAAGCCGCTGGCAGACATTACGGTGAGTGCCATCGCGCGCGAGGCCAATGTCGACCGCAAGACCTTTTACGTTCACTTTGGTACGGTTGACGGCCTGCTCGATGCCATTGCCGTCGATGTGGTGGAGATGATTGTCGACTCGGTCGAGAAAACGCTTGCTTCTATGGACGGTGACACCAGCGAGCGCGCTCTTGGCGCGGCGGCGACCTTCTTTAAAACCGTTAATGAGGCGCTGTGCAACAACTTAGTGCTCAATCGTCAGCTGATCGAGAATATTCCGCTCGATGATTTCATGGCTCGTCTTCGTGCGCCGCTCGAACATGAGATTGCCGAGCGCGATCTGCTGCCCCAAGGTCTCAAGGACGAGATGTTCGACTATTATCTGGCGTTTTTGCTGTCGGGTATTATCGGTATCTATCGCACGTGGGCACTGTCTGACGGCTCGGTTCCTATCGAGCGCGTCTCTGAGGTCGCCAACGACCTGACTCTCAACGGTCTGTCGAGTCTGGAATCTCGCTTCGAATAGCATCGATAATTCAACAACTTAAAGAAGTTGCGGTGGAATAGGGATTGTTTTGGTTATTGGAAGGCCGTTCCGGTCCCTATTTCACCGCAACTTAGTAAAACTGTTTTGATGGTAAGGCGGAGCAGCCTCGAAGATGAGCCTCGAGACTGCTCCGCTTCATTTCTGAGCGTTTGTCGTGTAGGGCAGCATTAATCGCCGTTTTTGAGTATGCGGCCCTGTTTTTCGAACTTGTGCATGTCGCTATCGGCCATGCCCTGCGACTTGTCCTCGTGACGCTTGGCGTATAACGGATCGTCGAAGTCGTTCCAGATGCGGTCGGCGACAGGTGACCATGCCTCGGCGGCAGCCTGGGTCTTTTCGCGCAGCTGCTCGGGTGACTCCTTCTCGATTAGGTCGGTGCTCATTGCGCCACTCTCGGCGACCAGTTTTGGCAGCACGTCGGGATTCTCGAGCATGGGGCATGGTTTGAGGTAGTTGTCGTTAAACGGCATGTTCTCGTAGTACTTCATAAAGAGGGGAGAGCGCAGCGCGTCGAGTAAGCTCACATCGTGGATGTTGGCGTTTGAGTAGTGGATGAACACGCACGGCTCCACGTCTCCGGCGGCGTTGATGTGCAGGTAGCGGCGGCCGCCGGCGATACATCCGCCTACAAACTCGCCGTCGTTTTGGAAGTCGAGCGTAAACAGCGGCTTCTTCTCACGCATTTCGCGGATAAAGTGATACATGTGCTCGCGCTGCTTGGGCGTGGGCATGAGCTCGGGGGTTGCATTGCGGCCAACCGGCATAAAGTGGAAGTACCAGCAGAAGAGTGCTCCCTCGCCGATCATCCAGTCCATGTTCTCCTCGGTAGCAACCGTATCGGCATTGGCGCTGGTCCAACAGGTGGAGATACCAAACGGCAAGTCGCGCTCGCGCAGGAGTTTCATGGCGTGCTCGATCTTTGCGTAGGTACCCTCGCCGCGACGGGCGTCGGTGGTGTGCTCATTGCCCTCGGCGCTGATGGCGGGGACAAAATTACCTACGCGAATCATATCGTCGCAGAAGGCCTCGTCGATCAGCGTGGAGTTGGTAAAGCAGAGAAACACGCAGTCCTGATGTTTTTCGCAAATTCTGATCAGGTCGTGCTTGCGGACGAGCGGCTCGCCGCCGGTATAGATGTAGATATGCGTACCGAGCTCTTTGCCCTGTGTAACGATAGAGTCGATGTCTTCGAACGAGAGATTCTGCTTGTAGCCGTACTCGGCGGCCCAGCAGCCCGTGCAATGCAGGTTGCAGGCGCTCGTGGGATCGAGCAGGATGGCCCACGGAACGTTGCACTGGTACTTTTCGCGGTTCTTTTCCTGCTCTGGCCAAGCAAGCAGGTTAGCGTCGACAATGAGGGTCTTAAGCAGCTTGGTTCGCATCTGGGGATTAAGGCTGAACACACGCATGATCAGGTCATACCAATTGCCGCGGCTCTTGATGACATTGGTGAATGCCTCTCGCTGTACAGGAAATACGCGATTGGGGACCAGCTTGTTCACGAGGTCCATGATTTTGTCGATGTTTTCTTGCGGGTTGTCGTCGAGATAATCGATGAGCTTGTTGAGCGCTGCACGCTCTGCTGACTGTGTAAGCGACATGGGTATATCCTTTCACGTGTGCTCTGTGTGTGATAATACCCACTTGTGGATTAAACGAAGTCTAAAGATTTGTAATGTGTCTATTCAACGAATCAATTTAATTTGGGGTGAAGCGTTATAGCGGATGCTCTCTAAGTTGCGGTGAAATAGTGTCAGATGGGGATGCGGACGATTTCTTGGACCGCGCCTAGGCGTATCCAATTGGAATCCTCCGATTCGCCTTTGCACGCTTGCATGACCTCGATACCATGCGAGCGTGCGAACTCGATGAGCTCTGCGTTGCGGGCGTTTATGGTGCCGAAGGCGGCGGGGCACACGATAAGGCGCGCGCAGTGGACGAGGAGCTCTTTGGCGCGGGCTATGGTTTTATCCCCGATCGGCTCGAAGGCGCGCTCGGCCACGCATTCCGTCGCCAGGTCGCGCGCGAGCTCGCAGTCGATGTCCCCTTCGTGCAGAACGCCCGCGTAGAACGCCTTGCCCTGCCGGATGAGCTGGCGAAACACAGCCGACCCCGTACCTGCGCCGGCGATGACGAACGTGTGCGCATCGCCGTGTGGGCGCCCAATTTCCACGCTGCCGAAGCGCTCGTTGAAGGTGCCATGTTGAAGGCCGTAGAGCTCGCCAATCGTCTCGCGCGTGAATATGTCCTCGGGTGCGCCGGCGCGGAAGACCCGGCCGTCCTTCACGCAAATCACTTTGTCGGCGCTTTTCTGCGCGAGCTCGAGTTCGTGGATGGACATGATGACAGCCACATTCCGCGATTTCGCAAGGTGGCGAAGTATTCGCAGCAGGTCGATCTGGTAGCGGATATCGAGATACGATGTGGGCTCGTCGAGCACGAGCACACGCGGATCCTGCGCGATGGCGCGTGCGAGCATGACGCGCTGGCGTTGCCCGTCGCTTATCTGCATGAAGTCGCGCTCGGCGAGCTCTTCCACATGTGCGGTTTTCATGGCCTCGTCGACCCGACTATGGTCGTCGGGCGAGAGTGTGCCCATTCGCCCGGTGTAGGGATGCCTTCCCGCCTCTACGATATCGCGGCAGGTGAGGAGCTCGGTCCGGGGGCGATCTGTCAGCATAACGGCAAGGTTCCTTGCGAACTCCGCCGTCTTCCATCGGGAAATCTCCCGCCCGTCGAGCTCGACCGCGCCGGCAAGCGGTGCCAGATGGCGTGTGATGGTTTTCAAGATGGTCGACTTGCCCGAGCCGTTCGGCCCGATGAGTGCCACGACGTCGCCCGCGCGAACCTCCAGATCGACGCCTTCGACTACGACCTTCTTGTCGTAGCCCGCCGACAGGTCGCTTATGCGGAAAAGCGGCGCTCCGTCAGCCTGCGTTGCGACCGGGGTTTCGAGGTTCGACTCCGCTCGGAGGAGGCGTCCCGTGCGCAGTTCCGCACGAGCCGAAAGTGCATTCTGGCGCTTTCGTGCGAGCTCAGGATTGTCTAAGCATGGAATGTCCCCTCCGAGCGTTTTGGGCTGCGGCACGAATTTCCCCATCTACCTCACCCGCTTCTTCAACATGAGTGCGATAACCACCGGCGCGCCGAAGATGGCGGTGACGGCGCTGATGGAAAGCTCGACGGGGGAAAACAGCGTGCGCGCGATCAAATCGCAGCCCGCGCAGAAGATGGCGCCTCCCAAGAAGCACGCAGGAATCACTCGGATGGGCTTCGACGACTTCAGCGCCGACTTAACGAGATGCGGAACCGCGATGCCTACGAACGACACCGGACCAGCGAACGCGGTCACGCAGGCGGAGAGCATGCTCGCTAGAAGGACGAGCACCACGCGGAAGCGTGCGACGTTCACGCCGACGCTTTTCGCGTAGGCTTCTCCCAGCTGGAAGGCGGAAAGGGGCTTCGATATCGCGAATACGCATGCGCTCACGGTGATCACCACGACCGCGATGACCGCGACGTCGTCCCAGCTCGAACCCGAGAAGCTACCCAAAGACCAGTTGTGCAGGTTCACGATGGACTGGTCGTCGGCGAAGGCGATGAGGAAGTTCGTCGCCGCCGAGCAGATGTATCCCACCATGACGCCCGCCACGATGAGCATGGCCATGGAACTTATGCGCCGTGCGATGAGGAGCACGAAGCCGATGGTGATAAGCGAGCCCAGAAACGCTGCGACCACCATGGCCGGCGAGGACATGGCCTGGTTCGCGCCCAGAAGTACGATCATCGTAAGCGCGACGACGAACTTTGCGCCCGAGGAGACGCCCAAGATGAACGGGTCGGCGATGGGGTTGTTGAAAAACGTCTGCAGCAGGAACCCGGAGAGGGAAAGCGCCCCGCCGAGAAGCACGGCTGAAAGCACACGCGGCAGGCGAATCTCCCAGATGACTTGGCTTTCCATGGAATTGGCCGCGCCGCCCGAAAGGATGCCGGGGATGTGGTCTGCGGGCACGAGCACGCTCCCGATGCACAGGTTGGCCCCGACGAGCACGATGAGGGCAACGGCGAGCAGCGCCGTCACGACGCGACACCGCGCGGCGCGCCCCGATTCGTCGTATGTCATGGAAAGTCGGCTTCTCATGGTGCTAGCCGAGCTTCCTCAGATAATGGAAGTCGCTCGCGTCATCGCCGGTGAACGCCCCGTGCAGCTCGTCGATAATGTCGGCGGTAGAAGTCATCTGCTGGTACATGTCGGCGCTTGTGACCCAGACGTTGCCGTTCTTCACGGCTTTGAACTGCGACAATAGCGCGTTTTTGCCTACGAAGTCGTTCAAGGTGGCAACCGATTCGTCGATGGTGCCGTTGTAGACGATGATGTCGGCATCCTTCGCCGTCGCGTAGAAGCGCTCCATTTCGAGCGTTACTGACGAACCTGACGTCGACGCCGTCTGCGCGTCATCGAGCGCGTAGTTGCCGCCTGCAAGCTCGATCATCTGCGCCACGTAGTCGCCCGCCCGCCGCGTGACGGCGGCCCCGTTCGAGTTAATGTAGAAATACGCCACGGTTTTACCTGACGACGCAAGCCTCGACGTTTGCTCGACGCGGGCCTTCTGCTCGTTGAACAGGTGCGCGGCCTCGTCTTCCTTGTCGAATAGGACGCCGAAAAGCTTAATCCACTCGACGCGCCCGAGTGCTTCGGGCTCGCTCGACGACTGTTCGGTGAGCACGACGAGTCCGAGCTTCTGCAGCTTTTCCTTCACATCGGGCGTGTGGTTGATCATAGTGTTCTCGATGGCGAGCGTGCAGCCCGAGGCCGATATTCGCTCGTAGTCGGGCGCGCTGTACTTGCCGCCGTAGGCGATCGCCCCACTTTCGAGCGCGCTTTTGAAGCCCGCGACCGAGCAATCGTCGGCCTTCGTGCCCGACATAATGATATTGTCGTTCGCATCGAGCGCGTCGACCAGGCACATCGTCGCCGACGACACGAGGTACACCTTGTCGGCGGGGCGCCTTATGACCGCGATGTCGGAGCTCAACCCATCAGGTACCTTTGCATTTTGCGGCACCACGAGGAAGCGCTCCCCGTTCGAAATGCAGATAAGCCGCAGGCCGCCTTCGTACTCGTCGACAGTGAAGTGCTCGGCGTATTCAAGCTGAAGCGTCCCCGTCGGCTTCCAGCCGCAGCCCAAATCGGCGTTGTGGAAGTCGGCCGCGGCGTTTGAAGCCGTTCCCGCAGGGGAGCCGCCGCTTGCTTCGTCGCCCGATTTCTCCTTCATGGTGGATGAATCGAAGTGGAGCGTGTAGTCGATGGTGTGCGGCGTTGACATGGCGACGGTCTCGGCCGACACGGCGATGTCCTCGTCGAGCGTGACGGGTATCTCGAACGTGGAGTTGCCGCCGTCGTTTACGGGCGCGTAGTCTACGCCGTCGACGGTCATCTTGTCGTAGTTCGAACTCGACCAGGTGATGGTCGCGGTGTAGGCGTCGCCATCCTTCACAATTGTGGTGGGTGAGGCGATGCTTGCGCGCCCTGACCCGCCGGCAAGCGAGACGCTCACAGTGTATTCCTGAGAGCCTGCCGTGCCACCGGTCGCGTTCGGGCTCGCACTGCACCCCGCGAAGGGAAGCGCGAGCAGGGCGACGAGAACGCAGGCGATCGCGCGCACCGCGATGCTGCGACGCTTCCTGCTTTCCCCCTTGGGAAGAATCGACCGCATGGCGTTACTTCTGTGCGTCGGCGCGCAGATCGACGCCGGCGGATTCGAACACGAGCGTGCGGTCGTACCACTGCTCTTTTCTAATACTCCACGCGGCGCAGGCGGTGTCCTCGTCGAGCGCTTCAACGGGCACGTCGTAGGTGTACTTGCCTTCCGCGTTTTCCACATAGGGGATGAAGTCGGCCTCGCTCGCGGCGGCAGCCTCGTCGCCCGTGCCCATGAAGAGCTTGCCGTAGCCCGTGCCGGAAAGCGTCATCACGCAGTGCATGGAGCCGTTTTCCACGATGAGCTGGGCGTCCACAATCCTGAACATGTTCGAGCTGGAATCTACGGTGATCGGATAGGTGCCGTCGGCCACCTTGTCGGCGGTGATGGGGGCAGCGCTTGCGCCCTCGGGCGCATCGGCCGCCTGTTCGGTCTTTTCCTGGGAATCGGCATCGCTTGCCTTTGCGCTGTCGATTGAATTTCCGCCGCAGCCGGCGAGCGAGAACGCGAAAAGCGCCGCTGACAGGGCGAAGGCGAGGGTTTTCTTCAACATGGAGGGGGTTCCTTTCAATCGCTTCGACCGCCCGCGCCGTGCGGTGGGCTGACGGGATGCGAATGCAACGGGCATGCGCCGTCAGTCGGGGAAGGCGCATGCCCGTTGCACGGGGACGCGACCGGCGCCCCCGTGCGCGGCGAGTTTACAGCTTGGCGATGGCGTCGTCCACGTGCGAGACGTAGATTTCGTCGACCGCGACGTTCTGTCCCAGACCCTGGAGCAGGCACGTCACTTCGAAGCCGGCGGCCACGAACTTCGCAGCCCAGCTGTCGGGGTCGGTCTCGTCTGCCATGTCGTTGTTCGCGTGGTCGCCCGCGACCACCATGAACGGCGCGAGCACGGCCTTCTTGTAGCCTGCGGCGCTCGCGGCGGCGATAACATCCTCGCAGGTCGGTTCAGCCTCGACGGTGCCGACGAAGAACTGCGTCAAGCCCTCGTTCTTAAACACTTCCTGCATCTTGGCATAGTCGGCGTTGGAATCGGCTTCGGTGCCGTGACCCATGAGGCACAGCGCCGTCTTGCCGTCGTCGAAGGACGCCATGTTCTCCTTAATGGCTGCGGCCACCTTCTTGTAGTCGTCGTCGGAGGTGAGCAGCGGGTCGCCGAGCGAGATCTTGTCGAACTTGTCGGCGTACTTGTCGAGCTCGTCTTTCACGTCGGTGTATTCCAGGCCACCCATGAGATGCGTCGGCTGCACGACGATTTCCTTCACGCCGTCTTCCACGCAGCGGTCGAGCGCCTCGGTCATGTTGTCGATCGTGATGCCGTCGCGCTTCTTCAGCTTGTCGATGATGATCTGCGCGGTGAAGGCGCGGCGGATGTCGTAGTCCTGCCAGTACTTCTCGCGGATAGCGTCTTCGATGGCGCCGATGGTAATGTGGCGCGAGTCGTTGTAGCTCGTGCCGAAGCTCGTGACGAGGATGACCGGCTTCACGGCCTTCTCCTTTTCACTCGATTTCTCGGAACTCGCGGAGGTGTTGGAGCAGCCCGCGAGCGCGACTCCGGCGAGCGCGACGGCTCCGGTTGCTGCGGCGCCCATGAAGCCGCGGCGTGACATCTGGTCGGACATGGTATTTCCTTTCCTCGGTTTGCCGGTCCCCCGGCGACAGTTGCTTGTCGGCACAAGCGAAAGAAAAGCGCACCCCTCGGGGTTCACAAGGAGCTAACGCCACGGCGATGCCGTGAGGAAAAGGCGAAGCAGTCTGGCTTGGGGCGCGAGGCGGTTCGCCCGCGCGTCCTATACAGTAATGTCCCTTGCCCAGGATTCCCACCTGGTTCCCTCCGCAAGCCAGCGCGGGCTGTGCGGGCGCCGCGCCGGTCATTTCCTTTTATCCGATTGTCATATGCTCGTTGCCGAAACTTTTACTATGATAGTGGGCACTTGTGAACGTGTCAAAGCCAGGGCGGGCGGCATTGCGCCTCCTGCCTGCGTATTTGCGCCGATTGCCGCTGCGGGCGCCGTGTTTTGCCTGCTGCGCGAATGGCGGCGTAAACGGTTGCGATGAGAAACGGGAAGGGAAGGCTCGGATGATTCATATCGTTGGCGCAGGCTCGGGCGCCGCCGACCTTATCACGCTGCGCGGGGCGCGCCTTCTGCGCGCAGCCGACGTGGTCGTTTGGGCGGGAAGCCTTGTGAACCCCGAGCTGCTCGCTGAGTGCAAGGAATCCTGCATCGTCTACGACAGCGCGCACATGACCTTGGAGGAAGTGCTCGACGTGATGTGCGCGGCAGATGCGCGGGGCGAGGAAGTGGTGCGCCTGCACACGGGCGACCCGTGCCTGTACGGCGCCATCCAGGAGCAGATGGACGCGCTCGACGCGCGCGGCGTGGACTACGAGGTGGTGCCCGGCGTGTCGAGCTTTTGCGGTGCCGCGGCGGCGCTTCGCCAGGAATACACGCTGCCGGGAATCAGCCAGTCGGTCGTGATCACGCGGCTTTCCGGACGTACCCCCATGCCCGCGGGCGAGGGCATGCGCACCATGGCGGAAAGCGGCTCGACTATGGTCATCTTCCTGAGCTCGGGTATGCTCGCCGAGCTTTCCGCCGAGCTTTTGGCCGCGGGCCGCAGCTCCGACGAGCCGGCGGCGCTCGTGTACAAGGCGACCTGGCCTGAGGAACGCGTGGTGCGCTGCACAGTGGGCACGCTCGCCGATGCGGGCGCGCGAGAGGGCATCGACCGCACGGCACTTGTGGTGGTGGGCCGCGTGCTCGGAGCTCGCGGCGGGCTTGCGCACGACGGCGCGCAAGCGGAGTCGTACGAGCGCAGCAAGCTTTACGACCCTTCGTTTGCCACGGGGTATCGGAAGGCGAGCAGCTAGCGTGGCCTTCGAGCACTACATATATACCGGGACGACCCGCCTGCGCTGCGGCTACACCACGGGGAGCTGCGCCGCGCTCGCGGCGAAGGCGGCCTGCGAGATGCTCTTGTCACGAAAGCCCGTCGGCCTCGTGTCGATCGTCACCCCCGGCGGGCTGCCCGTCGAGGCGAACGTGGTCGACGCATGCATCGGCGAGGGGTGTGCCCAGTGCGCCGTGCGAAAGGACGCAGGCGACGATGCCGATGTGACCGACGGCGTGCTCGTGTACGCGCGCGTGGAACATGCGGGGTCCGGCACGGGCGCTGCGGGCAGCAAGGGCGTGCCCACGCGCGAATCGGAAGTTTCCGTCGATGGCGGCGTGGGCGTGGGGCGCGTGACGCTGCCCGGGCTCGAGCAGCCGGTGGGGGCGGCCGCCATCAACGCGACGCCGCGCGCGATGATCACTTCGGCGGTGCGCGAGGTGTGCGCCGCGCACGGCTTTTCTGGAAATATTGCTGTGACGATTTCGGTACCCGAGGGCGTTTCCCTTGCCGAAAAGACCTTCAACCCGCACCTGGGGATAGAGGGCGGCATCTCCATCCTGGGCACGACGGGCATCGTCGAGCCGCGCAGCCTCGCTGCCTTGCGCGACAGCATCGTGCTCGAGATCCGGCAGCATGCGGCTATGGGGCGGCGCGGAGTCGTGCTCACGCCCGGCAACTACGGCGGGCAGTTCATCTCGGGGCATTTCCACCTAAACGGTGCGCCGGTGGTCTTCATCTCCAACTTTGTGGGCGATGCGATTGATTGCTGCGTTCGCGAGGGATTCACCAATGTCCTTCTTGTGGGACACATCGGCAAGCTGGTTAAGGTCGCCGGCGGCATCATGGACACCCATTCGCGTACCGCCGACTGCCGCGCGGAGATTCTGGCCGCCCACGCGGCCTTGGCCGGCGCGGGCGCGAAGACCGTGCGCGAGATCATGTCGTCGGTCACGACCACGGCGGCGCTCGAGGTAATCGAGGCCGCCGGCGTGGGGGACGCTGCGCGCGCATCGCTCGCTGCGGCAATCGAGGACAGGTTGCGCCGCCGCGCGGCGGGCGCATGCGACATCGCCGCGGTCGTGTTCGACGCCGAGCGCCGCGAGCTTTTCCGCACGTCGGGCGCCGATGCAGTTATCGGGGAATTGGGGGCGACGTATGAATAAAGGCGTGCTGTACGGGGTGGGCACGGGGCCTGGCGACCCCGAGCTGCTCACGATCAAGGCCGTCCGCACAATCGAATCGTGTCCGGTCATCGCCGCACCGCAGACGGCGGACGGGGCCATGGTCGCGCTCGACATCGTACGCGGCGCCGTCGACCTTACAGGCAAGACGGTGATCCCCGTGCGATTCTCGATGACGCGCGACGTCGAGCGCCGCGCGGCCGAGCATGCCTCGCTTGTTCGCGAGCTTGTCGCGCACCTGGATGCGGTCCGCGACGTCGCGCTGCTGAACCTGGGGGACCCGAGCATCTACGCCACCTTCCAGCGCATAGCGCCCGACGTGCGCGCCCGCGGGTTCGAGGCGCGCGCCATTCCCGGCGTGCCGAGCTTCTGTGCGGTCGCCGCGGCGCTCGAGCGCGACCTCACGCCCGAGATGTCGTCGCCTCTGCACATCGTGCCCGGCGGCTACGACGACGTGCGCCGCGCAATCGGCTGGCCGGGGACGAAGGTGGTCATGAAGGCGCGCCGCTCGCTTGCGGACACGAAGCACATCCTTCGCGAGGAGGGCGCCTTCGACGGTGCCGAGCTCGTAGAGGACTGTGGGCTTCCGGGCGAGCGCGTGTACCGCTCGGTCGACGATGTGCCCGATCGGGGCAGCTACTTCTCGACGATGGTGGTGCGCTAGATGAGGGTTTCCTGCATAGCGTTCACTGAGAGGGGGTATGCTTTGGCGGAGCGCACCGCTCGTGCGCTTTCCGATTGCGCGCAGACAGGTGAAGATGACCCTGGCTGGGACGTTTCCGTTTCGCGCGGGTTCGGCGAGGGGAAGGCCGACCTGCGCGCATGGACGGCGCTCGCGTGGGAAGCGTCGGACGCGCTTCTGTTCGTGGGCGCGGCGGGCATCGCCGTGCGGGCGATCGCGCCGCATGTCGCCTCGAAGGCAAACGATTCCGCGGTTGTGGTGATCGACGAGGCAGGGCGCTTTGCCGTCTCGCTTTTGTCGGGGCATTTGGGCGGTGCGAACGAGCTTGCGCAAACTGTGGCACGCGCGGCAGGGGCCATCCCCGTCATCACCACGGCGACCGACGTCCGCGGCGTGTGGGCGGTGGATACGTGGGCGCGCTGTGCGGGGCTCGCCGTTTCGAATCCCGAGGCTATCAAGCGAGTGTCGGCGCGGCTGCTTTCGGGCGGGCGCGTGGCGCTCTATTCCGCCATGCCGATTTCGGGACAGCCGCCTGAGGGGGTTGACATTGTGTCCGACCGCGCTCGGGCCGATATCGTCGTGTCGCCGTTCGCTGGCGCGAATGCAGGTGCGTCCGTTCGCACGGCGGAGACAACGGACGAGGTCGTGCCCGCCGGTGAGACGGGGAAGCCGGCGGGCGTGCGGGCGCAGGCGCCTGCGCCCGAGCCGCTTCACCTTGTCGTGCCCTGCATCGTTGCGGGCATAGGGTGCCGTCGCGGTGCGTGCGCCGAAGCGATCGGGGAGGCGTTTCTTCTCGCGTGCGGGCAGGCGGGCATCTCGCCTTCGGCCGTTCGCGAGGCGGCGACGATCGACGTGAAGGCGCGCGAGGAGGGCCTGCTCGCCTTCTGCCGCGCGCGCAATATCCCGCTCGCGACGTATTCCGCAGAGGAGTTGTCGCAGGTCGAAGGCAGCGTTTCGCCATCTGATTTCGTGTGCGCGACGGTGGGGGTCGACAATGTGTGCGAGCGCGCGGCGCTCGCGGACGGGGGTAAACTTATCTTCCCGAAGCTCGCTCACGGCGGCGTGACCGTCGCGTTTTCCAAGGTAACTTTCGAACTTTCGTTTAAGGAGCGGTGATGGGAAAGCTCTTCGTGGTGGGGATCGGCCCGGGCGGCCCCGACGGCATGACGATTGCGGCTCGGCGCGCGCTCGAGGCGGCCGACATCGTTGTGGGGTACACGAAATACGTGGAGCTCGCGCTCGCCGCCGTGCCTGACGCGGCGCATCTCGCGACGCCGATGATGCACGAGGTCGAACGGTGCCGCCTGGCGCTTTCACGCGCGCAGAGCGGAGAAGCCGTGGCGCTCGTGTGCAGCGGTGACGCGGGCGTGTATGGCATGGCGAGCCCCGTGCTGGAGCTTGCGGAGGACTACCCCGATGTTGACGTGGAAGTTATCGCCGGGGCCACCGCGGCTCAGAGCGGGTCGGCGGTGCTCGGCGCCCCGCTTGCCCACGACTTCGCGGTCGTGTCGCTCTCCGACCTGCTCACGCCGTGGGATGTCATCGAGCGCAGGCTCGCCGCCGTGGCGAGCGCCGACTTCTGCATCTGTTTGTACAACCCGCGCAGCAGAAAGCGCGCCGACAGGCTCTCGCGCGCGGCGAAGATTATGCTCGAATGGAAGGCCCCCGACACGCTCTGCGGCTGGGTACGCAACATCGGGCGCGAGGGGCAGCAGTCGGGCATGTGCAGGCTCTCCGAGCTGGAGGAGTTCGACGCCGACATGTTCACCACCGTGTTCGTCGGCAACGCGGACACGAAGCGCGTAGGCGGCCGTATGGTCACGCCGCGCGGGTATCGGGAGATTCCATGCGAAAGGTAACGATCATCGGGGCGGGGCCCGGAAACCCCGACTTGCTCTCGCGTGCGGCGCTCGACGCGATCGACATCGCCGACGTGGTCATCGGCGCTCATCGCGCGCTTGTCGGCATCGACGTGCCGCCCGACGTGGTGAAATGCGAGCTCGTGAAGACGGCGGACATCGTCGCCGCGCTCATTGATGCGGCGTCGTGGCAGCGCGCCGTGGTCGTGATGACGGGCGATGTGGGGCTGTTCAGCGGCGCGCGCCGCCTGATGGAGGCTCTCTCCGGCGACGCGCAGGTGGACGTGCACGTCATTCCCGGCATAAGCTCAGCGTCGTATCTCGCCGCGCGCCTCGCGCGTCCATGGCAGGATTGGCGCTTCGCGAGCGCTCACGGCGTGGCGTGCGACATCGTGGCCGAGGCCGAGCGCGCAGGTGAGCTCTTCCTCGCCACGTCGGGCGGGGAAGACCCCTCGCGGCTTTCGGGCGAGCTTGTGCAGGCGGGCTTCGCGGACGCGCGCGTGACGGTGGCCGAGCGCCTGTCGTACCCCGACGAGCGCATCACCTGCGCGACCGCAAGTGAAATCGCAGGTCAGACGTTCGACGACTTGAACGTGATGCTTATCGAGTTCGCAGGCTGCGCCGGGTCGCCTGCGGGCTCTAGCGCAGCCTCCGAGGCGCCGGCCGGCGCGTCTGCGCCCGCGGCGGCTTCTTTCGCGGCGGACTCTGCGGGCGCATTCCGCGCCGCGAGCTCCCGCTGGCCGTACGCTTCCTCGGGCATTCCCGACGAGCTCTTCATCCGCGGCGAAGTTCCCATGACCAAGCAGGAGGTGCGCGCCGTCGCGCTCGCGAAGCTGCGCCTTACCGCGACCGACACCGTGTGGGATGTCGGCGCCGGCACGGGGAGCGTGTCGATCGAGGCGGCGCTCGTCGCGCGAGCGGGGTCGGTATGGGCGGTCGAGCGCAACGCGGCCGGCGTGCGGCTCATCCGAGAGAACGCGGATGCATTCGGGTGCGGCAACGTGCATGCGGTCCCCGGTGTCGCCCCCGAAGCGCTCGCGAAACTGCCTGTCCCCGACGCCGTGTTCGTCGGCGGGAGCGCGGGCGAGCTTCCCTCCATCGTGGAGGCGGCGCTCGAGAAGAACTCGCAGGTTCGCCTGTGCGTGCCATGCGTCACCGTTGAGACGCTCACCGAGGCGTGCGCGCTCCTCTCGGGTTCGCGCTTTAAGGGGTTCGAGGCGTGCCAGGTGTCGGCCGCCCGTGCCGAGGCTGTAGGCTCGCACCATCTTATGAAGGCGCAAAACCCCGTGTTCCTCGTCAGCGCGCGTGGTGCGGGCGCGGATGCCGAGGAGCTTGCCGAAGTCGGCGCGCTTGCTGAGTCGCCTGTCGGGGAGGACCTCTCTGTCGAGGGGAACCCATCCGTTGAGGTGGTCTCGCTTGCTAACTGCAGCGCCGCAGGTGGGGAAGGCGGCGCCCGGTGAGCACGTCCATCCCGCGCTTCATGGTCGCTGCGCCCTCGAGCGGGAGCGGCAAGACGGTCGTAACGTGCGCGCTCCTGCGCGCGCTCGCGCACCGCGGCATTGCATGCGCGGCCTTCAAATGCGGCCCCGACTACATTGACCCGCTCTTTCATCGCCGCGTCGTGGGCGCGCGCTCGGGCAACTTAGACGGCTTCTTCACCGACGCCCCGACGCTTCGCGCCCTGCTCGCCCGCGGCGCCGCGGGCGCGGATATCGCGGTGCTCGAGGGGGTCATGGGCTTCTACGACGGCATGGCGCCCGGCGTGGCCGATGCGAGCAGCTACCAGGTTGCGCGCGACACGGAAACGCCGGTCGTTTTAGTGGTGAACGGGCGCGGGGCGTCTTTATCGCTCGCCGCCGTAATCCGCGGCATCGCCGAGTTCCTGCCTTGTGCGAACGTGCGCGGCGTCGTGCTGAACAAGACGAGCGCCGCTGCCTGCGCCTACGCGAAGCCTGCGATCGAGAAGCACGCGGGCGTCGCGGTTTTGGGTAATATCCCCGCCGACGAGGCGTTCTCGCTCGAAAGCCGGCATCTGGGGCTTGTGACCGCCGAAGAAGTCAAGCAGCTCTCCGCGCGCATCGACAAGATGGCCGAGCTGGTGGAAAAGAGCGTCGACGTCGACCGCTTGCTCGAAATAGCGGCGACGGCACCCGATATCCGCGAGGATCCTTACCGGTTGGAGCCGATCGCGGGAGCGTGGCCCATCATCGCCGTCGCGCGTGACGAGGCGTTCTCGTTCTACTACGAGGAGAACCTGCGCGCGCTCGAGGACCTGGGTTGCGAGCTGGCCTTTTTCAGCCCCCTGTGTGATAGCGAGTTGCCCCGGGGGACAAGCGCCCTCTATCTGGGGGGCGGCTACCCGGAGCTCCATGCGCGGCAGCTTTCCGAGAACGCGCTGATGCGCGAGGCGGTGCGGCGCGCGGTGGAATCCGGTATGCCGACGGTCGCCGAATGCGGTGGATTTCTGTACCTGCAGCGCGAAATCGCCGATAGCGAGGGGCGGCGCTGGCCTGTTGCGGGCGCCCTTGAGGGCGCAAGCGAGAACGGGGGAAGGCTGTCCCATTTCGGGTACGTGGAGCTCACTTCTCAACGCGACGGGCTCTACGGGCCGCGCGGCACACGCATCCGCGCGCACGAGTTCCACTACTGGCAGTCCACCTGCCCGGGCGGCGACTTCTGGGCGCAGAAGCCCCGGCGCGACAAGGGCTGGCCGTGCATGACGACCACCCCGTCCCTGGTTGCGGGCTTCCCGCATGTGTACTATCCTGCGAACCCCGACGTTGCGCGCGCGTTCGCGTCTGCCGCAGCGTCGTTCGCAGAGAGGAGACGGCATGGCTGAAGCAACTGAAACCGCGCTTGCCTGCATCCGCGAGGAAGTCGAGCGCGCGTTCTCGTCGGCGCCGGGCGCCGTGCTCGAAGCCGCGCTCTCCCGGATTGCGCCCGCAGACGAGTGCGCCCGCGCCGCCGCGTACGCCGCGTGGGACTCCATCGCGCACCCCTTGGGGGGATTGGGCGACTTTGAAGACGCCGTCGCGCGTATCGCCGCAGCTCAGGGGAGCGCCGAGGTGGCCGAGTTTCCCCGTGCGCTCGCGGTATTCTTCTCCGACAACGGGGTTGTTGCCGAAGGCGTGTCGCAAAGCGGGCAAGACGTGACGCGAGCCGTCGCGCGCAACATGTGCGAGGGGGCCACGAGCGCCTGTCGCATGGCGGCGTTCGCGGGTGCCGAGGTCGTGCCCGTCGACGTGGGTATGGCCCGGGGCATAGAAGACGCGCGCATGGTGCGCGCGAACGTGCGGCGGGGGAGCGGCAACATCGCGCACGGGTCCGCTATGTCTCGCGATGGGGCCGTGCGCGCGATCGAGGTCGGAATCGCCGTCGCGTGCGGGCTAGCCCGCGCCGGCGTACGCCTTCTCGCCGCGGGCGAGATGGGCATCGGCAACACGACCACCTCGGCGGCGGTGGCCGCAGTGCTCATCCGGACGGACGCGCGGAGCCTCGTCGGGCGCGGCGCGGGGCTCTCGGACGCCTCGCTCGCGCTCAAGCGCGACGTGGTCGAGCGCGCTATCGACGCGAACTCGCCCGATCCCGCCGACCCGATCGACGTGCTCTCGAAGGTGGGCGGCTTCGACATCGCGGCGATGTGCGGCTTCTACCTGGGGGCCGCGGCCTCGAAGGCGCCGGCGCTCCTCGACGGGGTCATATCCTGCACGGCGGCCCTGTGTGCGGCGCGCCTGTGCCCCAACGCCTTGGGCTACCTCGTGGGCACCCACGCATCAAGCGAACCCGCAAGCCAGGAGCTCCTTCGCGAGCTCGGCATAAAGGCACCCCTCGACGCAGGCATGCACTTGGGCGAGGGTGCGGGCGCCATGGCGTATCTGCCCCTTCTGGATTCGGCGCTGCGCGTGTACCGGGATGGGAAGACGTTCACGGCGACTGGCATGGCTGCTTACGAGCATTTCGAGGCCGGGAAATGACGGTGACGCTCGTCATCGGCGCCGCCGCGAGCGGCAAGAGCGCCTACGCCGAGTCCCTGTGCCTCGGGCGCGACGGCCCTCGCGTGTACCTGGCAACGATGGAGCCCTTCGGGGAAGAGGGCGCCCGCCGCATCGCGCGCCATCGGGCGCTGCGCGAGGGCAAGGGGTTTTCCACCCTCGAGCGCACGCGTGACGTGGGCACTGCAGTGTCCGGGCTTCCGCGCGGCTGCACGCTTCTTTTGGAGGACGTGGGCAACCTGGTTGCAAACGAGCTTTTCGCGGAAGGCGGCTTGTCCCCACGTGACCCCGACGCTGCGGCGCGCGAGGTGCTCGGAGGCATCGAACGGCTCGCTCAGGCCGCTGCGTATACGGTGGTGGTCACCGTCGACGTGTTCGCCGATGGGATGCGCTACGATGAGGGGACCGAGGCATGGAGGCGCGCGCTCGCGCGCGTGAACGCGGGCGTGGCGGCGCTGGCCGACCGCGCAGTCGAAGTGGTATGCGGGATTCCCGTGTGGATGAAAGGCGAAGGACCTACAAGGTGAAGATAGCTGAGGCAATCGGCGCGGCGTTCGGAACGTTCTCGCGCATCCCCGTCCCGAAATCGGCCTGGACCGATTTCGGATCAACCCATGCGCTTGCCGCGTTTCCCCTGGTGGGCCTTGCGGAAGGCTTCCTCATGACGGCGTGGGGGCACGTGGCGAACCTGCTCGGCGTGCCCGCGACCATCGTCGCGGCCGTGCTCGTGGCGCTGCCTGTGGCGGTGACGGGAGGCATCCACCTAGACGGGCTCTGCGACACCTCCGATGCGCTTGCAAGTTGGGCCCCGCGCGAGCGAAAGCTCGAGATCATGCACGACCCGCGGGCGGGCGCCTTCGGGGTCATCGGTGTTGTCGTGTACCTTATTCTGCAGTTTTCCCTGTTCACCGCGCTGCCGCTTACGGCGGGGGCGTTCCTCGCGCTTCTGTGCTCGCTCGTGTTCTCCCGCGCGCTTTCGGGGCTCGCCGTTGAATGCTGGCCTGCCGCGCGGGCGGACGGCATGGCCGCGGGGCTCTCGCCTTCGAAGAAGCGCTCGGCGATCGCCGTGCCGCTTTGCGCTTTCGCTGCGGCTTCGGCTGCAGGGATGGTCGCGTGCGCTCAGGCCGTCGGCGCCCTTATGGCGGTGGCGGGGCTTTTGGCGCTCGCGTGGTACCGCCATGTTGCCCTGTCCCGCTTCGGCGGGGTGACGGGGGATTTGGCCGGATGGTTTCTGCAATGGGCCGAGCTCGCGATGCTTGCCATGCTGGTGGCGGGGGGCATGCTCCTATGATGCTCGTGGTAGGTGGCGCGCATTCGGGGAAGAGGACCTTCGTGCGCGAAAAGCTCGGGTTCGCGGCGGACGATTTCGTCGACGCGGCGCAGCTAGCGGAGGGCGGCGTGCCCGCGGCTTTTGCCGGCCGCGTCGCGTACCGTGCTGAGGAACTCGTACGCGCGCTCGACGCTGACCGGGCGCTCGAGTGGCTGATCGGCTTCGACGCAGTGATTCTGACCTTGGTCGGCTCGGGGGTCGTCCCTATGCGTGCGGAAGACGCCCAATGGCGCGAGCGCGCGGGGCGCTTGGGATGCGCGCTCGCTGCGCGCGCCGACGTCGTCGTGCGCATGACGTGCGGGATTCCCCAGGTCATCAAAGGAAACCTTGCCGATGCGCCTCGAGGGACGCAGGGCGTGGGCGCGCCTTTGGAAGTCGTCTTCGTGCGCCATGGTGCCACGGCGGGCACGGAAGACCATCGCTACAGCGGGGCGGGCACCGACGAGCCCCTGTCGAGCGCGGGCGAGCGCGCTTTGCGCGACCTCGCGTGCGCTCGTGACGTGTTCCGTGTTATCACGAGCGGCATGGCCCGCACCGACCAGACGGCGCGCATCCTCTTCCCGAACGCGGAGCTTATGGCGTGCCCCGGTCTGCGCGAGATGGATTTCGGTGACTTCGAGGGGCGAAGCGCTGCCGAGCTTAAAGAGAATGTGCGCTACCGCGCCTGGGTAGACTCCTGGTGCGAGACGCGCTGCCCGCATGGCGAGGGCAAGAGCGATTTCACCCGCCGCGTCGTCGCGGCGTTTCGGGAGGCGTGCGAATCGGAGCGCGCCCAGGGGAGTGGGCGCGCCGTCTTCGTCGTTCACGCGGGTACCGTGAAAGCGCTGCTCTCCGAGCTAGCTGTCCCGAAAATGGGATACTTCGACGTGCATACCGAGCCGGGCGGCGCATGGGCCGCCACCTGGGATGGGCGCTGCCTTCGCGACGTTCGCCCCGCTTCGGGGGGCGATGTCCGGTGATGACCATTCTTGCCGTCGCCACCGGGTTCGCGGCCGACCTTGCCTTCGGCGACCCGCGCTGGCTTCCCCATCCCGTCGTCGCCATGGGGCGCGCGATCACGTGGGCCGAAGGCCGCCTGCGGGGCGCATTCCCGCAAACGTCCGCGGGCACGCGTGCCGCAGGGCTTGTGCTCGCCGTGGCGCTTCCGCTTGCGTGTGGGCTTTTGACCTGGGGTATCCTACATCTTTGCGGCATGGTTCACTCCGGCTTGCGCTTCGTGGCCGAGGCATGGGTGAGCTATCAGATTCTCGCGACATGCGAGCTGCGCCGCCAGAGCCTGGCCGTGGCCCGCGCGTTCTCGAAGGGCGGCCTTGTCGCGGCGCGCGAAGCCGTCGGGCTCATCGTGGGACGCGACACGTCTGTTCTCGACGAGCAGGGCGTCGTGCGCGCCGCCGTGGAAACTGTGGCGGAGAACGCGAGCGACGGCGTCATCGCGCCGCTTTTCTACCTTATGATCGGGGGTGCGCCCTTGGGCATGGCGTACAAGGCGGTGAACACGCTCGACAGCATGGTGGGCTACAAAAACGAGCGCTACATCGACTTCGGCTGCGCCTCGGCGCGCCTCGACGATGCGGTGAACTGGATTCCCTCGCGCTTATCGGCCTTGTTCATGATCGCCGTGTGCCCGATCGTCGGGCTCGACGCGCGTGGGGCGGCGCGCATCTGGCGCCGCGACAGGCGTCGCCATGCGAGCCCGAACGCGGCGCAGACCGAGTCAGCGTGCGCGGGCGCGCTTGGGCTGCGCCTGGCAGGACCCGCGGTGTATTTCGGCAAGCTCGTTGAGAAACCGACGATAGGCGACGCGTCCCGCGAAATCGAGTGGGGCGACATCGCCCGGGCGACTAGGCTCATGCTCGCCGCGTCCGTATGCGCGCTTGTCGTCTTCGGCGCCGCGCGCGCGGCGGTCGTGCTCGTCGTGGGGGCGATGGTATGAGGGAAGACCACGCGGCGTCCCGGGCTGCCGGGGGAATCCTGCGCGCCCGTGCGCATGGGGGCAGCTGGCAATCGCTCGGCATCGCTTGCGAAGGGGGCGCCTCCGACCTCATCGACTTCTCGGTGAACGTGAATCCGGCAGGCCCATCCCCGCGGGCCGTCGCCGCAGCTTGCAAGGCACTTTCTCGAATCGACGCATACCCCGATAGGGAAAGCCGCGCCCTCGTTCGCGCCCTAGCGCGCGCCCAGGGCATTCCCGAAGATACTATCGTCTGCGGCGCGGGCGCGTCCGACATCATCTGGCGGCTCGCCGCAGCGGTGCGCCCGAAACGCATCGTCGTGTGCGCGCCGACGTTCTCTGAATATGCGGAGGCGGCATCGTACTACGGCGCTTGCGTGCAGGAGTTCCCGCTCTCCGAAGCGGACGACTTCGACGTGCCCGCCTCCTTCGCCCGCGCGATCGAGGGGCCGAGAGACGTGGCGTACCTCTGCAATCCGAACAACCCGACGGGGCGCCTCGTCGACCCCCGCGTGATCGATGCCGCGGCTTGCCGCTGCGAGCAGGTGGGCGCGCTGCTCGTCGTGGACGAGTGCTTCCTCGGATTTGCGCCCGACGCCCGCGAAAGGAGCGTGGCCACACGCGCCGCGTGTTCGCGCCATGTGGCCGTGCTCTCCGCATTCACCAAGCTCTACGGAATGGCGGGGTTGCGGTTGGGATATCTGATCAGCGGAAACGCCCAACTCATCGAGGGGATTCGCCGGGCGGGGCAGGCGTGGCCCGTCTCCTCGGTCGCCGAGGCCGCTGGCATAGCCGCCCTGGAAGACGTCGAATACGTCTCGCGCACGCGCGATGTATTGGCGGGCGAGCGAGCGTGGCTTTCCCACGAGCTCTCCTCGCTCGGGCTTTCCGTCGTGCCGTCGGATGCGAACTTCCTTTTAGTCCGCACGCCGGCGAAAGACATCCCCGAGCGCCTGTATAAACAAGGGGTTTTGGTCCGCACGTGCGACTCGTTTTCGGTACTGTCCCGTTTCTGGTGCCGCGTCGCGGTGCGCACGCGCAAGGAGAACGCCCGGCTTGCGATGGCGTTCAGCCGCGCGCTTCGGGCGGAAGGCACATCGGGCGAAGGCGAACCCGACGAACGGGGCGGCGCTTCTTGCAGCGGCGCTATGGCGGTCGCGGATGGCCGAGGCTCGGCGAAGGAGGTCGATACCCGTGGGTAGGGCGAAGCCCATCATGATCCAGGGCACCATGTCGAACGCGGGGAAGAGCCTGCTTGCGGCGGGGCTGTGCCATGTGCTTTCGCAGGACGGCCTGCGCGTGGCTCCCTTCAAGAGCCAGAACATGGCGCTCAACAGCGGTGTCACGGCCGATGGGCTCGAGATGGGGCGCGCCCAGATCATGCAGGCCGAGGCGTGCGGCATCGCGCCCGACGTGCGCATGAACCCCATCCTGCTCAAGCCCGAAAGCGACCACCGAAGCCAGCTCATCGTGGCCGGCAAGGCGCAGGGAGCCTTCGCTGCGAGGGACTACTTCGCGCGAAAGAAGGCGCTCATGCCGCAGATTTTGGAGGCGTTCGATTCGCTCGCGGAGGAAAACGACGTCATCGTCATCGAGGGCGCCGGCAGCCCCGTCGAAATCAACCTTGCCAAAAACGACATCGTCAACATGGGGCTCGCGCGCGCCGTGTCCTCCCCCGTGCTGCTCGCGGGCGACATCGACCCAGGCGGGGTGTTTGCCCAGCTCTACGGCACGGTCGCGCTCTTTGCGCCCGAGGATCGCGCTCTTTTGCGGGGGCTTGTGGTGAACAAGTTCCGCGGCGATGTGGAAATCCTGCGCCCGGGTTTGGACCCGCTCGAGAAGATGTGCGGGGTTCCCGTCGTGGGGGTCGTGCCGTATCTTACGCTCGACCTGGACGACGAGGACTCGCTCGCACCGCGCCTATCTGCCCGCGAGGCGCGCGGTGTCATCGACGTTGCCGTCGTGCGCCTTCCGCATCTGTCGAACTTCACCGACTTCGACCCGCTTTCGCGCGTGCTCGGCGTGGGCGTGCGCTACGTTTCCTCGACGACCGATCTGGGCCGGCCCGACCTGGTGGTGCTCCCCGGCTCGAAGACCACGCTCGACGACGCGCGCTGGCTTGCGGCTAGCGGCATCGGAGCCTGTGTACGCGCGCTTTCGGGCGCGGGCACGCCGGTGCTCGGCATATGCGGAGGCTACCAGCTTTTGGGAGACGAGCTTTCCGACCCGCACGGCAGGGAAGGCGCTGGCACCGCGCGCGGGCTCGGGCTCATTCCTGCAAGTACGGTGTTCAAGGAGGAAAAGCGCCTCGCCCAATCGGAGCTGCGCATCACGGGCGCCCAAGGCGCGTTCTCGGTGTGGAACGGCATGATGGCGCGCGGGTACGAGATTCACGACGGCGAAACGACCGTCTCCTGCGCCCCTGCGGGCACGATTGGCGGCAAACCAGAAGGCGCGGCCTGCGGAAACGTGTTCGGAACCTATCTCCACGGCCTGTTCGACGAACCGGGGGTGGCACTCGCCCTCGCGCGCTCGCTCGCGCGCATGCGCGGCCTGCCCGAGAGCGTCGTGGGTGCTGAGGGCGCGGTGTCCGCGGCCGATCATCGTGCGCGCGAGTTCGACCGCCTGGCCGACTCCGTGCGCGGGGCGCTCGACATGGAGTATGTCTACCGCATTATCGAGGAGGGCGTATGATCCACGTGTATCATGGCGACGGCAAAGGCAAGACCACGGCGGCGATGGGCCTCGCCCTTCGCATGCTCGCCGCAGGCCGCCGCGTCGTCGTCGTGCAGTTCCTGAAAGACGGCGAAAGCGGGGAGGTGCGCCTGCTCGCCGAGCATTTCGGCGTGCCCGTGTTCGCGGGGAAGGCGTCGGACAAGTTTACCTGGTCCATGACGTCGGAAGAACTTGCCGCGACGCGCGAGCTGCACGATGGGAACCTCGCTTCCGCGCTCGCCGAGCTCGAGGGCGCGCAGGAGGGGCTGCTCGTGCTCGACGAGGCGCTCGACGCGCTTTCGAAGGGGCTTGTTGACGAGGCGCTCGTGGACCGCGCGCTCGATATGTCCGCGCGCGGCGTCGAAGTAGCGCTCACCGGGCGCGCGCCTTCCCGCAAGATCGTGGAGAAGGCCGACTACATAACCGAGATGCGGTGCGAGAAACACCCCTACGAGCAGGGGATATGTGCAAGGGAAGGAGTGGAGTACTAGATGGATTCCAAGGAGATGGCGCCCGGCGACATCGAGCGGCGCAGCTTTGAGATCATCACCGAAGAGCTCGGCGGCCGCACGTTCCCGCCGCTCGAAGAGCCCGTCGTGAAGCGCGTCATCCACACCACTGCTGACTTCTCGTACGCCGATTCCCTCGTGTTCACCCATGACGCCGCGCACTGTGCGCTCGACGCGCTGCGCGCAGGGGCCACGGTGCTCACCGACACGAACATGGCGCTCGCAGGCATAAGCAAGCCCGCGCTCGCGAAGATCGGCTGCCAGGCCGTGTGCTACATGGCCGACCCGGATGTCGCCGCAACGGCGCGCGCCGCGGGCACGACTCGCGCCGTTGCGAGCATGGACAAAGCTTGCGGCATCGAGGGTCCGCTCATCGTGGCCGTCGGTAACGCTCCCACAGCACTTCTGCGCCTCGCCGAGCTCATGGACGCGGGGAAGATCGCGCCCGCGCTCGTCGTTGGGGTGCCGGTCGGGTTTGTGAATGTGGTCGAGGCGAAAGAGGAGCTACTCGCGCGACGCGTGCCGGCCATCGTCGCGAGGGGTCGCAAGGGCGGCTCGACCGTGGCGGCCGCCATTATGAACGCGCTGCTCTACGAGATCACGCGCCCAGGCGGCCTGAAGTGACGGCGCCCGCATCCGCGCCGGCGCTGCGTATCTTCGCCGGCACCACCGAGGGCCGCCTTCTGTGCGAATGGGCGAGCGGGGTGGGCATCCCCGCCCGTGCCTACGCGGCAACCGAGTACGGAGGCGAGCTTTTGGGCGAGCTCCCGGGCATCGAGGTGCATGCGGGCAGGCTCGAAGAGGCCGACATGGAGCGCGAACTTTCCGGCGCGCGCATCGTCGTCGACGCCACGCATCCCTTCGCTACGCTCGCAAGCGGCAACATCCGGGCCGCTTCGCTCGCCGTGGGTGCACGATGCTTGCGCCTTGCGCGCCCGGTCGAGGCGCTGCCCAAAGGCGTCGTCTCGGTCACGTCGATCGCCTGCGCGGCGCGCTTTCTCTCCGAGAACCCGGGTCGCGCGCTTCTCACGACGGGGAGCAAGGAGCTTGCTCCCTACACGAGCGTCGTCGATTACGCGGAGCGCTTCTTCGTGCGTGTGCTCCCGCTGCCCGGTGCTATAACGAAGTGCATCGACGCGGGGTTTTCGCCATCGCACATCATCGGCATGCAGGGGCCCTTCACCCGCGAGCTCAACGAGGCGATGCTTCGGCAGGTGGGCGCCCAGTGGCTTGTGACCAAGGACTCGGGAACCGTAGGCGGCACGGCCGAGAAGATCGCCTCTGCGCGCGACGTGGGAGCGCGCTGTATCGTGGTCGCCCGTCCCGCCGAGGGAGGCGGGGCCCTTTCGCTTAGGGAAGTGGAGGACGCGCTCTTACGGGAGTTCGCGCGCTAGGCGCTCGCCGCGCCTGTGCGCCCTCCCGCCAGCGAGGAGAAGCGCCTCGAGCAAGCTCGAACCGTACAAGACCGTCATCCGCCAATAGCTCGAGGACGAAGCCCGGAACTGGCGCAAGCAGCCCTTCAATAAGTTGCGGTGAAATAGTGTTTGTTTTTGCTGCTAGATAGCACATTCAGTCCCTAATTCACCGCAACTTGTTGGTGGTGGCTTACTGGTAGCGTAGACACTCCACCGGGTCGAGCTTTGCTGCGCGGCGAGCGGGGTAGAAGCCAAAGATTACGCCGATTCCGACGGAGACGGCGAAGGCCAGCAGCACGGTGGCGATTGAAAAACTCGGTGTGATTTGCCCGCTGGCACCGAGTTCGCCAAGAATCCCGGATCCGGAGGCAAACATCGCGAGGCCCCATGCCAGCAGATAGCCAATCAGGACACCTAGCAGTCCGCCGGTGACGCACAGCGCCGAGGATTCGGCCAAAAACTGCGCGGTGATATCGCGACGACTTGCGCCCAGAGCGCGGCGGATGCCGATCTCGCGGATGCGCTCCGTTACGTTGGTAAGCATCATATTCATAATGCCGATACCGCCGACAAGTAGCGAGATGCTGGCGACAGCGCCCATGATGAGCGAGAACGCGCCCATAAAGGAGTTGAGCGCATCGATGGCGCTTTTCATGGAGGTCGCCGATACACTGTCGTACTCATCCTCCTCCTCGATGCCCTTCATCGCGCGCACCTTGGACTCGATGGTCTTACAAAGCTCATCCATGTCCGTACCCTCGGCGGCAAGTGCTGTCACGCTGGGGAATGAAGGATTCTCGTCGCCAAACAGTCCGGAGATAGTTTCGCGTGGCATATACAGCGTGAGCGAGCCCATGGAGTCGCTGCCCCCATCAATCACGCCTACAATCTGCACCTCGCCGTTGGACACCTTGATGGTTTTCCCCAGCGCATCCTGTTCGTTGCCGTAAAGCTGATCGGCGCCGTTGCGGCTGATGAGCGCCACGCGCGAGCCTGATTGGGACTCGGCCTGGGAATAGGTGCGCCCCGCAACGAGCTTGCTGGCCCCCACGGCGTCGAGCATGTCGCTATCGACACCCTGTGCCATGACGGTATAGCTTTTATCGCCGGTCTTATACTCGGTATACGCGCTGTCGACAATGCCGATCTGCTCTATCTGCGGCACCAGTTTTTGAAGCTTCTCGATGTCCGACTCGGTGAGTTCTTGCGACGAATAGATTTGCACCATGCGTGCCGCATTGAGGCCCAGGCTGTTGACCAGGCTGTTTTGGATGCCGCCGATGAGCGAAGTCATGGCGATAACCGAGGCGATGCCGATGACAATGCCCAGGATGGTGAGCAGGCTGCGCCCCTTGTTGGCCTCGAGCGAGTGAAGGGCTTCCTGGATGAGATCGCGGGCGCTCATGCCATCTCTCCTTTCGGCGGGTTGGCGGAGGCGGAAATCATGGGCAGGCTATCTACGGCGCTGCGCAGGGTCCGCGGTGCATGTGGAATATACGCGCCGTCGTGAATGCGACCGTCGCGGATGGTCACGGCACGGTCGGCCTCGGCGGCGATGCCGGGGTCGTGTGTGATAAGCACGATGGTTTTGCCGCGCTTCTGGAGCTTATGGAAGGTCTCCATCACAAGCGCTCCGGTAGCGGAGTCCAGGTTTCCCGTCGGCTCGTCGGCCAGAATGATGGGCGGGTCATTGACGAGGGCGCGTGCGATGGCGACGCGCTGCATCTGGCCGCCCGAGAGCTCGGATATGCGGTGGTCCCAGTGGTCGACGGGCAGCGTGACAGCCTGCAGCGCGTGCACGGCGCGCATTTCGCGCTGGCTACGGGGCACATTGGTGTAGGCCAGCGGCAGCATGACGTTTTCGATAACCGACAGGCGCGGCAGCAGGTTGAAGCTCTGAAAGACAAAGCCAATGCTCAGGGCGCGAACTTCGGTGAGCTCGTCATCGTCAAGCTCGGCCACGTTGAGCCCTTGCAGGTAGTAGTCGCCCGCCGTCGGCTTATCCAGGCAGCCTAGGATGTTCATGAGCGTTGATTTTCCCGAGCCCGAGGGGCCAGTGACAGCGACGAATTCGCCGGAATTTACCGCCAGGCTCACGTTGTGCAGGATGTGGGCGCAACCCGCCTCGCTCTCAAAAATGCGGTGCACGTTGCGGATGTCGATGACGGGACGCATTACATGCCCTCGTCGGCAGACATGCTGCCCGAATTCGCGCCGTAGCCGCCGTCAGCCATTGCGTCCGCTCCGGTGTCCATGACGAGGGTGTCGCCATCGCGCAGCTTGGTAACCGGCACGTTAGGGTTGATCTCGTTGCCCTGGTCGTCTCGCTTGACCTGTGTCTTGCCGACTACGGCTTCGTTGTCGTTTTGCGTCACGACGGTCACCTTAACGCGACGGGTCTGCTTGCCCTCGTCATCAGTCGCCACGTTGACGTAATAGTGTTCGCCGTCTTCGGTGATGAGCGCCATCGTCGGCACCATTACCACGTCGTCGAGCTGCTCGGTCACCACCGATACCTCGGCCGTCATGCCCGGCTTCAGGCGCGCGTCGGGCGCCTCGATGAGAATGTCGACGTTAAAGGTTACGCTGCCGCCGCCACCGTTGGCGGCGTCGGAGTTTGCCACCGACGCGATAGCCGTGACGGTGCCCATGCTCACGATATCGGGAAACGCGGGATACGTGACGTTGGCGCTCTGCCCAACGGCGATCTTTGCGATGTCCTTTTCGCCCACCTGCACGGTCACCTTCATCTTGGATAGGTCGGCGATCTGCATGCACTGCTTGCCGCCGCTCGTATCGCTTTCGCCCATGATCATGCCGCCCGTTACCGTGGCGCCCACCTTGGCGTTGAGCTCCACGATACTGCCCGAGCTCGGGGCCGTGACCGTACGGCTGACTACCTTGGCGTTCGCCTGATCGAGGTTTGCCTGGGCCGATGCGAGGCTGCGCTGCGCGGCCGATACGGCGTTCGTGTCCGCCGATGCGGCGGAGATGCCAGCCGCTGCGGAAGCTCCCTCGACGTCCGTCATTGGGGTGGCCTGTGCGGCGGCTACGGCTTTCTGCGCGTTGGCGAGGTCTTCCTGGGCGGCTGCAACTGCACGCTGCGCCTCGGCAACGTTGCGATCGAGCTCGTCGTTTTTAATGGTCATAAGCACGTCGCCCTCGTTGACGGATTGGCCTGCCTGCACGTTGATCGAATCGACCGTGCCGTCGACAGAAGGGGAGACCACTGAGGACGAAATGGGTTTGAGCTGGCCTTTCGCCTCGACCGTTGTGGTAAACGTACCCTCGGTCACCATGTCGGTCACAGGCCCACTAGTGCCCTGTGGCTGCGCATTGATAACCAGGGTTGCGATAATGGCAATGAGCGCGATGACTCCCACGACGCCGGCGGCAATACCGCGTCGAATCAGCTTTTTACGTCGACGTTCGGCACGTTTTGCCTTGAGCTTGGCATATGCCTCTTCATCGGAAATCTCGGCCGTATCGTTTGTGCGTTCGCCTTGTTTGTCGGCAGGTATGTCTGTAATCAGAGGAATCGTTTCGGTGGCACCTTCGGGCGAGTGCTCGGTATCATCCGGGCCCGGGGTGAGCGTGGGGACATTCGGCATAGCGTCTCCTTTATAGAAAGAACCTCGATAATTATATGCGCCCACCGGTTGGGGCGGGCGCATATGGCGGATTCTTTCGGAACTGTTAGATTGGAGCGTCAGTTCCCCGTTGTGTGAAGGCGTGTTTTCCTACGAGTGCACGACCACGCACAGGCCGACTTTGATGCAGTCGTGAAGTGCCCTGGCGTCGGCCAGGCGCAGGTTGATGCAACCGTGGCTGCCGCACCACTTGTACGACTCGGCGTTATCGAAGCTCTTGTCGTTTTGCCAGGTGGCATCGTGGAAGCCGATCATATTGCCCTCGAACGGCATCCAGTAGCTCACCGGGCTTTCGTATTTGGGCTTACCGGTCTCGGGGTCCTTGGCTCCGATCAGGGTGCTGCCGCCGTCGTTGCTGTTGATCTGCCACACGCCCTCGGGGGTGGCGTCTTCGCCCGGTTTGCCGGAAATAAAGTTGGCCTCCCAAACGATATTACCGTTCTCGTCATAGTAGCGCGCGTGCTGCTCGGACAGGTCGACGTCGATATACGCCTTCCAGTCGGGCTCTCCCTTTGCGGTAAAGGTGTCGGCCTTCTGGGAGTACTTGATCTCGATTTCGCCGGTCTGCTTGTTGTTGATGGCGTCCTCGACCTGCTTGGCGAGCGAGCTGCTGTCGATGGACCAACCAAAGTCACCGCCTTCGACGGCGCACTGCTTGCCATCGGCGCGCGTCCACCAGCGAGTGGAGCCCACGGTATTAAAGCCGTTGGCGAGCTCGGCTGCCCAGCTGCTGATCTGCGACGTATCGAGCGTGGGGTTGGCCGGATCGGCAAAGCTGATCCACTGCAATACGGAGCTGCCATCAACTTTGCCGGCATCCTCGCCGTTGAGCTTAAGGGTCACGTTGACGCCCAGGAAGTTGTTGGCGGCATCGCATGCGGCCTGAATCTGATCATCTGTCAGCGTTCCATTGAGTGGCTCATAGGCATCGTTGCCGAGCTTGGAAAGATCTACGGTCTCGGCCAGCGAGGAAAGCTCGAGCTCGGCATACTTAATGACATGCTCGCGGTTGATTTTTTCGTTGGAGCGCGCCTTCTCGACGGTAAACTTGCCGGCCTGCTCGTCATAGGAGCTATTGGCCTCGAACGTGCCCGAACGGCCCTCGTTAAACTCGTCGATAGCGGCGCCCAGGTCCTCCTCAAACTTCTTTTGGTCAAAGGTGTCGGAGAGCATGGACAGGTCGACGTCTTGATCAAGATCGACTTCGTTGGAGGTAGCAGTTGTTTTGGTCTTGCCGCTTAAGGATTCCACAAGGCGGACCGGCCAAATAAAGGCTTCGTTGTGGTTGATGATTTCTTTTGCGGCAGCTTCACCGTCGACGATGGGTTCATCGGACTCGGGCTGATAGGTCCAGCTAAAGTCATCGCCTGTCACGGTGAGCTTATAGTGCTTCCATGCCGAGTTGACCTTGGTGGCGGCAGACGAAGCGTTGGAGAACGAGACGTCGACGCCGGCGATGGTGGTGTTGGGGTAGGCTACCTGCGAAAATGCTACGACGCCTACGATATAGACAATGACGATTAGACCCAGGACGACAAAGAGCGTCGTCTTTTTGCCCGACTTTTTGTTCTCGGCGGGTTTGCGCGCGGGGCCACGATCGCCCCGAGCGTGCGTGGGGGGCTGCTTGGGCGCATTGCCGTTTGCCTGGCGCTGCTGACGTTGTTGACGCTGCTGTCGCTGTTGGTTCGGGCGTTGGGAAGCGTTTGCTGCACTACGCTGCTGACCGTGGCTCGGCGCGATAGGACGCGGCGACTGAACGCCGCCGGTGTGCCTGCTCGGCTGCTGCGGATCGGGAATCAGTTGAGTTCGATCGTTTTGCGACATCGTATGCATATCCTTCGATTTTCGCCTTGCGGTTCATCGTGTTTTTACTGGGCTTGCATTATAGCGATTGCCCTGCTGTTTGTGGTACGGAAACGGTGGCATTCAAAAGAGGTGGGACATTTGTCCCACCTTTGAGTCGTTCTTTGCCGCTATCCGCACACACCGCATTTTGCACAGGCCGAAAGTGCGGCCGGAGCCTGCGCGATGCCGCCCTTTGCCGTCTCGCGCAGCGTGGCCGGCAACGCGTGGCCCACCGAGAGCATGACATGTGCCATCTGGTCAAACGGCACCAAGCTCTTAATGCCTGCGAGAGCGAGTTGTGCCGAGCTAAAGGCCGCTGCCACGCCAATGGCGTTGCGGTTTTGGCAGGGCACCTCCACGAGGCCACCGACGGGGTCACAAACGAGGCCCAGCAGGTTACTCAGCGCGATGGAACTGGCGTCGAGCGCCTGCTCGGGCGTGCCGCCGAGCATCTGCACCAGCGCGGCGGCTGCCATGGCGGCGGCGCTTCCCACCTCGGCTTGACAGCCACCCTCGGCGCCGGCGACGCAGGCGCTCGTGGTGAGGTTGAGGCCGATGGCGGCTGCGCAGTAGAGCGCGTCCATGACTTGCTCGTCGTCGAGCTGCAGGCGATCGGCGAGCGCAAGCACGCAGCCGGGTACAACACCCGCGGACCCTGCCGTGGGGGCGGCGACGATCACTCCCATCGTGGCGGAGCGCTCGAGCACGGCCATCGCGCGGGCCACGGCTTCGGTCTGGACGGGGCCCATCAGGCTTTCACTCAAATCGTTGCGGCCGGTGGCTTCGACAAGCTTGGCCTCGCCGCCGATTAGCCCGCCGAGCGAACGCTGCGGATTGGCGAGGGGGGCCGTGGTCTCCTCGCGCATAACCTCGAGCACGCGGCGCATGGCGGCGACGGCGTGGGCCTCGCCGGTCAGACGCGCCTCGCGAACGGCCATGACGGCGCCGATGCTGAGCCCCAGTTCCTCGCACGCATCGAGCAGCTGCTCACCGTCGTCGAAGATTTCCTTGGCCGAGACGCCGGGGGAGAGCGACGAGGCAGAACCGGGGAGCTCGATAAACGTTGCGTAATCGACATTGTCGAGCTTGCGCAGCATGGGGACGACGGTGTCGTCGGGCGCGCCGTCGGTCTCAAAGACGGAGTAGGCCTGGCCGCCCACTTCGGTGCGGTAGGTGCGGCAGAAGGCGATGTTCACGTGTGCGTAGGCGAGCAGGTTGGTGAGCGCGGCGAGTACACCGGGGACGTCCTTGTGCGCCACGAAGAGTGTGGAGTACATACCTGAGATGTCGACGCCGACGCCGTTAATGCGGCTGATGCGCATCTTGCCACCGCCCAGGCTCTCGCCGCGGACCTGTGCCGTGGCGCCCGTGTCGTCGACCATGTCGATGTCGACGGTATTGGGGTGGATGGAGGCGTCGTCGCCCTTGATGTCAAAGTGATATTCTAGGCCCTGCTCGCGCGCGAGGTCGAAGGCCTGCTTGATGTTCTCGTCATCGGTGTCGAGGCCCAGGATGCCCGCGACGAGCGCACGGTCGGTGCCGTGGCCGCGGTAGGTGTGGGCGAAGGAGTTCCACAGGCCAAAGGTGACCTTGGTGATGCGGCCTTCCAGCAGGCTGGCGGCAACTTGGGCGCAGCGCAGGGCGCCGGCGGTGTGCGATGAGCTGGGGCCGACCATGACGGGGCCCAAGATCTCGAATGCCGAGGTCGTAGCTAGTGTTTGCGGCTTGCCTGCCATGGGTGCTCCTGTTCTATCCCGTCGTCCCGAGGGGCGGGGCATACTCTATCCCGCCGTTCCGAGGGCTTTGGTATTTGGTCGCCTGCTCGGGCAGTCCTGCTCGCACGGAGAGCACATTAAGTGCTCTCCGGCTCGTGCGGAACTCGCGACCGACCAGATACCAAAGCCCTCGGAACTTAGGATACATGGTTGAAGTCGCTCTGCTGCGAAATTTATCGGCCTATGACCTATTCCATGTCCCAGGTCGGCTCATCTTCACCACCTTTAAATAAAAAAGAAGTACCGGTTGGAGCCGGTACTTCTTTTGGTGCGTTGTTTTTTGGCTGTAGCTTTTCGAGTTAGCTTACAGGCCGCAGGCTGCTTTGAGTTCTTCGACTCGGTCGGTCTTCTCCCAGGTGAAGTCGGGGTCTTCGCGGCCAAAGTGACCGTAGGCTGCCGTCTTTTCGTAGATGGGGCGACGCAGGTCTAGGTCGCGGATGATTGCGCCCGGGCGCAGGTCGAAGGTCTTCTCTACGGCCTCGACGATCTTGTCCTCGGCGACCCTAGCGGTACCGAAGGTGTCGACCATGATTGAGAGGGGCTTGGAAACGCCGATGGCGTAGGCAAGCTCGACCTCGCAGCGGTCGGCCAGACCGGCGGCGACCACGTTCTTGGCGACCCAGCGCGCGGCATACGCGGCGGAGCGGTCAACCTTGGTGCAGTCCTTGCCACTAAAGGCACCGCCGCCGTGACGGCCGTAGCCACCGTAGGTGTCGACGATGATCTTGCGGCCGGTGAGGCCCGTGTCGCCCATGGGGCCGCCCACGACAAAGCGACCGGTGGGGTTCACGTAGATGTCGGCGTTGTCCCACGGCATGTTCTCAGCGGCCATGACCGGGGTGATGACGTGCTCGATAAGGTCGGCCTTGATCTTGCCCATGTCCTCGATCTCGGCAGCGTGCTGCGTGGAGATGACGATGGTCGTGACCTCGACGGGCTTGCCTTCCTCGTAGCGCACGGTGACCTGGGTCTTGCCGTCGGGACGCAGATAGGGCAGGGTTCCGTCGTGACGCACGGCGGCCAGGCGCTCGGCTAGGCGACTCGCCAGGTAGTGCGGCATGGGCATGAGGGTCTTGGTCTCGTTGGAGGCATAACCGAACATCATGCCCTGGTCGCCGGCACCGATCAGGTCGATCGGGTCGGTGGTAGCGCCGGTCTGGGTCTCGAAGGACTCGTCGACGCCCTGGGCGATATCGGGTGACTGCTCGTGGATGAGGCTCATAACGCCGCAGGTGTCGCAGTCAAAACCGAACTTGGCACGGTTGTAGCCAATGCGGCGGATAACGCCGCGAGCGATTTCCTGCACGTCGACGTAGGCCTGGGTGCGAATCTCGCCGGCGACGATGACGGTGCCGGTGGTCACGAGGGTCTCGCAGGCGCAGCGAACGTTCTCCACGTTGGCAGGCACGCCGTTGGGGGCGATGTAGCCCTGCTCCTGGAGCTCTATTTCTTTGGCGAGGATTGCGTCGAGGACGGCGTCGCTGATCTGGTCGGCGATCTTATCGGGATGACCTTCGGTCACCGACTCCGACGTAAAAACGAAGGACCCGTGTTGGGGTGGGATGGAACGAAGTTCTTCTGACATGATTGTCCTTTCAAAAACGTGTCCCAGCGACCGTTACCATTCCGCCGGGCTCTCTATGCAAGGGCACATCATAGCGCGTAATTCAAACATTCACACCCTTTCCGCACCTATTCATTGGGGACAGACTTAAATGACCGGCCGGGCACTCATTGGGGACAGGCTTAAACGAACAGCCTTACCTAAGTGCCGACAGGTTGCCCAAAGACTGGTCATTTAAGTCTTTCCTCAATGACTGGGTCGGTGCCCTTTATGCGGAGGTTGCTTTGATGCTTTATACTGGTGCGGTTAGACATCCATCCTGCAATCGAGGAGATTTCCATGGCATCAGACGTTCGCGTCCGCTTTGCACCCTCACCGACGGGCAAGCTGCACATCGGCGGCGCCCGCACCGCTATCTATAACTGGGCTTTCGCCCGCTCAAACGGCGGCACGTTCATCCTGCGTATCGACGACACCGACCCCACCCGCTCCACCGACGAGAACACGCAGATCATCCTGCGCGCCATGCGTTGGCTGGGCCTGGACTGGGACGAGGGTCCCGAGGTGGGCGGCGACTTTGGCCCCTACGCCCAGACCGAGCGCTTGGACCTGTACAAGCAGGCCGCCCAGAAGCTTTGGGACGAGGGCAAGGCCTATCCCTGCTTCTGCACCAAGGAGCAGCTCGACGCCGACCGCAAGGCCGCGCAGGAGCGCAAGGACCCCTTCCAGGGCTATCAGCGCCGTTGCCGCGATCTTGATCCCGAGGAGGCCCGCCGCCGCATCGAGGCCGGGGAGTCCTACGTCCTGCGCATCAAGGTGCCCGTGGACCGCGGCGACGTCGTCATCCACGATGCCGTCCACGGCGAGGTGACCTTCGACGCCAAGGAGCTCGACGACTTTGTCATCTTCCGCTCCGATGGCACGCCCACGTACAACTTCGCGACCGTCGTCGACGACGCCATGATGAAGATCACCCATGTCATCCGCGGCGACGACCACCTGTCCAACACCCCGCGCCAGGTCATGGTCTACGAGGCCCTCGGCGCGCCCGTGCCCACGTTCGCCCACATCTCCATGATCCTGGGCGCCGACGGTAAGAAGCTCTCCAAGCGCCACGGCGCAACTTCGGTGGAGGAGTACCGCGACGCCGGTTACCTTTCCGACGCCTTCGTCAACTACCTGGCGCTGCTCGGCTGGTCGCTCGACGGCGAGACCACGATCATCCCGCGCGATGTCCTAGCCAGCAAGTTCTCGCTCGACCGCATCTCCAAGAACCCGGCGACCTTCGATCCCAAGAAGCTCGATTGGGTCAATGCCGAGTACATCAACGGCATGTCCGACGCGCAGTTTGCCGATGAGATCATGGTCCCCAAGCTGCACGAGGCGGGTCTCATCGAGGGCAACGTCGAGTACGGCGAGGACTGGATTGATGCGCTTGCCGCCATCGTCAAGCCGCGCACCAAGATGCCGACCGACGCCGTGACCGTCGCCGCTCCCATCTTTGCTACGGCCGAGACGCTCGAGTATGACGAGAAATCCGTTAACAAGGGCCTGGCTAAGGAAGGCATGGGCGCCATTCTGGATGTCGCCAAGGCTGCGCTCGAGGGCGTGGACAAGTGGACTGCCGGGGCCATCGACGCCGCGCTTGAGCCGCTGCCCGAGCAGATGGACCTCAAGAAGCGCGTGGTGTTCCAGGCCTTGCGCGTCGCCGTCTGCGGCAACATGGTTAGCCCTCCGCTGGGCGAGACCATGGCGCTCGTCGGCCGCGACGACTGCCTGGCGCGTATCGACCGCGCTCGCACGATGGCGCTGTAGTAGACGCGCAAATGCATGTATCCGAGCCCCGTTCACCCGAGCGGGGCTCTTGTTTCTGTACCGATGAGTGGGTTGCTGGGACAAAATAATCAGTAGTGTTTGTCCCATGTTCGAGTGACGCAACGAGCTCGACACTCGTATCGGCCATGGGACAAACTCTACTGATTATTTTGTCCCACCCCTTTCAGGTCCGTTCGTTAGAGGTGGTGTATGGCTCAACAACTGTCGCTGTTTGGTTTGCCGGAACCGGAGGAAGCTCCGGTGAAGCCCAAGCCTGCCGCTGCCTCGGCTCAGTCTAAGCCTTCGTCCGAGCCCCCTGCCGCCTACGCGAGCGTGGTCCTCGACATCCCCACCCGTGCGCTGTCGGAACCGTTTGCTTACGGCATCCCCGAGTCCCTTGCCAACGAGGTCCAGATCGGATCCACGGTCCTGGTCCACTTTGGTAACCGTGCCGCCGCGGGCTATGTCGTCGACATTGCGCCTGATCTGGGCGATCTGCCGGGCAACAACTCCCTCGACCCGGTGCGCATCAAGCCCATCGAGGCCATCCTCAGCAAACCGCTCTTTACCGCCGAAGCCGCCCGCATCGCACGTTGGATGAGCCGCGAGTATGTCGCGACGCTTTCCGAGTGTCTGCGCCTGTTCTTGCCTCCGGGTGGCAGCCCGCGTGTGGTCAAGGGCGACGACGGTGTGTGGACGGTTGAACGTCCAGCCGTCAAACCCATCCAAAACCGCTGGGTGATGCTTACGCCCGAAGGCTTTGACTACACGCCACCCAAGACCGCGGTCCGCCAGCGCCAACTCATCGAGGCGCTCCAGTGTGGTCCTGTCACGACGCGCGACCTCAACCTTCTCTATAACAGTATGTCGGCGACCATCAAGGCGCTCGAAAAACGCGGCATCGTGGTGGTGGAGGAGCGCCGTGCCTGGCGCGGTTGCAGCGAGCAGACTACGCTGTCCTCGGCAAGCGGCAAGGCGCCGGTCTCCCTTACCAACGGCCAGCAACAGGCACTCGCGCAGATTGAGCGCGCCCGCCTTGACGCTCATGGCGACGTGGTGCTGGTTGACGGCGTCACCGGCTCCGGCAAAACCGAGGTTTACCTCTCCGCTATCGAGCGCGTGCTCGCGGCAGGCCGCTCTGCCTGCGTGCTCGTGCCCGAGATCTCGCTGACGGCCCAGACCGTCGGCCGCTTCCGCTCGCGCTTTGGCGAGACGGTCGCGGTCTTCCACTCGCGCCTTTCGGCCGGCGAGCGCCTGGACCAGTGGGACATGGTTGCCAATGGTACTGCCCGCGTTGTCGTCGGCGCGCGTTCGGCGCTCTTTTGCCCGCTCAGCGACCTGGGTCTCATCATCATCGACGAGGAACACGAGACCAGTTACAAGCAGGGCTCCAGCCCGCGCTACCATGCGCGCGAGGTTGCGGCCGAGATGGCGCGCCGCTATCGCTGCCCACTTGTGCTGGGCTCGGCCACGCCTTCTGCCGAGGCCCTCGACCGCTGCCGCCGCGGTACATACAACGGTGCTACCTGGACGCGTGTCGAGATGCCCGAGCGCCCGGGACTCGCCGTGCTGCCTACGGTCCGCATTGCCGACCTGCGCCGTGAGTTTTCACACGGCAGCCGCTCCATGTTCTCAAAACCCTTGATGGAGGGCTTGGAGCGTGTGGTCGAGCGTCGCGAGAAGGCCGTGCTGCTGCATAACCGCCGTGGCTTTGCGCCGTTCCTGATGTGTCGCGAGTGCGGCTGCGTTCCCACCTGCAACCACTGCTCCACAGCGCTTACGTATCACGAGCGCACGCACACGCTGCAATGTCACACATGCGGATCCTCCTGGCGCGTGCAGCCGTATCCCGCGCCCACGAGTCGTTGCCCCAAGTGCGGCAGCCGCTACCTGGCAAAAATGGGGCTGGGCACGCAGCAGATCGAGGACGCACTGCACCAGATGCTGCCCGAGGACGTCGCCATCATCCGCATGGATGCCGATTCCACGCGCGGCAAGGATTCGCACAAAAAGCTGCTCGAGCAGTTCGATGCGGCCGATTGCGCCGTGTTGCTGGGCACCCAAATGATCGCAAAGGGTCTCGATTTTCCCGAGGTCACGCTCGTGGGCGTGGTCAATGCCGACTTCGCCCTTAAGCTGCCCGATTTTCGCGCAGGGGAGCGCGCCTACGATTTACTGGAGCAGGTCGCCGGCCGTGCCGGTCGTGGTGATCGTCCCGGCGAGGTGATCGTCCAGACCTACCTGCCCGAGGATCCGGTCATTCGTGCCGTCGCTGAGCACGACCGTTCGATCTTTACCGACTACGATTTGGACCAGCGCCGCGACGCGCTGTACCCGCCGTTTGTTCGCCTGGTCAACATCTTGGTGTGGTCGGCAAACCGAGACGACGCGCAGGACTACATTGGGCGCATTGCAAAGCTTCTTAAGCGCCGCTGGCATGCCGCCGCGCCCGATTTTTTGCGGGCGGGGAGTGCCGTGCCGCAGGTGCTAGGCCCGGCTTCGTGTGTAATCGAGAGAGCCAAGGACCGTTACCGCTTCCATCTGCTTGTGAAGTCGCCCGTGGGGTACCATGTCTCTGATGATATCGACGCCTGCCTCAAAGAGGTGAGCTCTGTGCGCGGCGTGAGCGTGAGCGTTGACGTCGACGCCTATGATTTGATGTAACAAACCGAAAGGATGGCCATGGAAGCCAACGGAATCGTACTGTCGCCCGACCCTCGTCTGCGCCAGGAGTGCGCCGTCATCGAGGAGATCACCCCGGCGATCGAGGCGCTTGCCGAGAAGATGAAGAAAATGATGTTCGATAACGGCGGTTGCGGCCTGGCTGCTCCGCAGATCGGCGAGCTCATTCAGCTCGTTACCATCGACTGCGACTACAGTGACAAGAACGACTACGACCCGTACGTGCTCATCAATCCCGTGATTGTCGAGCAAAGCGACCATCTCGTTCCGTATAGCGAGGGCTGTCTATCCATTCCTGGCATTAGCTGTGAGATCGAGCGTCCCGACCATGTCGTCGTCGAGGCGTATGACCTGGACGCCAACCTGATTCGCTATGAGGCCTCGGGCGATCTGTTCTGCGTGTGCCTGCAGCACGAGATCGATCACCTGCACGGCAACACCATGTTCGAGCGCCTTAAGCCTATGCAGAGGATCAAGGCCGTCAAGGAGTACCAGGACGCCCTGGCCCGCGGCGCTCGACCGGGCGAGACTGAGTAGGTTTGTCCGTCCCCGGGGCGCCCGCCTATATCATCCCGTGCTCAAACATTCTCGCTGCGCTGCGAAACTGCGCGCGGGACGATATAGGCGGGCGCCCCGGGGACTACGTTGACGCTGCTTGTCTCGCCCAGGTGCCGTCGGGCCAGGGATGGGCGTCTTCGCTGATAGGTGCTTTGTTGGAAGAGCTGCTTTTATTGCGGCTCTTTCCTTGGTTTTGGGTATATTTGTTCTTGTTGAATTGTTATTGCGGATGGCCTGGGAACCTTGCTTTCCGCTGTTCTTTGTAGCCGTCTCGGCTTTGGTTGAGGGGAGACGATCTTTATGCGTATTGTGTTTATGGGTACGCCTGATTTTGCTGTGCCTTCTTTGACTTCGCTTGTTGAGGCTGGGAATGAGATTGCGCTTGTTGTTACTCGTCCTGATGCTGTTCGCGGGCGTGGTAAAAAGTTGGAGCCGTCTCCTATTAAGGCCAAGGCGCTTGAGCTTAGGTTGCCGGTTATTGAGGCTAATCGTATGACGGCCGAGGTTGTTGAGGCGCTCCAAGCTGCGCAAGCCGATATTTTCTGTGTGGCTGCTTATGGTTGCATTTTGCCGGATGAGGTGCTGCATATGGCGCCGCTTGGTATTGTGAATGTTCATGCGTCCTTGCTGCCTCGCTGGCGTGGGGCTGCTCCTATTCAGCGTGCCATTCTTGCTGGTGATGAGATTGCTGGCGTTTCTATTATGCGCATTGGGCATGGCGTGGATACCGGCGCCTATTGTGCGCAGGCCTCGACCTCGGTTGCCGGTAAGCATGCTGAGGCGCTGACCATGGAGCTCGCTGAGCTCGGCGGCAAACTGCTTACCGATACGCTTCCCTCTCTTGCCGATGGCACTGCCGTGTGGACTGAACAGGATGAGGCGCTCGTTACCCATGCTGCCAAGATTTCTAAGCAGGAGATGCGCTTGGATCCGCAAATGGCGGCGCTCGATTGCGTGCGTCATGTGCTCGCTTCGTCCGATACCGCGCCTGCTCGTTGCGTGATTGCCGGCAAGACCGTGCGTGTGCTCGATGCTGCGGCGGCTGATGTGTCGCTCGGCGAGGGTCAGGTTCTCGTTAAGGCCAAGCGTGTTTACCTGGGCCTTTCTGATGGCTCGGTTGAACTGCTCGAGGTTAAGCCCGATGGCAAGCGTGCTATGACTGCTTCTGCTTGGTCTGCTGGCCTGCAGGGTGCCGATCTTATCTGGGGTGTTTTGTCATGAGCAGGCTGTCTCCCGCGCGCAAGCTTGCGCTCGATGTGCTGATGGAGGCCGATCGCCGCGGCATGTATGCACGCGACGTGCTGTCCTCTCGCGCATTGGCCAAGGCTATTGACCAGCGCGATTCCGCTTTTGCCGCCCGCTTGGCGCTGGGTGTTGCCGCCACGCAGGGTATTTTGGACGAGCTGCTCGATCAGTTTCTCGATAAGCCCAAAAAGGTTGCGCCGCGCGTTCGCATGGCGCTTCGTATTTCTGCCTTCGAGATGCTCTACCTGCATACGCCTGGCCGCGTTGCCGTAAGTCAGGGAGTTGAGCTGGTTCGCTGCGGTGCTAAGTCCGCCGCCGGTCTGGCGAACGCCGTTCTGCATAAGGTTGCGGACAACGTCGATGATTTTGCCGCCGCGGTGGATGCCGATGAGTCTGAGCGACGCTTGGTTCGCCTGTCTCGCCTGATGGGCTTGCCGCGATGGCTGTGCGCTCGCATTATGGCATCGTTTGACACACCAGAGGGTGCGCTTAACTTTGCCGGCAATCTGGCCCCCGCGCCGCTGGCCCTGCATGAGAACGCTTTTGCTTCCAAGCCCGATCCGTATATCTCGCAGCTCGTCGCGCCTGTCTTCCCGGGCTGCCATGCCCCGGTTGATGCCCAGGTTACCGTTGCTTCGGGTGTGTTTGAGCGTGCTGCCGCGGTGGCCTCGGACCTTAACGCCCAGCTTATCGCCACAGCTGCCACGCGCCCTGGTTGCTGCCTTGAGATTGGTGCCGGCCGTGGCACCAAGACCTATGTGATGATGTGCCAGGCCAAGCGTGCGGGCTATGAGCGTCAGCATACGGCGCTCGATTTGCATGATCGCAAGTGCGACCAGAATCTCGCTCGCCTGCATAAGGCAGGTATTCAGGGCGTTCGTACGGTTTCGGGTGATGCTTGCGAGCTTGATGAAGTACTGACGTCGTTTGATGCCATGCTTGGCGAGCCGGTTAAGTTCGATACGGTCTTTATCGATGCGCCGTGCTCTGGCACCGGAACCATGCGTCGTCATCCCGAGATCCCGTGGCGCCTGACCGAAAAGGATGTGACGGTTGAGCTGCCCAAGCTGCAGCTGACGATGCTCAAAGAGGCTGCTGCGCGCGTGGCTGCCGGCGGCGAGCTCATCTATGCGACGTGCTCGGTTTTCGACGAGGAGAACACGCAGGTCGTGGAAGCGTTCCTGAGCTCTCCCGAGGGTGCCGGCTTTAGCGTTGCACCGCTTTCCGAGGCGCAGATTCTTCAATTGCCTGAGTTCGCCCAGGCCAAGAAGCTCGTCTCCGTACGCCAAAACGTTCGAGGCCTCTTCCAAAGCGTACCGGTAAACGCCGATTCCTACGACGGCCACTTCTGCGCCCGCCTGGTCCGTAAGTAACTACTAAGTTGCGATGAAATAGGGATTGAATAGCGGCTTTTACCTGCCAAACAGTCCTTATTTCACCGCAACTCATAAGGAAACCTGGGTATCTAAAGAAGCGGCCCCGCGATCGGTGTTGATCGCGGGGCCGCGTTGTTTCTAGTGGCTGTGAGGGCAGTTGGCGCAGCAGCCGCTGGTGGCGCTGGTGCTGGAGCCGCCGCTTCGCTGGTCGGTGTTGTAGAAACCGCTGCCCTCAAATTTAATGCCGCTGGCCGAGAACGTCTTGGCCGCCGGAGCGCCGCAGCTCGGGCACACGACCTCGGGAGTCTCGGACATGGGATGCTCAACCTCAAACACGTTGCCGCAGCTCGAGCACTTGTAATCGTAGCGCGCCATAATACTTCCTTTTCAGCACAAAGCGGGCAGATTACTCTGCCCGCAAAAATTCAAACGTTTGTAACTGTACCCTATATCGGGGGTTTTATCACGCTTCGTCCCAGAATCTATGGTTGTTGCGCAGGAGCTGTGCGGTTTTGTCCTCAGCGGCTACAATGTCCGCCTCGTCAGCCTGCCAGGTCCAGTTGCCCGTGGCCACGCCCGGAACGTTCATGCGCGCGTCGTCGCTAAGCCCCAGAATATCCTGTAGCGGCATCATCACCAGGGGAGCGTCGCTTGCCAGCGCGTCGCTCATCAGCTTGGCCGCCACCTCAACACCGCTCGGCACGTCGCCGCCCGCAAAGGAACGCGTGCACCAACCGGCCAGCGTCGACGTATCGTGCGTCGAGGTGTACAGGATTTTGCCCGGCGTGGGATGCACGCCGCAACGAACGTCGTAGTCGCTAAACTCCAGCACATCCATGCCGGGGAAGCCGCAGGTGGAAGCCATGGCGCGAACGCCAGGCGTCAGATAACCTAGGTCCTCGGCGATAAAGTTGAGCGGACCTAGCTCGTCGTAGGCGGTCTGGAACAGGTCTTTGCCCGGGCCCGCCAGCCAGCGGCCATCGGCACAGGCCTTGCCGGCGGGGATGCTAAAGTAGCTGTGGAAGCCCAGGAAGTGGTCTAGGCGCACGCGGTCGTAGAGCGAAAACGCACGACGCAGGCGATCCATCCACCAACTATAGCCGTTCTCCTTCATGTGTTCCCAGCGGAAGGTGGGGTTGCCCCACACCTGGCCCTCGGGCGCAAAGTTGTCGGGCGGCGCGCCCGAAATCTCAATCGCCTTGCCGGTGTCGGACAGCCAGAAGTTCTCGGGTTCGCTCCACGCGTCGGCCGAATCATCCGAGACATACATGGGGATATCGCCGATGACCTCGATGCCCTTCTTGTGTGCATAGTTCATGAGCTCGCACCAGGCCAGGTCAAAGCGATACTGCATGTACGCCTGCAGCTCGGCCTCGTCGTGGAAGCGCTTGTCATCGATCAGGTGCTCGTTGTAGCGCGCGACATCCGCCGGCCAATCGTGGCGCGACAGTCCCTCAAAGTGCTTCTTTACCGCCATGTAGACGCAGTACTTCTCGAGCCAGTCGGCATTGCGATGTTTAAACGCGGTGTAGAGCGGGTCGGCATCCTCGCCGCCGCGGGCCTTCCAGGTGACGAAGTCGGCAGCCAGCTCCTCGTGGCTCTCGGGCAGCAGGTCGATATTGCCTGCAAAGGCCGAAGGACCGGCGTAGGGGGAGCGGAAGAAGTCCGTGGGATTGACGGGCAGGACCTGCCAGTAGCGCATGCCCATGGCAGCCAGGTGGTCGATAAAACGACGCGTGGGCGCACCGATCGTGCCAGGCTTGCCGTCATCGGTCGGCACCGAGGTGATGTGGCACACGACGCCCGCGCCATGATCGAGCGGCTCCTGCAGGCGCTTCTCGGCATGGTGATAGATGATCGAAGAGCCCAGCGGGTACAGGTCGAGCGTGACGGTACCGTTGTGGATTTCGCATTCGTGGCCGCTGATCACGTCGCTTGCACATTCGCCGAGCGCCGGGATCGTCACGCAGTGCGAATTGCGCAGGCTGCGGTTGATGATAACCGTCGCGGCCTCGCCGTCTTTGCCCGTGCGGGTGTAGGCCAAGACGTCGTCGTTGAGAGCGAAGGCCTTGATCTCGCCATCGACCATAAAGGGCAGAGCGCGGCGCACGGCAGATGCGTTCTTAACGATGGCCAGCGTATCGAAGTCATGGAGTTGGTCCTTGGTCGGCAGGGTACGACGGTTGCCCGGATCGGTGAGGCCCTCCAGCCCGTACTCATCGCCGTAATAGATCGAAGGCACGCCGGGGAAGGTCATCTGCATGAGCGTTGCCAACCAAAAACGGCTCTTGGCCAGGCCCATCGAGTTCTCGTCCAGGCGCCATTTGCTGCGCTCGCTCTCGGGCAGCTGCGACTCGTCGGGGCCACCGCCGAGCACCGAGATAATGCGCGGGCGGTCGTGGCTCGAAAGCAGATTGAGCGCGCAGGCCAGTGCCTCGCGCGGGTAGTTCTCGCGCAGGGTCTCGATGTCCTCAGCAGCTTGATAGGCATTCTTGTAGCCCATCAAAAAGCCGATGACCATGTCGCGGAAGGGGTAGTCCATGGCAGAGTCGAGCTCAGAGCCCTGCAGGTAGCGGCGCAGATGGCCGTAGCTGATCTTGTTGGAGGCGTCTTCCCAGACCTCGCCGAGCAGCAGTGCGTCAGGTTTCTCGGCGAGCACGGCCTTTTTGATCTCGGCCAGGAAGTCATCGGAAAGCTCGTCGGCCACGTCCAGGCGCCAACCATGGGCACCGGCGCGCAGCCATTTGCGGATCACGCCGTCCTTGCCCAGGAGCCGCTCGCGCACCAGTTCGGAGCTCTCGTTGATGGCGGGCATGTTTCCCACGCCCCACCAGCAGTCATACGAACCGTCTTCATGGAAGTAAAACGCATCGCGCCACGGCGAGTCCTCGCTTTGCCAAGCACCGACGCCGGGATAATTGCCGTAGCGGTTAAAGTAGATCGAATCGTCGCCCGTGTGGTTGAAGACGCCGTCCAGGATGATGGAGATGCCCAGCTTCTCGGCTGCCTTGCACAGCTCGGTAAAGTCCTGCTCGGTGCCCAGGATCGGGTCGATCTTGGTGTAGTCGGCCGTGTCGTAGCGGTGGTTACTCGCGGCCTCAAAGATGGGGTTGAGGTAGATGGCCGTAAAGCCTAGCTCGGCAATGCGGCGCAGGTCATTTTGGATACCCTTGAGCGAGCCGCCGTAAAAATCCCAGGTCTTGATGGAGCCGTCTTCGGCACGCTCGTACTCGGGCGGTTCGTTCCAGTCCTCGACCATGCGGCGCTGGATTCCTTTGCGCGGTTTTTCAACTTCGGCAAGCGTGCGTTCGCGCCAGTTTTCGTCGCGTGCATAGCGGTCGGGGAAGATCTGGTAGACCATACCGCGCTCGTACCAAGTGGGACGGTTCTCTCGGTGCTTGTAGACGGTAATCTGGAAGGACGGAACCTCGGCGTAGTTGTAGGTCACACCCTCGCCACCGGTGCGACCCTGCGGTGCACCCAGGCGTACCGCAGGCTGGCCCTCGATGTTGCAGATAAAGCTGTACCAGATAAGACAGGGCTCAGTGCACTCAAGCTCTACGGTAAATATGCCGTCGCCCTCGTGCGTCATGGGATACAGAGACTCACCGATTTCATCGACCCAGGTGCGCAGGGTGAGCGTTGCCTGGTTGGGGTCGGCATCCTCCAAAATCACCGAGAGCGAAACGGAAGTTCCTGTGGTCACAGCGCCAAACGGAGTACGAAACTGCGGCAGACGGCTGTTGTGAATCAATCTCATAATACGGTCCAGTTCAATAGAATCACGGCCTGCGGGCCATGGGCTTTACGCGCAAGTTGTAAGTATATCTTTTGTACACAGGCTGTATAAACAACATCCGTTTACCATCGGCGAACGGTTGTCCTAGAAAATCGATTTACCACTACCTACAGAGAAGGGACGCCCGGTTGGAGCGCCCCTTGCTTAGGGTTTGATGAGGTTTTGAATCGTCTGTATGCTAGCGGCGCTTGCGGGTGGCCGTTGCCTTGCGGACGGAGGTCTTCTTGGTCGGGGCCTTTTCCTCAGTCGGTGCGGCGGGGGAGACCGGGGTCTCCATTGTGGGCTCGGGCTTGGCCTTTACTGCGGGTTTGGCCTCGGCCTTAGCTTCCGCCTTAGGAGCAGCAGCCTTGGTCGTGGTCTTTTTGGCCGTCGTTGCAGTGCGCTTGCGCGTGGTGGTTTTGGCGGCCGGCTTGGCCTCGACAGCTGCCTCGGCCTTGGACTCGGCAGGCGTCTCCTCGACCTTGGCGGCCGGCTTTGCGGCAGCCTTGGTTTTGGTCGACTTTGTGACCGTGGCCTTCTTGGCGGTCGTGGTCTTGGTCGCGGTCGTCTTCTTGGCTGCAGTCTTGGCCGGAGTCTTCTTGGCCGGCTTGGTCTCGGTCTTTACCTCGGGAGCAGCCTCGGCCTCGGCGGCCTTCTTGGCAGCGGCGGTCGTGCGCTTGCGCGTAGTCGTTGCCTTGGCGGTAGTTGCCTTGGCAGCGGTGGTCTTGGTGGCAGCGGCCTTGGTTGTCGTAGCCTTCTTGGCCGTCGTCTTGCGCGTCGTGGTCTTCTTGGCAGCAGGCTTCGCAGCCGGCTTAGCCTCAGCCTCGGGAGCAGCCTCGGGAGCTGTCTCAACCTTCACCTCAGATTTAGCCTCAACCGGCTTCTCCTCAGCCTTAGGCTCGGGCTTGGCCACAACCTCGGCCTGGGGCTCGGGCTCGGCCTCAACTTTCTCAGCAACAGCCTCAGGCTCGTCGACAACAGCCGCCGGCCTCTCAATCTCCGGATGCATAAAGAAGTACAGGTCCAGATACTTGTCGGCCGAGCGCGTCCAGCTAAAGTCCTGGCTCATGGCCTGCGTGACCAGCTGGTTCCAGGCATCGCGGTTGTCCCAGAACAGGCGTGCCGCACGGAACACGGCGTCGCCCATCTCGTCGCCGTTAAAGTTACTAAACGAGAAGCCCGTGCCCTCGCCGGTAAACTCGTTATACGGAATCACAGTGTCCTTCAGACCACCGGTCTCGCGTACGATAGGCAGGGTACCGTAGCGCATGGCAATGATCTGCGACAGGCCGCAGGGCTCAAACTTCGAAGGCATCAGGAACATGTCGGCGGCAGCATACATGCGCTGCGACAGCGCCGGATCGAACTCGATGCGCGCGGCCATGGTGCCGGGGTACTTGTCCTGGAAGTAGCGCAGGCCGTCCTCGTAGTCGCGGTCGCCGGTGCCCAGCACCGCCACCTGCACGCCGCCGGCCAGAATGCGGTCGAGCGCGTACATGACCAGGTCCATGCCCTTTTGGCGCGTCAGGCGCGTGACCATCACCATGAGCGGGCGGTCGTCGCGAACCTCGAGCCCCAGCTCTTCCTGCAGCTTGGCCTTGCACACGGCCTTGCCGGAGCGGTCTTCAACCGTGTAGTTGGCGGCAATGCGCTTGTCGGTCGCCGGGTCAAAGCCCGCCACGTCAATGCCGTTGAGGATGCCCTGCAGCGCGTACGAACGCTCGCGCAGAACGCCGTCCAGGCCCTCGCCAAACTCGGGCGTCTGGATCTCGTTGGCATAGGTGGGGCTCACCGTAGTGATGGCATCGGCATAGCGCAGGGCGCCCAGCATGTAGTTGATGCTGCAGGCGTCGCAACGCAACTGCGAGGCGGCCGCCGGAATATGCGCCACGCCCAGGATGTCCTCCATCACGGTGTCGCTAAACTGGCCCTGGAACGCCACGTTGTGGATCGAGAACACGGTCTTGACGCGGTCGTACAGCGGCAGGCCCTGGTAGAACTCGCGCAAGAACACTGGCGCCAGCGCCGTCTGCCAGTCGTTGCAGTGCAGGATGTCGCACTCAAAACCGGCCGGCAGGTGCTGCAGACTCTCGGTGATGGCCTTGGAGAAGAACGCAAAGCGCTCGCCGTCATCAAAGAAGCCGTACGGATAGTCGCGCGCAAAGTAGCGCTCGTTGTCGATGAACATATAGGTGACGCCGTCGTGCTCGAGCTTCTCGAGACCGCAGTACTCGTTGCGCCAGCCCAGGCTCACGTAAAAGTCGGAGAAGTGCTCCATCTGCGCCTTGTACTCGTCCTTGATGGTGGCGTACTTGGGCACCATGACGATGACCTCGGCGCCGGCGCGCACAAGCGCCGCGGGCAGCGAGCCCGCCACGTCGCCCAGGCCACCGGTCTTTACAAACGGTGCGCACTCGGCCGAGGCAAACACGATCTGCATCTTTTTGCTGGAATCTGCCATATTGTCTCCCATGTTGCAATTCGAGAATAGCCGCCTGGCGCTAACCGGGCGGCTATTCTACATGTTACGAGCGATGTTGCGGTGCCAACGTTAACGTACGATGGTGGTGTCGGAAGTTAACGGAGCCTTGCCCAGCACCAGGATGTTCTCGGGCGTGCCGCGAAGCTCGGTGTTGGTGGGAACCACGTTGTTCTTGTCTAGAATGGCGTTCTCAACGCGGGCGCCGCTCTTGATGATGCAGCTCTGGTTGATGATCGAGTTGGTCACCGAAGCGCCCTCCTCGACCACGACGCCGCGCGACAGGATCGAGTTGCGCACGGTGCCCTTGATGATGCAGCCGGCCGAGATGATCGAGTTGCACGCGTGGCTGCCGGTCGCATAGCGCGAAGGCGGCACGTCGTGGGCCTTGGTCAGAATCGGGCGCTCGGGATCGAAGAGCTGGTCGGCTACTGTCTGGTCGAGCAGGTCCATGCTGCGGCGATACAGCGACTTCTCGCTAAACACGCCCACGACCTCGCCCTTGTACTCGTAGCTGCACACGTCGATGTTGCCAAAGTCGCCCTGGAGTGCCTCTAGCAGGTCCAGATAGTCGGCGGCCTGGTAGTGGTCGATGATCTCGAGCAGCGTCTCGCGGTTGACGATGCAGCAGTCCATAGAGGCGTTGTCGCCGTACACGACGCCGGCGCTCACGCCCGTCAGGCGGCCGTTCTCGTTAATCTCGAGCTTGGTCTCGTCATCAACATTGCGCGTGGCCTTGCAGTACACCACGGTCATCTGGGCGCCAGAGTTCTCGTGCGCCTCGATGATGGTGTTGAGGTCCATGTTAAAGATGATGTTGGTGCCCATCATCACAACATAGGGCTTCTGCGAGCGCTGGAACAGTGTCTTGTTGGAGATGATGTCGCGCAGCAGGAAGCGCATGCCGCCCTTGGTGGTGCCATACGCGTTGCCGGGGACCATGAACAGGCCGCCCTTCTTGCGGTCCAGGCCCCAGTCCTTGCCCGAGCCCACGTGGTCGATCAGCGAGCGGTAGTTACCCGGCATGACGACTCCAACGGTCTTGATGCCGGCATTCATCATGTTGGACAGCGGAAAGTCGATCAGGCGGTAGCGGCCCAAAAACGGAACGGACGCGATGGGGCGGTCCTTGAGCAGGACACTGCCGTAGGACGAAGAGTAGTTAGCGGTGATATAACCGATGGCCTTGCGATTGATCATCGGATCATTCCCCCTTCCCGATAACGACGTCATTTCCAACGACGGCCGTATCCTTGGTGGTATCGACAGAGCCGAGCTTCACGCCCTCTTCGACCGTGGAGTTCTCGCCCAAAATAGCGCGGCAGATGTGCGCGCCGCTCTTAACGTGCGCGCCCGGCAGTAGCACGGAGTCCTCGACCACGGCGCGCTCCTCGATGATGACATCGGTCGAAAGGATCGAGTGGCGAGCGGTGCCGTAGATCTTGCAGCCATTGGAGACCAGGCAGTCGTCTAGGCGGCCGTCCGGGCCAATGTAGTGCGGCGGACGCGTGGTGATGTTGGACATGATGGGGAAGTTCTTGTCGAACAGATCGAACTCGGGGTTGTTACCCAGCAGGTCCATCGAGGTCTCATGGAAGCTGGCGATGGTGCCGACGTCCTTCCAGAAGCCGTGGAACTCGTAGCTGTACAGGCGCTTGTTCTCACCGAGCAGCTTGGGGATGATGTCCTTGCCAAAGTCGTGGCTCGAGCGCTGGTCCAGAGCGTCCTCCTCGAGCGCCTCGATCAGCACGTCGGCCGAGAAGATGTAGATGCCCATGGACGCGAGGTTCGAATCGGGCTTCTCGGGCTTCTCGGTGAACTTGGTGATGCGGCCGTCCTCGGGGTCGGTGGTCAGGATGCCAAAGCGGCTGGCCTCCTCCCACGGCACGGGCATAACGCTCACCGTGAGGTCGGCGTTGTTCTCAATGTGCGTCTTGAGCATCTTGCGGTAGTCCATGCGATACAGGTGATCGCCCGAAAGAATCAGGACGTACTTGGGGTCGTTGGCCTTGATGTAGTCGAGGTTCTGCGTAATGGCGTCGGCCGTGCCCGCATACCAGGCGCCGCCGGTCTGCGTCTCGTACGGCGGCAGGATCGACACGCCGCCGTCGCGGCTGTCCAGATCCCACGCCTCGCCGGATCCCACGTAGGCATGCAGCAGGTAGGGACGGTACTGCGTCAGAACGCCCACCGTGTCGATGCCCGAGTTGGAGCAGTTGGACAGCGAAAAGTCGATAATGCGGAACTTGCCACCAAAGCTAACCGCCGGCTTAGCGATCTTTTGGGTGAGTGCCCCCAATCGGCTGCCCTGTCCTCCTGCGAGGAGCATCGCGATGCATTCTTTCTTACTCATCGATTTCTCCTTCTGTCATCGATGTTCCTAACCCATTAGCGACGGGCGCGGCGCTCTGTCACGCCCGTCGAGTAATGCCGTACGGCAAAGGGAGCTCGCGCGCCTTTACGCGTGCCAGATCTCGTCGCGGTACTCGCGAATGGTGCGGTCGCTCGAGAACCAGCCGGAGGAGGCGGTGTTGAGCAGGGCCTTGCGGTTCCAGGTCTCCTGGTCGCCGTAGCTGTTCGTGAGCTTCTCCCAGGCGTCGACGTAGCTGCGGAAGTCTGCCATGACCAGATCGGGGTCGTTGTTGTTCATGAGCTCGTTGTAGATGCTCTCGAAGTTGCCCGAAAGACCCGCAAAGGTGTTGTCCTTGAGCTCGTCCATAACGCGGCCCAGACGCTCGCGGTCGCCGTTGAGGGTATCCCACGCAAAGTAGCTGTTGGATGCCCAGAGCTGCTCGACCTCGGGAGCGGTCAGGCCAAAGATGGCCTCGTTCTCGCGGCCGGCCAGGTCGGCGATCTCGATGTTGGCGCCGTCGAGGGTGCCCAGCGTAATGGCGCCGTTCATCATGAGCTTCATGTTGGACGTGCCCGAGGCCTCCTTGCCGGCCGTGGAGATCTGCTCCGAGATCTCGGCGGCAGGGTAGATGAGCTGGGCGTTGCTCACGCGGAAGTTGGGGATAAAGCAGACCTTCATGACCTCGTTGACGCGGGCGTCGTTGTTGATGACATCGGCCACGGAGTTAATGAGGCGGATGGTCTCCTTGGCAAAGGTGTAGCTCGAGGCCGCCTTGCCGCTAAAGATGAAGGTCGTCGGCGTCACGTGGAAGTTAGGATCGGCGATGCGACGGTTGTAGATGTCCATCACCTTCATTATGTTCATGAGCTGGCGCTTATAGGCGTGGAAGCGCTTTACCTGGACATCGAAGACGGTGTTGGGGTCGATAACCAGACCGGTCTCGGCCTTGACGTAGGCGGCCAGACGCTCCTTGTTGGCGCGCTTGGAGGCACCCACGGCCTTCAGGAACTCGGTGTCGTCCTTAAACTCCTTGAGTTTCTCAAGCTCAAAGGCGTCTTTGAGCCAGCCATCGCCAATGGTCTCGGTCACGAGCTTGGCGTAGGTGGGGTTGGCCTCGGCAAAGAAGCGACGGTGCGAGATGCCGTTGGTCTTGTTGTTGAACTTCTCGGGCGTCAGGGCATAGAAGTCCTTGAGCACGATGTTCTTGATGATGTCGGAATGGATCTTGGCCACGCCGTTGACGCTGTGGCTGCAGATCACAGACAGGTTGGCCATGCGAATCTCGCCGTCCCACAGGATGGCGGTCTGGCGCAGACGCTCCTGCCAGCCCTCCTTCGTGGTGTCGAACGACTCGTGCCAACGACGGCTGATCTCGTCGATGATCTGGTACACGCGGGGGAGGAGCTTGGAGAACGTGCCGATAGGCCACTTCTCCAAGGCCTCGGGCAGGATGGTGTGGTTGGTGTAGCTCACGACCTGCGTCACGATGTTCCAGGCGTCATCCCACTCGAGCTTCTTCTCGTCGATGAGGATACGCATGAGCTCGGGGCCGCACATGGCGGGGTGGGTATCGTTGGTGTGGATGGCCACAAACTGCGGCAGCAGCTCCCAGTTCGCGCCGTGCTCCTTCTCAAAGGTGTCGAGCAGGCTGTAGATACCGGCCGAAACAAACAGGTACTCCTGCTTCAGGCGAAGCAGACGGCCGTGCTCGCCGGCGTCGTTGGGGTAGAGGATGGCGCTGATGGCCTCGGCCTCAGCGCGCTCGGCATCGGCCAGAGCATAGTCGCCGCGGTTGAAGGCCTCCAGATCAAAGTGCTCCTCGACCGGCTCGGCGGCCCAGACGCGCAGCTTGTTGACGGTCTCGCCGGCATAGCCCACGACGGGGATGTCATAAGGGACAGCCAGGATGTCCTGCGTGTCCACCGTGCGGTAGAACGTGCGGCCGTTCTCCTCAAAGCCCTCAACATGGCCACCAAACTTAATGGTCACGGCCTTGTCCTGACGGCGGACCTCCCAGGGATAGCCATGGGTGAGCCACTCGTCGGTGGTCTCGACCTGGCTGCCGTTAACGATCTCCTGCTTAAAGAGGCCGTAGCGGTAGCGCATGCCGTTGCCATAGCCGGCGATGCCCTCGGCTGCCATGGAATCCAAGAAGCATGCGGCCAGACGGCCCAGGCCGCCGTTGCCCAGGGCCGGATCGGGCTCCTGCTTCTCGATGACGGACAGGTCGAAGCCCATGTCGTCGAGCGCCTCGGCGACCATGTCGCGCACGCCAAAGTTGAGCAGGTAGTTGTCGAGCAGGCGACCGATCAAAAACTCGATCGAGAAGTAGTACACGCGCTTCTTGCCCTCGGCGGTGACGCGGGCGTCACTCTTGGTGGCAACGGTGCGCGCCTTCTCGGCCACGAGCTTGGCTAGGGCGTTAAAGCGGTCGAGGTCACTGGCGGCCTCGACGCTCTTGCCGCTAATGCTCATGACGGCATCGCGATAGAGCTCGGAAAACTCCTGCTTGTTGTCGAAGATCTTATTCATACGTTCCTTCCCCCGGGGATGTTTCTCCCGGAACGGTTATGACTTGTATCCTACGCCTCGTCGGGGCGGGTAATTACAGCTGTAACGGTTTTGTTACGCATCCTTGGCAGATGCCTTAACAGCGCCTGTCTTGGACTTGGGAGCAGCCTTTTTGGTGGCCGTCTTCTTGGCCGTGGCCTTAGCGGCGGGCTTTGCAGCCTTAGTCTTTGCCTTCGCCTTTGCCGGAGCCTTCTTAGCAGCCGCAGGCTTGGGCTTCACCGAAGACGTACGCTTTTTGGGCGCAGCCTTGGGCTCCTCGACCACGGGCGGCTTATAGCTGCTGGGACCGCGGCGCTTAAGCACCACGCCTGCCAGACCGGGCACCTTAATCTCAATGGAGTCCATCTGCCCGTTCCAGGGATAGGGCTCGCTCGAGCAGGTGTAGGGCTCCTTGCCGGCATAGCCGCTGCCGCCAAACTCGGGACGGTCGGAGTCAAAGATGACCTCCCAGTCACCCTCGCGCGGCACACCCACGCGGAAGCTCTCGTAGCTCGCCGGGTCAAAGTTGATCAGGATCACCAGGTCGTCGTCGATGTCCTCGCCCTGGCGCACAAAGCTCACGATGGACTGCTTGGAGTTGTCCGCGTCGATCCAGGTAAAGCCGTCATCGGTGTAGCCGCGCTCGTACAGGGCGGGCTCGGCGGTGTACAGGTGGTTGAGCGCCTTGATAAACGCCTGATGATGACGGTGGGTCTCGTACTCCTCGGTCAGGAACCACTGAATGGACTCGTAGTAGCGCCACTCAATAAACTGGCCGATCTCGTTGCCCATAAAGTTGAGCTTGGCGCCGGGGTGCGTCATCTGGTAGAAGGCCAGCGTGCGCAGGCCGGCAAATTGGCGCCACCAGTCGCCCGGCATGCGGCCGATCAGCGAGCACTTGCCGTGTACGACCTCGTCGTGGCTCAGCGGGCAGATGAAGTTCTCGGTAAAGGCGTACATGATGGAGAACGTGAGCAGCCCGTGGTTGCTGGGGCGCCACGGAAAATCGGTCTGCATGTAGTGCAGGGTGTCGTTCATCCAACCCATGTCCCACTTGTAGTGGAAGCCCAGGCCGCCGTCCTGCGGCGGATAGGTCACGAGCGGCCACGCGGTGGACTCCTCAGCCATCATCATCACGTCAGGGAAGTGGGCCTCCACGGCGCAGTTGACCTGGCGGATAAAAGCGCTGGCGTCCAGGTCCTCCTCGGTACCGTACTTGTTGAACTTCTTTTGGCCCGGATCGTCGATGCCAAAGTTGAGGTACAGCATGCTGGACACGCCATCCATGCGGATGCCGTCAACGTGGAAGTTCTCGAGCCAGTACAGCACGTTGGAAACAAGGAAGGAGCGGACCTCGCCGCGGGCGAAGTCAAACTTGTGCGTGCCCCAGTTGGGGTGAATCTCGTGCTCAAACAGCATGTGGCCGTTAAAGGAGGCAAGGCCATGGGCGTCGGCGCAAAAACCGCCGGGTACCCAGTCCATGATCACGCCAATGCCTGCCTCGTGGCACGCATCGATAAAGTGCATGAGCTGCTGCGGGTTGCCGTAGCGCGACGTGGCGGCATAGTAGCCGGTCGTCTGGTAGCCCCATGAGCCATCGAAGGGATGCTCCATGAGCGGCATGACCTCGATATGCGTGTAGCCCATGTCGCGCACGTAGTCCACGAGCTCCACCGACAGGTCGTCGTAGGTGTAAAACTCGCCGCGCTGCGCGGGGAAGGGGTCCATGGGGCCTGGGTAGTTGCCGTACTCGTCCGGCTCGCCCTGCGGCGCATCGCCGTGGCGCTTCCACGAGCCAATATGCACCTCGTAGATGTTGAGCGGCTGCGACATGTGGTTGTGGCCAGCGCGGCGCTTGAGCCACGCGGCATCGTTCCACTTATAGCCGTCGAGTGTCCACAGCACGCTCGCAGTACCCGGAGGGCACTCGGCCCTAAAGGCATACGGATCGGCCTTGTAGAGCTTTTCGCCCTCGTTGGTCTCGATGAGATATTTATAGAGCTGACCTTGTTCTGCGCCAGGAATAAAGCCTTCCCAAATAGCGCTCGTATGCACGGGCACCAGAGGGTTGGCTTCCTCATCCCAGTCGTTAAAATCGCCAATGACATGCACGCTCTTTACATCGGGCGCCCAAACGCAAAAGCGCCAGCCGCGCGTACGGTTCTGCGTGTCGGGGTGCGCACCCATCTTTTCCCAGCTGCGCTCCCACGTGCCGATGCCAAATAGATAGACATCGTCCTTGGTGAGCTCCGGTGCGTGCGGGGCGGCTTTACGGGTTGCGGGCTTTTTAGCCGTTGGCTTTAGCTTTGTATCGCTCACGTTTGATCCCATCATGACGCGGCAGCGTGTTGCCTTGGTGACTAGATGCGAAAGGTCCAAGGCTGCACGAATCGAAGGGACGGCGATAGTTCTATGATTCGTTCCACCTCGCGTGCTCGGTGGAACTTTCGGCAGAAACTACGATAACACCTGTACGTTACTTTTATGAAGGAAAGTGGTTTTAGGGCGGCGTTTAATCGGTAAGCGCCATGTTTAGACCACTGGCAGAATTGCCGTGGTAAAACTCTTGACAGTTTTACCAATTAGGGTTTCAAGATTGTTAGTTTGACGTTTGGTAAAACGTTTTTAGCAGGATGTTTACCATTTGACATCGAAAGGTTCGTTTATGTCCCAGACCGCCGCCCCCAACGTTGCTTTTATTTTCGATTGCGACGGCACACTGGTTAATAGCACCCCCGTTTGGGCCTATGCCCAGCCCGAGTTATTGCACCGCCACGGAGTCGACGTGACGGTCGACGATTTTGCCCAGTTTGAGCATTTGTCGCTCGAGGACGAGTGCCAGGCCTACCACGACACCTGGGACATTGGCGCGAATGGCGAAGAGCTGTATCGCGAGCTGAGCGACATCCTGATCGATGGCTACTCCAAGGTGCCGCCGCGCGAGGGGCTCCTGGTATTTTTGGAGCAGGCGAAGGCGGCGGCCATTGCCATGTGCGTTGCCACGTCCACACCGGCCGAGCTGGTTAAGTCTGCGCTTGCGGGTGCCGGGCTCGATGCCTACATGGAGTTTGTGACCACCACGGGCGAGGCGGGACGCTCCAAGCAGTTCCCCGACGTGTACGAGCTGGCGTTGCGTCGCCTGGAGGAGCGCCATGGGCACAAGTTTGAGCGCACGTGGGTGTTTGAGGACGCGGTCTTTGGCCTTAAGAGCTGTGGGGCCGCCGGCTTTAAGCGTGTGGGTATTTATGATCCGCACGGCCGCATGAAGCGCGACGACGTACGCACCAACTGCGATATCTTTATCGACAGCTATGAGGACCTGGATTTGGCCCGCGTGCTTGCATTTGAGGGATAGGCGAGGGCTGTGGCTTGTAAGGTATTAGTGGTCTGCGGCTCGCCCGTGGTGGCGAGCGCGGACCTGTTGAGTAGGCTAGTGGGGGAGTGCGATCACGTTGTCGCCGTGGACCGCGGGCTCGATGCGCTGCTGGGCGCCGGCCTGGGCTGCGACGTTTATGTGGGGGATGCCGACACGGTGAGCGATGCGGGCCGCGCGCTGATCGATGCCGCCACCGACTTTGAAGTTGAGCGCCACGACCCGTACAAGGACTATACCGATCTTGCGCTGGCGCTTGATTCCGTCCGCCGTCGCTGGCCAGGTGCCGAAGTAGTTGCGACCTGCGCCACCGGCGGCCGCCCGGATATGGCGCTTTCCGTACTGGGCCTGCTCGCGGGCTACAATGACGCCCCCGTCTGGATTGCCGAGGACAAGGTGGTCGCCCGCATCCTTCGCGCAGGCGAATCGTGGACTATCGAAGGTGCCGAAGGAAAGACGTTTTCTATCATCGCCATTGCCCCCAACACCAAGGTAAGTGAACACGGTCTAGAGTGGGAGCTAGACCACAGCTCTCTGGACCTGCTAACCGACACAGGCGTCAGTAACATAGTAAGAACAACAGCCAACATAACCGTCCGCCAAGGAACCGCAATTGGATTCCTATTCGCGTGAGGGTTTTATCGGGACGGAGCAGGGATTTTAGGGCCTGTCCCAAAAATCCCGTAAGGCACCCCAACAACCCAAAAAAGTCCTTGCATCAAAGAAGGTCTTCCCCTATAGTATCTCCTCGTCACGGGGGCGTAGCTCAGCTGGGAGAGCGCTTGACTGGCAGTCAAGAGGTCAGGGGTTCGATCCCCCTCGTCTCCACCATTGTGATTTAAAAGGCCATCGGATATCCGGTGGCCTTTTTTCATACCCATCAACCCCACAAACCAAAGTGACGCGTACACCCGCGCCCACCCCATAAAAAGTTGCGCAATTCCTTCCCGGTTTTGTACAAAGTTTGTTAGCCAAAGATAATAGTTTGAGCAATTCACGCCGCCAGCAATGCAACTCAGGCAGTGCTCACCAACCCACACGCCCCCATAAACCTGCGGCAATGTTTGCAAGACGGCACAATATCCCCCATAACCACGGCAAATAAACAATATGTTGCTCAATACACCCCAAAACGCATGGGCTGCCTGCTGTGCTAGAATACCTAACGTTACATGGGTTCAACTGTGCTAACGGCTCCAGCAAGCCGCAATGCACAGGGTCGATCAGCATCCGGCCGTAACGGCGGTGCCAGAAAAACCACGAGCTCCAATAGCGTCGTCATGCGTATCGCATCGAAAGTGTTTGTACTTGACTTTGTTCAAGCTGTACTTTCGAATCGGTATCTCATGACAAATCGCAGCAGTTCTGCAGCTGTTTGCGTGCGGTCCAGTTTTGTACCCGCTTGACTGGTTCGCACGCAGCCAGCTGGAGTCGCGGTCATTTTGCGTTACACGTCCGCGTCTCCAGCAACTGCGCTTATACATACCGTTTACGGTGGGACAGAGCCACGTGCTTGTCTAACTGGGCTCAGGGTTTGAATATGGAGCGCCTTCGCGCATGAGCGCCCTGGCGAAGCCATACCCAAACCCCGTGAGCCACACGTAAGACAGCAAGGGGGTGGTGCTCGTGTGGTATGTGATCCAGGTCATTAACGGTCGCGAAGACGTAATGCGCGAGCGCATCGAGCGCATGGTGCCGGCGAGCGCCATGCAGGAGCTCTTTTACCCCCAATTTCAAACCGAGATCAAAGTACACGGCGAATGGGTCAATACGACCAAGCCGCTCTTTCCCGGTTATCTTATCTGCGATACGGCAGATCCCCGTACCGTGCAACAGTATCTGCTGCGTATGGACGACTTTGCCCGTGTGTTATCCCAGGATGGTCAGTTTGTGCCGCTGGCAAAAGAAGAGACCCAGCTCATTGGCAGTTTTACCAATAGAGGAGACCGCGTAGTGCCCATGAGCGAGGCCTTAAAAGACGGCGACCAGGTCGTAGTGACGGCAGGTCCACTGTTGGGCCACGAGGGCCTCATCAAAACCATTAATAGACGCAAGAGCACTGCTTATCTGGAGCTCGACCTGTGCGGCCGACGTGTGACTACGCGCGTTGGCCTTGCCGTGCTTTCGGCCGAACAGCGCGTAATGCGAAACCTAAAAAAGGCGATCGCCTAGCTGCTGGCGGACGCTACACAGAACAGGGAGGATCCCCGATCTGGGGACGAAGTGTTGAAAGAGAACGTGTCGGATAAACCTCAATATGCAACGGATGCGCCCGCGGGGGCGACGCTCATCGCTCAGGCCATGGACCGGCGTGAGGGCGGCGATCGCTACAAGGCCATGCAGTCCATCATGGACTGGGATCGTTCGCGCCTGGCCTACCGCGCCGTTAAGCGCGCCTTTGACATCGTGTTCAGCGGCTGCGTGCTGGCCGTCATAGCCGTACCCAGCCTTGTGCTTGCCGCGGCCATCCGCCTAGAGAGTGAGGGCAACCCCTTCTACAGCCAGATCCGAGTGGGGCAGACCCGCCCCGACGGCAGCCTGTCCACCTTCCGCATGTGGAAGTTCCGAAGCATGTACAAGGACGCCGACGAGCGCCTCGCCGAGCTCAAGGAACAAAACGAGATCGCCGGCGCCATGTTCAAGATGAGGGAGGATCCCCGCGTCACGAAGATCGGCAAGTTCATACGTAAGCACTCCATCGACGAGTTCCCGCAGTTCCTCAACGTGTTCCTGGGCCAGATGAGCGTGGTGGGCCCGCGCCCGCCGCTGCCGCGCGAGGTTGAGCAGTACACCGAGTACGACCTGCAGCGCCTGGCCGTGAAGCCAGGCATCACCGGCTGGTGGCAGGTGACGGACCGCAATTCGACCGATTTTGACGGCATGGTCCAGCGCGACCTTGAATACATCGCTAAGCGCGGGATCATCACGGACCTCAAGATTGTCGTCCTTACGGTAATCGAGGTCATCACCGGTAAGGGTGCGTGCTAATGCTCGATAATTATTCAAAGTATTCCGAGCTCAATCGCGTGCCGGTAATTGATGTCCCGATTACCGGCACGAATATGCCTCACTGCATTCATTTTCTTACTGAGCATATCGATGAGCTCCGTGGCGAATACATCTGCGTTTCTAATGCACATACGTCTGTAATGGCCCACGATGATCCTTCCTATTGGGCTTGCCAAGCTGAATCCGTCATGTCTGTTCCTGATGGAAAACCCCTGTCGATTGTTGGTAGAAAGGCTGTTGCATCAATGGACCGCGTTACTGGTCCAGACTTGATGCGAGAGATTTTTGAGATCTCCAGCCTGCACGGATGGAGCCATTACTTCTACGGAAATGAGACGAAGAACCTCGAGGCGCTCAGAGATGCGCTTCAAAAGGAATATCCGAGCTTGGAAATCGCAGGCATGGAACCCTCCGTTTTCCGTCCACTGACATATGGCGAAAAATGCGATTTATCCCAACGTATTGCCGACTCAGGGGCCGATTTCGCATGGATCGCGCTTGGTGCGCCTCGTCAGGAGCTTCTTATGCACGAACTCAAAGGGGGGCCGCAGCCGCTGATGATCGGCGTTGGTGGCGCGTTCAACGTTCTCGCCGGAGTGGTACCGGAGGCACCGATCTGGATGCAAAACCTAAGCCTTGAGTGGCTATACAGACTTATCCAAGAGCCGAAACGACTTTTCAAACGATATCTAGTTACTAATACCAAATTCCTCTTTTACCAGTTCACGGGCGCCAAGCGCAAGGAAGGCAAGTAGATGAAATCCACCACCGCATTCAAAGACAAGACCCTGATGATCACGGGCGGCACCGGCTCGTTCGGCAACACCGTCCTCAAGCACTTCATGGACACCGACCTGGCCGAGATCCGCATCTTCTCTCGCGACGAGAAGAAGCAGGACGACATGCGCCACCGCCTGCAGGAGAAGTCGCCCGAGCTCGCCTCCAAGGTGCGCTTCTTCATCGGCGACGTCCGTAACGCCCAGTCGGTGCGCGACGCCATGCACGGCGTGGACTACATCTTCCACGCCGCCGCCTTGAAGCAGGTGCCCTCCTGCGAGTTCTTCCCCATGGAGGCCGTGCGCACCAACGTCATCGGCACGGACAACGTGCTGCACGCCGCGATCGACGAGGGCGTCGACCGCGTCGTGTGCCTGTCCACCGACAAGGCGGCATACCCCATCAACGCCATGGGCAAGTCCAAGGCCATGATGGAGTCCATCATCTACGCCAACGCCCGAAACGGCGCCGGCCGCACCACCATCTGCTGCACCCGCTACGGCAACGTCATGTGCTCGCGCGGCAGCGTCATCCCGCTGTTCATCGACCGCATCCGAAAAGGGGAGCCGCTCACGGTCACCGACCCCAACATGACCCGCTTCCTCATGAACCTGGACGAGGCGGTCGACCTGGTGCAGTTCGCCTTCGAGCACGCCAACCCCGGCGACCTGTTCATCCAGAAGGCGCCTGCCTCCACCATCGGCGACCTCGCCGAGGCGGTCCAGGAGGTCTTCGGCCGCGTGGGCACCCAGGTGATCGGCACCCGCCACGGCGAGAAGCTCTTCGAGACCCTCATGACCCGCGAGGAGCGCCTGCGCGCCGAGGACATGGGTGGCTACTACCGCGTGGCATGCGACTCGCGCGACCTGAACTACGACAAGTTCGTCGTGGACGGTGAGGTGGAGACCCAGGCCGACGAGTCCTACACCTCCCACAACACCGAGAGGCTCGACGTTGAGGGCACCATCGCCAAGATCAAGACCGCCGAGTACGTGCAGCTGGCGCTCGAGGGCCGCGAGCACGAGGCGGTGCAGTAGGGTGCGCGTCCTCGTCACCGGCGCCAGGGGCTTCGTCGGGAAGAACCTCTGCTGCGCGCTGAAAAACATCCGCGACGGCAAGGACCGCCGCGCCAAATACCGAGCCCTGCTGCCGCTCGAGGTCATGGAGTATGACGTCGACTCGACGACCGAGGAGCTGGACGGCTACTGCTCCCGCGCCGACTTCGTCTTCAACCTGGCCGGCGTCAACCGCCCCGAGGACCAGGCGGAGTTCATGGAGGGCAACTTCGGGTTCGCCTCCACGCTGCTTGATGCCCTCGAGCGCCACGGGAACACGTGCCCCGTCATGCTCTCCAGCTCCGCGCAGGCGAGCCTTTCCGGCCGTTTTGAGGGCTCGGTCTACGGCGAGTCGAAACTGGCGGGGGAGGGCCTGTTCCGCGATTATTCCGAGCGCACGGGCGCCCCGGTGCTCATCTACCGCTTTCCCAACCTCTACGGCAAGTGGTGCCGCCCGCGTTACAACTCCGCCGTGGCCACCTTCTGCGACGCCATCGCCAACGGCCGCCCCTACACCGTGAACGACCCCTCGGTGGAGCTGGAGCTCCTCTACATCGACGACCTCGTCGACGAGATGCTGGGCGCCCTGCTGGGGGAGGAGCACCGCTGCGGATACGAGGGGCTCGAGCGCGTCGACGGAGATGATTTCTGCTACGTCCCCGGGACCGACGTGAAAACCCTGGGCGAGATTGTCTACCTGCTGGGCAGCTTCCGCGACAGCCGCGAGACGCTTTCGGTGCCGGACCTTTCCGAGGGATCCTTCTCCAAGAAGCTCTGGAGCACGTTCCTGTCCCACTACGAGCCGGGGCACTTCGCCTACTCCCTGAAGCCCAACACCGACGAGCGCGGCTCGTTCACCGAGTTCCTGCGCACGCCGGAGCGCGGCCAGGTCTCCATCAACGTCTCGAAGCCCGGCATCACCAAGGGCAACCACTGGCACATGAGCAAATGGGAGAGGTTCCTGGTGGTCTCCGGTACCGCGTCGATCAGGCTGAGGAGGGTGGGGGAGGACGCCGAGGGCAAGCCCTTCCCCGTCGACGAGTATGTCGTCTCTGGTCCCGACATGCGCGTGGTCGAGATGATCCCCGGCTACACGCACTCCATCACCAACATGTCCGACACCGAGGACCTCGTGACGGTCATGTGGGCCAACGAGCCCTTCGACCCCGAGGACCCCGACACCTACTACGAGGAGGTCTAGCCGCATGGGCAAGGACTATTCCGATATCCGCTTCGGGGACGACGGCCGCCTGAAGCTGCTGATCATCGTGGGCACCCGCCCCGAGGTCATCCGCCTGTCCGAGGTCATCAAGAAGTGCCGCCGCCACTTCGACTGCCTGCTGGCTCACACCGGGCAGAACTACGACTACACGCTCAACGGCATCTTCTTCCGCGACCTGTCGCTGGACGACCCCGACGTCTACCTGGACGCTGTGGGCGCCGACCTGGGCGAGACGGTGGGCAATATCATCGCCGCGAGCTATAAGCTGATGGTGCAGGTCCAGCCCGATGCGCTGCTGATCCTGGGCGACACCAACAGCTGCCTGTCCGCTATCGCGGCCAAGAGGCTCCACATCCCCATCTTCCACATGGAGGCGGGCAACCGCTGCAAGGACGAGTGCCTGCCCGAGGAGACCAACCGCCGCATCGTCGACGTGATCTCCGACGTCAACCTTGCCTACTCCGAGCACGCCCGTCGCTACCTCAAGGACACCGGCTGCGCCCCGGAGCGCACCTACGTCACAGGCTCGCCCATGGCGGAGGTCCTGCGCGCCAACCTGGACAAGATCGAGGCATCCGATATCCTCTCCGAGCTCCGCCTTGAGCCCAAGCGCTATATGCTGCTCTCGGCCCACCGCGAGGAGAACATCGACACCGAGGCGAACTTCACGAGCCTGTTCACCGCGATCAACGCGCTGGCCGAGAAATACGACATGCCGATCCTGTACTCCTGCCACCCGCGCTCCCGTAAGCGCCTGGAGGCCACTGGCTTCAAGCTCGACCCGCGCGTGCGCATGCACGAGCCCATGGGTTTCCACGACTACAACTGCCTGCAGATGAACGCCTTCGCGGTTGTCTCCGACTCCGGCACCCTGCCCGAGGAGTCGAGCTTCTTCGCCAGTATCGGCCGCCCGTTCCCGGCGGTGTGCATCCGTACCTCGACCGAGCGCCCCGAGGCGCTGGACAAGGCGTGCTTCACGCTTGCCGGCATCAGCGAGCGCGGCCTGCTCCAGGCGGTCCACACCGCCGTCGAGCTCGACGCCGAGGGGTCGCTCCCCGAGGCCCCCGTGCCCGACTACGCCGACGAGACCGTGTCCACCAAGGTCGTGAAAATCATCCAGAGCTACACAGGCGTCGTAGACAAGATGGTGTGGAGGAAATGCTAGTGTCGCAGACCCAAGGGCTCACGACCGACGCGCTCGTCGACGAAGCACTCGCTCTGGGTGAATGTCTGGGACGCCCGCTGCGCTACGTCCAGCTCAACAGCTTTTACAACGGTTCCACCGGTACCATAATGCGCAACCTTCACCATGAGCTGACTGAGCGCGGGGTTGACTCTTACATCTTCTGGGGCCGTCGCCACAACACGATAAGCGACCATGAGCAGTGCTGCGCTTCGAAGGCCGGCTACCTCTCCCACGGCGCCATGACACGTTTGCATGACCGCATGGGCTTCTACTCTAAGCGAGATACCGCAAAACTGCTCAAGCGCCTGGACGAGATCGATCCCGATGTGGTGCACCTGCATAACATACACGGCTATTACGTGAACATAGAGATGCTGTTCTCTTGGCTCGCCTCACATCGTTGCCAGGTTAAATGGACGTTGCACGATTGCTGGGCCTTTACGGGCCATTGTGCACACTTCACATATGTGAAGTGTGCACAATGGCAGTCTCATTGCGCGTACTCGAAATGCTGCCCGCAGCTGGACACCTATCCCATAACGATTTCAAAAACCAACTGCGCGAGAAACTATGAAGATAAGAAACGCATCTTCACGAGCGTACCGCCTGAGCGGATGACGCTAATAACACCTTCACAGTGGCTCGCGGATTTGGTCGGGGAGAGCTTTCTCAAAGATTATCCGGTGGAGGTCCGTCATAACGTCATCGACACCGACGTTTTCAAGCCCACCCCAAGCGACTTCCGCGAGAGATACGGTATTGGCGACCGGTTTATGGTGCTAGGCGTTGCGAGCCCTTGGACCAAGCGCAAGGGACTTCCTGATTTCGTCCGCTTAGCCGAGGAACTTGACTCTGACAAGTTTGTCGTAGCGCTCGTCGGCCTTTCGGATCGGCAGCTAAAGGCGCTTCCCCGGGGCGTTGTTGGCCTCAAACGTACCAACTCTCCCCAGGAGCTCGCCGGCATCTATACAACGGCGGACGTCTATTTCAATCCTACCGTAGAGGACAACTATCCGACGGTCAACCTTGAAGCCGAGGCCTGTGGCACTCCTGTTATAACTTACGACACAGGTGGGTGCAGGGAGACGCTTCATCGTGCTGATTCAAGTTTCGTTGCCGGCTTTGATCAAGCACTATCCATGATAGAGAAAGGCTTTTAATAATGAGGGTCGACAAAGTCGTTCCTGCTGCTCAGGGATATAAACGCGTAGCGAAAATACCTTTAAAGGGCGTTCTCCTTGCAATAAATAAGTTATCGAACAAAACTTATAAAAAGCTATACCCTCGCTACTTGGCGTGGCTAGGGGTCAACATCTCGGATAAGTTCTCCGAGTACGGTGATCCTTGGATAAGCCCTGAATGCCGCTTCGATGCGGCGGGCTACAATCTCATCACTTTGGGCGATGGAGTCACCATCAGCTATGGAACGTCCATCTTAGTCCACGACTACAGCATCGACAAGGCGTTGTATGCTCGCCGTGGGACGCATGGTAAGCTTCTCAAGTCTGTGACTATTGGCAGGAACTGTTTTATCGGCGCAAACACAATGATTCTGCCTGGCACTGTTATCGGTGATGACTGCATCATCGGGGGGGGGTCGGTTGTCAAAGGCCGCTTTCCGGTTGGATCGGTCGTATGCGGCAACCCGGCTCGCGTTGTTGGAACTGTAGATGAGTTCCTTGAAAAGCACGAGGCCAAAGAGGATATCGTTTATGGACTTTCCTAATGAGAAGGTGCTGCTGATTTCACGTCTCGACGGAAACAGGGGGCCTTTGGGCGTAGCCGCGGCAGTCCACTCCCGTCTTGCCCAGAATCATGCTTGCAAGCTTGCTGAGGTTTATTCCTTTGCCGATGTGCTAAAGCTCATTGTGAAGATTCCATTTACTTACAAGGGTTACTCCATATGCGTGCACCAAAATGGATTCAGAGTACCCATGGCGCTCTGCATGCTATCGAAGATTGATCACGGCAATAACTACTACCTCGTAGTTCATGGCATTGCAGCCGAAGAACGCAAATACCGGCCGGTGCTGTCTCGTGATCTTAAGCTCGAACCTAAGCTAATTAGAGAGTTCCCGAATCTCATCTGTGTTTCTAGGTTTGAGGCTGAAGTTCTTAAGAAGTTGTATGGCCGTAACGAAAACGTTACGGTGATCGGGAACGGTGTCGACCTCCCTGTAGGGGTTGAAGTCGACTCATTGTTGGCTGAGAAGCGCTCCTCGAATCCTCCCGTCGTGATAACGACGGGAGGATTCGAGGAGCGCAAGGGCTGCGATCTCGCACTCCTTGCGCTGTCGAAGTATGCTGCCCTAACGGATGCCCAACCTAGGCTCATAGTATGCGGTCGGGATTCCCGGGCCGTCGGCTCCAATCGTGCCCTCTGCGAAAAGATGGCTAGGGAGGGTGGTGTTGAGCTTGATTACCGCGGAGAAATATCTGACAAGGAAGAGTTAATGAGGCTCTATCGTAAGGCTGACTTCTATGCCGGGCTCAGCAGGTTCGACACCTTCAATGTATCCGTTTTGGAGGGCGCCGCATCTTGCTGCATACCTATTATTTCCGAGAAGTGCGGCGCCTCTGCGCTCTTTGACGGATCCAACTCTATTCGTTGCGATATCGACGAAGCGGATTGGGCAGATGAGGCTGCCACATCCCTTGTTCGCCTGTGTTCTGATAACGCCCTCTATCGCGAGGTGGCAAGTCGCTCTCACGCTGTTGCCACAGCGAATACTTGGGATGCCGTGGCGGAGCGCTATTGGGAGGTTCTTTCGAATGACGAATAGCGCTACCGCTGATCAGCCTGTAAACCTATCACTTTCGTCAAGGAGCTCGGTCTTCTTCTGGATGGGTTTTTGGGTCTTATTTGCCAAATTCTTTCTCCAAGCTACTGTTTTCGTTGCGGTAGAAGGTGCGTTTGCTAAGGTCTTATTGCTATTTGGATGCGCTTTTCTGGCGTTCAGGGTGGCTGTCCTTTTCCTGGAGGGCCACTCGAGCGGTTTGGGAATTATAGGTATATGTCTCGGAACTGTGTCCTATGTTCTATCTGGCGAGTCTGTTTTGTTGACTACTTCGCTTCTTCTTACCGCCGCATATGAAATTGATCCGCAATCTATCCTTAAATGCTGGAGCCGCGCCGTAACGGCAATCATAGTCCTTATGATCTGGACCTATGTCATCGCTCGGCTGATGGGCGTGACGATTGGATTGCAATGGTCCGATATTGGAGGCCTGTCTTCGAATCGTAGTGCGTTGTTTTTTATCCATCCGAATTACTGCGCAGCCGTATTCTTCGCTTGGGCTATGGCCATGTTCTGTCGAACGGATGTACACATTGCGCTGAGGGGAATCGTCGGCGCGATTTCTACGAGTGTGATTGTTGCTGTAGCGGGTTCGCGGACTTCGGCAGCATCTCTCCTTCTCTTCTATGCATTGGTGGTTGTACTAACGGCCTGGTCAAATCGTGCGGGCAGCGGCTTTGTAAAATGGGTGCCAAGGGTTATCGTTGCCGTTCCTTTGGTTCTCTTTCTTTTTACGTTGTGGATTTCCGCCATCTGGTTCATGGGACCCAACTTCAGCCAGGCTGCGAGTGATTTTCTTACTGGTAGGCCTGCTCTTTGGTGGGCACAATGGAATTATGCTGGTCTCACTGTTTTCGGACACCATGCCTTTGAAGGCGTTCTTCTCATCAGGGGATCATTTCACGATATCCACACTGTTGATGGGATGTACGCATCGTTTCTGTTCAATATGGGGGTCGCAGGTTTCGCCTGGCTTCTAGTGCTCGCATGGCGTGCTTTCAAATTGAAGGAAGGAATCGATCCCATCTTTGCAGCCGCTCTTATTGCCATTTTCATCTTTGCTTTCACCGAGTGGCATGCCGTAAATGCTGCTGTCTGCGCCCCTCTAATTCTCCTCTCTCGAGGAATGGTGCCTATCGAAAGGAGAGTACTCCGTGATTCCTGATATTCACAAACCTCTAATTTCTCAAATGACTTGGTACCAGTCTCAAAACTATGGGACGGTTCTTCAGGCATATGCCTTGCAAAGAACATTGAATGACATTGGGGCGGACGCTCGCCTCGTGAATTACGACCCCGCGCCTTGGCAGCAGCGAAATCAATCCGGGCTGCGTAAGAGTAAGCCCTTCAAGGCCGCTCGCATGTTCCAGCAGCGTGCAATGGGGGTTGCGCCGTTCACCTCTGCCGAGAAGAGTGCCGCGTTCAAGGGGTTTACTTCCACCTTCATTAAAGAAACCGAGCCGGTAGCTTCGCCAGATGATTTTGAAGCTCTGAATTCCTTTTTTGATGCGTTTGTCTGTGGCAGCGATCAAGTGTGGTCCCCACGTTGCTTCGACCCTCGTTACTATCTCGATTTCGTCGCTGACGATAAACCCCGTATCGCCTATGCTCCAAGCTTCGGTTGTGACTCGCTCCCGGATACCATTGCTGCGGCTATCGCCCCACTTGTCTCTGGCTTCAACGCTTTGAGCGCTCGTGAGACTGCGGGAGCGCGAATGGTGAGGGACCTTAGCGGCAGGGAGTGTAAGGTTGTCTGCGATCCAGTGGTACTGCTCGGTGCTGATGAGTGGCGTTCTATCAGTCGGCATGACACTCCGCTAGTCTCCGAGCGCTACTGTCTCTGCTACTTCTTGGGTCGCTCCGAGGGGAACTGGAAGCTTGCCCGTTCCATTGCCAAGAAAAAGGGCCTCGAACTCGTTATTATCCCTGTGTTTAACGGAGATATTAAGCGTGGGGGTATGGTTCCTTCTGGCGTGGGGCCGCTAGAGTTCCTCTGGCTCATAGACAATGCATCCCATGTGTGCACTGACTCGTTCCACGGTCTTGTCTTCTCGACCCTACTAGAACGAGACTTCTCTGTCTTTGAACGCTTTAAACCTGGCACCACCGCCTCACAAAACGTAAGAATTGAAAGCTTTTTGAGCCTTACAGGCCTTGAGGATAGATTAATCCGATGGGATGCTAAGGACGCATCCTGCTCTGTCGCCCAAGTCAACTTTGCTCGTGCCGAAACCAGGATTTCCTCACTTCGCCAGAGTTCTCTGGAGTATCTGCGAGGGGCTCTCAAGCCGGTACTCTCTGAGCACTAACGGTGCGCGTAATCGTGAACCATTAACAAAGAAAGGTAGCGTAGATGCCTGCTAAGTACACAGAAGAGAAGAACGTTCTCATGCTCATGAGTCTTATGAAGCAGCATGGAGTGAGGAAAATCGTTGCCTCTCCGGGGACCACAAACATATCGTTCGTGGTCAGTCTTCAGCGCGACCCGTATTTCCAGGTGTTCTCCTCCGTTGATGAACGCTCCGCGGCCTATATCGCCTGCGGTCTTGCAGAAGAGTCTGGCGAGCCGGTGGCTCTCAGCTGCACGCAGGCCACAGCGTCCAGGAATTACTTTCCGGGTCTCACTGAGGCCTATTATCGGAAACTTCCCGTGCTTGCAGTTACTTCGACGCAGCATGCGGTCCGCATTGGCCAAAACATTCAACAGGCCATCGATCGAACCGTCCAACCTATCGACACCGTGAAGTTGAGCGTGCAAGTGCCTATCATTCAGAGCGCTGAGGATGCCACTTACGCCAACGTTGCCATCAATCGAGCGCTGCTTGAGCTTCGGCGCGATGGCGGAGCCCCCGTCCACATCAACCTCACCACAACCTATACCAAGGTATACGATGCCTCAGAGCTCCCCAAGAGCCGTAGCATCATGCGTTATACATCAGAAGATGAACTTCCTCAGATCCCTTCCGGCTCCAGGGTTGCCGTCTATGTCGGTGCGCACAGCCGCTGGAGCGATAGACTTACCGTTGCCGTTGATTCATTCTGCGAGACCTACGGCGCGTGCGTTCTCTGCGATCAGACGAGTAACTATTGGGGCCGTTACCGCGTGAACCCCTCGCTGCTTTTCTCGCAAGGCAATGCCGTTGCCTCGTCAGAGACAATCGACGTCCTCATCCACATCGGGAACACTTCGGGGGGAGCCGCGCCAAGACGTCTTAAGGCGTCCTGGCGCGTCAATCCGGATGGAGAGGTGCGCGACACTTTCGGTTGCTTGAAGAACGTCTTCGACATGTCTGAGGAGCGCTTCTTTGAAACATATGCGAGTATGGTTGACTCGACTACTTCGCCGGCGTACCGAGAGGAGTGCGCGCGCGAGGCTACCGCCATTATGACCAAGATTCCTGAATTGCCTTTCTCAAACGCTTGGATGGCTCAACAGACTCTGCCCCTCTTCCCTGAGGGCTCAATTATCCACATGGGAATTTACAACTCGTTGCGTACATGGAGCCTCTTCGAGGGCAATCGGGTCCGTGGGTACTGCAACACGGGAGGATTTGGCATCGACGGTGGCGTATCAAGCCTGCTCGGAGCATCGCTGGCTACAGATGCCCCCTGCTTCGGCGTGTTCGGTGACCTTGCATTTTTCTATGATATGAATGCACTCGGTAACCGTCATGTTGGCAACAACCTACGCATCCTCATTGTTAACAACGGCTGCGGTGTCGAGTTCAAGAATCATATCAATCGCGCTTACCCCCTCGGCGATGAGGCAGACCTCTATGTAAGCGCTCGGGGCCATTACGGGCACCAGTCGCGCAAACTTATTAAGCACTTTGCCGAGGACCTTGGGTTCGAATATCGGGGCGTTGAGACAAAAGATGAGTATCTAGTCGCTGTTGACTTGCTCGTTTCACCAGAACCGCGCGACCGCCCCGTTCTGATTGAAGCGTTTGTGCGACCCGAGGACGACACCGATGCACTTAAGATCCTCTACAGTATCGAGGAGACTACGACGGGAAACGCCAAGGCTGCCATCAAGTCTGTCATTGGTGAAAAAGGCGTACGCATGCTGAAGGGGCTTGTTCGATGAAAGCGCTACTTCTGGGGGGCACGGGTGCGATAGGGAACTATCTCCAGGGGGAACTTTCCTCTCGTGGGTGGGACGTCTTCGTTACCTCTCGAAGCGCCCGTAGATCGCAGGGTTCGGTCACCTATCTCCGGGGCAATGCGAAGGATCCAGTATTTCTCGCTGATGTGTTAAAGGATGGATACGATGTCCTAGTAGACTTTATGACATGGGACCCCGAGGTATTCCGTTCAGTGTCCGAGCTCATGCTTGCTTCGGCTGGCCGCTACGTATTCCTCTCGTCCTACCGTGTCTTTGCCGATTCGCCGATTATTGACGAGCGAAGCCCGCGTCTCCTTGAGTCGTGTCCTGATGAGAGATATCGCGCTGGCGGAGAGTACGCAATCATTAAAGCTCATGAGGAGGACATCCTTCGATTCGGCTCGATGGAGAACTGGACCATCGTGCGCCCCGCCATTACCTTCTCGGGTGATGGTGTGGGCAGATTTCAGCTATGTACATACGAAAGCAGTCTCTGGCTTTGGCGCGCTTTAAAGGGGCTTCCGGTCCCCGTCGTTCACGATATGATGGGGAAACAATGCACTCTCACATGGGCATGTGATGTCGCGCGGATGATTGCACTGTTGGTCGGGAACTCCGCTGCCGCCGGTGAGGACTTCAATGTGGCGACCTCGCAGCACCAGACTTGGGGCGAAGTGCTCAACTTGTATCGCTCCGTCTTGCCGGTCGAGACGCGCGATGTGACACTTCATGACTATGAGTACCATTGCGGTCCCGCTTTGAAGGAATATGGCTACATTCCCCAGGTTCGCTACGACCGTATGGTCGATCGCATTCTCGACAACTCAAAGGTGCTTGAGTTCACGGGGCTAACGACTGGCGACCTTACCGACGTTCGAGAGGCGCTTCCCCGGGAACTCTCGGCCTATCTTTCGCATGGGCCGCACCTCTCCGCATCCCCGACGGTGCAAGGGCGCCTCGATCGAGTCTCCGGTTCGTCATTGCCGTTTCGAGACACTTTAAGCGAATTCGGGGTTTCTGGTTCCCTTAAGTATCTTGCTGCAATATTTGGGTTGGTGTAAAGGAAACTTGAGTCAAATAAAAAAGAAGAAACAGGATACTGAGGGTTCCGAGCAATCGCATGCTATGGCTCTCATTAAGAATACGGGCATCTTTGCTATTGGCACATTCGGCTCTAAGATTCTCACGCTTCTGATAATCCCGCTTTGTACTCATTATATCGCAACGGACGACATGGGCATCTATGACATGGTCTATACCATAATTGCCCTCCTGCAACCCATTGCAGTTCTTGCTATTCCAGAGTCGCTGTTCCGTTGGGTTATTGATGCTAAGGCCGATAAAAAAAGCGTCTACTCGACTTGGTTGGGTCTCTTTGCTGGGCTTACAGCGGTGTTCACGGCGATATTCTGGATCTGCTGGCTTATTGTCGACTTTGCCGATGCGGGTCTGATGTATGTCCTTGTCGTATTGAGCTGTCTTTATCAGAGTTTTCAGTACGGCACGCGTGGCCTTCATAACAATAAGTTGTTCGCGATTTCTGGCATCGTTTACTCAATCGCGTACTGTCTTGGCTGTTTTCTCCTGGTCGCCGTCCTGAATGTGGGATATCACGGACTTCTTTACGCGATGCTGTCCGCCACAGTCGTAGCATCGCTATTTCTGGTTGTTCCGCAGAGAGAACTCAGATCGTTTGCGGCATCCGGCATTAATGGGGAAGTGGCGTTGGAGATGCTGCGCTACTCGCTTTATTTGTTGCCCAATCAGCTGAGTTGGTGGGCGATGACTATGCTCGGGAGACTGATAATTGTCGGCTTCATGGGCTATTCCGCAAATGGCATCTTCTCCGTGGCGATGAAGTTTCCCTCCGCGCTCTCGATGATTTCCAACATTTTCACCCCCGCTTGGCAGGAGCAAGCAGTTATGCTCTTCAAGAAGAAGGGGAAGGACGAGTATTTCTCGAAGGTATTCAACCAATACGCCATTTTGCTTGCTACTTTGCTCATCCCCGGCGTGCCTGTGACCAAGCTCTTTGTCCAGTTTGCCATGGATCCTTCTTACTTTTCATGCTTTAACTACGTAGCACTTTTATACCTAGGCGCCGCCCTCAATGCGCTTTCTGCGTTTGTGGGAGTACTATATATGTGTGCCAAGGACACCAAGGGCGCTGCCAGTACTACGGTCATCGGCGCCGCCGTGAATATCGTTGCATCCCTTGCGCTTGTTCCCTTGATAGGTCTTATGGGGGCGGCACTTGGCAACTTCCTTGGAAATGCAGCCATTCTCGTTGCTCGCTTGAAGCAAACCCATAGATACTGCACGATGACTGTTGACTGGAAGAGGATTTTGGCTTACGGAGTGATTGTCGTTGTGGTTTCGCTTCTTGCGGCTGGTCTCAACTCGCTTCCTTCGATTTGCGCACTATCCCTCTGCTGCGCAATTGTCTTCTATTTTGCTAACCGCAGCTCCGTTAAGACTCTCAAGAGTTTCCTTAATAAATAGCATTGTGGAATAATTTTTCGGTTGAGCAGGGAAACTAGCTGTTAGCACCGGGCGATTTTAACCACTGCTAAAAATAATTTTTGACCATTTCCGCTCACCGAATATTGACCACCACGTCCCTGCTGCCACCTGACGTTTGCGGTATCTACGCGATAACGTCAGGTGTGCAATTGTGACGAACGAGAACTTAGATGGCCCACGGTAAGATATAATCGCGACGCCCTGTGAAATGTCAGTAGAGGAGGGGGTAGGCCCGCAGGTATGTAACATTGCGGAGTACTACAGAAAGACAGAGCTTGCTCGCTTCCGGACGAGGACGATCAGGAGCACGGGTTCAGGGCCCTGCCTCATGGGAACATCGGGAAGATAGCTTCAATTGCACATTGGATATTCCAATTATCCTTATTTGTTGACTTGAGAGTCGGCTGCCGATCGATTACGTAAGAGTCTCCTCCATTCACCGACTGACAAAACGATTTACACCTAATTATTGGCGCTGCTCAGGGACATTTTCTTTGTTTGTGCCTTGATCTCGCTAAACTAATAACTGCTGCTACCAGGGCATTTTCTGGTGCACATTCTATTGGCTCCTGCGAAGATCGGGGCGGGTATGTTTGCTGCCGAGTCCTACATCAGCCGTCATTACATTGCGATTGTTGCCATGGCCTGCCTATGCGTTTTGCTGGGCGGGCCTTCTTATGCCGCGGGCGCGGAGAGCCTCATCATCGCGGGCGCGACGTACTACGAGCCGGGCGTGTCGGGCCTCGGCTGGGCCTGGACCGATGCCGACAACCTGGAGCTTAACGGCTACGCGGGCGAGGCCATCGGCGCCGACGGCAACCTGGTGCTGGCGCTTGCCGGGCAAAACTCCGTGACGGAGTCGCATACGCCGGATGCGGACATCACGCTGTGCGGCATGGAGGTGTGGGGCAACCTGACGCTTCGCGGCACCGGGACCCTGACGGCGACGGGCTCGCAGTGCGGGATCCACGTCTCGCAGGCGCTCGTGGTGGACGGTTGCACCGTCGACGCCCGGGCAGGCGGGGCCGATATAACGGACGAGGCGGTCGCCGGTGTGATCGCAGGCGACATGGCCGTGCGCGGCGGCGGACGCGTCGTTGCCGCGGGCGCCGGGTCCGGAGCGGGCGTGCGCGCCTACGGCGTGTATCTGCAGGATGCGGGCCTTGGCGCTGGCGCGACCGGCTGTCGGCTTTCCGTCGACGCCTCGTGGCTGGATGCGAACGGTACCGATGGCGGCGTTGCATGCACGGGCGGGTCGCTTGTGTCCGCACGGTTTGTGGCGCCTGCTGGCGGGACCTTTGGTGCAGGTGGCGTGGTGGATGCCTCCGGTGCGGTGGCGCCGCATGTGGTGATTGAGCCCGAGGGCGCTACGTCCCCGGCGGGGGAGGCAGACGGGGGCGGTGTGCCTGGCGATAGCGTGAACAAGTCTCCCACCGATGCTAACCCCGCTGCCGGAGAGCTCACCACAGGGCCCACGGCAAATCCGGCGCTGAAACCCGCGGCCACGACAGCCAAAACAACAACGACAGTAACCAAGACCACGGTGTCCACGCCGTCCAAGTCCAGGACCGCCATCGCGACCACTGCGGTACTCCCCAAGGCCGGCGACAGCAACTGGATCGCCGCGTCCGTGGCGCTTTTCCTACTGGGGACAGTGCTCCTGACTGCCGTATATCGCTGCTGAGGCGGCGCGACGCATCTTGCTGCAATACAAAAACTCCGTTGAAGCTTTGAGGGCAACACTTCCGGATAGGGGGCGTTGCCCTTTTCGCGCATGCAACATCTGATGTGCTAGCCATATGCGATTTCGCACTGAGAATGGAGCCGAGTAGCTTTCTTCAAAATAAGATCACCCAATACCTTTCTTCCGGACCAGCGCTAACTTGCACTTTTTGGTGCTGAGAGATTCTGAGACGCATGGGTGGCATTCGCACTTGTCTGGAGACCATTGGGGGAGCCGTCGGATGAAGTCGTCATCAAGGGCGGAAGCCGCTGTCATCGAGGTTATCAGCAATGAGGTTAGAAGCCGATAAGTATCTAACCAGCATCGAGGGATGGGATTACCATAGGGACGAAGGCGTTTTGCTTGAGAGGATCATAAACCGGCCCATCGCACAAGACGGGCAATGGGCCATCTGATATCAACGTTGGGCGATATGCAATTCGCCTTGACAGCATAGGAGGTGCAATTGGAACGCATAGTAACTAAGCCAACCAGAATCGATCTGCATATCCATTCTGCTGCAAGTGTCGTCACAAAGGACAAAGGCAAGAAGGAACTTTCCGATTGCGACAAAGACCATGTTAACGTGCTGCTTCGCGGTTTGGAGGCTCATGGCATCAACATGTGTGCAATCACTGACCACGATTGCTTTGACAAAGACCTTTACTTCGCTTTGAAGGAGAGGGAGGGGGATGGCTACCTAAACAAAGTGCTTCCTGGTATTGAGTTCAGCGTATCGATTCGCGCCGATGGCAAGAAGCCGACCGTCGTCCATATCGTTGCCATCTTCGATGACCGGCACCCCGATCTGATTGACGGCATCGCCGAGGTCGTCTGTGATGAGAACGGGAAACCGCGCTACGACGATCTCAATAATGGCGCTTTCACCGAAGACGGTTTCGCCAAGGTCCTGAGGGACATCGGCCTCAACGCCGTCCTCATCGGACACGAAAAATCGGCCGGCCAGGAAGCGAAGCGGGACGTGAGCAGTCTCGGCGCGAATTGCGCCAGCGAAGTAATTTTGACCGAGTTTGTCGACGCGGTCGAAATTCTCAACAAGCGGCGAGAACTCGACATCAAGAGGCTCATCGAGACCTATCCCAAAGATGCCGTTCCGTTTGTTGTCGGGAGCGATTGTCATGATTGGGCGACATATCCAGGGAAAGAAGGCGGTGAGATTTCATTCTCCAGCCTGAAATGCCTGCCAACTTTCGAAGGTCTGCTCATGGCAATCACCGACCCCTCGAGAATCAAGGTCGGCGACTGCTCGTTCTTCAGCGCCAGCTCCTCGAAGCTCGACTCGCTTGAACTCTCAATTGATGGCAAGTGCTTTGACATACCGCTTTCGCCCGGAATAAATGCGATTATCGGCGACAACTCCATAGGCAAGTCGATGATGATTCACCGCATAACCGGTTGCCGTCATGTGGGCGATTCCAAGTTGGTCGACGGATACGAGGCCTATTGCGCGAAGGAGGGCATAAGCGTCGATACCCTTCTCCCAGATGCGGCTGAGTTCAAGTTCGACGATCAAGACAGCGTTCGTAAAACCCTCGAAGAGCTGCATTCGGGGCAGGGGCAAGACGATTATTTTGGTAAGTATTTTCAATCCCATGTTGATGTCGACTCTATCAAAGATTCGCTTAAGCGCTTCTTCGACGAGTGCGTTGTCGCCCTAGAGTCGAAAGCGCGCTTCAACGATGCGCTCCGTCGACTTGATAAGCATGAGGTGGTTTTGCGCGACCTACCAAAGTCCGAGATGCTTACCATCTCCCAATATTCGAAGAAGATCTCTTTTAAGGACATCGATGACCTCGGCTCCAAGTTGCTCTCCTGCAGGAGCGACCTTGTCAACGCCAGAGCAGATTACTCGAGACTTTTTAAAGAGATGGGACTTGAGGCTGCCGAGGCCCATGCCGATGCAATGGAGGCGTTGGCCAGGCTTCTCAAGCTTGTCGAGAAGCATAGGCTAGTCTACGAACGCGACGACGTGAAGACCCGAGCAGTCAAGGGCACTGCGAGCGAGGAGCGCAGAGTTCTTTCGAAGAGGAAGACTGACGAGCAGAAAACTATCGATGATTATTCGGCGACTCTTGACGATGTCTCTGGGAAAATTGCCGACGCAGTGTTGCTTGCCGCAAAACGACGCGACAGGAAGCTCGAGTATGCCGTTCCTGTTGACATTAGGGTTCCCAATCCTATGGGGAAATTCATATTTGTCTCCGAGCTTACTTCCGGTAAGACCGACGTAGACTACTGCAAAGCGGTGTTCGAAGAGGTGTTCAACAAGCCCAAGCTTTCGCTACTGTTAAATGGCATTCAGTCCGAGACTGAGTTGACTACGGAGGAAATAGCCGCAGCGGTAACAGGTGAAAAACCTTCTATGGCGACGTGCTACGATCAGATTCGCAACAAGCTTCATGCGGTAGTTGACCGTGTAACCGAGAGAAGGAAAATCACCAACAAGTCCATAGGCATCGACGCCGAACCGTCGCCTGGCCTGTACGGGACCCTGTACTTCGACCTTTTGGCGGAGGAGGACGCTAAACCAGGGATCTATATTATCGACCAGCCGGAGGATCAGATCTCGCAAGTAGCGATTAAGGAGCACGTCCTTGGCGCCTTTAAGAGGATGAGCGCCAACCGGCAGGTGCTGATGATTACGCACAACCCGCTCTTTGTCGTAAACCTCGATGTCGATAACGTCATCGTTCTCGCACGCGATAAAAATGGAATAATTGACGTGAAGAGTGGGGCTTTGGAATACGAATGCGACGACTACAAGGTGCTCGACCTTGTGGCCAAGACTGTTGAAGGAGGTGCTGACGTTGTTAAGAAACGACTCAAACGCTATGGCTCAGAAGGCATATAAGGTCGGGCTGAAGGATGGGAAGATCGCGATCGAGGGTGTTGACGACTTTTCCATTGATATCGAAGACCCGAAGCTGAACGTAGGGAAGTTGTACTCGGCCCTTTTCGCTGGAATCGACGAACCTACGACGATTTCCCTCGAGCCCGCGACTGAACTTAAACAGGATCGCAAAGCCTTCTCTTTCTTTGAAAGCTTGAAGAAGATCGTGGATGGCGCTTGCGAAAAGATGAATCCGGGTCTGGTTGATATCGCCAAGAAGTCTGAAGGGCTCGACGCCGACGACGTGACAAAGCGGAGCTGACGCCCTGCTGCTTATTCGCGAAAGCCAAGGGCAATGGAGACTTTCATGGTAACTATTGTTTGCGATATACGCGGTAGCGCGATTGGGCATGATGACATGTTAGTTGTCTAGGGTAATTTGGAATTGTGGATATGCGCGGCCATCAATAAGTGTGGATACTCAGAGCGTGGGTTTGACGAGGCCCAAGTTTGAAGATACTATTATGACAGTGATTAGGGTCCAGAAACTTTCGATGCCTGGAACCGGAGGGGAGCCTGCGGGTTCCCCCTTTTTTTCGGGAAGAGCGACGATGCCCAAAGAATTCCTCACCTACCAGCAGCAGATGGAGAAGCTCAAAAGCTCCGGCCTCAGAATCGAGGACGAAGAGGTTTGCCGGAGGGTCCTTGCGGACATCGGCTATTTCCCGGTCGTGAACGGTTACCAGTCGTTTTTCCGCGACCCGAGCACCCGGGTATACCGCGAAGGCGCCACTTTTGGAGACATCCTAGCGCTTTACGAGTTCGACGTAGAGCTCAGGGAGATAATGCTCGATGCACTGCTCAAGGTCGAGGCGAAGATCAGGTCGGCGCTAGCCTACGAGTTCTGCGCTGTATATGGGCGAGTCCCAGAGTAAGTATCTAGACGCCCGCTGCTACGCGACATCGAAGGGCGCGAAGCGTGTTCTCCCGAAGCTGCTGAACATGCTTGATTATATCGCCAACAAGGATACCAGCCATGAATACCTCGCCTACTACCGCAGGGCATATAAGAACGTGCCGCTGTGGGTCACTGTGAACGCCATGACCTTCGGACAGATTTCAAAAATGCTCACGGCACTTAGGGACAACGAGAAAGCCAAGATCGCCAAGAGATTCGGGGTCGGAAATCCAAAGGAACTCTCTTCGTTTATCCGCGTGCTAGCCCTCTACAGGAACGTCTGCGCGCATGGAGAGCGTCTCTTCTTCCACAGGTGCCACGTATAGATTCCTGACACGGCCTTGCACGCCAAGCTCGGCATCGAAAAGATTGGGCCGGATTACGTTTGCGGCGAGGTAGACGTCTTCTCGGCAGTGATCACCCTTCGATACCTCCTGCGCGACGACGAGTTCAAGGCATTCAAAGCTAAGCTCGTCAAGTGAGTTAACGGATACTTGTCATTGGATGAGAGCATCGGCGAGGAGCGCCTCCTTGAGGCCATGGGGTTCCCAGTCGAATGGAAGAAGATAACCAGGTATAAAATTTAAGATCGACCCACCTAAAAGCAAAATGGCTTAGGATCTATCTAACATGAACCACGAATCGGATCATACAGTTGAGGCTGCCAAGAAAGTAATAGACGCCGGCCTTCTTGAGCTGTTCGAGCGCCTGCAAGCTGTTAAGCATGCAGGCGCTCGAATCTAAGTACGATCCATGACATGAAACCTGACCGACGCACAACGACGGCTTTCCATGTCAAAAGGACACTGAAGTGTGAGGTGGTTCGAGTCTCGCTAATACAAATAATCAGCAGTTCAGGTCTTATGGGAATAATTTTATTCGCATCGCGTTGCTTCTAAGCGGTTGTTTATACCTGGATGTATACACTAAGGAGGCAGCAATGCTTTTGAGCTATGTTCAGCTAGATGACGGCGCTCAGTTTGCCTACTCAGAAACACGAGATGACGGGACCGTTCGCGTACCCGTCGAGCGTCCGGTTGACTTTGGCTTTGACCATGCAGAATGCTTCTTGCCTGCGGTTAATTGGTTCAATGTCGAAGGTTTTTCTACTGACGATCTGGATTTTTTGACCGAGTTCGTTAGATCAAACGCCCCATTTATCTTCGAACTTGCAGAACGGCAAAAAACCGGATCGGCGGTTTCGGCGCTGGCCCCCTGACGTTCTACTGTTGAACGGCAAATAACACATGATTTCGCCTACAGACATATCCACCGTCGCCTCCCGCGTGCTGGCTCAATACGACGTCAGAGAAGCCTATTTATTTGGTTCGTTTGCCCGAGGCGAGCAAACGCCCAATAGCGATATTGACTTGCGCCTAGTCTGCGGCAACACCATGACGTTCGGCACGCTTTACGAACTCTCCCATGAGCTCGAGAGGGAACTTGGGCGAAAGGTTGATATCGTCACCAACCCACCAGAGCACATGCGCCTGCCCTTCCGCAAAAGTATCAAGCAAGATGAGGTGCGCATCTATGAAGCAACATGTGCGGGACGATGAGTTTGCGAATATCATCCTGCTATCTGATCCTCCCGATGTACTCAACGTTGAGAGCCTAAAGGCCATCCGCGATGGGGATGCGTTGATAGCCACGGGAAAGCCCAGCCGGTCTAACGCAAAAATAGCTCGCCACCCAATCGGGGGTTTACTTCGCGCTATACAGCTCTACGAGCAGATCCGACTCGACCTACGCCGTGCCTCGCTCTCTTCGGCATTGGCGCTCGCAAAGACCCTAAACTGCGCCATCGAAGACCCTGTCAGGCAACCGGTTGCTCTGGAGTACGATTCGAAACCCTGTTCATCCGAAACAATCAATAGTAAGAATATTGCTGTTTAACTTTCCTTTACGTACGTATTTAAATGAAACTATAATACGTATTAGAGACAGATTTTAAAGGAGGTTGCTATGGTTGCCGTGATAGACAAGAAACTCGTTTTCGGACGCGAACAGGTGCTGACTTCGACGCAGGCAAGCAAAAATTTTGGCGAAGCGAGACGTCGCGCTCGAAGAGAACCGCAATTTGTCTCAGACAGGAACGATGGCATCGATACTGTTATCGTTGGCTTCGACGAGTTCGAAGCGATGGCGGTCGAACTCGAACAGCTCCGAGAGGAGCGCCTGCACGCTATAGCCGCTGCAAGGCTCGCGCAGGGCGACACTGATTCGAATCGCAAGGGCATTCCGTTCTCCGATACCGCGGGACGTGAGAGGTTCGAGGCCATGCTAGAAGCCGAGGCAACCGATCCCATTTCCGACGAGGAGCTGTTCGAGTGAGCGTGGCTAGGTTTAAGGTTGAGTTTTACGACAAGACTGCCGAGAAAGAGTATCTGTCACTCGATGGCTCGGTTCGCGCTATGGCGGACAAAGGTATTGCGCGCCTTGCACTTCGGGCCGATGAAATTGGCAAGCCGCTTTCGGGTCTTCTTGCAGGTTGTAGGGAACTTAAGTTTCGTACTGATGGCATTCGCGTAATTTATCGCATCCGCGACGGGCACGTCGAAGTAGTTCAAATCATCGCAATAGGTGCAAGGGACAAGGTCAAGGTTTTCGACCTGACATCTAGACGCTTGGACAGCGATGATTGATTGCCTCAAGAATATCAATTTAGGTTGCATGGTCGAAATGCCCGGGTTAAACGCACGGATTCAGTCAGCAGAAGGACGGCGTGATGAAAACGTTAAATGCAACGACATGCCCTGATAGTTGTTGCAGCAATTATCCTGAAAGCATGACTTTTGACAACTGTACAGAAGACGCAACCGACCCTATCGTGCCGAAAGCACCCCGTACTTTACCCGATGATCTGGACAGCATCGCCTTGATCGACGAAGCTGCCACCCCGAGACGTCGTGGTTCAAGCTGTAAAGCAGTGTTGAGCTGCGATTTTAGTGGTTACGGCGTTTGCCATGGCGCGGCTGACGCGCACGAATTGGTTGATTTCCGATCTCAGCCGAACATATTGAGCAAATAGGCCGTTCCCGCACCTAGCCGAACGCCCC
>NZ_QRVG01000020.1:0-35587 GCF_003459245.1 Collinsella sp. AF23-2
TATCTTTTTAGTGCCCTCGGATTGGGTCATAGTGTCTGTCGACCAATATATGATCGGCAGCCCCACCCATATTCGGCAGATCCTTGTCAACCTGCTCGACAACAGCATCAAGTACAACAAGCACGGAGGCACCGTCACGTTCTCATCGACCATCAAACCGGTCGACGACGAGCACGCCGTGTTTTGCTTTAGCGTCTCGGATACCGGCATTGGTATGACGCCCGAGTTTTTGACGCACATTTACGAGCCGTTTGCCCAGGAAGGCGACGATGCGCGCAGCAAGTTCCAAGGAACCGGCATTGGCATGTCTATCGTCAAATCGCTCATCGATATGATGGGCGGCACGATTGAGATTTCGAGTGAGGTTGGCGTGGGGAGTACGTTTGACGTCCGGATTCCGCTCGATATCGACAAGAACCCTCAGATAAAAGAATGTGCAGACACGCAGGTAAGCAGCTGCTCGCTCGCCGGCATGAACGTCCTTTTGGCAGAAGATAACGAACTCAATGCCGAGATTGCCCAAGCTCTGCTCGAAAGCGAAGGCATCGTCGTGACTCGCGCCGCCGACGGCAACGAAACGGTCGATCTATATGTTGGTCGTCCCGCCGGCAGCTTCGATGCAATCCTGATGGACATCATGATGCCGGGCATGGACGGCTACGAGGCAACCCGGGCGATCCGCCTGAGCGAAAAGGCCGATGCGGCCGACATCCCCATCATCGCGCTCACCGCCAACGCTTTTGCCGAAGACGCCAAGGCGGCACACGACGCCGGCATGAACGCCCATCTGCCCAAACCGCTCGACTTTAGCAAGCTCAAAAACATACTCGCCTGTATCAAGAAAAACGGGGCTGTTTCGCTATAGTTTGTGCTCAACCACCATGCGCAGTAGAAAGGAAGCCAACGATGTTTAGGCCCTTACGTCGAAAGAAACGCGCCATCACCGACGAGAAAGCGCGCGAACTGCTCGCTACCTGCAAGCGCGGCGTCTTTGCCGTCAACGGCGATGATGGCTACCCCTATGCCATTCCCGTCAACTACTTCTTTGACGCCGAGCACGACAAGATTTATTTCCATGGCGCCAAGGCTGGCCACAAGGTCGATTCACTCAGGCATGATGATAAAGTCTGCTTTACCGTTTACGGCAACGTGTGGTACAAGGACGGCGACTGGGCTCCCTACGTTATGAGTACCGTTGTCTTTGGTCGTTGTCGCCTGGTAGATGAAGCGCCCGCGTTTATCGAGGACAAAGTCCGTCAGCTCGCGCTTAAGTACTACCCTTCTGCCGAAGAAGTCGAGGAGGAGATCGCCAAAGACATAAAGGGCGTCCAGCTCTACGAGATTTCGATTGAACATCTTTGCGGCAAGCAGATTCATGAAAAGTAGCGAATGCGGAAAACGCGCTCGCTACCCTCTGCGCCCCATGTGCCCACACATTTTGACGGCGTGGGCACATGGGGCAGCACTCGAATCGAGCGCCCCCTATACCCCAAAAACGTAGCGGTCCAGGCGGTCGCACGCCTCCCTTACGCGCGAAAGCGGCAGCGCCAGATTCACGCGAATGTGGCAGGGCCCGTGGAACGGGCGGCCGTCCTGATATCCCACGCCCACGCGCGCCCCCTCGTCGAGCAGCCACTGAATATCGCGGCCATGCTCGCGACACCACTCGGTGCAGTCCAGAAACACCATGTACGTGCCCTGCGGACGCGAATAGGACACGCCCTCAAAATGCCCGTCCACGTAATCGCAGAAGTACTCGATATTGCCGGCAAGCACCTGGTTGAGCTCGTCCACCCACTCGTAGCCCTGCGGCTGGTAGGCACCGATAAGCGCATGCATGGAGAGGACATTCATCTCGTTGTAGTGGGTCTTGTTGGACACGGCGCAGATGCGGTCACGCAGCGTCTCGTTGTAGACAATGTGGTAGCTGCCGACAAGGCCCGCCAGGTTAAACGTCTTGCTCGGCGCATAGAGGGCAACCGTGCGCATGCGGGCATCCTCGCTCACCGACTGCGTCGGGATGTGCTTGTGCCCCGGCAGGATGATATCGGACCAAATCTCGTCCGATATCACCACGCAATCGTGCTGGCGATAGATGTCCATGGCGCGCTCGATTTCGTCGCGCTCCCATACGCGGCCGCAGGGATTGTGCGGCGAGCAGAACACCGCGGCATGGATGTGGTTTTGGGCGAGTTTGCACTCCATGTCCTCAAAGTCCATGCGCCACACGCCCTGATCGTCGAGCTTAAGCGGGCTATGGACAATACGATAGCCCGCGGCCTCAATGGACTTGGTAAAGCCGATGTAGGTGGGGCTGTGGACCAGCACCGCATCGCCCGGCTGGACATACGCGCGCAGCGTCGACACGACACCGCCCAGCACGCCGTTTTCGTAACCGATATGTTCAGGGCGCAGGCCCTCGACGCCATTGCGGCGGCTCTGCCATTCGATGATGCGGTCGAAATACTCGGAGCGCGGATTGAAATAGCCAAACATAGGGTGCTGGGCGCGCTGAATGATGTGTTCCTGGACCGTGGGCACCGTGGCAAAGTTCATGTCGGCCACCCACATGGGAATGCGGTCGAAGCCCTCGTCGGGTGCGTTCGGGGCCATACCGGGGATCTCACCCCAAGAGTCAACGGCGATGGCGTCCATGCCGTGGCGGTCGATGATTGAAGTGAAGTCGTATTTCATGCTGGACTCCCGTGCAAAGTTGATTGTTTTGGTAGGCGTTATTGTCCACCAGCGTGGGCGGTTTTGGCGCGGGGTTTGGCGCTTAATTTGACGGGTGCGGACGAATGGCTGGTTAGTCTTGCGCGTCGTTGACGGCAACTACGGTTAGCTGGGTTTCATCGACCGTAAACGATATGTCGAGCCCGGCGTAAGCCAGATGATAGACGCGGTGTGGCTCGTGCTTGCTGCCCGCGCGGCGCGGGTCTTGGCGAAGGACCTCGACCAAGCCGAGGAGCTTTGCGGGCGGGACCATATCCTGCAGTGCTTGCGGAAACTCAACATCGAGCTCTTGCCACGGAGCATCCTCGATCCAGCCTCCGGTCGCATCCGGGTGGCAGTCCGCAAACGGAATGTAGGGCTTGATGTCGTAGATGGGCGTGCCGTCACGCAGGTCGGCCCCCAGCACATGGATGATGGGGCCATCGTCGGTGAGCTCGACACGATCAAGCTTGACGCAGGTGAGCCCGATGGGATTAGGGCGAAACGGACTGCGCGTGGCAAACACTCCCACACGTTCGGCTCCGCCCAGACGCGGCGGGCGCACGGTTTTCGACCATTTTGCGTTGGTGCCGGACCTGTCCTGCGTTTTAGCGTCGACGGCAATATCCTTAGCCGTGCCGCCGGGCGTTCCGTTTTCGAAGCGCCACAGTAGCCACAGGTGAGAGAAGGAATCCAGGCCCTCAACCGCTGCATTGGAGGCAAATTCCGGCTCAAAAACGATGCGTCCCTGCAGATGAGGCGCCAAAAAGCTGTTGCGCGGAATGCCGAACTTCTGCGGCAGGTCGGTATGTATGTGTGCAATAGGTTCCATGCCGGTCATTGTACGGCATGGAGGCGTGGGGCGTTGCGCGCAATTCTTCGCCGCGGTCCCCCGTCGTGCAACCAACGGTTGCTTGGAAGGGCGCCTGCCGCCGCGTATGCTTAAGCCATCAACCAGCAGAAAGGAGCCGCTATGGCCTTTGCAGAAAAGCTCATTGCTGTCCGTCGCGCCCATCACCTTACCCAAGAGCAGCTTGCCGCTAAGCTCTTCGTCACACGCCAGGCCATCAGCCGGTGGGAGCGCGGCGAGGTCACACCGGGCATCGACATGATGAAGCTCATCGCCGCCGTAACCGGAGAACCGCTGTCCCACCTGCTCGAAATGCCTGAGCACTATTGCCAGAGCTGCGGCATGATACTCACGCCCGACGACTGCGGCACCGATGCCACGGGCACCGCGACCGATCATTACTGCAAGTGGTGCTACGACCACGGCAAGTACACCTATGACACCACCATGGAGGCAATGATTGAGGATTGTGCCCCGCGCCTGGCACAAAACACCGGCATGTCGCTCGACGAAGCCGTCTCGCTCATGGGCGCCGTCCTGCCGCAACTGGAGCGCTGGCGCACCATGCAGGAAAACGAGGCGCGCTACGGTGCCGAGGCGCGGGCGCGCTACGGCGATGAGGCTATCGATGCAGCAAACGAAGCGTTGCTGGACATGGACCCCGAGACATGGAACGACATGAAGGAACTTGAACGCGCTATTCTGGGCCAGCTCTCAATTGCCATGGGCATTGGCGACCCAGAGAGCAACGAGGCTCGTAAGCTTGTCGCGATGCATCGTCGCTGGATTGCTCTCAACTGGGGGTGCGAGCCCCAAGACGAGGCGTACCTGGGCCTCGCCCACGGTTATCTTGCCGACCAGCGCTTTGTTGACTACTACGACAAGCCCTGCGCCACCGGAGCCACGGCGTTTCTGGTCCAGGCCATCGAGTCTTCGTTGACGCGCGCATAGACCGCGGCGGCTTTGGGTATTTCAATCAAAACCTCAACCGATTGGAGACCTATGGCTACTAATCACGAGCTCGCGCTGTACGTTATGACCGGCTGCCCGTATTGCTTAAAGGTCAAGCACTTTTTGGCCGATAACGGCGTGACCATTCCCGAGCGCAATATCTCGACCGATACCGAAGCCGAGCAGACACTCATCGCCGTCGGCGGAAAACGCCAGGTTCCCTGCCTGTTCATCGACGGCAAACCACTCTACGAATCGAGCGACATCATCGCGTGGGTGCAGGAAAACCTGCTCTAGTACGCACGCTCTGTCCGTCCAGGGCCCCAACCCATACGACCCAAACATGTACACCAGCATCCAAAGTCGACATTTTTCGACATCTTTGGATGCTGGCGTACAGCTTTTTGGTAGTCATGGACACTCTTGGCCGGCTAATTGTTTGAGGAGACCTTTGGATTATGGCTGTTTGACGCCTCTGGAAAGGTTTCCGAGAGGGCTGTGGTCAAAAAAGGGCAAATATGAGTACTGCTACCTGTTTAGTAGCAGCGATTTTGATCACTTCAGGAACTATTCAACGTTCCACTCGTCCGCAGACGACGTTATTTCTCCTCATATGTTCAATAAAAGTAGCTCTTAATGGGAACAAATCTCATCAGGAGCTACAATTTATAGCAAATAAATGCAACCATAATGGCAACAGTACTCATATTTGCCCTTTTTTGACCACGACCCTCCAGAATAGTCGCTGAGAGCGACACTAAATGACAAAATCCGACACTTGAACGTTCTTATATGAGTAGCCATTGAAGGACACCTAACGACTACTCCCATTCGCGACACACTGTGTCGCGAATTAAGCTGGCCCCATTACCGAAGACCAGTGAGAGCTCCTGCCCAGAATCTCAATAGCTTAATAAAGGGCTCCCCTCCGGAAGTTCAATGAGCATCCAAATTCCAAGCTGAAAAGCAAAGGAGTATCGAAGCCGTCAATGCTCATTTCCTATCGAACAGGCAGGTCAAAACAAGCTAATTAGCCCGATGAACTGCTTGTATTTTTGTCTACAAAATTGTATACAAAAAAAGAATCCGAGAACCGGCGCTCGACATTATGTCGATCGATAGGAGGCGCCATGGATGCTAAGCAGCTCGAAAAGATGATGGGGTTTGCTCCCGGAGAGTTGAAGAAAGCCGCGGAAGCCTACGAAAAAGATGAGTGGCCGAAAGGTCACACCATCAAGTTGGGAAGGCCACCAATCTCCGATGAGCCGAGCGTCGTTATATCAGCACGTGTGGGCGAATCGATTCTTGAGGCGTTTGACGAAAAAGCCAAACGCCATGGGCAAACACGCACGGAGCGGCTCAGAGAGCTCATTACACTTGATGCACTGATTGCCTAGGCCCGCTCCCCCGTCGGACCCAAACATGTACACCAGCATCCAAAGTCGACATTTTTCGACATCTTTGGATGCTGGTGTACATGTTTTTGCTACATAGTCGTTGGGGACGTCCTTAAATGACCAGTCGTTAAAGAACGCCCCCGATGACTAGTTAGCCGTGGAAGCGAGCTGTGGGTGCAAGCGGCTGTTCACGAAAGACGCGCTCGACGGCAGCGCGGTATTCGTCGACCTTTTTGGTCTTGCGTACGATCTTGTGGACGGTAGCGGGATCAGCGAAAGCGCACTTGGCGTAGAACCACCACTCCTTCATGCGGAAGACCGCATTGCCGCCAATCTCTTCTGCATATGCCGCAAACAGCGTGTCGTGGAAGCGCTGCAGCTCAGCAGCCGTTGCAGCAGGGCCGCCCTTGACCATGCGAGCCAGAGCGGGGTTCGCGAGCAGGCCACGCCCCAACATCACATGGCGCGTGCCGGGATAGGCCTCCACCAGCGCGTCCATATCCTCAAGATCAAAAATGTCACCGTTATAGGCCACGGGGAACGGCGCACGCTCCAGCGTCTCGCCATAAAACTCTTTGCGCGGCAAGCCCGTATAGCGGTCCTTCTGTACGCGCGGATGCACGATCAGCTCTGCCAACGGCATGCGGCAATACAGATCGAGCACGCGCTCGTATTCGTCGTCATTCTCCAGCCCCAGCCTGGTCTTTACCGACACCGGCAACGGCGACCGCTCGCACACATCGCTTAAGAACGCCTCGAGCTCGTCGAGATTGCGCAAGAAACCCGAGCCCTTGCCCTTGGCGACAACCGTTCCCGAAGGGCAACCCAAGTTGAGATTGACCTCGCGGTAGCCCATGTCGGCGAGCACCTGTGCCGCCCACACAAACTCGTCCGCGTTCTTGGACATCAGCTGAGGCACCACGTTGAGCCCCTGGTTATTGGCAGGATCGATCTCCTTAAACGCCTTGCCGCCAAAGCGGTTTCCCACCCGCGGCGGCGGCAAAAACGGCGTGTAATAGCAATCGAGCGCACCGAAGCACTCCGCATGCACGCGACGGAACACATGCCCGGTAATCCCCTCCATAGGGGCCAGCGAAAGGATCATCTACTCTTCTCTCATATCAACACAACAAAGGGGCCGTCCCTTTGTCACATGCATTATGCCTTGCGCTTCAGGCGATTCACAAGGAAGAGGTAGCTACTGAACGATGACCACCCTCCAGCCGCACCCCATACAACGAGGTTTAATACTTTTCCCGAGAAGTGAACGAGTGAAAACGGGCCCCCGAAGCATCGGCACTTTCGAGATGCAATTTCCTGCGGTTTTGCCAGCCAAATCCTGCGGGTTTGACGTCTAAAAATGTCGATGCTTCGGAGGTCCAAGTATGGCCGTTCACTTCTCGGAAAAGTATTAGACCTCGATTTACATGCCACTCAATGTGACAAAGTGGCTGCTCCTTTGTCACATTCGATGAAAAAGGGCACCGATGTTAGTCGATGCCCCAAAGCGGCTGCAGGTTAAGCCCTACAGCGTATGTCTAAGACGAATCGAACTATTCGTCCCAGGAGAGGTTCTTACCAGTCTTTTTTGCCAGCAGCAAGAACAGGCCGATAATAACGTTGCATGCGATGCAGAAGATGAAGACGCCCTGGAAGGAGCCGACAAGCTCATAGACCTTCATCATAACGGGCATGCCAAAGGCGCCGACGATATAGCCCACGGAGCAGATCAGCGCGAAGATGCGACCGAAATCGCGGGAGCCAAAGACATCCATAACCAAAACGGTCAGGGCAGTGCCAGCGATGACGTACATTACGTCGTTCACGCCTGCTGCGAGGATGCTGAGCGTCGAGTTGCCGCTGCTCATCATGAGCATGACAAAGGAGAGGATGGAGACAGCGAGCCAGCCCAGAATGGCCTTCGTGCTGCCGAACCTATCGCAAGTGGTGCCGACGATCGGATTGAGGAACAGATCGAAGAGCGATGCAGCGGATACCATGAAGCCGCCCACCATGGGGCTAAAACCAACCTCGGAAGCATACGTCGGGAAGAGCTGGTTCATGCAGCAAGTGAGCTGAACGAGACAGAGGAAGCCGATGCAGAAGAAGAAGGCAGGCGACTTAATGGCGCGCGCATAGCTAACGCCACGCGTGCTATCCTCGGTCGTCTCCTCGGTCTCGGTGACCGTCTCGCCCTCGACGTAGCCATAGGGCAGCATGCCCTTGTCCTGAGGCTTATAGCGAATAATCAGGACGGAAGCGGGGAGAATGAGCACGGCGGAGACGCCAGCGAGCACCAGATAGCCAGTCCTCCAGCCAGCGGCCTCGATGACAGAGGTGATGACGGGGCTCATGATGAGCATGTAAATCGAGTTCACTGCCCAAGCGAGACCGATTGCCAGGCCACCAGATTTTTTGAACCACTGGTCAATAACGTCGGACATGGCGACGCCGGTGGTGAAGGCGAAGCAAACGCCAATCAGGGCGCCAGCGGCGATGAACATCCAGACTTCGGTGTAGAAGGCCATGCCTGCGCCGGCAGCAAGCAAAATAAGCTCGACAACGGGGAGCCAAACCTTGCCAACGACCTTGGGAATGAGTTTTCCGACAAACGGAAGAGCTGCCGCAAGACCAATGAGCGTTGCGGTGAAGTAATACGAGAAGATGGAATAGTCAAACCCGAACTCCTCGCACACGGGTGCGACGAAGGAGCCCGCGATGACGCTATAGGATCCGGTCGTGCCGGCAGACATAAGGCCGAGCGCGATTACGAGAACCCATGCGTAAACCTTGCTGCTCTTTAACTTTGCATTTTCCATTGATACAGCTCCTAGAGACCCAGAAGGGCACACATAACGGCCTTGATGGTGTGCTGACGGTTCTCTGCCTCACGGAAGATGACCGAAGCGTTGGCCTCAAAGCACTCGTCGGCAATCTCAAAGCCCTCGGTGATGATTTCGCGATGGAGGTCGTTCTTGCACTGGTCGAGGAGCATTTTGCCGACACGGTGATCTGCGTTATGGACAGAGGGAAGCTCATGCATGCAGAAGATGTCGGGATTGTTGGTGCGCTTGCACAGCTCGCTGGTGACGCGATAGGGGTACAAAGACTCGGCATCGCCCAGCCAGGAGTTGTAGTCGTCGGGATCCAGAACCTCTTCGCCGCACTCGGGGTTGATGTAGCGCCACTCCTCGGTAACGATAACGTCAACGCCATCCAGGGCATCGAGGTCAGAGGTGATGGTAAAGGTCCTATTGGGAGCGTACTTGGCGTAGCAGGCCTCCACCTCTTCGATCATTTCCTTGCACATCTGATGACGGAGGTCGTCGGGGCCGATGGCGAGGAAGTCCATGTCGAGCATAGCGCACAGACGGCCATACCACACCGGGGCGCCGGCGCAGTTGCCAACGAAAGCCATCTTCTTGCCGCGGCTCGTACGTAAACCGCCCCATTGCTCTTCCATCGTAAGAGCGTCAGCGAGCATCTGAGTCGGGTGATCGCCGAGAGTAAGGGCATTGATGACCGGGATGTCAACCAGGTCGGCGACGTCATAGAGGAACTGCTCGTCCTTCTGTGCGCGATAGACGATGAGATCATACATGCCGTTAAAGACGCGCATGGCGTCCTTGACGGTCTCGCAGTCACCCATGTGGGAGTTGGTCAGATAAGTGAAGCCCATGCCCAAATCGTTGCAGGAGGTCTCGAATGCGCAACGAGTACGGGTCGAGCCCCACTCAAAGTTGGCGAGGACGTTTTTGCCGGGGAAGTAGCGCTGGTCGACACCAGACTTCTTCTGAGCCTTAAGGTTCCAGGCAAGATCGATGAGATAGCGGAAATCCTCGGAGGAGAGATCATGGATGTTGATGTAGTCGCGACCGCGGAGGCTGTTGTTCATGCCTATTTCCTTTCGAATTATTATCAAAATTATTGTTGAATGTGTCCCCGAGGAAAACACGGATATCCCTCGGGGAGCGGTACATGTGGCGCCTAAGCCAAAGAGCGCAGGCTCTAAGGCTCACTAACGACTGGCCGCCACGTCCTTAGTCCAGCAGTGCACGCCGCCGCCGGACAGGTTAAGCGCGAGGGAATCAATCATGATGACCTTGCGATCGGGGAAGCAGCTCTCAAGAACTGCCTTGGCCTGCTCATCCTTCTCTTTCACGACCTCGCTCATGCCCTCGTGGTAATAACGCTGGCCAAGAACGACGCCGTTGCAAATCAGGAAGTTGCAGTAGCTCGCTGCGGCGTAGAAGTGGACGGGGCCCTCGGGCCAGGGGGTGCCATCCATAAACTTGCCGCCCATTTCGTCGATGAAGCCCTTATAGAGCTCGTAATCTTCATCGCCAGGGGCGATAACGACTTCAATAGGCTCGGCGGTGGGCATACGAACGATCTCGAAGGGCTTGCCCTCCCAGTCCGTTTCGTTGCTCAGGATCTCGTAGGCTGCCTCAATGCGGCGACGAGACTCTGCTCCAGCCTTGCTCGAGGCTGCCTCTTCATCGGACACCTCGGCAAGAAGAATCTTGTTCGGAGTGATAAAGCGACACATCTCATCAATGTGAGCTGCAAAGCTCATGCCAAAGACGGGAGTTCCGTCTTCCTTCTCGTCGAGGATGCCCAGTCGATAGTCGTCGTCCTCGAGCATAGGCTGCGGAAGCCAGATAACCTTGTTGAGGTTGTAGATGCGCTTATACTCGGCCTCTATTTCCTCTTTCGTGAACTCGGGATTACGCTTGCGGCATTCCGTGTCCTCGATGGCGATCAGAGTGCCGTGACCGTCAAACTCGCGGTCGCCGCCCTCCGAAACCATTTCGGAATTGACGATATCGAAGCAACCGAGCGCAACCGCCATGTGAACGGCTGCCTTACGTGCGGACTGGCACTCCGGGGAGTTCTTGTCCCACACGCCGTAATAGGTCCAAGCGGGGTTGACCATATAAGAATGGCCCTTGTCGTCGACCATGATGCTGGGACCGTTGTCGCGGACATAGAAGTTGGAGTCTTCGAACTGCGTGATCTCGATGCGATCGAGATCAACCCCCTCCTCCTTCAGGCGCGAGCAAGCCTCCTCATAGGAGCCGGGGGTGCCGCAATTGAGGTTGACCGTAACGTCGCCATACTCGAGCAGAGCCTTGATCACGTCAACGCAGGGCTGGCGGTTATCGTAGCCCTCTGCACGGATGTAATCGGGAAGCCATGTCACATAGACGTTGGAGCGCTTCTCGAACTCGCCCGGCATACGATAGTTCTCGTACATGGTTGGTCCTTCCGTCGGGTTTCCCGCGATGCTGTCCGGCCGCGACAATAGCGGGGTTTCACCTGCTATAGTACTACTATACCTACCGTTCGGTAGATAATTTTGAATAATTGCCGCTCGCCTACTGATACATACCGTTCGCCGTATATAGTGGTCATGTTTGGACACGAATTGATGTTCCGTTGCCATCCTTAATAATGTTGGTAGTGCGGAAGTGATTTGCAATGGAGAAATGCAGCGTGAGCACAAGAAAAAAAATATTGGACGCAATGTACGATCTTGTGGCAGAAGTCGGTTATGACAAAGCGTCTATCGGAAAGATTTGCGACTTTGTCGGTATATCCAAGCCGTCGGTGTACTACTACTTTCCCTCAAAAGAGGAGATTTTCACTACGCTCTTGGACAGCATGTTTCCGACCATTGACTATCAGCGCGACTACTCGCTAATAGTCGATAGGGACGGGTTCAAGGCCGCGCTTATCGAGCTCGGCAATTCAGTTATAGGTGGCTATCGAAGCGATGAAAAGCGCCGGCGCGTGCTGGCCGAGGTTAGCGTTCAAGCAAATCGAATTCCTGCAGTTCAGGAACGTCAAGCGACGGCGACCAAACGAACCATGGATGCGCTTAAAGACATCCTTCTTCATGGTGTAGAGATTGGCGCGTTTTCCGATAGCGCCGACGTAATGCTCTACGTACAAATTCTTTATACCGTTCTGGAGGGAGCAAGCAATACGGTCGCTCAAGGTGAGGATATTGATGAGAAAGCGGTTTGGGCGGGAATAGTCGAGCTTATGTTCAAATAGACCAGCCAAGCTGAAGCGCATGTTGGCGCCCATGGTGCCTGCGGGCAACCTTTAAAACGAAAACAGGGGTCGACTCCAATCTGGCTTGGAGTCGACCCCTGTTGCGTGGCAATCTATGCCGGTGCAATCGGCGCTTATTACTTTTCAGCAGCCTTATTGAGAAAGCCGGAAACGATAGCAAACGCAGCAATCATAAGGTTGCAGGCAATGCAGAAGATAAATACTCCCTGGAATGACCCTGCCATGCCGTAAACCTTCATCATGACCGGCATTCCAAAAGCACCGACGACATAGCCCGCTGAGCAAACGATCGAATAGATCCTTCCAAAATCGCGTGATCCAAAGAGCGAGAGGAGAAGCATCGGCATTGCGGTTCCAACGATGGCGAACATGACATCGTTTACACCAGCTGCAATGATGGAAACGGTCTCATTGCTTCCGCCAATGATAAGAAGCAGGAATGAAAGAATGCTGACACCTGTCCATGCGACCGTTGCTTTAATAGCGCCAAGCTTGTCGCATGTTTTGCCCACGAAGGGATTTAGGAAGATATCGGAGAGTGAAGCTGCCGAGACCATTAAGCTTCCTACGATAGGATTGAAACCGACCTCGCTTGCATAGGTTGGAAACAGCTGGTTCATGCAGCAGGTGAGCTGCGCCACGCAAAGCAAGAGGACACAGAGAATAAAAGACGGCGTTTTCGCGGCATCGCGGAGTGCCATGCCCGAAAGGACATCTTCCTGCTCATCGGCGCTGCAGCTCTCATGGGTTTCGGAGGCGGTCTCTCCGTACGGAAGCATATTGCGATCAGAGGGGTTAAGGCGAATGATAAATGCGCTTGCAGGCAAAATCATAGCTGCAGAAACGGCCGCAAGCACGATGTATCCCGTACGCCAGCCTTGCTGCTCGATGACCAGCGTAATGACAGGACTCAATAACAGCGTGCAGAGAGAATTAACGCCCCAAGCGAGGCCGATGGCGAGACCGGACGATTTGCTGAACCATTGGTCAATGACATCGGACATGCAGACGCCCGTTGTAAACGAAAAGCAGATGCCGATCACTGCGGCGGAGACGGTGAACATCCAGACCTCGGTGTAGAACGCCATTGCGGCGCCGGCGGCAATAAGGACGAGTTCAATGCAAATATGCCATGGTTTGCCGATTACTTTTGGAATGAAGCGACTCAAAAGCGGAAGCCCAAGCGCAAGGCCAAGAAGAATCGCGGTGAAATAGAAAGAAAAAGAAGTGTAGTCAAAGCCCAGATCTTCACATACTGGAGCAACGAATGAGCCGGCAATAATGCTATATGTGCCAGTTGTTCCGGCGGACATTAAGCCGAGCGCAATAACGACGACCCAAGCAAATGCGCCGCTTTCACGGAGACAATCTTTTTTGGCTGGTGTGGTGAGAGTCATGGTTGCTCCATTTCTATCGGCAATACATCCTATATGCCTACCGATAGGTATATAAACCAGAGGACTCTTCGTCAAGCATTAAGCGGGGAGAGAGAGTTCTTAACCTGCCGAACGGTAATTAGACCCCGTTTTCGCAAGGGTCTCAATGTGACAAAGGGACTGTCCCTTTGTCACATTATTCGGAGCGCAGGGCTTCGACGGGGTCCTTCTTGGATGCGCTGCGGGCCGGCAGCAGGCCGGCAACGACCGTCAGCAGCACTGAAATTGCGATGAGCACCAGCGCATCCTGCACGGGCAGGCTCATCAGATTGGGCACCTGTTTGGCCGCAAGCGCCCAGGTATTAACCGGAAAGCTCACGAGCACCACGACGACAATGGCAAAGACGCCGGCGATGAGGCCCTCGATAAAGGTCTCGGCATTGAATACGTTGGCCACGTTGCGCTTTGACGCGCCGATCGCGCGCAGGATGCCAATCTCCTTTTTGCGCTCCAGCACGCTGATGTAGGTGATGATGCCGATCATGATGGAGCTCACCACCAAACTGATACTCACGAATGCGATGAGCACCAAGCTGATAGTATTCACGATGTCGGTCACCGAGCCCATGATGATGCCCATGTAGTCGGTATACGAGATTGCCTGCTCATCGTGGCCAGCAGCTTTGACCTGCTTGTTGTACGCATCGATGTAATCGAGCACACGCTCCTTGGCCTCAAAGTCGCGCGGGAAAATCTTGACCGAAATGGGGTCCGCCTCGTCCGCATAGCCCAACGTGGTCAGATTGTTGTCGTAGGTGAGCTTCGACGCCTTGGCATAGCTCATCATGAGCGAGCTCAGATCCTCGGCGTCCATGTTGAAGTGGATGGCACGAGCAAAGGCGCCCGCATCCACGCGCATGGCGCTCGCCAGGTTGGCAAAACTCGAAGACATCTGCGTCGCCATTTGGTCCATGAACCCTGCCGCACCCGCCTTGAGCTGGGTTGATACCGTCGTCGCAATCTGCTCGCTGACCGCCTTCATCACCTGATCCATAGACTGCTGCAAATACGGAGCCAGCTGCTTTTGCACATAGTCGCCCATCACCTGCTGCAGACGCTCGGCCAAGGCATCGCCGCCCAACGCCTTGAGCTGAGCCAGGCATTGCTGGGCTGCGGCATCATTCTCAAGATACGCCGAGAATGCGGCAGCAAGCTTTGACGCGTCCTTAAGATCTTCGGGCGACAGCGCCTTAAACTGATCAGACTGCAGAAAGCCCTCAAACAGCTGGTTGGCAAGCGTTCCTACCTGCTGCATCTGCTCGGGCGTGAGTTCCAGACCGTCAAAGATGCCCGAGAAATCTGGGGCCGGCGCTTTGGCCATGATGTCGCTGAAGTCGATGTCCTTCCCAACGCCCGAAAGGTCAAGGTCCAGCCCGGACAAGTCGATACCAGAAAGGTCTATACCGCCGGCCGCACCCGAGAGCGCCGACGTATCGAACGAGAACGCACTCTTCAGCGCCGCTTCGTCCACACCGAACATGCTGCCCAAATCCACGCCCTGTTTGGCCTCGCCTTGCAGTTCATCGAAAGACTTGCCCGTAAAGACATCCGTCTCGGGGTGGGCAAGCTGCTCCTGCACGATTTGCGAATCGGCAGCACGCTCCATAAGCTGGCGAGTCAGCGCATGCGTATAGGCAATGCCCGGGGACAATGCGCTCGCGTTTGCCGCCTCGTTGGGTCGCACCACGCCCACAATGCGCACGTCAATACCGTCGGCAACCTTGGCTTTCATAAAGTCGGCGTCGCCAGACATGTCAGTCCACATGCCGGTCTCTTCGTTTTTGCGATAGGCATCGGCCGGCGACAACACCTTAAACGTCGTGGACAGTGCATCGTCGTAGGTAAAGTCGCTGCCGGTCTTGGGCGTCTTGACCTTGCCGTCGGCCGTCATGGCACTGTTAACCAGGTCGTTGAGCTCATCGATATCCAGCGCGCCGATGCTGTAGAGCGTGTAGTCGCCCACCGTTCCGCGGCTCGAAAGCACCATCACGGCCTCGTTGGCGGACGTAGGCCAATGGCCGGCAACGACATCGTACTGGCTGTCGAGCAGGCTCTGGTCGTCAATCATCTCGTTAAAGACCGACGTTCCCATGGAATCCATGCTCACCGTTGCCGCCGAGCTCGCGCCTCCGCTCATGGCCTCGGTCATAGCGTTGGGAACAAGGCGAACGGGCTTCTCGTCGCCCTTACTCGAACGATAGACAACCGGCGTCACGCCGTAACCATACTGAATAGCGTTGACCTCTTTGTCGATACCGTTGCCGCCGTCGTCAAGCCATGCCTTAAAGCTCGTCATATCGTTAGATTTAACACTTGCGAACATGTCCTTTACGGCCGTGACCACAGGGATCTTATCGGTCCCCTGAGCCTTGCCGCCGGTAGCGCCATCGGACGAGTCCTCGCCCTTGGACGCCTCCTCATCCGTGCCCCCCTGTCCGCCCATCATAGACGACAGGTCGTAATCTTGTTTGGAAATCGTAAGCGGGTAGCTTGAGAGCGTGTCCTCCTCGACCTTTTTGATGTAGCCGTTTACGCCGTTGGAGAGCGCCAGAATCGCCGCGATGCCAATAATGCCAATCGAACCTGCAAAGGCAGTCATGGCCGTACGGCCCTTCTTGGTCATGAGGTTTCGGGCAGAAAGCCCCAGCGCCGTCATAAAGCTCATCGAGGTTTTGCGCGTGGGTTTTGCCTCGCGATGTGCGACCGTGGCCACATCAAAGGGGTCGGAATCGTCGGTGACCTTGCCGTCCGCCAGGCTGACGATGCGCGTGGCGTACTGGTACGCCAGCTCGGGATTGTGCGTGACCATGATGACCAGACGATCGCGCGCAACGTCCTTGAGCAAATCCATAACCTGCACGGACGTCGTTGAATCCAAGGCGCCGGTCGGCTCGTCAGCCAGCACAATCTCGGGGTCGTTGATCAAGGCGCGGGCAATGGCCACGCGCTGCATCTGCCCGCCCGAAAGCTGGTTCGGGCGTTTGTCAACGTGCTCGCCCAGACCAACCGTCTCGAGCGCCTTACGCGCACGCTGGCGGCGCTCGGCATGTCCCACGCCCGTGAGCGTAAGCGCCAGCTCCACGTTTTCCAAAATGCTCTGGTGCAGAATGAGGTTGTAGCTCTGAAACACAAAGCCAATGCGATTGTTTCTGTAGGCATCCCAATCGCGGTCGCTGAAATCCTTGGTCGAGATGCCATCGATCAGCAGGTCGCCGGAATCGAAATGGTCGAGTCCACCAATGACGTTGAGCATCGTAGTTTTACCCGAACCCGAGGGACCCAGGATGGCTACAAACTCGTTATCGCGAAAAGACAGGCTTACGCTGTCGAGCGCTACCTGCGTAAACGACTGCGTAACGTACCTTTTGCAAATAACTCTGAGATCCAGCATGGACGGCAACCTCTCTCGCGCGGGCGCGCTCGCCCGCTCCCCCGCCGTTCACGTTCGGCGCGTTTGTCCTACTCTATCCTCATTTTTGGCCGATACCAGTGAGGAATGTAACGAACCGCGCCAAAAAACGAACGGGACAGCACGCCGCATGGCGCACCATCCCGCATATAACATCCCCGATGCGACAAAGAGGCTGTCACTTTGTCACATTCCAATGCGCGCTACTTTTCGAGCCCGCACGGCATAACGTTAGCGCTGCCGCGGCGAGCCTCAGTCACGGCTGCAAAGAAGCGATAGCCGCCCGAGAAGTTAAAGCACTCAAAGCCATGCTGCGCCAAAATGCGGCAAGCAATGTAGCTGCGAATGCCGCTCTGGCAAATCACGTAGACCGGCTTGGCCCGGTCGAGCTCGCTCAGGCGATTGCGCAGATCATCGACGGGAATGTTTACGAAACCATCGATATGCCCGCGCTCATACTCCCCTTCCGTACGAACATCGAGCAGCTGCACGCTGCCATCGCGTGGCAAGTTGGGCTCATCCTCCCAATGCCACTGCGCCAGTATGCCGCGATTGAGGTTCTCGATCATAAAGCCCGCCATATTGACGGGATCCTTCGCCGATGAATACGGCGGCGCGTATGCTAGGTCCAAATCCTTAAGCCTATCGCCGCGCATGCCTGCCTGGATGGCAGTCGCCAGAACGTCGATACGCTTGTCCACACCATCGATGCCCACGATTTGCGCACCCAGCAGGCGCAATCCCTGCTTCTCGAAGACAACCTTCATGGTCATGGGCGTTGCACCCGGATAATAACCCGCATGCGAACCGGGCGACAGGACCACGCTGTCGCAGTCAATTCCCGCCGCGTGTGCCGCCTTTTCGGATAGTCCCGTGCTTGCCGCCGTCAAGTCGAATACCTTGATAACCGATGAGCCCAACGATCCGAGGTAGCAGCTGTCCATGCCGGCTATGACATCGGCGACGACACGCCCCTGCTTGTTGGCGGGGCCGGCAAGCGAAATGACCGCGTCCTCGCCGGTCACCTGATGCGTGACCTGCACGGCATCGCCCACGGCATACACGTCGGCAGCAGAGGTCTCCATGCGGTCGTTGACCACAATAGCCCCCTTGATGCCCAGTTCGAGCCCCGCCTCTTGCGCCAGATGGCTCTCAGGTGCCACGCCAATGGCAAGCAGCACCATATCGGCTCCGATAGGGTCATCGCCCGCAACATGGGTGACAACGCGGCCATCAACTTCCTCAAAACCTGTCACATCGGCCTTGAGGCGCAGATCGATACCGTGCTCACGCACCTCGGTATGCAAAAGGGTCGCCATGTCGTAATCCAGGTTGTTCATAAGCTGGACGGGACGCTGCAGAAGGGTCACCTGGAGCCCCAGCTCGCACAGATTCTCCGCCGTCTCGACGCCAATGAAGCCGCCGCCGATCACGACGGCACTGCTCGGTCGCCGCTCTCGAACATAGCTGTGAATACGCAGCGTGTCCTCAACGGTGCGTAGGCTAAAGATTTTATCCGAGTCGATGCCCGGCAACGCAGGGCGGATCGGCTTTGCACCCGGCGACAGGATGAGCTTGTCATACGTCTCGACAAATTCCTCGCCCGTCAGCATATTGCGAACCTCGACCGTATGCGAATCGGGATGGATGGCAAACACCTCGTGACTCGTCTTGACCGCAATGCGAAAGCGATCCCAAAAGCCCTTGGGAGACTGCAGCGTCAATGCGCTCTCTTCTTCTATCACGCCGCCAATGTAGTACGAAAGCCCACAATTGGCATACGATACAAAACCCGTGCGCTCAAAGATGACAATTTGGGCCTGCTCGTCGAGTCTGCGCAAACGTGCCGCCGCCGATGCGCCGCCCGCGACGCCTCCAACGATAACCACCTTCATAGCTAACGCACCACCTTTCCCGTGTAGCCGCTTATGCCGCCGATATTCTTGACACTGCCATACCCAGAACGCTTAAGAAAACTCACAGCTTGGTTGCTTCGCGCACCGCTCGGGCAATGCACGAAAAGCTGCGTGCCCTTTCGACGTATACCCATGATGCTACCCCGAAGCAGAAAAAAGAGTCGCTGTTTCCAGCGACTCCCCTTCAGTTGTCTGTCCCACGGACTTACTGTTCGCTCTTCGCGAGTGCCTGATCGATCAGTTTGTTGAGCGCCTCGCGCTGCTCAGCGGAGTTGATGCCGCCCATGATCGGCTCTCCCACAATGTTACCGTTCTGGTCGATCACGTAGGTGGTCGGGAACGAGTACAGGTTGGAGGTGAACTTTCCGGCCTCGCTGTCCGACTTAAACCAGATGTTCTTATACGTCACGCCCTTCTTGGAAAGCACGTCCTTGGCATCGGCCACCTCGTCTTTGTTGCCATCGAGCGTAAAGGAATTAACGCCCACGACCTGGCCGCCCTTCTCGGCAAGCTCCTTGTTGAGCTTCTCCAGATCGCCCAGCTCTCCCACGCACGGCTTGCAGGTGGTAAACCAGAAGTTCATGACGGTGACCTTGTTCTTGGAGAACAGCTCGTCGCTGTTTACATCGTTGCCGTCCAAGTCCTTGCCCTTAAAGCTGGGGAACTTCGTCTCCCCGCTCTCGCCGTTAGTCATGCCTGCGGTCGAGGCATCGACGCTCTCCCCCTCGCCGGGCGTGCTGCCGCATCCGGGGAACTCCTTCTCCAGCGCCATGAGCTTGTCCTCGATCTCCTTGACCTGCTGCGCGCCGGCCTTAAGCGTCTTAAGCTCGTCAGCCGCAAACTGATCCTTGGCGCCCTCGATGGTATCGAGCAAGAAGTCACCGTAGTTCTTGCCGTCCTCAATCATGGGAGTGTCTTTGTTGGCCGCAAGGAACACCTTTTCCCATAGGGCGTTATCGCTCGCAAAGATCTCGTTTTCCTTTTGCAGCAGCTGCTGGTACAGCTCGGCCGCCTCCTCGGCACTCGACGGCTTTTGCGCTATGAGCTCGGCAATCTGCGCATCGCCGCTCGTAGCACCCTTCGCGTCGCCCTTGGGGGCAGAGCACGCCGCGAGAGTCAGCGCCAGCACGGGCAGCATCAACAGAGCTGCAATTTTTGACAGTTTCATGGTTCCTCCGTTTATATCGAAACTTATATAGGTACCTATTTGTTTTCGCAGGCTTGCGTGGACTGCGCGGGTTTGTCGCCCGTCACACCCAGCCCATAGCGAAAGCTAATAGCATCGACGGGGCACGCGCCCACGCATTTGCCGCAACGAATGCACTCGGCATGGTCGGGCGTACGCGTAACGTCCACGTCCATTTGACACACCTTGGCGCACTTGCCGCACGAGACGCATTTGCACTGGTCAACCTGGATCCCCAGCAAAGACACCTTGTTCATGAGCGCATAAAATGCGCCGAGGGGGCAAATCCATTTGCAGAAGGGGCGATAGAACAGCACGCTCAGCACCGCAACCACAATGAGGATCGCGAGCTTCCAGGAAAAGAGCTTTCCCAGCGCGGAGCGGATTCCCACGTTCATGATGGACAGCGGAATCGCGCCCTCGAGCACACCTTGCGGGCAGATGTACTTGCAAAAGAACGGGTCGCCCATACCCACATCGTTAACCACCAAGACGGGCAGCAGCACCACGGCAAACAGCAGCACGGCATACTTGATGTACGTGAGCGGCTTGAGCTTTTTCGTGGAGAGCTTTTTGCTGGGAATCTTATGCAAAAGCTCTTGTAGCCATCCAAACGGGCACAAAAAGCCGCATACAAAACGTCCCAGCAGCACGCCGATCAGAATGAGCGTTCCGGTGACGTAATACGAGAAGCTAAACTTAGACGAGCCCACCACCGACTGAAACGACCCGATGGGGCACGCACCCGAGGCCGCTGGACACGAGTAGCAGTTGAGGCCCGGCACGCAGACGGCTTTGCCCGCTCCCTGGTAGATGCCGCCCTTGGCAAAGTTAGGCAGGTGAATATTGGTCGCAAGCGTCGCCGCCGCCTGAATCAATCCACGAAATCGCGCTAAAAGATGCGATGCAGTGTTTTTTCTTTTATCCAATTCCGATACACTCCAAGCACAGCCTGATTGCCTTGGCCAGCACGGCATCTGCCTCGCCGCGCATAATTCCAAAGCCAACCATGGCTACCCCAACGATCAGCAAAGCCACCTGCGCCACAGGCTTAATCGCTTTGAACAATCTGACCACTCCTTTCGTTTCGCGACCCATTGGACCATACCGACTATAAAATCCGTGTTAAGCGTGAATGATTATGCAAGGAGAACGTTATGCGCATCTTGGTCATCGAGGACGAGCGGGCGCTGTGCGATGCGATCGCACGCAGCCTGCGCAACTTGGCCTATAGCGTCGACTGCTGCTACGACGGGCAGCAGGCCCTCGATCTGCTCGATGTCGAGACCTTTGATCTTGTCGTGCTCGACCTCAATCTCCCCCATGTCGACGGCATGACCGTGCTCAGGCAACTCAGGACAGCTGATTGTGAGACCAAGGTGCTTGTGCTCTCGGCACGTGGCGAGGTCTCCGACAAGGTAGCGGGGCTCGATGCGGGCGCCAACGACTACCTCACCAAGCCGTTTCATCTTGACGAGCTTGCGGCAAGGATTCGCAGCCTTACCCTCAGACGCTTTACACAAAGCGACGTTGTTCTAACCTGTGGATCGCTGAGCTTTGACACCAAGGCGCGCCTCGCCACAGTGGGCGACGAGATCCTGTCCCTCACGCGCAAGGAGACCGGCATCTTGGAATACCTGATGCTTAACCAGGGGCGGCCGGTGAGCCAGGAGGAGCTCATCGACCACGTATGGGACAGCAGCGTCAACAGCTTTAGCAACGCGACCCGCGTGCACATCTCGTCGCTGCGCAAAAAGCTGCGCGGCGCGTTGGGGCACGACCCCATCCGCAACCGAATCGGCGAAGGCTACGTTATGGAGGATGGCAAATGAAGCGGTTGTCGCTGCAGTGGCGCATCACGTTGATGACGGCACTGCTGATATGTTCGACCTGCGTACTTATGAATTGCCTGGTTGGCTACTCCGGCATGCGCTACATGGACTCGATTGGTGCAGAAGCGTCGGCGCACAGCAAGGTGGAGGCGGCCTCGCCCAGCTCATTTGACCCGACAAACAAAGAGCTCGACGACGCGCTGACCATCGTCGTGAACGACGCCCAAGAATCGTTTGGCGCGACGAGCTGGTATATAACTGCGGCGGTGACGCTGCTCGGCGGCGTGCTGGCCTACTTTGTAAGCGGACATGCGCTGCGGCCGTTGCGCTTCTTTGCGACGCAAGTCGAGAGCGTGCGGCCCGACAACCTCGCCGACACAAAAATCAGCGAGGACGTGCCCTCTGAACTCAGGCGCTGCAGCGCGTCGTTTAACGACATGATTGCCCGCCTTGACGAGGGATTTTCCGCACAAAGACAGTTTACGGGCAATGCGGCGCACGAGCTGCGCACGCCACTTGCGCTCATGCAGGCCCAGGTCGAGCTGTTTTGCGCCGAGCACCCCGACGTCGACGCCGATACAGCGAGCCTGCTCGGGCTGCTGCAGGAGCAGACCGAGCGAATGACGCACATGACAAAGACCCTGCTCGAGATGAGCGAGCTGCGCAGTGTCCCTTGCAACGATGTGATTGACCTAGCGCCGATGATCGAAGAAGTGCTCACGGACCTGGCACCCCTTGCCGAGCAAAAAGACATCACGCTTACAAGTGAGGGCGACGCGCAAACGATCGGCAGCGACACGCTGATCTATCGGTTGCTGTTCAACTTGACCGAAAACGCCATACGCTATAGCGCGCCCAACTCGACCGTGCAAATCAACGCCTGCGCCGAAGGCGACCGCGTGCTGCTACGCGTGCGCGACCAGGGGCCGGGCATTCCCGAGCAATACCAGACGAGCATCTTTCAGCCCTTCTATCGCGTCGACAAATCGCGCAGCAGGGCATACGGCGGCGTGGGGCTGGGGCTTGCGCTGGTCTGGGAGATCGCCGCACTTCACGGCGGCTCCATCGAGGTCGAAAAGAGCTCGGAGCGCGGAACGACCATGCTCGTGACTCTTCCCACTCGCGCACTCGGCTCATTAAAATAACGAACGGGATGGCACGCCGCGTGGCGTACCATCCCGCACATAATATCGAGGATGTGACAAAGGGACTGTCCCTTTGTCACATCTGCTAGTTCTCGTCGCCTACCAGCTGAGTTAGCTTACTCCCACTCGACCGTGCCGACGGGCTTCGGCGTGAGGTCGTAGCACACTCGGCAGATGCCGGGAACCTCGGCGGTGACGCGAGCGGTAATACGCTTGAGCAGCGCCCAGTCGAGCTCGGGCACCTCGGCGGTCATGACGTCAACGGTGTTGATGCAGCGGATGATGCAGGGCCAGTCGTAGGCGCGCTTACCCTCGCGCACGCCGGTGGCGCGGAAGTCGGGCACGACGGCAAAATACTGCCAGATGGTCAGACCTGCCTTGTCGATCTCCTCGCGCACGATGGCGTCGGCTTCGCGCAGCGCCTCAAGACGGTCGCGGGTGATGGCGCCAAGGCAGCGGACGCCCAGGCCAGGACCGGGGAACGGCTGACGCTCAACCATGTTCTCGGGCAGGCCGAGCTCGCGGCCCACGACGCGCACCTCGTCCTTGTACAGCAGCTTGACGGGCTCGCAGAGCTCAAACTGCAGGTCATCGGGCAGGCCGCCCACGTTGTGGTGAGCCTTCACGCCATCCTGGGACTCCAGGATGTCGGGATAGATGGTGCCCTGGGCGAGGAAGCTAACCTCGTCGCCAACCTTGCGGGCCTCCTCCTCGAACACGCGAATGAACTCGGCGCCGATAATCTTACGCTTGGCCTCGGGCTCCTCGACGTCCACGAGCTTATCCAGGAAGCGATCAGTCGCGTCAACATAGACCAGGTTGGCGTCCATCTGGTTCTTGAAGACGTCGACGACCTGCTCGCTCTCGCCCTTGCGCATCAGGCCGTGGTTCACGTGCACGCAGATGAGTTGCTTGCCGATGGCCTTGATGAGCAAGGCCGCGACAACCGAGCTGTCAACGCCGCCCGAAAGGGCCAGCAGGACCTTCTTGTCGCCGATCTGCTCGCGGATTGCAGCGACCTGCTCTTCGATGAACGCCTGGGCAAGTTCGGGAGTGGTGATACGCACCATGTCGTCGGGACGCTTGTTGGGATCCATGCAGAGCTCCTTTTCGGTTCGATGGGAATGCGTTACACGTATGCAAACGCACCGTCACATGACCTCATTATATGCAGAACGAGATGCGTTTCCCATCGCTGCGACAGAGCTTTTTACAGGGGTGGTATTTTTTCCTAATGTCGAGGTCAGCTAGGCTTCGGTAGCCACCTTGGGAGCATCGCCAATAGACTCTTCCTTTATACGTTCGGCACAATCGTAGGCGATACCCACAAATTCAAGTCCCGAGCAACAGGAGTACAATTGCTGCTATTGTTGCCAGCTGTTGGGAGATGGAAGATGGACTGCGATGGCTACCCATGCGTTCCCATGCCGTTGATGTGCACTGCCTTTGTGCCGGGGCAGATGGACGCTGCGGTTGCAGGCATTTCCGACCCCGATTCGCGCGCCATTGCCACGGCAGAAGCGCTGTACTTTCGCGGACAGGCCACCCTTGCTGCCAAGACGGCGCGCCCCTATCTTGACGCCACCGATCCCGCACTGCGCTATTCCGCATGCTTTATCTGCGGATACGCCAGTCTGTCGCTCAACCGTATCGCCGACGCCCGCCGGTGCCTTGCGGGCATCCTCGATACGCCAACTGACGAGGAATCGCCCGCCGTCCACGCCACGCATATCCTGTTCGCCTCGGCCGCGAGCGTCCTGCTGCACTTGCCTTCCCCGTATTCTGCCGAAGAGTTTTATCCGCTTGCGGCGCATCTGCCCGAAGGCCTGCGCTTGTTCGCCAGCTACGTGATGGCGCATGCCCTGTACCTGCGCGGCGAATATGGCCGCAGTCTGGGCATGGCGGAAAACGCCCTAATTATGAAACAGGGAAGCTATCCCATCTCGGAACTGTTCCTGCACCTGGCAGCTTCCATGGCATACATGAGTCTCAAAGACGTCGACGCCGCAAAAGCGCATTTTGGCGCCGCTTGGGACATTGCGCGCCCCGACGGCCTCATCGAGCTCATCGGCGAGCACCACGGCCTTTTACAGGGGCTCATCGAGGCGTGCCTAAAAACGCAATACCCTGACGATTTCGCGCGCATCATCGAGATCACGTACCGCTTCAGCTACGGCTGGCGGCGCATCCACAACCCCGATTCGGGCGAGGACGTGGCCGACGATCTAACGACCACGGAATTCACCATGGCCATGCTCGCCTGTCGTGGGTGGACCAACGCCGAAATCGCACGCCATATGGGAGTATCGCCGGGCACCGTCAAAAACCGCCTATCCGGCGTATACGCAAAGCTTGGCATCGGCACACGCGCCGAGCTGGTCGCGCATATGTTGCGTTAGCGACCGGGCTGCCAAGCGCATCGAACGCGTTCCGGAACCCGGCGCTTCGCTCGATCAATTTGGACATTTTGGCCATCGAACGGCACTACCGCCACGAAGCGTCTTCTCGCAAAATTGGATTATTTCCACCGATATTTGCGGGATGGGAGCCCAAGATGCTTGATCGCCGTTCGTTACTTGTTGCTGGAGCGTCCTCGCTGGCGAGCATCATGTTGCCTCGCGTGCCGGGAAGCGAAAATGCCTTCCTGCTGCCGTTCGCGCCCACCGCGGCCTATGCCGACGAAGAAGATCCCTTCAAGGTGCTCGTTCTCTCGCGCACCATGTTTGGTGTAGTCGTGGTCGACGTCGCCAACAAGAATACGCCCATCGCAGGTGCCCAGGTCACGCTCACATCGCGCTATGCCGTAGGCAAGCAGCTCACCGCCACGACCGATGACGAAGGCACGGCCATCTTTGAGGTCGCCCCTCTTTCGGAAGACTACGTGGACGAGGCAACGCTTCTCGACGCGTACGACTTTAACGGCGGCATCTCCATTAGCATGGCGGGCTACCGCGATGTCGAGATTCCCCTTGCGCGTATCCAGGGCGGCACCGCCATAACCGCACCCACACGTCCGCTGTCCGACGGCGAGCCGTACTTCCGCCAGCTCACATTCGACGAATGGGACATCCAGTACGCTGATGCCACGTTCATGGCATTGCCGAAGGACGACGCGGCAAACGACCAACCCGACACGCATGCCTTTATTGTACAGGCACATCTGCCACAGGGTGGACAGGCAACGCTGCACATCAACAAGGTAATGCCCGCCACGGGTAGCTCGCCCGAAACCGTCACGCAGATCGGCCAGATCAAGGCCAGCGCATCAGGCGCGGATAATCTGGCGACGTTCACACTCGAAGACAAGTTTCTCGACGCGGCATCGGGCCTTCTGGAGGAAGGGTGCAAGCTGCGCTTTGTCCTCGACTATCAGGGCAAAACCTACACGCTCTCATCCCCCATGGCCGTTGTCACCGCGCCGGCCGCAAAGGCGGAATCGGGCTCGACCACTATCGTCCCCACTACCATGGACCAAGAGGTCACTCCGTTTGATTTCCCCGCGGCGTTTCCCGGCATCGGCGGCAATAAGTTCACGTGCTGGATACCCACATTTCCGATCCTCTTCGATTTCTCGTTTGCTGGATACGTGCTGTTTGGCGGAGGATACAAACCAGCCAGCTATATGAACGATTCGGGCAATCCGGATCCGGAGTACTGGAAGAAGTCACCGCGCGAGTCGGGCGCCAAGCAGGCAAACCGCTACCTCGACGAAATGGAGGGGAAGTGGAATCAGTACAAAAGTATGAGTGCCGGTTCGGGCACCGATCCAAGAAACACCAAGCTCCTTCGCCACCATTGCACGCCGCTGTTCACGATGGATATCGCCACACAGCTGTACGGCTCGCTCGCCTACGATTGGGTGGGCAAAACCTGGGGTGACAACAACGACCCCGCATACGGCAATATTAAGGCCCTCTTCCAGGTAAGAACCGACCTCAATTGGACCGAGCAGTTTACCCTAGGACCGGTGCCGTTTTTCCTAAACGTCAACCCCTGGGTGCTGGCAAAACTGGCGCTCGCCGTGGGCGCCCACACGCACGGCAGCGGCGCGGCGTTTTTCAAGAACATTTCGCTCGACTATTCCAACACGTCGGGCTCGTTCACCATCCAGATCGGACTTGCCGTCACCTTTGGAGCCGGCATTGCAGGCGTCGCTTCGTCCGCTGTGCGTGGCGCCGCATCCCTCACACTGTTCATTGGGTACGAGAAGGCAGATGGACACCAGCTTCCGCGGCTGCGCGTAGGTGCAGACGTCGATGTCGATGTGATACTCCAGTTCGTAATGTTCAAGTGGACCACCAAGGCTTGGTCGGGGTCGTGGCCCACACTCATCGATTCGTGGAATATGTCGGTGAACAATGGCGACCAGTATGTACTCCAGCGCTCTGAGCTGGCATTGGGTGGAAATACGCCTTATACGTTGGATGCCTGCTTCGGCTCGGCCGGCAACGCCGAAGCAGGTGGTGTGCCGCAGTTTATCGCATCGGCCACCATCGTCACCAACGCCGAGCTGCTCGCACGCGCCGAGGTTAAGGCCACTGCCGTAAATGCCGCGCCTGTCGTGCGCGATTGGGATCAAGCGGCCACGCGCATTGAGCTCGAGGCGGATTCAGAAAGCGAAGACACGGGACAGATCGAGCATTTCGTCCATGCACTGGTAGAGAACGACGAAAACGCCGCGCCGATGTATGAGTACACCTACATCGGTCAGTCAACGAACGCCGTTGCGGACCCGAACGCCAATTCTGCCGGCGTGTCGGAGGACGAGCGTGGCGGCATAAAACCCTCGAGCGACAACGTGCTGTTTTCCGGCGTGCTCAGCGAAGCCCACATGAAGCTAACGATGATTGCCGGCGTAGAATGCCTGTTCCGTATCGCCTCGGTGCGCTACGGCGACAATGGCCGCTCGCGCCTGGTGGTGCACACAAAGGCAAACGGCACGTGGTCCGCTCCCACGCCCGTGGACTTTCCCCTTGGGTTTGGCGAGGGCGACGTGGAGCGCGACGGCATATTCGATTACGACTTCGACGTGGTGGAATATACGGACGGAAGAGGAAACCAGGACGCCTACGTGCTGCTGGTCTCGGGCGAGCGCCCCGCCGGCGACAACACCCTTTTCGATACGGCAAGCACAGCCGGCATACTGTCCGTTGTGCGCCTGCGCATAAGTAATGACGAGATCCGCGTTGTGTCGCATACGTCATGGCGCAGCATCTCGCGCGGCCGCCTGCAAGAGGATGGCTACCATTGCCTGCAGTGCCCGCGCATCACGGTAGGCAAGACGCTGATCGACGGACGCCTGTCGGGTGCCTACCTCCACCGCCGCGGAACCACCGCAGAAAAGGCGCTCGGCAGCGAGGCCGAGGTTGCGCTGGAATGCTTTACCCTGTGGTCGGATGATTTGGGCGACAGCCTGACGTTCCGCCAAGTTCTTCGCTTTCCGCAAGCACCGTCGAGTATCGAGCTGAGCGAGCCCGAGAATATCAACGGCAAAATGGTGGTGCCCGTTGCGTACGAGACCGCAGACGGTTGCGGCTGCGCATCGTACGCCGTGATCGGCCAGTCCATTGCGGGCTGGGGCGTTATGCCACCAGACGCCACGGTGCCCCATGCGGTGCCGTGGCCACAACATTCGGGCTTTTTGGCCACCGTCAACGAGCAGCTGCAGCATATTACTTGGACGCGAGGCGCATCGGCATTTGCAACGCAGCCCGTGGGTGCCGCAGGCTGTGGCCCGGCATCGTTTAGCGTAAGCAACAACGGCAGGTGCGCGCTCTATGTAGAGAACACTGATGGCAAGGTGGGGCAAACCTACGACGAAGAAGGCAACCCGGTAGCAGTAATGGGCAAGCACTTCCGCATCTTCGCCAGCACCTTGGCAGGCGATCTGTTCACGGAGCCGTTCGTGATGTGCGAGCTGGACCATCCCGTCGATCAGATAACGACATTTTTGACGTCGGGAGGCATGCTCTCCGCGCTCGCCACGCACATTGTGAGCGCGGAGAAGAGCGAGGCAGAGCTGCACGGCATCGAAGTGCCTCTGGTGGCGTGTGCCACTCCGACGGGCGCGGTCGCTACCTCGGGCGCGGTGGTGCCCGGAGCAGCAGGCGAATCCTTCATGGTCACGGTGCGAAACGACGGCAACACTTTGCTGACTGCCGGCACAATCGATCTGTACCGAGAGGGCTCCAGCCAGCCGTTCTCCAGCGCATCCATCGGATTCGGAGCGAACGCACGCATGGCTTCGATCTACGATCCAGAGCTTGCCGAAGACGCTTCGGCCAACGACATGGCACACGTAAAGTACGCGCTCGAGACGCTGGGCGCACGTTTTGCAACGCACCCGCTGGTAGCCGACAACGGCAACGCCGTGCTGGCACCGGGTTGCACGGCACAGTTCCGTATGAGCTTCGCCATCCCCGAGAGTTGGAACGACGAAGTGGGCAAACGCGTAACGCTGTATGCGAAGGCGCGTAATCTGGTGGCGCTCGATCCCGTAACGCTCGAAGAAATTCGACCGGGCGCAAACTCCGCGCTGGGCGCTGTGCTGCACGAGCTCCACATTCCCGACGCGGCATGCGAGCGTGCAGAGGTGCTGGTGGGCGTAAGCGGCAACGCGAATACGACGGGACTCCACGACGCACCGATGACCGTGGACGGCGATGGCGGCTCGAGCGGCGGCGGTTCCGGCACGGGAGGCAGCTCCGGTGGCGGCAGCGGCTCTGGCAGCGGCAAGGACCGCGGTAACAGCAAGCGTTCTGGAAAAGCAGGCGCGCTTGCTGGAACGGGTGACAGCAACATCCCCCTGACGGCAGCCGCAGCAGCACTCGCCGCAGCCGGAGCCGGCCTCGTCGCCTACAGCGCCCGCCGCACGGCGCTCGAAAACGACACCGCCGATGAGGTCAATTCTGATAAGCCTCGCTAGCTCCTAGTTACTTTTGTGAGAGACGCCGGCTCGGCTCATCGAACATCAAATGGGCTGGTTCTGGATACCCAGAGCCAGCCCATTACGCATTAGATGTCGTCAGAGGAGTCGAGTTCTGCCTCGAGCTTGGCACGGCGTCTTTTCGCCGTGAAAAACGTTGCGCACAGGCCAGCAAACGTGGCCGCGAAAATCGTCGCACCGCAGAACACGCCCGTGGCCAGGTTCGCCAACCAAAAGACGCTTTCGAGTGGTACGATCTGCGCCTCAGCAATACAGCGCATTGCGGCAATAACAAGCGCGAACGCGGCGCCGCTAAGACCGCTGACAAGCAGGAAATATCCAGCAGGAAGATGCTCGGTTTGCCCAAAACGATTGGTATCGACATAGCCCTTCCGCGTTTGCAGTCCTGCGCAAATCAACATTACGAGAACGAGCCACAAATACATGGCTGCCTCGAACGGCGTTGCAAAGCCATGCGGCATTTCACTGGCGTCGCTGTGAACCCACGCAACCTGTCGAGCTATAAACTGGTAGAAAAAGATCATCAACATGCCAAACGAAAGTAGCACGAAACCAATCTTGTAGATCTTCGCGCTCTCAGCCTCCAGGCGCTCATCCTTTGGGCCGGCATATTCACGCCACTTTTGCACGAGTTTTAAATCTTCAAATTTCATAGCGAACTCCTAAAGAGCGTCAGGGTCGACGTCGTTTTCATCTTCCCAAAACAAGTCGTTCAACGTAACGCGTAGCGCTTTACAGATTGCCACGCACAAATTGAGCGTGGGGTTGTAGCCGCCCGCCTCGATCAGGCCGATGGTCTGGCGCGTAACGCCCACGGCCTCGGCCAAGTCAGCTTGCGAAAGGCCAACCGCCGCGCGCGCCGCCTTCATGCGTAGGTTTTTTTTGCCCGGCATGGAGTTCCTTTCGTAGTAATGGACAGATATTCGTTGCAGCATGACAGAAATATATTGCATCCATCAGAAGATGTCAACTATATATGTCATTATGAAAACCATGTCTGTCATCGCCATGCAGACATACCAATTTCAATTCGCCATTCAAACTTACTCGGACAAAACCGACTCGGGTTTCTCCGAGTAAACGTGATTGATAGTCGATCGATGTGCCCGCTCGTGCGATCAGCATCGTTCGATTTTGTTTAGTAAAACTAGATCCCTATTAAATAAAATTCATCGGTATCCAAATTTGTTTAACAATGCCGCGCTACCACTAAACACTATCCCTGTTAATCCGAACGATTGTTCGATGGATTTCGTGTTGGTTGGAATCGTCTGTGGGCTGGGCTATGCTACCTTGACTATCTATATGACTTAAACGCAGCAAGGGAGCACCGAGAGAGCGAGTATGGCAAAAAACACCGCAAACTATGGTAACGACAGTATCCGCCAGCTCAAGGACGAGGAGCGCGTACGCCTGCGTCCCGCCGTCATCTTTGGCTCGGACGGACTCGACGGCTGCGCGCATGCCGCCTTCGAGATCCTGTCCAACGCCGTTGACGAGGCGCGCCAGGGCTACGGCAAGCTCATCACCCTTACCGCCTTTCGCGATGGCTCCATTCAGGTAGAGGACAATGGCCGCGGCTGCCCGCTCGACTGGAACCCTTCCGAGAAGCGCTTTAACTGGGAGCTCGTCTTTTGCGAACTCTACGCCGGCGGCAAGTATAACAACAACCAAGGCGGCGACTACGACTTCTCGCTCGGCACCAACGGCCTGGGCTCCTGCGCGACTCAGTACGCTTCCGAGTACATGGACGTCACCGTCTGGCGTGACGGCAACAAGTACTCCTTACACTTTAAGAAGGGCAAGGTTGTCGGCGCCAAGAAGAAGGCACTCGAAATTGAGCCCAGCGACGAGGACCGCACCGGCACCACTATCAAGTGGCGCCCCGATCTTGAGGTCTTTACCTCGATTAGTATTCCCCACGATTGGTATCGCGAGACCATGCGCCGTCAGGCCGTGGTCAACGCCAACGTGACCTTCCGCCTGCGCATTGAGGGCGACGATGGCGAGTTTTCCGAAGAGGACTTTTGCTACCCCAAGGGCATCGAGGACTACGTGCTCGAGAAGGTCGGTACCGACTACCTTACCGAGCCCTTCTTTATCGAGGCCGACCGTCGCGGTCGCGATCGCGAGGACCTGCCCGACTACAATGTAAAGATCACCGCATGCATGTGCTTCTCGCGCACCTTCATGATGCAGGAGTACTACCACAACTCATCGTGGCTCGAGAACGGCGGTTCGCCCGAAAAGGCCGCCCGCAGCGCTTTGACCAGCGCCATCGATGCCTACATTAAGCAACAGGGCAAATACAACAAAAACGAGAGCGGCATTAAGTGGCAGGACGTCCAGGACTGCCTGGTGCTGGTGACCAACTGCTTCTCCACCCAGACGTCCTACGAGAACCAGACCAAAAAGGCCATCAATAACCGCTTTATCCAGCAGGCTATGACGGCATTCTTTAAGGAGCGTCTCTCGACCTACTTGATCGAGAACAAGGACGCCGCCAACAAGATCATGGAGCAGGTGCTCATCAACAAGCGCTCGCGCGAGAATGCCGAGAAGACGCGTCAGAGCATCAAGACCAACTTGCAGCAGAAGACCGACATGGCCAACCGCGTGCAGAAGTTCATCGACTGCCGCTCCAAGGACAAGAGCCGTCGCGAGATCTACATCGTAGAGGGCGACTCGGCAGCGGGCGCCATTCGCACCTCGCGCGATGCCGAGTTCCAAGGCGTTATGCCCGTCCGCGGCAAGATCCTCAACTGCCTAAAGGAGGACTATCCGCGCATCTTTAAGTCCGACATCATCATGGACCTCATGCGCGTGCTGGGCTGCGGCGTGGAAATCAAAGATAAGCGCATCAAGAACCTTGGCGCCTTCGACCTGGACAACCTCAACTGGAACAAGGTCATCATCTGTACGGACGCCGACGTCGACGGTTACCACATTCGCACGCTCGTGCTCACCATGCTCTACCGCCTGGTGCCCACGCTCATCGACGAGGGCTACGTGTATATCGCCGAGTCTCCGCTCTACGAGATCAACTGCAAAGAGAAGACCTACTTTGCCTACACCGAGCTCGAAAAGAACGGCATCCTCAAGGAGATCGGCGACCAGAAGTGTTCCATCAACCGCTCCAAGGGTCTTGGCGAGAACGACCCGGACATGATGTGGCTCACCACCATGAACCCCGAGACGCGTCGCCTGATTAAGGTGGAGCCCGAGGACGTCACCAAGATGGAGACCATGTTTAACCTGTTGCTGGGCAACGACGAAGCGGGCCGCAAGCGCCATATCTCCGAGCACGGCAAGGAATATCTGGACCAGCTGGACCTGCAATAGCAGCAAATCGATAACGACGGCCCATAAGAAGTTCAAGAGGAAATCGTGGCAAAGAAGAAGACGAAGAACCAGCCAAAGAAAAAGCAGGTCAACGCCGAAAACGTCATCGGCCTGCACTCCGAGGTCACCGACCAGCCGATCACGCAGACGCTCGAGGTCAACTACATGCCCTACGCCATGAGCGTCAACGTCTCGCGTGCGTTCCCCGAGATCGACGGCTTTAAGCCCTCGCACCGCAAGCTGCTCTACACCATGTACAAGATGGGTCTGCTCAAGGGCGAGCGCCAGAAGAGCGCCAACATCGTGGGCCAGACCATGAAGCTCAACCCGCACGGCGATGCCGCGATCTACGAGACGATGGTGCGCCTGGCGACGGGCAACGAAGCACTGCTTGCCCCCTTCGTGGAGTCGAAGGGCAACTTTGGCAAGTACTATTCGGGCGATCTGAGCTACGCCGCCTCGCGTTATACCGAGGCCAAGCTCTCCCCCATCAGCGCCGAGATCTTCAAGGACATCGATAAGGACCCGGTCGACTTCGTCGACAGCTACGACGGTGCCATGAAGGAGCCGCGCCTGCTGCCCACCACGTTCCCCAATATCCTCGTCTCGGCCAACAAGGGCATCGGCGTCGCCATGGCGTCCGACATCTGCGGTTTCAACCTCAACGAGGTCTGTACCGCCACGATGCACTACCTGCAGGATCCCGACTGCGACCTGCTCGAGTACATGCCCATGCCCGACTTCTCGACCGGCGGCGAGATTATCTACCGCCGCGAGGAGATGGAGAAGATCATCGAGACCGGCCTTGGCAGCTTCCAGATTCGCTCCCGCTGGCGTTGGATTCCTGAAGAGCGCATCATCGAGGTCTACGAGATCCCCTACACCACCAAGACCGATGTCATCATCGAGCGCATCGTCAAGCTCTCCAAAGAGGGCAAGGTCAAGGAGATCGCTGACATCCGTGACGAGACCGACCTGTCGGGTCTGCGCATCGCCATCGACCTTAAGCGCGGTGTTGACCCCGACAAGCTCATGGCCAAGCTCTATCGCTCGACCACGCTGCAGGATTCGTTCTCGTGCAACTTTAACGTGCTGGTCGACGGCTATCCCCGCGTTATGGGCGTGCGCCAGATTCTGCACGAGTGGGTCAAGTGGCGTATTGAGTCCACGCGTCGCCGCATTAACTTTGACCTGGGCAAAAAGTCCGAGCGCCTGCACCTGCTGCACGGCCTCGAGGCGATCTTGCTCGACATCGACAAGGCCATCGCCATCATCCGCGGCACCAAGCTCGAAGCCGAGGTCGTGCCCAACCTTATGAAGGGTTTCGACATCGACGAGACCCAGGCCGAGTTTGTTGCCGAGCTTAAACTCCGCAACATCAACGAGGAGTACATCCTCAACCGCACCAAGGACATCGCCAAGCTAGAGGGTGAGATTGCCGAGCTTGAGGAGATTCTCTCCAGCGAGGAGAACATCAAGAAGGTCATCAGCGACGAGCTGGCCGCAGTCAACAAGAAGTACGTGATGCCGCGCCGCACGGGCAGGATCGAGCCCCATGAGGTTATCGAAGTAAGCTTGGAGCCCGAGGTCGAGGAGTACCCGGTCACCATCATGCTCTCGCGCGATGGCTACCTTAAGAAGATGACAGACCGCGTGCTCAAGAAGGCGACCACGCTCAAGTACAAGGACGGCGACAAACCCTTTATCGAGTTTCCGTCCTCCAACACCCACGAATTGCTGGTCTTTACCAACAAGAGCCAGGTGTACAAGTGCAAGGTTGCGGCGTTTGAGGACACCAAGTCGGCCCAGCTGGGCTCGTACCTGCCGACCGATCTTGAGATGGAACCCGACGAGAGTGTCATCTGGGTCATCGACCCCGAGGACTACAAGGCCGACGTGTTGTTCGTCTTTGAGAACGGCCGTGTGGTGCGCGTCGCGCTTTCTGGATACGTCACCAAAACCAACCGCAAGCGCCTCAAGAACGCCATCTACGGTGGCAGCAAGCTGCTGTATGCCCAGGTGCTCAAGGAGGACCGCGACATCGCGCTGGTCTCGAGCGACTATCGCCTGATGAACTTCAACACGTCGCTGCTCAAGACCAAGACGACCACCAACACGCAGGGCGTCCAGGCCTTTACGGCCAAGAAGGGCCGCTCGGTCACCACCGTCGGCACAACCGAGGAGATTCTTGGCGCCGGTGTCTCGGCCGAGAAGTTCACCGCGCAGAGCCTGCCCTCCGCCGGTGCCCTCATGAAGGAAAACGACATGCCGAGTTTGTTTGACTAAAACAACGGTGACTAAACCGTCATGGTTTTACAAAGCAGCGGGGCTCGGGGCGCAGTAACGCTGCGCCCCGAGCCCCATGCATTACACCAGCATCATCC
>NZ_QRVG01000020.1:35597-39892 GCF_003459245.1 Collinsella sp. AF23-2
TATAGACAAAATGCCGCATAAAGTGGAACAGACATAAGCCCATCATTCATTCCAAAGGGCTTAGTCGATAGCCTGATAGGGCGTACGCCCGGATGGGTCTTTTTAAGTGAGGACAGGCTTCGAGATCTTGTGTTCTCTCCCGCCTTGACTTCAATCGCAGACAAGCATCCCTGCTTCTCTACTACAAAGTCGATTTCCGCACGATTATCTCGCGCCCAATAATGCAGCGGATAGCCCATGGCTGAAAGCTGTTGGGCAACGTAGTTTTCGGTAAGTGCACCCATGAATGTGCCGCCGATGCCGGCAAGAATATCGGCGCGTTGAGCACCGGCCTTGGAGACGAGCAGCCCTGTATCCGCCTGATAGATTTTAAAAGCAGAAGGGTTAACGAAGGCCTCTAAAGGGCTTTCGATCTGCCCGACTAGGCTGCAGCGCGCCACCGTACCCGACAATACAAGCCAGTCGAGAGCATCTCCAAAGAGAGACGCATTGCCCCCCGCTCGCACTACCTTGTACTGAAATTTGCGATTCTCTTTGGCAAGCTGCCGTGGAATGGAATCGAAGCACGCACGCGTCTTTGCGCTCAAGCGTTCATCAGCATATTTATTGGTGTCGGCGGAGTATCCGTCGAGAATAATCCGATGCTTTTCGGCCACATCAATGATTGACTGATCATCGATATACGTTTGGACCGCCTCGGGCATTCCGCCAACAACAAGATACTGTCGATAGAGCCTAAGCGCCTTTTCATGAAGGCTTGGCGCAAGAGGACCCATTAACTCGAATGACGAGCGTATCTCGTCGACCAGCTGATCGTGCCCCATTGCCCAGAGAAACTCCTCGAAATCGAGTGGAGTCATCTCGATCAAGTCGATCTTTCCGACGGGGAACGAATACGACTGATGGTTAATGGCAACCCCAAGAAGCGACCCAGCAGCCGCAACGTAATACTCGGGAGCATCTTCGCAAAAGTATTTAAGGGAAGTGAGCGCTTCCTCGCATGCCTGGATCTCGTCAATGAACAGTAAGGTTTTGCCAGGCACGATACGCTGTCCCGTACGAGCCTCGATCGCGCGCACAATCGAATGAGGGTCAAGACCGCCCGAAAAATCCGCTCGCGCCGACCGGTCGTTCTCAAGATTAACGTAGACAACCGATTCGAAAAGATCCTGGGCGTACGTTCTGAGCAAATAGGTCTTGCCACACTGGCGCACGCCTTTGACCAGCAAAGGTTTTCTATCAGCTCTGTCTCGCCATTCCCTAAGTAGCTCGTCTGCCTTGCGACGCATACGCAACCTTCCCTCGTGAACTTCTGTTTGACAATATTTTAACGCGGATTAATTTGTTTTCAGTTATTTTTCTGCGTTTAAAAATTGTTCTATACGGCGCTTGAGGGAATGCGCCCCTATCTCTTGGTAAGGATAGCAAGCATTTCCACCAACGCTGATTGCCATGCGTTCTTCTTGTCCTTAGGCGAGCTTGCGAGCGAGCTCTCGCACCTCTTCCAGCTTGGACGAAGAGGCCATGCTGTCGCGCTCGGTCATACCGCTGATGGTGACAATGCCCTGGTCTGCCCACTTGCAGTAAGCGCAGGTTGATTTGTACATGGCGATCGCCGCGTCATAGACGCCCTGGCTGTGGCTATCGAGCAGAAGGGCCGTCTTGGTGAACGGGAATCCCGTGGCACCGAAAGCGTACAGACGGTCGATGGCGGCCTTTTCCTGCGCGGCGATATCGAACCAGTAGATAGGCGAAGCAAAGACGACCATATCTGCATCTTTCAGCGACTCGATCACGTTGGCCATGTCATCCTTCTGCACGCAGACGCCCCCATGGGCGAAGCAGTACTGGCATCCCAAGCAGCCGGCGATCTTCTTGCTGGCAACGCGAACGACCTCAACCGTATTACCGCCCTCACGCGCGGTCTCGGCAAACGCCTCGACCATGGTGTCGGTATTGGCGCCCTTGCGCGGGCTGCCGCTCAATACAACGATATTCATAGGATTCCCTCTCCCTCATGCTGCAGGCGCGCAGCATGCTTTCTTGTAACCAAAACGAATGGTGTTAATCAATCGCCAGCAGGCCATATCTCTTGTTCAAGTTCCCTAAAGAAGCTCAAGACGATTGCGATTGCCTTATACAACGTCGAAAATCAAAGAGGGCCCATAGCAACGCCACCTACCTGAAATGACATGCGGTCAAGACGAGCTACGAGGATCGTGACGAGCCGATACCGCCCGCATGCCCCCTTCGGAATAGGCGCTGAGCAGCTCCTGAGCGTGAGCAAACTCGGGCCCTCGCCTCCAACCGAGCAGGCGGTTGACCGCGAGATTTCCCTGGACGTTGTGGACGAAGAGCAGATAGGCGTCCTCGCGCGAAAGCCCAGTCTCCTCCATGATCGAGGGAACCATCTGCTCGGCGCCGCGCTCGACGACGCGCTGTGCCACCCGGGCGTACGCGTCGTCATCCGAGTAGAGCAGATAATAGTCATCGTTTGCCGGCGGACGCTGGCAGAGGGCACCCGCCTCCGTTCCCTCGAGCGGCGGCACCGCCGCCAAGGCCTCGTCGATAAGCGCGTCGAGCAGGGCGAACTTGTCCTCGTAGTGCAGATAGAACGTGCCACGGTTGATATCGGCGCGGCGGCAAATATCCGCTACCGTCATCTTCGCGAAGCCGACCTCGGCCAGCAGCGCGAAGAACGCCTCCCGTATGACCGAGAGTGTATAGCGTCGGCGACGATCGATCTTCCCCGCTTCCATTACCCCTCCAATTGCAACGCTCGACAATGCCCGGCAAACGCTCGTTTATCGACAGCAGGCCGAAGCTGTTCATTGCTCTTAAGCAAATCGACATGGATACTTTTTATAGACACCTGTTTATAATAGCTGAAAGAAGGTATCCAGTGACCCTGTACGAGCAGCTCGTTATCGAGCTCACCAACCGATCGTTTTCCCTTCATGCCGCCTACCGCAGCGGCAGCACGCCCTATGAGCTGAGTGACCGCGAGCCCGAGCCCTACGACCAGCAAATCGAGGACTTCGCCCGTATGATCGAAGAAGCCGATTGCGTGCTGGTGGGCGGGGCCTCCGGGCTCTCCGCGGCGGGCGGCGGCGACTTCTACTACGAGGACAACGCGACCTATCGCAAGCATTTCGGCAAATTCGCCGAGCGCTACGGTTTCAAGGGCGCTTTCGAGGGGTCGTTCTACCGCTGGCCCACCGCCGAGGCGCGCTGGGGATACCTCGCCACCTTCCTCGACACCACGCTCAACGCCCCGCTGCGCAAGCCCTACAGGGACCTCGACGCCATTCTCGCCGAGAAGGATTTCTTCGTGCTCACCACCAACCAGGACACGCAGTTTGTGAAGCTCTATCCCTGGGAGAAAGTGGCAGAGATCCAAGGCGACCACCGCTTCTTTCAGTGCTCCCGCTGTTGCACCGACGCGGTGTGGGATGCGGTCGAGCCGGTCTCCAACATGGTAGAGGCCATGGGAGACGGCCTTGAGGTTCCGACAGAGCTCGTGCCGCGCTGCCCGCACTGCGGGGCAGAGGCGTTCCCCTGGGTTCGCGGCTACGGCAACTTCCTGCAGGGCGAACTCTACGAGGAGCAGTACCGCAAGGTGTCCGAATGGCTCGACGCGCACGCACGGCAGAGGATCCTCTTCCTCGAGCTGGGTGTGGGCCGCATGACGCCCGCGTTTATCCAGGAGCCGTTCTGGGCCCTCACGGCGCAGTTACCGCAGGCCAGCTACATCGCCGTAAACAACAAGACGCAGTTTCTCCCCCGCGCGATCGAGGATCGGGGGCTCGCCGTTCGCGCCGACATCGCCGACGTGCTTGCCGACGTGCGCAAGACGCTGGGGAGGTAGCGCATGGAGACGGCGAAAGCAGTTCGCATAGGCAGGGCGCTAGCCGAAGCGGATCTTGTCATCATCGGCGCTAGCAACGGACTCGACATGGCGGAGGGGCTCAACCTTTTCTGCGCCGATGCTCATTTCCAAGAGGCGTACGGGGACCTCGCCCAGGCAGACGGCATCGGCTGCATACTGCAGGGGCTCGCTTCCCCGGATGCCAGCGTGCGACGCCGATGGGCCGAGCGGTTCCATCAAAAGGAGTATCTCGAATATGAGCCCGGCTCGCTCATGAACGGGCTGCGGCGTCTTACGGAGCACGCCGACACCTTCGTGGTCACATGCAACATCGACGGGCACTTCGCGCGCGCCGGGTTCGACGAGAACCGCGTGCTCGAGACGGAGGGGTGTTCCTATAGTTTTGTCAACTGGGAAATGCTCTCCG